>NZ_RAHU01000005.1:0-475844 GCF_009659995.1 Stenotrophomonas sp. MH181796
GGTTCGAATCCGGCCGTCCCGACCACTGTGATGAATCAAGAAGCCTGCGCAGCGATGCGTGGGCTTTTTTGTGCGCGCGGTGTATGCTGCGCGCCACTCGTACTACCGCGGCTGCTGAACCCGGTACTCACGAGAACACATCATGGAATCTGCAAGAAACCGTGCCTGGCGTCGCAGCCAGGCCCGCAACCGTGGTGGCGACCGCGCCACGACCGCCGACAGCTACAAGCCCGAGAAGAACTGGAAGCTGCTGTACACGCGCGATGCCAAGCTCGCGCGCGCACGCCAGCTGGGCTTCACCTATCCGGTGCTCAGCGCCCGCCAACTGCAGGAACAGGAATGATCAACCTGCTGTTCGTCTGCAGCCGCAACCAGCTGCGCAGCCCGACCGCCGAAGCCATGTGGCGACGGCGGCCCGGCTTCACTGCGCGGTCGGCTGGCACCAGCCCGCATGCACGACGCCCCATCGGCCCGGCGGACATCCGCTGGGCCGATGTCATCTTCGTAATGGAGGCCAAGCATCAGCATCGACTGCAGGCCGCATACGCGCGCCTGCTGGAACACAAGCGCCTGCATTGCCTCGATGTTCCCGACGACTATCGCTGCATGGATCCCGTGCTGATGGATCTGCTGGACACCAAGGTGACGGCGTATCTCGATCAGCTGCCGGCAAAACGGTAGATCAGCTCCGGGTCGCCGTCATCCAGTCCATGCACGATGCCGCTGTCGATGAAGCCCGATGCAACGAGCAGGCGCTGCATGGCGATGTTGGAGGCATTGGTCGAGGTGAACAGCTTGCGTTGCCCACGCTGTGCGATCGCGTGCCGCAGCAGTGCGGCGCCGACGCCCTGGCTGCGCCGCCCGCGCGCGACCATCAGCATTTCGACGAAGGCTTCGCCGAAGAAGTGCTCATGGAGGGTCATGTAGCCGACGATCTCGCGCTCCTGTTCGGCAACATGCACGTTGCCCTGCGCCAACCACTCGCCGATCTGTTCCGCCCGTCGAGGGTCGCTTGCCGCCACGCTGTCGAGTGCGATCAGCGCAGAGGCATCGGTTGGCGTCGCGTCGCGGACACGCAGCACGGTCGCAGCGGGCATGATCGGGCTCCTGACAGGAGGGCCCAGTCTATCGGCTCTGCCGCAGGCGCAGTCGCACCCGCCGCAACCAGCGCGTGCTCGGCAGTCAATACACCCTGAACTCGGCACGGCAGCCGTCGCTGACCCAGATCCCGCGTCGGTCCCAGCCCCAGTTCTGGTCCTCGATGCAGGCCGTCACCGACTTCTGCTTGACCAGGCGCACCTCGTGGCGCACACGTATACGGCATTCCTTGTCCTTCTTTTCGTAGGACTCGCAGACCAGGCGCTCGCCATCATCGTCACGGTCCCTGCCGCGGCCCGGCCAGCGTCCGCGCCCATAGCCGTCGGCAACGAACTCGGCGCGGCAGCCGTCGGTCACCCACAACGTGCGGCGGCTCTGGCCCCAGTTCTGGTTCTCCACGCAGCGGGTGACCGACAGTTGCCTGGCCAGGCGCATCGGGCCCTCGATGGGGCATTGCTCGGTCTTGTTGAACTGGGATTCGCAGCGCAGCGCCGGAATGTGATCAGTGTCGTAGTCCTGGGCGGCCACGGTGGTGGCGGCCAGCAGCAGGGCAAGGGCGGCGCCGGTGATCGGCAGCAGCAGGCGAAGGGTCATGGGGAGCCTCGGGCGGGGATTCGGGCGGCAAGAATGACCCAGCACGGGGGCGTCGGAACGCATCGTTCCGGAAGTGGCTCAGTAGGGATTTAGTAGTGCGCACCGGCCCATGCAGAGGCTTACATCCCGTATCATCGCTGCACATCCGATCGCATCGGTTTACACCTTCTTACATGTCTTCCACGCCTGTCGGCGCAGCCTGTGGCTGCCGTCACTGGCGTGCGGGCGGCCTGTGAGGGAGGATGCGCGGACCACGACGACCACAGGGGGTTGCGTTGATCAGCAGTACCGTCATTCATCGCTCGGCCGACGCAGGCGGCGCCGAGGTGCGGGTCCTGGACACTACGTTCAAGGGCAAGCATGTGTTCATTGCCTGGGGCCTGCGCGGGCCGGAACTGACCCGTAGCGCGGACCCGGCAGCGACCGTGGCCGCACGCAAGGCGCTGCACGCGGTTGCCGGCCACAGTGAGGGGCCGCGCAGCCCGGAAGTGTTCATCGCCAATCAGTCGGCGGTGGCGATCACGGTCTATCGCCTGCTCACCGAAGCGCGCTCCGGTGATGCCATCTTCTTCCTGTGTGATTCGCAGGCGGTGGTCGATTGGCTCATCACCGCGCTGGAAGTGCAGGGCGCGGACTGATCCCGCGCTCCGGCGCGCATCGATTCACGCCAGCGCCGCGTCCACCGCCGCCCGCGCATGCAGTGCAGTGGTATCAAACAGCGGCACGGCGCTGTCCTCCGGCCCTACCAGCAGCATGATCTCGGTACAGCCCAGGATGATGGCTTCGGCACCGCGTGCCACCAGGCGCGCGATCACGTCGGCGTAGACCTGCCGCGAGCGTTCGCGGATCACACCGGCAATCAACTCCTGGTAGATGATGTCGTGCACGCTGCGACGATCATCGGCTTCGGGTACCAGTACCTCCAGCCCGAAGCGCTCCTGCAGCCGGCCGCGGTAGAAGTCCTGTTCCATGGTGAAGGCGGTGCCGAGCAGGCCCACCTTGCGAGCGCCTGCCTGCACGATGGCCTGGGCGGTGGGGTCGGCGATATGCAGCAGCGGGACGGGGCAGGCAGCCTCGATGCGGTCGGCCAGCTTGTGCATGGTGTTCGTGCAGATCAGCAGCAGATCGGCGCCGCCGGCCTGCAGGCGCCGTGCAGCGTCGGCCATGTGGTCGCCCAGCGCATCCCAGTCGCCGTCATGCTGCAGCTGCTTGATCGGGGCGAAGTCGACCGACCACAGCAGCAGCTGCGCCGAATGTGCGCCACCGAGGCGCTGCCGCACGTCCTCGTTGATGAGCCGGTAATACTGCGCCGAGCTTTCCCAGCTCATGCCGCCGATCAGGCCAAGGGTCTTCATGCACAGCTCCATGCCGGGGAGCCGTCATTGCAGCACAGCCGATGCGGAAGTTGCACTACACATTAGTGATTGCTAATGTGTTGGTCATGATCGAGAACGCCCTCTTCAAAGCGCTGGCCGACCCCACCCGCCGCCACATCTTCGAAAAGCTGGCCGAGGGCGGGCAGCATGCCAGCGCGCTGCGCGAGGGCATGGCGATCAGCCAGTCTGCGATGTCCCAGCACCTGGCGGTGCTGCGCGATGCCGGGCTGGTGAGCGAACAGCGCCAAGGCCGTTTCGTCCACTACGAGGTCGATCCGCGCGGGCTGGCGCACATCGGCAACTGGCTGCAGCGCTACCGGGCCTACTGGCCCGCGCGGATGGATGCCTTGCAGGATCTGCTGAAGGAGATGGACTGATGGACGATGTTCTGAACGAAGCGGCTCCCGCGTTGGTGATGGAGCAGTGGCTGCCAGCGCCACCGGAACGGGTCTGGCGCGCACTGTTCGATCCGGCGCTGCGTGAGCGCTGGTTGCCTGCGGCCGATCTTGCCGATCCGCAGCCTTGCCTGTGCGAGGAGGGGCGGGAACTGGGGTTCCACCTGCGCGATGCGCAGCCCCCGCATCTGCACAGCCTGGTGTGTTTCCGGCTGCGCGCGGACGGCGGGGGGACGGTGCTGACCATCGTGCATCGGCTCACCGACCTGCGCGCGCTGCTGCCGTTGGCCGCCAACGACGATCATCGCACCATGATGCGCGCGGCCTGAGCCGGCGCCTGGATCGAACGCTACAGGGAGCAGGCACATGCGGGACAGAATGCAGCTGATACCAATGGTGGTGGAACGCAGCGAGCGCGGTGAGCGCTCCCATGACATCTACTCGCGGCTCCTGCGCGAGCGCATCATCTTTCTCAACGGTGAAGTCGATGACACTGTGTCGGCGCTGGTCTGCGCGCAGCTGCTGTTCCTGGAATCGGAAAACCCGGAGAAGCCGATCCATCTGTACATCAACTCGCCGGGTGGAGTGATCTCCAGCGGCCTGGCGATGTACGACACCATGCAATACATCTCGGCCCCGGTGCATACGCTGTGCATGGGCACCGCGCGGTCGATGGGATCGTTCCTGCTGATGGCCGGCGAGCCCGGTCACCGTGCGGCGTTGGCCAATGCCAGCCTGCATGTGCATCAGCCGCTGGGCGGGGTGCAGGGCCAGGCGTCGGACATCTTCATCCATGCCGAGGAAATGCAGCGCACCAAGCAGCGCATCACCCGGCTGTATGCGCAGCATTGCGGACGCAGTGTCGAGGAGGTCGAGCAGACCCTGGACCGCGATCGTTTCATGAGTGCCGAGCAGGCATGCGAATGGGGCTTGATCGACCAGGTACTGGTACGGCGCGACGCGCTCGCGGCCTGAGCCTGCCTCTGTAACCACCGCATCCATGCTGCGCTGTGTGTGCCGCGCCAGGCCGGCGCACTCTATGCTGGTGGGATCTTCTGAAGTGGATGTCCGATATGGCCCTGCATACCTGGTGGTGGTTCCTCGCCACGGTGTTCGTTCTGTGTGGTACGCCGGGGCCGAACATGCTGCATATCCTCGGTCGCAGCGTCGGGCTCGGCTTTCGCGGTAGCGTGCCGGCGATGGCTGGCTGCCTGCTGGCGATGCTGCTGGTGCTGGCGGCCTCCGCAGCAGGCCTGAGTGCGCTGCTGCATTCCTCGCCGATGCTGTTTGAGGTGCTGCGCTATCTGGGCGTGGCCTATCTGGCCTGGCTGGGCCTGAAGGCATGGCGTGACAGTTGCCGGCCGGCACCACCGGTGACGGTCGATGCCGCGCTGCCGGTTGCGGCGTCGCTGGGCGCGTGGAAGGTGTTCCGTGGTGGCCTTCTGGTGGGCCTGAGCAATCCCAAGCTGCTGCTGTTCGCTGCGGCGTTCCTGCCGCAGTTCGTCGACCCGTCGCGTGGCCAGGCGCTGCAGTACAGCGTGCTGGTCGCCACCTTCGCCGGCTGCGAACTGTTCTGGTACGTGATGTATGCCGCCGGTGGCCATGGCCTGCGCCGATGGTTGGCCAAACCCTTCGCGCGGCGCTGGTTCGAGCGGCTGGTGGGCAGCGTTTTCCTGGCCTTTGCAGTGGCCCTGCTGCGTTTCCGCCCGCGCTGATTCACGCCGCGTACGCGGCCTGTTCACGACTGCCGCATCGGCTACGGCCTAGCCTGATCATCCAGTACGCAGTCCCCACGGGGAAAGGTTTGACATGATCAAGTGGGCCATCATCTTCGCCATCATCGGCGTCATTGCGGGCGTGCTCGGCTTCGGCGGCATTGCCGGCGCCGCGGTCGGCATCGCCAAGTTCCTGTTCTGGGCCGGCATCATCATCGCCGTGGTGCTGTTCCTGCTCGGCATGACCGTAGCGAAGAAGGTCAGCTAACGTTGATCGCGCAGCAGCGTACTCAGTGTGCGCTGCTGTGCGAGAACAGATTGATCACCAGTACGCCAGCACAGATCAGGCCGATGCCGATCAACGCCGGCGGATCCAGGCGCTGCTTGAACACCACCAGCCCGATCAACGAGATCAGCACGATGCCGACGCCGGACCAGATGGCGTAGGCAATGCCGGTCGGTATCGATTTCATGGTCACCGACAGCAGGTAGAAGCACAGTACATAGCCGACCAGCGCGCCCAGTGTCGGCGCCAGCCGGCTCATGCCGTCGGATGCCTTCAGCAGCGACGTGGCAATTACTTCCAGCACGATGGCAGCGGCAAGGTAGAGATAGGGATTCATTGAGCGCTCCTGCTCACTGCGGGTCGCATAGTTTCAGGGCCTGTTCGGCCATCGCCAATGCGTTGGCGCGTTCTTCCTCGTCCAGCGGTCGGCCGTAAGCGGTGGCCCAATAGCCATCGGCGGCACAGCGCGCTGCATACAGGCGGGCATCGTTGGCTTCGTCGGGGAATTCGGCCAGCATCGCGCGTTTCCAGGTGCGCCAGTGCACCAGCAGGCCGGGTTCCATCAGGTTGCCCATGGTCAGGCCGATGTCGTTGTCCTGTTCCTGCTGCAGCAGGTGTTCGAAGTTGGCCTGTACATAGGCGCGGCTGAAGCTGCCATGCCCCACCGGATTTTCCTGCAGCAGGGCGCGCACCCGTGCTTCGAACTCGCCGATGAGCGCGCCGATGGCCTCGTCGACCAGTACCTGCTTGCTGCTGAAATGATGGAACAGCGCGCCCTTGCTGACGCCTGCGGCATGTGCGACGTCCTGCACGGTCAGTGCCGCCAGGCCCTGCTGGCCGATCACTTCGATGGTGGCCTGCAGCAGCGACTGGCGCACGCTGTCGGGCGCCTTGCGGCGCGAACGGGAAGGGGATGCGGACATGGCAGGAAGAAACCGACTGGACGGTACGATTGTAGCGCAGGCCCACCGCCGCGCCGTAACTGCCGACCGTGGCCGGCAGCGTGGATTCAACCGTCGATGCGTGCGAAGCGCGGCTGCGGTCCGTGTTCGCCCGGTACCTGTTCGACGAACATCGGGTACGGGCGTACCCACAGGCCGCCTTCGCCATAGAGCGCGCGATACAGCACCAGTGGCTCCAGCGTCTCGCTGCTGCGCACGATGTCGATCACTTCGTACTCGCCGCCCTTGAAATGGCGGTAGCGGCCAGGGGCAAGGGTGGGCAGCGGGCTCAGCTCAGCCATGGTGCGCGCGGCTCACTTGCGCGCCGGGCTGGCCGGCTTCGCGCAGTAGGCATCGATGGCTTCGGCGGTGTTCGCCAGACCCTGCGCCTGCGCCAGTTCCCAAGGGCGTTCGCAGCGCTGGTTGTGCTCGCACCATTGGTAGCCGGCCGAACCGATGCAACCGTGGGCATCGCGATCGCCGCCGACCTTCGGCATGGAAGGCGAAGTGGCCGCCGTATCGGCACGTGCAGCGGCCTGATGCTGGTTGGCACAGGCGGACAGCACCAGCAGGGCTGGAATCAGAAGAAGCGCTTTCATCGGGCGGGCTCCGTGCCTAAAGCGACAGTGTCTGTCGCAAATAGCCCTGCAGCAAGCGCTCAGTGCATGGCGGCGCGGATCAGCTCTTCAATCAGCACCAGATAGCTGGCCACGAAATAGAACTTCAGCAGCGTCCAGCGCTGCTGCGAGAAGAAGGTGCGCATGTGGAAGGGGCCCCTGTTGGTGACGGTAGTGTGAAGCTCCGTCAACTCCGTGACAAGGGTCACGGAACGCCTTCACTAAACAGCCTCAGGGATGTGAGGGTTGGGAAGCGCCCGACCGAATCCTGAGGCATTTTCGTACAAATCTGATAGGCCATCTCCGACGCGATCGATAGCCTGAGGGTGTACTGGCACGTGGCCCTGCCGCCTGTCACCGCCTCTTTCCTTCCGCAGGAGCTTCTCATGGTCTTTACTGTCCAATGCACTGCCCGGCACTGGTCCGTGTTGCATCCGAAGGCGGGTGACGCCACCCGTTACGCCCGCGGTGCCGATGCCTTCGACGCGGCCGCTGCGCTGGCCCTCGAGCACCATCGTCGCACCGGCCAGCGCAGCACGGTCCGGGTCGAGGCACTCGGCAGCACGGTGGATGCGCTCCACGTCGGAGATTGACGCCACCGGCCGTGGCGCAGTCAGCCACGGTTGGGTTGTTTGAATGGGGAAAAACCGCCGCCGCGTACCCCCCTGTGCGCCGCCTCATGAATCCCGGATGCTTGCGCCATCGTATTCATCCGGAGATTTCGATGGGCAAGGCACTCACCTGGCGCACCCTGGCCTGCACCCTGCTGCCAATGCTGGCCGCTGCGGGCGGCGCCCAGGCGCAGAGCTATGGCTACGGTTATGACGATGACCGCTACGGCAGCCGCGAAGGCAGCGGCATCGTGCGCTGCGAATCGATCAAGAACCGCAGCAACGAGTGCCGCCTGGAAGGCCGGGCGCGGATGATCCGCCAACTGTCCGGCTCGCCCTGCGTGGAAGGCGAGACCTGGGGGCAATCGCGCTACGGTGTGTGGGTCACCCAGGGCTGCCGTGCCGAGTTCGTTGGCGAGTACCGCCGTGGCGGTGGCTGGGGTGGTGGCCATGGCAACGGCTGGGGCAACGGTGGCAATGGCTGGGGCGGAGGTGAGGTGATCACCTGCCATTCCAACGGCCACCGCCAGGAGTACTGCGATGCCCGCATCCGTCGTGGCGTACGCCTGGTGCGCCAGGATTCACGCAGCGCCTGCATCGAGGGCCAGACCTGGGGCTGGGACCGCCGTGGTATCTGGGTCAGCGATGGCTGCCGGGCCCAGTTCCAGGTGAATTGAGCGCGTCCCTCGAAAATCAGAATAATCTGATAGAGCTCACATTTTGAACGTCGTATCTTCTGCGATCAGGCGCACCTCTGTGTGCGCCTGACTCGTCGCGCCGATGCCTGCCGCAGGATGCCTGCCGCAGACGGCGTATGTGTCCCGCCCACCGTCGATACGCTGCCTCAAGGAGTGAGCTGCATGTTGATCCGCCTGCAATGCGAGCAACGCCAATGGCGCGTGCTGCACCCGGACCGGCCGGAACCGATCGAGTTCCGCGATGGTGCCCGGGCCTACGATTTCGCTGAAACCCTTGCACGCCTCCACTTCGTCGACACCGGGCAGCGCGCTGCGGTGCGGGTGGAGGCCAGCGGTGCGTTCGTGGAAGCGGTCAGCTACGGCTGAGGGTTGGGGTTTCCGGCCAGATCATCGTTCCGGAGCCCGCTAGCCACGCACGGCGTGGATCTACTTTGCATCTGTCTCCACGCATGGCGTGGATCGACCCCTGTTCCGCAGTAGATCCACGCCATGCGTGGATCTACTGGTGGTGACCGGCCTCAGCCTGCCGCGCTGAGCGGCGGGGTCCCGGCAGCCAGCTGCGGCCAGCGCTTGAGTACCGCCGCGCGGATGCCCGCCGCATCGATACCGGCTTCGGCCAGCAGGTCCTCACGGCTGGCGTGGTGCTGGTAACTGTCTGGCAGGCCCAGATGCAGGATCGGGCGCAGTACGCCTTCGGCGTTGAGCAGTTCGCCGACGCCGGAGCCGGCGCCGCCGGCCACCACGTTGTCTTCGATCGTGACCAGGCCCTCGTGCTGGGCGGCCACGGCCAGCACCAGCTCGCGGTCCAGCGGCTTGATGAAGCGCATGTTGACCACGCTCAGGCCCAGCTCGCGCCCGACCTGTTCGGCGGCCGCCACGGTGCTGCCAAAGGCCAGCAGTGCCACGCGGCTGCCCTGCAGGCGAAGCTCGCCCTTGCCGATCGGCAGGGTCGACAGGTCGGTACCGGCGGCGACGCCGGTGCCGGTGCCGCGCGGATAGCGCACGGCGGCCGGGCCCGGGTGCTGCAGGCCAGTGCTGAGCATCTGCCGGCACTCGGCTTCATTGGACGGAGCCATCACCACCAGGTTCGGCACGCAGCGCAGGAAGCTCAGGTCGAGGTTGCCGGCATGGGTGGCGCCGTCCGGGCCGACCACGCCGGCGCGGTCGATCGCGAACAGCACGTCCAGGTCCTGGATGGCCACGTCATGCACCAACTGGTCGTACGCACGCTGCAGGAAGGTCGAGTAGATCGCCACCACCGGCTTGCCACCCTGGGTGGCCATGCCGGCGGCGAGAGTGACCGCGTGCTGTTCGGCAATTGCCACGTCGAAATAGCGCTGCGGGTATTCCTTGCTGAAGCGCACCAGGCCGGAGCCCTCGCGCATCGCCGGGGTGATGCCGTACAGGCGCGGCTCGGCGGCGGCGGCGTCACACAGCCAGTCGCTGAACACATCGGTGTAGGTCGGCTTCTTGGCACCGGCCTTGGCCACCAGGCCCTTGTCCGGATCGAACGGGCCGACGGCGTGGTAACCGATCTGGTCGCCTTCGGCCGGCTCGTAGCCCTTGCCCTTGGTGGTCATCACGTGCAGCAGCTTCGGGCCCTTGGAGGCGCGCAGCGTCTTCAGCGTGGACAGCAGGGCGGACATGTCGTGACCGTCGATCGGACCGGTGTAGTGGAAGCCCATTTCCTCGAACATCGTGGACGGCACGAACATGCCCTTCCAGTGTTCTTCCCAGCGCTTCACGAAGCGCGCCGGGTTGTTCTTCTTGTCGCCGAGGATCTTCTTGCCGCCTTCGCGCAGCGCGTTGAGCGTGCGGCTGCCGGTGGCGCGGCCGAGCATCTTGGTCAGGCCACCCACCGCCTCCGAGATCGACATGTTGTTGTCGTTGAGGATCACCAGCAGGTTCGGCTCGGGCTCCATGCCGCCGGCGTGCATCAGCGCTTCGAAGGCCATGCCGGCGGTCATTGCGCCATCACCGATCACTGCAACGACCTGGCGGTTGTCGCCTTCGGACTGGCGGGCGATGGCCATGCCGAGTGCGGCCGAGATCGAGGTCGAGGAGTGGCCGACGCCGAAGGTGTCGTACTCGCTCTCTTCGCGCTTCGGGAACGGCGCGACGCCGTCCTTCTGCTTGACGGTGTGGATCTCGTCGCGGCGACCGGTCAGGATCTTGTGCGGGTAGGTCTGGTGACCGACGTCCCAGACCAGCTGGTCCTGCGGAGTCTGGTACAGGTAGTGCAGGGCCACGGTGAGTTCGATCACGCCCAGGCCGGCGGCGAAGTGGCCGCCGCTCTTGCCCACCGACTCGATGAGGTAGGCGCGCAGTTCGTCGGCGACCGCCCTCAATTCGGATTCGTCGAACGTGCGCAGGTCATCCGGTGTCTGGATGCGCGCGAGGCGGGGATAGCGGGCAGAGTCGATCATCATGTTCGCACTTGTTCTGAACGCCCATTTTCGCCCTCAAACGGGGGTGGGGCAAGCAAACGCCGCCGCCCGTGACAGGACGGTGAGGGTTGCATTTTCAGCGATTCAGGTGCTCAGTTTTGACCGCTTGGGCAATTGCGCCTTCAGGAAGGCCATCTGGTCGGCCAGGATGTTGCGGTTGGACAGGATCAGGTGCTCGATCCAGCTGGGCCGGTAAGGCACCGCCAGCAACGGCATTCCGGCCTGCTGCGGGGTGCGGTCGCTCTTGCGCGAGTTGCAGTGGAAGCAGGCGGTGACCACGTTTTCCCAGCAGTCCAGGCCCCCCTTGGACAGCGGCATGACGTGGTCGCGGGTGAGCGTGGGGCGGTTGAACTGCTGGCCGCAGTACATGCACAGGTGCGCGTCGCGGGCGAACAGGGCCGGGTTGGTCAGGTTCGGCGTGGGGTCGATCGCGCGGGAGCGGGCGTGGCCGCGGGCGGCGATGATCGGGTGCAGGTCCATGCCGCTCTGCAGGCCGCTGAAGCGGTTGGTGCCGCCGTGGATGTGCAGGCAGGGATCGCCCAGCGTCCAGGCCACGGCTTCACGAGCGTAGAGGCAGGCCGCATCCTGCCAGGTGATCCAGTCCAGTACGCGTCCGTGGGCATCCAGCGAGAGCAGCCGGACCGAACCGGGGCGATGCAGCGTCGTGGCGTTGGGCGATGCTTCGGCGCCCGGAGCAGAAAACGGAGCTCCGGCTTCGATCAGACCCAAGCGTGTAGTGTCTGTCTCCATCGGGAGAACAGCTTATACCTGAATGTTGACGATTTGTGTATCGCCAACCGGCGATACACAAATCGTCAACATTCAGGTCCACGCATTCCACCTATTCCCCGCGCCTGTCGGCGCGCCCCCTTTAACAAAAGGGGGCTTTTCTCCAGAGGGATTGTGGGGCGGGCTGTCAGGCTGGGGTCGGATCCCTTTCCGCAGGAAAGGGCTCTGACCCCGCATCCANAACCGGCGATACACAAATCGTCAACATTCAGGTCCACGCATTCCACCTATTCCCCGCGCCTGTCGGCGCGCCCCCTTTAACAAAAGGGGGCTTTTCTCCAGAGGGATTGTGGGGCGGGCTGTCAGGCTGGGGTCGGATCCCTTTCCGCAGGAAAGGGCTCTGACCCCGCATCCACGCATGGCGTGGATCTGCCGTGTCGACCAAGGTCGACACCTACCAGCAGCAGAAATCTGTCGAAGGCGGGGTGGGTCCGGTTGCGGGGGCGTGAGCCGCATGGATGCGGCGACCGAGCTTACATGGACGTACTTGCAGCGTCCCCCGCAATTGGACCCACCTCGCCACCCCGCAGGAAGCCAGCTCTTGCCGTTGATGTTGCTGTTGCGGTGGCCGGCCAGCGGCCGGCACTACTGCGGGTGCCGGGCGCAGCCCGGCTCAGGCGCCGAAGCGCTCGTCGTCCATCGCCATCAGCGGGGCGGCGCCGGCCTGGATCGCGGCGGCGTGGCTGAGGGTGCGCGGCAGCACGCGGGTGAAGTAGAACCGTGCGGTCTCGCGCTTGCCCTGGGCGAAAGCGGCGCCGTGCGCGCTGGCATCGGCGGCCGCCACGCTGCGGGCCCACCAGTAAGCCAGCACCACGTAGCCCGAATAGAACAGGTAGTCGTAGCTGGCTGCGCCCAGTTCGTCCGGGTTGGCGGCCGCGCGCTGCAGCACGTCCAGGGTCAGCTTGCCCCATTCGGCGGCCTTGGCGCGCAGCGGGCCGATGAACTCGGCCAGCGCTTCGTTGCCCTCGTTGGCCTTGGCGAACGCCTCGATCTCGGCCAGCATCAGCTTCAGGCCGGCGCCCTGGCTGGACGCGGTCTTGCGGCCGATCAGGTCCAGCGCCTGGATGCCGGTGGTGCCTTCATACAGCGTGGTGATGCGGGCATCGCGGGCCAGCTGCTCCATGCCGTGTTCGCGGATGTAGCCGTGGCCACCGAAGCACTGCAGGGCGTTGTAGGTGTTCTCGATGCCCCATTCGGTCTGGCAGGCCTTGGAGATCGGGGTCAGGAAGCTCACCAGGGTGTCGGCGCGCTCGCGCTCGGCGGCATCCTCGGCGTGGTGGGCGACGTCGATCAGGGTGGCGGCGTGCAGGGCCAGCAGGCGGCTGCCCTCGACCAGTGACTTCACCGTCAGCAGCATGCGGCGCACATCCGGATGGACCAGGATCGGGTCGGCCGGCTTGTCCGGGAACTTGGCGCCGCTCAGGGCGCGCGACTGCAGGCGCTCACGGCTGTACTTCAGTGCGTTCTGGTAGGCGCGCTCGGACAGGCCGATGCCCTGCAGGCCGACGCCCAGGCGCGCGGTGTTCATCATGGTGAACATGGCCTGCAGGCCCTTGTGCGGCTGGCCGACCAGGTAACCCTGCGCACCATCGAAGTTCATCACGCAGGTAACCGACCCCTTGATGCCCATCTTGTGCTCGATCGAGCCGCAGCGCAGTGCGTTGCGCTCGCCGACGTTGCCTTCGCGGTCGACCTTGAACTTCGGGGTGACGAACAGCGAGATGCCCTTGGCACCCGGAGGAGCGTCGGGCAGTTTGGCCAGCACCAGGTGCACGATGTTGCCGGTCAGGTCATGCTCGCCGGCGGTGATGAAGATCTTGGTGCCGGTGATCGAATAGCTGCCATCGGCATTCGGCTCGGCCTTGGTCTTGAGCAGGCCCAGGTCGGTGCCGCAGTGCGGTTCGGTCAGGCACATGGTGCCGGTCCAGCGGCCCTCGATCAGCGGCTTCAGGAAGGCCTCGTGCTGCCAGGCTTCGCCGTGCTGCTTCAGCGCTTCGATGGCGCCGTGCGAGAGCAGCGGGAAGTTGCCCCACGCCAGGTTGGCGGCATTGATCATTTCGTTGAGCGGCACGCCCAGGGTGTGCGGCAGTCCCTGGCCGCCCAGCTCCGGCGAGGCGGTCAGGCCGGTCCAGCCGCCATCGACGAACTGGTCGTAGGCCTGCTTGAAGCCGGGCGGGGTGGTCACTTCGCCGGTGGCCTGGTCGAGCACGCAGCCGATCTCGTCGCCGACGCTGTTGAGCGGGGCCAGCACGGTGGCGCTGAAGCGGCCGGCTTCTTCCAGCACGGCATCGACCACGTCGGCGGTGGCGTCGGTGAAGCCCAGGCGGGCGAACAGGGGTTCGACCTTGAGCACGTCGTGCAGGGCGAAACGGAGGTCGGAAAGCGGGGCGGTGTAGCTGCTCATCGGTACGTCTCGATTTGATCAGGGCAGGGGAGAGCGGCGCGGGGCGCCGCGACGAAAGGCGGGTTCAGCGCAGTACGCCGGGCAGGCCGGGGGCCTGGTTGAGGGTGCTGCGGCTGCTGATGTCGAAGCTGCGCTGCTTCTTTTCCTGCGGCGTGGCCGCCACCGTTCCCTTCAGGCCATAGGCCAGGGTGCGGTTGCCGGCCAGCGCGTCGGCCACCACCAGGCGTGCGGCCGAGCTGGGCACGAGGTCGACATTGATGACGTCGGCGGAGGTGCCGCCGATGGAGATGCCGGGCTTGGCCATCAGGGTGCCGGCGTCGCTGTCGCCGACAGTCAGCGCCAGTGCGACATCATCGAAGGTCATCGGCATGGAACTGTAGTTCTGCAGGCGCAGGGCCACGGTCCAGTTGCCGTCGGCGCGCACGGTCAGCTGCTGCAGGCTGGCCGCCGGTTCCGAAACACGCTTGACGATGCCGTTGTTGCAGGCAACAAGGGCGAGGGTGCACAGGACGATCAAGGCGATACGGAAGCGGTGGAGCATGGGCGCAGGTCCTCTGGAGGGGTGCGTTGGATAAGCATACTACGGCGTATGGTTGTTTGGAGCGCCTGTGGCGACCCGTCGCAGAGGGTAGCGCGTGAAGATGGCGGACGGGCGTGCGCGGCGCCGGATCGAGCGCGCGTGGTGCGCCGGATTGCGGCGCGGTTCAATCGGTGGCCGTATCGCGCAACGGAGCCATCAGGCGCAGTGGTCCGAGGTCGTAGCCCATGGCTTCGGCTTTTTCTTTCAGCTGTTCGAACCGGGCGCGATCCATTTCCGGCAGGCGCGAGAGAATCCACAGGTACTTGCGGTCCGGTTCACCGACCAGCGCCCATTGGTAGTCCGGGTCCAGTGCCAGAACCCAGTAGTCGGCCCAGACCAGTGGCACCCAGCTCAGCCAGTCCGGCACGAAGCGCACCTGCAACTGGCCGGGATGGCCGGCAACCGGGCGCGCCACGCCTTCAGCAACCACGCGTTCGCCATCGCCGTTGCGGCAGGCATTGGTGACACTGATGCGGCCATCGCGGCGCAGCCCGTAGTTGGCGGTGATCTCGCCGACACACTGCTTCTGGAACGACACCGGCAGGTGCGCGATCTCGTGCCACTGGCCTGCATAGCGGTCGATGTCCAGCGTGTCGACTGCACGCACCGGTTCGGCGGCGATCACCGGAAAGACGGCCAGCAGCAGGCAGGCGAGCAGGGCGGGGCGCAGAGGCATCGGCAGGCTCCAGGCAGGAGTCTGGAGCGTAGGTGCCACGGCACGGGCCGGTGTAAATGTTTCGTCAATCGACAGGTAGCCGCCTGTCATGGAAGAAGGTC
Organism: Stenotrophomonas sp. MH181796; assembly: GCF_009659995.1. Taxonomy (NCBI): domain Bacteria; kingdom Pseudomonadati; phylum Pseudomonadota; class Gammaproteobacteria; order Lysobacterales; family Lysobacteraceae; genus Stenotrophomonas; species Stenotrophomonas sp. MH181796. Next base: position 15,329 of record NZ_RAHU01000005.1, read on the forward strand.
AGGCGTTGAGGGGGTATCGCGAACAAAAAAAGACCTGCATTTCTGCAGGTCTCTGAAGATGGTGGCCGAAGACGGAATCGAACCGCCGACACGGGGATTTTCAATCCCCTGCTCTACCAACTGAGCTACTCGGCCAAATTGTGTGGCAACCGTGATCAAACCCGGTTTCCGGAAAAAAAAGACCCGCATTTCTGCAGGCCTTCGAAAGTGGTGGCCGAAGACGGAATCGAACCGCCGACACGGGGATTTTCAATCCCCTGCTCTACCAACTGAGCTACTCGGCCACATGTTTCGTAGCAGCGAGGTCGCTGCCAAGGAGGCGTATATTACGGAGGTCGGCAGTCTTCGGCAAGCGTTTCGCCAAGATTTCTTCACATTGCCGTCTGCGCGCTCGCAAGTGCTTGATCCTCCGTTGTGGGGCGGGCGTGGCCAATCGATCATCGTCTGCCGTGGAAATCAGCGGGTCGCCGCAGGCGCGAATGCTGCAAGGGCAGGGGCTGCGCCGGACCTGCGCGGGTCCGGGCAATGGAACGCTGTTTTCGTGGCCGCCATCGGGGGTCGTCGCGGCGTAGTGTCGGCAGTCCTTTCCTGATGCTGGCAACAGCAGAGACCTGGCCATGTCCGATCCCTCGACCACCTCCCGCATCGTGCTTGCGTCGCGTCCGCAGGGAGCGCCGAGTGCGGCCAACTTCCGCCTGGAACAGGCTGCGCTGCCGGCATTGGCGGATGGCGAAGTGCTGCTGCGCAACCGCTACCTGTCGCTGGACCCGTACATGCGTGGACGCATGGACGAGGGCCCGTCGTACGCCGCGCCGGTGGCGGTGGGCGCGGTGATGGAGGGCCAGACCGTGGCCGAAGTGCTGCGATCCAACGCCGAAGGTGTGGCGGTGGGAGATCTGCTGCTGGCGCCGGGCGGTTGGCAGACCCATGTGGTACTGCCGGCCAAGGCGCTGGGGCGTCGGCTGGATCCGGCCGGCCTGCCGTTGAGTACGGCGCTGGGCGTGTATGGCATGCCCGGTTTCACCGCCTATTCCAGCCTGCATGAAATCGCCCGCCTGAAGCCAGGCGAGACGCTGGTGGTGGCCGCCGCGACCGGGCCGGTCGGCGCGACTGTGGCGCAGCTGGCCAAGCTGCAGGGCGCGCGCGTGGTCGCCATCGCCGGTGGCGAAGCCAAGCGCGCCTATCTGCAGACGCTGGGGGTGGACGTGGCGCTGGATCATCGCGCCGCTGATTTCGCCGCGCAGCTGCGCGCAGCGGTGCCTGCGGGCATCGATGTGTACTTCGAGAATGTCGGCGGCCATGTGCTGGATGCGGTGCTGCCGCTGCTCAATGACTTCGCCCGCATTCCGGTCTGCGGCACCATCGCCACCTACAACGAGCGCGGCGTCGAGCAGCCCGGCCCTGATCGCCTGCCGGCATTGTTCAGCCAGATCCTGCGCCAGCGCCTGACCGTGCGTGGTTTCATCGTGCACGACTTCAACCACCTGTGGCCGGACTTCGAACGCGAGATGCCGCAATGGCTGCGCGAAGGCCGCGTCCAGTACCGCGAGGATGTGGTGGAAGGGCTGGAGAATGCGCCGGAGGCGTTCTTCGGGCTGCTGAAGGGGCACAACTTCGGCAAGCTGGTGGTGAAGCTGGATTGAGAGCTTGGTGGCGTGCCGACCAAGGTCGGCACCTACCGGAAGCTGGGCGTGCCGACCAAGGTCGGCACCCACGTCAGGCAGTCGAGGCCTTCTCGCGGCGCAGCAGTTCGCGCTTGCGCGCTACGCCCCAGGCATAGCCGGACAGGTCGCCGTCGCGGCGCACCACGCGGTGGCAGGGTACGGCCACCGCCAACGGATTGCTTGCGCATGCGCGTGCGACGGCACGGCTCGAGCGCGGCGCGCCGATGCGCGCGGCGATATCCGCATACGAGGCGGTCTGCCCACGTGGGACCTGCTGCAGCGCCTGCCACACCCGTTGCTGGAACGCGGTGCCACGGATATCCAGCGGCAGCGTGGCGCCTCGCGAAGGATCCTCGACCAGGCCCACCACCTGTGCCACCAGTTGCTCGTAGCCCTGGTCGGCGCCGACCAGTTCGGCCTGGCGGAAGCGTTGCTGCAGCGACTGCAGCAGTGTCTCCGGATCGTCGCCGAGCAGGATCGCGACCACGCCGGTCCCGCTGCTGGCCACCAGCACGCTGCCAAGGGAACTTTCGGCAAGCGCGAAGTGGATGACTTCGCCGCGCCCCCCTGCGCGCCATTGCTTGGGCGTCATGCCCAGCAACTTCGGTGCGTTCTCGTAGAAGCGTCCACTGGAACCGAAGCCAGCATCGTGGAAGGCGTCGGTGATGCGTTCCTGTTGTTCCAGCCCGGTGCGCAGGCGGTCAGCGCGCAGCGCGGCGGCGTACTGCTTGGGGGTCAGCCCGGTGGACTGCTTGAACAGGCGATGCAGGCGCGTCGGGCTGCAGCCAGCGATATCGGCCAGTTCCTGCAGCGAGGGTTCGTCGAGGCTGGCCTGCAGGTGCCGGCAGACCCGTTCGATGCGGTCATTGAGGGCGGTGGTGGCGGTACTGTCCATGGCCGGATTCTGGCACGTGCCGGTGCTGCGGAAACTCCGTTTCCTGCACCCGTCAGCAAGGTCCGGAAACGGAGTGTTGGCGGGCCGAAGGCACGGCATCGTGGCGGCCACTTCACCACCGGTACCACGATCATGCGCCTGAACAACAAGATCGCCCTCATCACCGGAGCCAGCGCCGGCATCGGCCGCGCCAGCGCGCTGCGCTTCGCCGCCGAAGGGGCAAAGCTGGTGCTCAATGCACGGCGGCTGGAACCGCTGCAGGCGCTGGCCGAACAGATCCGCGCCGCCGGTGGGGAAGTGGTGGTGCATGCTGCCGACGTGGCCGACCCAGGCACGGCGCAGGCGCTGGTCGATCTGGCCCAGCAGTCCTTCGGCGGCCTGGATGTCGCGCTCAACAATGCCGGCATGCTCGGCCCCGGTGTACCGGCCGCGGAGTTCCCGCTGGACGCCTGGCGCGAGGTGATGGCCACCAATCTGGATGCCGCTTTCCATGCCGCACGCGCACAGTTGCCGGCACTGATTGCGCGTGGCGGCGGCTCGCTGGTGTTCGTCGGGACCTTCGTCGGCCACACCGTGGGATTCCCGGGCATGGCAGCCTATGCGTCGAGCAAGGCCGGGCTGATCGGCCTGAGTCAGGTGATCGCTGCCGAATACGGTGCGCGCGGCGTGCGCAGCAACGTACTGCTGCCCGGTGGCACCGATACCGAAATGGGCCGGCAGGCCGCACCGACCGGCGATGCCCGCGACTTCGTGCGCTCGCTGCACGCACTCAAGCGCCTCGCCGAGCCGGAAGAGATCGCCAATGCCGCGTTGTTCCTGGCCAGCGATGAAAGCAGTTTCGTTACCGGCAGCGCGATGCGCGTGGAGGGTGGGGTGTCGATCACCCGTACCTGAGCGCGGTCACGTGCGTGGTGAGTAGCGAATACCGCTGCAGGCCATGAAGCCTTTCGGATCGAAACGGGCCCAGGCTTCGCCCCAGTCGAACCGGGCGCAGCCGCCGGCCAGTTTTCGCCCCAATGCCGTGGCCAAGGTGCGGCGCATGAAGGCGACTTCGGCATCGATGGTTGCCTGGGTTGGCCAGCCGTCTTCCAGTGTTGCACCGGGTAGATCGGCGCCCATCGCCAAGATGTCGAGCTGTTGCCCGTGGAAGCACAGGCTGATGCCAGCGGGCGCACCACCCAGGCTGAGCCGGTGCAGGCTGAGCCAGTGATAGCCGGTGCCGACATCGCGCTCGTCACGCACCAGCGCGGCAAAGGCGACACGCGCTTCATCCCGAGACAAGGTGGGGCCGATCAGCGTCGGCAGGTTGCCGAGCTGGATGCCGCCATCGGCAGGGTTGAGGATCATCGGTACGGCGTGCGCCGCGTGCAGGGGAGACAAGGGCATGGCGTACCCGGAAGGCATAATGCATTGGAAACTGGACGTGCCGCATGCCCGCGGCAACCCGTATGCATTGGTTGCCACATCGATGTCGGTCATGCTCTGCACCTCGTTCGCCATCAGGATCGTACATGCAACAGCTCCACGCCGCCGATGCGAGCAACATCGACTGGCCTTCACTGCAGGCGGCGTATGGCAGTGCTGGTGATGCCGGCGAGCTGATGGTCGCCCTGCAGAACGCGGAACACCAGGAGGACTGGGGGGAGCTGTGGTCACATCTGTGCCACCAGGGCACGGTGTACCCAGCGAGTCATGCGGCGCTGCCTGTGTTGCTGGGCATCGCCCTGCAGGACGCTCGTTTGGATGCGGATGACGCCCTGTTGCTGGCCGGAGCCATCGTGGCCGGTTCGGTGCCGGAGGATCCGGGATTGCACCCGCATTCGTCGACGATCGGGGCATTGATCGACGTGGTGGAGGCCCGGCTGACTCTGCCAGTGATCGACGCGGATGCACAGCTCTTCGCACGGCGCGCGTTGCGCCAGGCCTGGCTCGGGCTGAAGGGGGAAAAGGTGTGGTCCCTGCATCTGGACCGGTTGGAAGAAGGCGAATTGGTAGGCGAGTGCGATCGCTGTGGTGCTGACCTGTATGCCGAGTTCGACGAAGAAGCGCCCTATCTCTGCCATGAGGATCCGGTGCATGGGGCGCCCACGATCCGCACTCCGTTGCAGGCAGGATCGCCGCTGAACGCAGTAGAGCAGTGGTTGCTGCAGCAGGCCCTGCGCGACGGTGATCACCAGGCCGTGCGGCTGCTGGGATTAGCCTTTGGAGAAGCACCGTGCAGCGCGTGCGGCCGCATGTTCCCTGTGCGCAGCTGCGCGGGAGGCTGAGGAGGGCCGGCTGCACGCAGCGTTCGCGCCGGGCTGACCTGCGGATTACCCGGCAGCCTCTAGCGTGGAGCCAGGGCTGGCATGTGCCAGTGCAGGAGCGAGCGATGAGTGAGCGCGACAACGATCAGAGCGACCCGAAGCAGGGTGTGCAGGAAAGCCGTCAGGACCGGAAGCAGGATGACGTGGCGAAGCGCAGGCCAGCGCAGCGTGATGAACAGGTGCGTGATGCGCATTCGCGCAGCCCGCAGCGCAAGGACGGGGGCCTGAATCCGGCCTGAACCGTGGGCGCTGAAAAGAAAAAACCCGCAGATCACGGAGATCTACGGGTTCTTCTGAATGGTGGTGGAGCCAAGGAGGATCGAACTCCTGACCTCGTCATTGCGAACGACGCGCTCTCCCAGCTGAGCTATGGCCCCACGGCAGGGTTTCAGTGTAGCGCTGCCTGCCGGGCTTGCCAAGCGCCGGGCCGGGACGGCGGCGGCACAAGGCCTGCCACCGTCCTAATCCGGTTCAGTGTAGGGCCCGGCGCAGCAAGGCGCCCGCGCGCTGAACCGCTACGTCAGTGCTGGCACTGACCGTGCGCAGGTGGATGCAGGCGTGGATCATCCCGGGCAGGCGTTCCAGCGTGCAGTCGATACCTGCCGCCTGCAGCCGCCCTGCGTACTGCTCGGCCTCGTCGCGCAGCGGGTCGTGCTCGCAGCTGAGGATGGTGGCTGGTGCCAGCCCCTGCAGGTCGGTTGCGTGGGCGGGCGAGGCCAGCGCCGACGGTTGGGCCAGACCACCCAGATAGGCCTGCCAGCAGCGCTGCATCAGTTTAGCGCTGAGGTAATAGCCCGTGGTGTAGTCCCGGTAGGAATCGCTGCCCATGCCAGCATCCAGCGCCGGGTACAGCAGCAGCTGGTGGCACGGTTGCGGCAGGCCCCGTTCGCGCAGCAGCAGGCAGCAGGCGGCGGCGAGATTGCCACCGGCGCTGTCGCCACCGATTGCCAGGCGCTGTGGGTCCAGGCCGAGGCGATCCGCATTGGCCTGCAACCACCGCCAAGCGTCGGCGACGTCATGTAGTGGAACCGGGAACGGGTGCTCCGGCGCCAGCCGGTAGCCGACCGCGGCGATCACGCAGCCGCTGGCATTGGCCAATGCCCGGCAGGGTCCGTCATAGACCGCCAGCGAGCACTGGAACCAGCCGCCACCGTGGGCGAACAGCAGAGCCGGTACCGGTCCATCGGGCAGCCCTTCCGGCGTGTAGAAACGCAGCTCCAACGCATGCCCGTCGCGCGCGATTACCGTGTGCTCGATCACGTGTGCGACGGCCTGTGGTGCTCCCTGCAACTGTGGCAGCGCGCTCTCGCTGATCACCCGCAGTTCGCGCAGGTCTTCCGGCAGCGCATGGGCGGCGACGGCGTCGACGAACTCCTGCAGCGCCGGTTCAAGCAGCATGGCGTGCCTCCAGCAGGAAGGGCAGCAACTGCGCCAGGAACGCCTGCGGTGCTTCTTCCATGATGAAGTGGCCGCAGCCCGGCACGATGCTGCCGCGTACATCGTCGGCATGTGGCTGCAGGGTTAGCATCGGCGCATCGCCGGTGGCGTGCTCGGCGCCGATGGCCAGTACCGGCATTGGCAGGCGGCGCTGCGCACGCTGCTTGTTCTGGCGGATCGTCTCCGGAATCGCGCGATACCAGGCGAAACCTGCGCGCAATGCGCCCGGACGGCTGTAGGCGGCAATGTAGGTGTCGGCGGCCACCGCATCGCGGCGGTACGACCAGCGATCGAACATGAATTCCAGGTAGGCGCGCTCGCGGCCACTGATCAGTGCCTCGGGCAGGTCGGCCACCTGGTTGAACATGAAGTGCCAGAGGAAGATGTTGTCGGCCGGTGCGGCAAAGATGCCCGGTTCCGGGGCCAGACCGGGAATCACCGCTTCGGTGACGGCCAGCTGGCGCACCGCCTGCGGCTGGTCGCTGGCCAGCGCATAGGCGATCCACATGCCGATGTCATGCCCGACCACCTGATAACGGTCGTGGCCCAGCGCCTGCATGGTCTGGTGCAGGACGGCGGCGGCGCTGCCGGTGTCGTAGCCGTGGGCGGGGCGATCGGATTCGCCGATGCCCGGCGGATCCACGGCAATCGCTTCGAAGCCGGCCTCGGCCAGGGCGTGCAGTACGTGGCGCCAGGCGTACCAGGTCTGCGGCCAGCCGGGAATCAGCAGCACGGGTTCACCGTGGCCCGCGGACACGCAATGCACGCGCTGGCCATCGATGCGCAGGTAGTGGTGGCGCAGCGAAGCGTCGCCGGCAGCGCCAGCGGAAAGGGAAGTGGTCATGGGGGAGTGCTCCGTGGGGGCTCAGGCGATGCCGAGCATGTGCTGCATCTGCGCGGTGCTGATCGGTGCACCGGCGAAGTCGTCGAAGATCTTGTCGGTGACCGGAATGATGTGGTCGCGGATGAATGCAGCGCCTTCGCGTGCACCGGCTTCCTGGTCCTTCAGGCAGCACTCCCACTCCAGCGTCGCCCACCCCTGGTAGTCGTACTGGGCCAGCTTGGAGAAGATCGACTTGAAATCGACCTGGCCGTCGCCCAGCGAGCGGAAGCGACCGGCCCGTTCGGTCCAGTCGGCATAGCCGCCATAGATGCCCTGGCGGCCGCTGGGGCGGAACTCCGCATCCTTGACGTGGAACATGCGGATCAGCGGGTGATAGATGTCCAGGTACTCCAGGTAGTCCAGCTGCTGCAGGACGAAGTGGCTGGGATCGAACAGGATTCGGCAGCGCTCGTGCTGGCCGACGCGTTCGAAGAAGCGCTCGAAGCTGGTGCCGTCATGCAGGTCTTCGCTGGGATGGATCTCATAGCAGAGGTTGATGCCGTTGTCCTCGCAGGTATCGAGGATCGGCCGCCAGCGTCGTGCCAGTTCGTCGAACGCCGCGTCGATCAGGCCCGGCGGGCGCTGCGGGAACGGGAACAGGTACGGCCAAGCGAACGAGCCGGAGAAGGTGCCCATGTCCTGCAGGCCGAGCCGTCGCGAGGCACGGGCGGCCAGGTGCAGCTGCTGCTGCGCCCATTCGCTGCGCGCCCTCGGATTGCCGCGCAGTGCTTCCGGGGCGAAGCCATCGCAGAGTTCGTCGTAGGCCGGATGCACGGCCACCAGCTGGCCGAGGATGTGGGTGGTCAGTTCGCTGACCTGCAGGCCGTGCTCGGCCAGTGTGCCGCGGATGTCATCGCAGTAGTCCTGGCTGTCGGCGGCGGTGGCCAGGTCGAACAGGCGTGCATCCCACGCGGGAATCTGCAAGGCCTTGAAGCCATGGCCGGCGGCCCACGCGGCAATGCCGGCGAGGCTGTTGAACGGGGCCTGGTCGCCGGCGAACTGCGCCAGGTGCAGGCTGGGGCCCTTGAGGGTCTGCATGTGTTGCTCCAATTGTTTGTCGATCAACAAAGAATAGGCGTGACCCTCGCGGCGGTCAACACCCGCGTTACACTGCGCGCCTCACTGGAGCAGGCAGGCAGATGGCAGGGCGACCGCGCGAATTCGACAGGGACCAGGCGTTGCGCAAGGCGATGCTGCTGTTCTGGCAGCACGGTTATGAAGGCACGTCGATGTCGGCACTGGTCGAGGCACTGGGCATCGCCTCTGCACGCATCTACGCCGCGTTCGGCAGCAAGGAGCAGTTGTTCCGCGAAGCCGTTGCGCTGTACGAGGACGGCGAGGGCGGCTTCGCGCCGCGCGCGCTGGAGCAGGCAACGCTGCGCGAGGCGATCGGGTCCATGCTGCGTGACGCCGTGTTGACCTACACCCGGCGTGGGCGGCCGCACGGTTGCCTGGTGGTGTCTTCGGCCAGCAGCGTCTCGCCCGATGGCGAGGGCGTCCGGGACTGGTTGGCCAGCCATCGTCGCCAGCGTACGGCGGCGATCATCGCGCGCCTGCAGCAGGCGCAGTCCGAAGGGCAGCTGGCCGGCGATGTGGCGGTGCAGGCACTGGGCGATCACTTCGCCACGGTGCTGCACGGCATCTCGGTGCAGGCCCGCGACGGCATCAGCCGCGAGCGACTGCTGGCGATGGTCGATATCGCGCTGACCCCGTTGCCCTGAGATCCGGGGTCAGATCCGTTTCCCCTTGGGAAACGGATCTGACCCCAGGCGGTGCTGGATGACTGTGCCGAAACCGCTTGTTTCGCCGGGTTTGGGTGCTGCGCAACGAAATCGTAACAATTTGGGGGATAATGGCGGCTTGCGCAGTTGTCCTCCTTTTTGCCGCCCGGCTCGCGCAGGCCGCACGGACGCCTCCTCAGAGCATTTCATGCCCTCCCATTCCGATTCCCGCCGCCTGTCGGGTATGTCGTCTTCCTTCGTTTCCTTCCGCCGCCACCCGCTGGCCCTGGCCTGTGCTGGCCTGGCCCTGGTCGGCAGCTTCGGTGCCGCCGCGCAGGATAGCGCGCCGACCCCGACCGGCCTGGACACGATCACCGTGACCGCCGAACACCGCGAGCAGAACCTGCAGGAAGTGCCGGTCTCGGTCGGCGTGGTGCAGGGCGAGCGCATGCGCGACTTCACCGCCGGCGGCGACGACACCCTGCTGGCACTGTCCGGCCGCGTGCCGAGCCTGTATGCGGAAACCACCACCGGCCGCATCTTCCCGCGCTTCTACATCCGCGGCCTGGGCAACATCGATTTCTACCTGGGTGCCTCGCAGCCGGTGTCGATCATCCAGGACGACGTGGTGCTGGAACACGTGGTGCTGAAGTCCAACCCGGTCTATGACGTGGACCAGGTGGAAGTGCTGCGCGGCCCGCAGGGCTCGCTGTTCGGCCGCAACACCACCGCCGGCATCATCAAGTTCGATACCCTGAAGCCGACCCAGGACTACACCGGCCGCGTCAGCGCCAGCTATGCGACCTACAACAGCGTGTCGATCGACGGCGGCTTCGGCGGCCCGATCAACGACATCGCCTCGTTCCGCGTGTCGGCCCTGTACCAGCACCGCGACGACTACGTCGACAACACCTACAAGGGCCCGAGCGCCGACGGCACGGTCAGCCCGAAGAAGAACGCCATGGGCGGCTTCGATGACCGCAACGTGCGTGCGCAGCTGCTGCTGACCCCGAGCGACCAGTTCTCGATCCTGGCCTCGGCCCACGCCCGTGATTACGAGGGCACCTCGACCCTGTTCCTGCGCGGTGCGCTGACCAAGGGCTCGAACAAGACCGACGTGCCGCGCGACAAGGTCGCCTACGACGAAGCCGACAACAACCCGCAGGCCTACAAGACCTACGGTGGTTCGGTGAAGGCACGTTACGACTTCGGCGCGATCGACTTCACCTCGATCACCGCCTACGAAACCACCTCCGGCTACAGCCGCGGCGACACCGACGGCGGCGCTGCGGTGAACTTCCCGGTCAACGGGGTGCCGAACGGCTACGGCCAGTCGATGGGCCGCATCCGCGACCTGGACCAGTGGACCCAGGAGTTCCGCCTGGCCAGCCATGACGACAGCGCGCTGCAGTGGCAGGCCGGTGCGTTCTATTTCAACGGCAGCGACACCACCGACTTCTACCAGCGCGCGTGGTTCCTGCAGGGCGCGGCACGCAACCCGAACAACTGGGTGCGCCTGCGCAACAAGAACACCTCGTGGGCCGGTTTCGGCCAGATCAGCTACGCCTTCACCGACAAGTTCACCGTCACCGCCGGCCTGCGCCAGACCAAGGACGAGAAGCACACCCGTCTGCTGAAGACCGCTGATACCGCCGCCGGCGTGGTCACTTACAAGGGCCGCACCGACGTCAAGATGTCCGATACCACCCCGAGCTGGGATCTGAGCGCGATGTACCAGATCACGCCGGACGTGAGCGTCTACGCCAAGGTCGCACGCGGCTTCCGCGGCCCGACCATCCAGGGCCGTTCGGCGGTGTTCAATGCCGATTTCACCACCGCCGATTCCGAGACCATCCTGTCCTGGGAAGCGGGCGTGAAGAGCAGCCTGTGGGACAACCGCCTGCGCCTGAACGCCACCGCGTTCACCTACACCGTCAACGACATCCAGCTCAACGGCAACGATTCGGACGGCAACGGCGTGCTGTTCAACGCTGACAAGGCCAAGGCCTACGGTTTCGAAGCGGACATGGAACTGCGCCCGATCCCGAACCTGACCCTGAGCGCCGGCCTGAGCCTGCTGCACAGCGAGATCAAGGACAAGCGCGTCTACGCGCAGGTCTGCGGTCTCAACGGGCAGGTGGTGTGCACCGTGAATGACCCGACCATCAAGGTCGGTGCCAACACCTTCGCGCAGATCGACGGCAACCCGCTGCCGAACGCGCCGAAGTACAACGTCAACCTGGCCGCCCGCTATGACTTCCCGGTCAGCGATGCCGGCACCATGTTCGTCTCCACCGACTGGAACAAGCAGGGCTACACCAGCTTCGTGCTGTACGACAGCAAGGAGTTCAACTCCAAGGGTGACTTCGAGGGTGGCCTGAAGATCGGCTACTCGGGCAACTACGGTGCCTACGAAGTGGCGCTGTTCGCGCGCAACATCACCAACGAGAAGAACCTCAAGGGTGTGATCGAGAACTACATGGCCGCGGTCTACAACGAGCCGCGCACCGTGGGTGTCTCGCTGAACATGAACTGGTAATGCGCTGTCGCGGTGGCGGGTCGTCCCGCCATCGCGCTGCTGGAATGAAAAGGGCGGCCCGGATTACCGGGCCGCCCTTTTCATTGCTTCAGACCGCAGTGAGGTTGCTGTCCTGGCTGCGCTGGCCGAAGGTCAGGGCCCAGGTGGCGCTGTCCACCTGCTGGCGGTCCTGTTCCTGCTGCTTGCGTGCGCGGCTGGCACCGAACCAGCGACCCTCGCCGTTGATCAGCGGCGCCATGCGCACCACGTCCACATACTCCGGATCGATCTCGCTGGCACGCTGCAGCCAGGTCAGGGCGAGGAATGCATTGGCCGGGACGCCGTTGCCGACGTGGTAGATGTCGGCCAGGTAGCCTGATGCCCACAGCTTGTCGTCGTCGTCACCGCGCCACCACAGCGGAATCAATGCGCGCTCGACCGCTTCGCGTTTGTGCGCGTCATTCTGGCCATCCAGCGCCAGGCAGGCCAGGTTGCGGCAGGTCGGGCCCCACACCCGCTCGCCGGCCTCGGCCTCATCCAGGCAGCGCAGGTACAGCTCGCGCGCACGCGCTTCATTCTCCGCGCCGCCTGCGGCGACGAGGCGCACGGCCAGGTTGTAGGTGGCGATCAGGTCGCCGCCTTCCACCGCACGCTCCTGCCAGTAGGCGGCCTTTTCCGCATCGGCGAACTGCGGTTGGTCGCGGCCACCGAGGCGGCCCTTGTACAGGTCGCACAGCGCCGACATCGCACCAGCGTCACCGGTTTCAGCCATGCGCTGCAGCAGTGACAGGCCCGCGGCCTGCGAAACATCACAGAACAGGTTGGCGGCGAACGTCACCGCCGAGGTGTTGTCCTGCTGCGCAAGCTTCAACGCGCGCTGCAGCAGGATACTGGCGCGCGTCGGGTCGCTGGCCTGGCCGAGCAGGCCATGCTCGATGGCGGTAGCGGCCCAGAGCAGGCCGATCGCCGAATCGCCTTCGCGCGCGGCATAGTCCACCACCTGTGCGAACAGTGCTTCGGCACCGTCGACATGGGCGAACCAGGTGCAGGCCTCAAGGTTGCTGAGCCCCTCATGCAGGACCACATCGCGGTCCAGTGCCCATGCCTGCTGCAGATCTTCAAGCACGGCCTGCATGTGGTGCGGATCCCACTGCACGACATCTTCGATGTCTTCAACGCGGCCAAGCCGGTAGCGCAGCCCGGCACGCTGGGCCAGCACCTGCGCGCGCAGGTTGCGGTCCAGGTGCCAGTCGAGGATCTGCGCGTACGCGCGCTCGTGCGCGGCCACGGCGTCGGCATCCTCGCGGTGGGGCAGATCGCCCATCCAGTCCTGTTCCTTGTGCCAGCGCAGCGCGTTGCTCTGCGCCAGTTCCAGGCCACGGCACCAGCCACCCTCGATGAAGTTCTCCATCGCCTCATGGCTGCCGCCCCAGCGCGGGTACAGGAAGTACAGGGTGTCTTCCAGCGTGGCCAGATCGTCCGGGCGCTGCTCCAGCACCAGGCGCATCCAGTACGCCAGCGGTGCGTCGAAATCGTCCTGGCTGCGCTCGCGCAGCAACGGGGGCAGCGTATCCGGCAGCGTCTGCAACGGCGCACCGAAGCGCGACAGCAGCTGCAATGCCTGTGGCCAGGCTTGAGGGTAGTGCTCGGCCAGCGCGGCGTCATCGGATGCGGCGGGCTCCCCGGCCTGCAGCGCACGCAGCCAGTTCGGTTCGCGCAGGTAGCTGGTGATGCGCTTGATGCCATCCAGCGCCAACGCAGGTCGTGGCGACAGCGGAATCGCCTGCAGGTAGGCATGCACGGCATGATCGCGGGCCAGCTGCGCCGCCAGCCATTGGCTGTCTTCCACCAGCGCGGCCACATCGGCGCTGCGCAGGGCACCGGCCGCTTCTTCCCAGCAGGCACCGAGGCGCAGATGGGCGTAGTAGCTGTGGGGGGCGGCGGCGACCCACTGCTGTGCCTGCTGCAGGCGCTCATCCAGGGTCAGGGTGGGATCCTGCAGGTTGCGCAGGCGCCAGCGGATGCCGGGGAGTGGCCGTTCGCCGCCCAGCCAGGCTTGTTCGTGCGGCGCCAGCTGCGCGTCCAGTTCGGAGTAGCGCTTCGCCTGCAAGGCAGCGCGCGCCCCTGTGCGCCACGCCAGGTCCTCGGCGGAGAGGCCGTCCTTCGCAACTCCATTTGTCATCTGATGCAATCCAACATTGGCGGGGACGCTATTGGACAGTCCCGCGCTCGCGTCGGCAAGCGTGGCAGATGCTCATTCTGTGTGTTGCGGGCGCCGGCGCAGTGCCGGCGCCCGCAGTGTCAGCGTGCCGGCAGCAGCGCCTGCAGGCGTGACTCCAGTTCCTGCTGGCGCCAGCCGGCCAGTGCGGCGGGCCATTGGCGACGTTCCAGATAGCTTTCCAGGTGCTTGCGCGAGGCAAGGATGCCATCCGGCAGTCCCAGCTCGCGGCTGCGTTCGGCCACGGCATCCTGCAGCTTCTTCAGCGCTTGCTTGTTGCTGTCGTTGGCCGGCAGCGCCAGCGGGGCGTCGGCCTCATCGGCCAGCGGCGTCTCCAGCGCCTGCCACACGGCGCCAGCGAGCTTGCGCGGTGCCTTCGGGAACTGCTCGAACAGCTGGCCCAGCGCGGCGGCATCGGCCGGTGGCGTGCGTGCCAGCGTGGCGGCCAGTTCGTTGTCCAGGATCCAGCTGCGTGGGCGGTCGCTGCTGCGCGCCTGCACATCGCGCCAGCGCAGCAGGCGCAACAGGCGATGCTGTGCGGCGGCGTCGAGGAACTGTGCCGAGCGCATCGACAGGTGTGGCCAGCGGTCCTCGTCATTGGCAACGCTGGCCAGCAGGCGCTCGCCGTCGTCATGCAGCCACTGCTGGCGACCCAGCGCCTGCAGCCTGGCATCGATGGCGTCGTGCAGTGCGAACAGGTGTTCGACGTCGTCGGCGGCGTACTGCAGCTGCGACTCCGACAGTGGTCGGCGCATCCAGTCCGAGCGGGTCTCACCCTTTGCCAGTGCGACGCCGGTGATTTCCGCCACCAGCTTCTGGTAGCCCATGCCACCGCCGATGCCGGCCAGCGAGGCGCCGATCTGGGTGTCGAACAGCGGCCGTGGCAGTACGCCGCAGGCCCACTTGAAGGCGACCAGGTCTTCGCTGGCGCTGTGCATCACCTTGATGATCGATTCATCGGCCAGCCACGGCGCCAGCGCCTCGGTCATGCCCGGAATCAGCGGGTCGATCAGCAGGATGTCCTGGCCGACGGCCATCTGCACCAGCGCCAGCTGCGGCCAGAAGGTGCGTTCACGGATGAATTCGGTGTCCAGGCCGATGCGGGTCGGGCGCTGCTGGAAGTACGCATCCAGCTCGGCGGGGGTGGTGATCCAGGTTGCCACGGGTCAGGGCCTACTACTCGGGTTTGCTCAGGCAGGGGAGAATAGCCTAACGTCGATCCGCGTCCGTGCCGAAGGAGGCTCTGCTTGCGTTTTCCGTTGTCGCCCGTGCTGTGCACCGCGCTGGCCGTCGCCCTGGCCGGCTGCACGCCGTCGCCGCCCGCGACGGCGGACCGGGCGGCCAGTGGGGCCACGCGGCAGGCCGAGGACGTCGAAACCGGCACCGATGCCAGCCCACAGGCCGGCCAGGGCAGCGTGACCATCGGCGGTGAGGATGCCGCCGAGGATGTGCAGCAGTGGACGCCCCCCAGGGTGGACCGGCAGGGCCGCAGCCTTGCCCAGTTGCGGCGTGCGGCCGAACAGGCCTTTGCCGACGGCCGGCTCTACGAGGATGCCGATGCCGCCATTCCGTTGTGGCTGGCCGTGCAGGAAGAGGACCCGGATGACCGCCAGGCCCGGCTGGGCCTGCAACGTGCCCGCCAGCGCCTGCAGCAGCAGGCCGACGCCCTGCTGGTGCGGCCGCTGAAGCAGCGTGAGGCGCTGGCCGAGGCCAGCCGCCAGGCGCTGGTGTTGCTGACGCTGGCGCCAAAGGACGAAAAGGTGCGTGCGCTGCAGGGACGGGTGGAGCTTGCCCAGCGTGTGGTGGCTTACAACCGCGCCGGCGAAGAGGACCTGCGCTCGGACCGGATCGGTGAAGACGGGGATGGGGCCATCGGCAACTTCCGTGAGGCACTGGCATTGGATGAGGACAACAGCCGCGCACGGCAGGGACTGGCCGCAGCCGAAAGCGGGCTGATCCGCCGTGCCGAGGACGCTGCACGCACGCGCGATTTCGCCAGCGCCGGCACCTGGTTGGCCGAAGCGAGCAAGGTGCGCGATTCGTCGCCGACCATCGCCGACGCGTTCGAGCGCATCGAGCAGATCCGTGCGGCGGCATTGCTGCAGCTGCGCGATGACGGTCTGCGTGACCTGGCCACGCCGCAGGGCCTGAAGCCGGCCCGCGAGAAGCTGGCCGAGGCATTGCGCATCGCGCTGCCGGGCGACGCGGTGGTGGGCCAGCTGCGGGAGCGCATCGACCTGGCTACCCATTACGGCAGCTTCCGCCCGGGGCAGGTGTTCAGCGATGCCATGCGCGATGGCGGGCGCGGGCCGCAGATGGTGGTGGTGCCACATGGCGGCTTCCAGATGGGTGCCGGTGATGCCGAACCGGGATCCAGTGATTCCGAGCGCCCTTCGCACTATGTGCGCTTCGATCGTGGCTTCGCGATGGCGATCACCGAGGTCACGGTCAGCGATTTCGAACGCTACGTGAAGGCATCCAATGCGCGCCCGCGCGCGACCCGGCGGGGCCATTCGGTGGTCTATGACGAGCGTAGCGGCAACTTCATCCGCCGCAGCGGCGTGGACTGGCGCTCGGACTACGACGGTGGCCGCGCGATGGCCAATTCGCCGGTGATGCACGTCAGCATTCGCGATGCCGAGAACTACGCGGCGTGGCTGTCCGAGCAGACCGGGCGCAGCTACCGGCTGCCCAGTGAGGCCGAATTCGAATATGCACTGCGCGCCGGCAGCAGCGGCCGCTATCCGTGGGGCGACGCCGGCACGCCGCCGCCTGGCAGCGGCAACTTCACTGGCAGCAAGGACGTTTCTCCTTCGGGCCGGCATTGGCACAACGCCTTCATCGGCTATGGCGATGGCTGGTGGGGGCCGGCTCCGGTAGGGAGTTTCCAGGCCAATGCCTTCGGCCTGCACGACATGGGGGGCAACCTCAGCGAGTGGGTGGCCGATTGCTGGCATGCCAGCTACCGGCGCGCGCCGTCTGACGGTGCCGCCTGGTTCAACCCGGGTTGCCGCGCACGGGTGATCCGCGGCGGCAACTGGGCCAATGCGCCGGAGCAGACCCGTGCCGCCTGGCGGCAGTCACAGGATTCGGACACCACCAACGCGCGCATCGGCTTCCGCCTGGTACGCGGCATCTGAGCGGCGCCGGGCTTCACCCGCTGCGGGCATCGGCGCACTAAGATTGCGCCGTGCCCGCCAGCCGGCGGGACCTGCCGGAAGACCGCCCGATGCGCAATGATCCCTTCTCCCGCTCGCCGCAAGGCCCGCAACGGCGCGGCCTGTTCGGCAACATCCGCTGGTGGGTGTTGCTGCTGGCTGCCGGCTACGCGGTGTTCTACTGGTTTTCCAACCGCACGGTCGATCCCTATACCGGTGAGAAGGTGATGATCGACAGCAGCCTGGACGCGCGCCAGGAGACGGCGCTGGGGTTGCAGGCCTACCAGCAGATCCTGTCGCAGGAACGGCCGATGGATCCGAACGCACCGATCGCGCGCGACGTGCGCGACATCGCCCAGCGGCTGATCGCCAAGGTCGACGTGGTGGAGACCGCGCTGGCACAGGAGCATGGCGTGCAGCCGGCGCACTTCGCGCGGGATTTCCAGTGGGAAGTGAATGTGATCCCGTCCGAGCAGGCCAATGCGTTCTGCCTCCCGGGCGGCAAGATGGCCGTTTACACCGGGCTGGTGCCGGTGGCGCGTACGCGCGATGCGATGGCGGTGGTGATGGGCCACGAGATCGCCCATGCACTGCTGCGCCATGGTGCACAGCGCATGGCCCAGCAGAAGCTGACCCAGATCGGGCAGATGGCCGGCGCCGCCAGCGGCATGGATGCACAGCAGCAACAGATGATGATGTCGGCGATGGGCTACGGTTACTTGTTGCCGTATGCGCGCAGCCACGAGACGCAGGCGGATGAAGTGGGGCTGATGCTGGCCGCGGCAGCGTGCTTCGATCCACGCGAGGCGGTACCGCTGTGGCAGCGCATGGGCCAGGCCAGCGGTGGCCAGTCACCGCCGGAGTTCGCCTCGACCCACCCGAATCCGG
Organism: Stenotrophomonas sp. MH181796; assembly: GCF_009659995.1. Lineage (NCBI taxonomy): Bacteria > Pseudomonadati > Pseudomonadota > Gammaproteobacteria > Lysobacterales > Lysobacteraceae > Stenotrophomonas > Stenotrophomonas sp. MH181796. The sequence goes on from NZ_RAHU01000005.1 coordinate 33,017, forward strand.
GTACCCGTATCCAGAACCTGCAGGCACTGATGCCGAAGGCGCTCGAGTACCGGCAGAAATTCTGCGAGCAGGCAAAGTAGGGGGGCGGCAGGGCTTGCAGCCCTGCACCCGCGGTAGTGCCGGCCGCTGGCCGGCAGCAGCAACAGCAACAGCGTGCATTCCGTGGGATGGCGGGGTGGGTCCGGTTGCGGGAGACGCCGTAAACCCGTCCATGGGGGCTTGGCCGCGGCATCCATGCCGCGGACACTCCCGCAACCGGACCCACCCCGCCTTCGACAGTTTCTCGCGATCTGTCGGAATGGCTTGGGGTCAGATCCGTTTTCCTACGGAAAACGGATCTGACCCCGAATTGATTCGATATCTGACAGCTTTCATCCACGCATGCGTGGATCTACCGTGTCGACCAAGGTCGACAACTACCAACAGCCTCCGGAATCTGTCAGAGGCGGGGCGGTGTGGATGTGCAGGACCGTTGGCGCCATGGATGGCGCCATCGAGCCCCCATGGATGGGTTTACGGCGTGTCCTGCACATCCACACCGCCCCGCCATCCCACGGAATACCAGCTTTGGCTGTTGCTTCGGCTGTTGCTGTTGCTTGAACGCTTCGGCAGGTGCAGGGCGCAGCCCTGCCGAACAACCCTTTACTTGACCTNCCAGCTTTGGCTGTTGCTTCGGCTGTTGCTGTTGCTTGAACGCTTCGGCAGGTGCAGGGCGCAGCCCTGCCGAACAACCCTTTACTTGACCTGCACGTCGATCACGCCGTTGCCAACGCGGGCCTGCAGTGCATCACCGGGCTGTACCTGGTCGACCTGGCGTACCAGCGAGCCATCGTCACTGCGGGTCAGGATGCTGTAGCCACGCGCCACGGTCGCCAGCGGGCTGACCGCTTCCAGCGAACGCGCCAGTCCGCGCAGGCGCAGGGCATCGCGCTCCAGCAGACGCTGCATGGCCACCTGCGGCCGCCCGCGCAGGGCAGCCAGGCGGCGCTGCATCGCGTCGAGCTGGCGTTGCGGATGGTGCCCGCGCAGCACCGCCGCCGCATGGCGCAGGCGCGCGGCGCGGCGCTCCTGCTGCTGGTTGAACGCGGCATGCAGGCGCCGGCCCAGATCGAGCTGGCGGCGGCGCAGCAGGTCCAGCCGCGCCTGCGGGCTCTGTGCGTTCAGGCGCAGCAGGGCACGATCGGCGCGCTGCATCACCTGCTGCATCGCATGCCGTTGCAGCTGCACCATGCGCGCCGCAGTCCGGCGCAGGCGCAACGCCAGTTCGCGCTGGTCCGGTACCAGCAGTTCGGCCGCCACCGAAGGCGTCGGTGCGCGCAGGTCGGCGGCGAAGTCGCTGAGGCTGAAGTCGGTTTCGTGGCCGACCGCCGAGACCACTGGCGTGTTGCTGGCGGCGATGGCGCGGGCCAGCGCTTCATCGTTGAACGCCCACAGGTCTTCCAGTGAACCGCCACCGCGGGTCAGCAGGATCACGTCGTAGCGGCCACTGGCGTCGGCGGCCTGCAGCAGGCGGGTGATCTGTGCAGCGGCGCTGCTGCCCTGCACCAGGGTCGGCAGCAGGTCCACTTCCAGCAGCGGGAAACGGCGCTCAAGCACGCTCAGTACGTCGCGCACGGCGGCGCCGGTCGGCGAGGTGATCACTGCCAGGCGCTGCACGTGTGCGGGCATCGGCCGCTTGCGTGCCGGGTCGAACAGGCCCTCGGCCTCCAGGCGTGCCTTCAGCTCCTCGAAGGCGCGGCGCAGCGCGCCTTCGCCGGCTTCTTCCATGTGGTCCAGCACCATCTGGTACTCGCCACGGGCGTCGTACAGGGTCACCTTGCCGCGCACCAGCACGCGCATGCCTTCGCGCGGCACGAACTTCAGGTACTGCGCCTTCATCCGGAACATCGCTGCGCGCAGCTGCGCACGTGCGTCCTTCAGGGTGAAATACAGGTGCCCGGAGGAAGGGCGCGCCACGCTGCCCAGCTCGGCCTCGACCCAGATCGCCGGGAAGCTGCCTTCCAGCAGGTCGCGGGCCAGGGTGTTGAGCTGGCTGGGGGTGAGGATGTCGTTGTTGCGTGGCTGCATGGGAACGGCGTGCTGCGGGCGGAACGGGGGCTCAGGATCGCACGTCAGCGCACCGCGTGCTGGCCCAGCGCCCACTGCACGTGTGCACGCACCAGCGGCGAGGGATCATCGACGCGGGTATGCAGCGCGGCCAGCGTCTCTGCCGTGGTCGGCGCGTTGCCCAGCGCCACCGCGATGTTGCGCAGCCAGCGTTCATGGCCGCTGCGCCGGATCGGGCTGCCTTCGGTACGGCGCAGGAACTCGGTTTCATCCCAGGCGAACAACTGGTCCAGGCGCGCGATATCGAGATTGTTGCGCGCGCGGAAATCGGCTTCGTCGGTGCGCTTGGCGAATTTGTTCCAGGGGCAGACCAGCTGGCAGTCGTCGCAGCCGTAGATGCGGTTGCCCATCAGCGGCCGCATGTCTTCGGGAATGGGACCGTCGTGCTCGATGGTCAGGTAGGAAATGCAGCGCCGCGCGTCCAGCCGCTGCGGGCCGATGATGGCCTGGGTGGGGCAGACATCGATGCAGCGCGTGCAGGTACCGCAGTGGGCAGTGGCCGGCGCGTCGATCGGCAGGGGGATGTCGATATAGATCTCGCCGATGAAGAACCAGGAACCGCCGTGACGGTCGATCAGGCAGGTGTGCTTGCCGATCCAGCCGAGCCCGGCGTTGCGCGCCAGTGCGCGTTCCAGCACCGGTGCCGAATCGACGAAAACGCGGTAGCCCAGCGGCGCCACCTCATCGTTGATCTGCATGGCGAGCTTCTGCAGGCGGTTGCGCATCAGCTTGTGGTAGTCGCGGCCCAGCGCGTAACGGGCCACGTAGGCACGGCCGGGATCGGCCAAGGTCGCCCAGGCTTCGGTGTCGTCCTTGTGGCTGTAGTCCATGCCCACCGAGATCACCCGCACGGTGCCGGGCAGCAGTTCGGCCGGCCGCGCACGCAGCGTGCCGTGGCGCGCCATCCAGTCCATCGTGCCGTACAGGCCCTGGCCCAGCCAGTCGGCCAGATGCGCCTCATCCTCGCCCAGCTCGATGCCGGCGATGCCGCAGCGCTGGAAGCCATGCGCACGGGCCAGTTCGCGGATGCGCTGCACGGCCTGGGCCGGATCGACGGGGGCGGGGACGGGGGACATGCGCACCAGTATAAAATCCCTGCATGCCCGATCTTTCCCTTCTGTTCGATACCGCAGCAGCGCGCGCGCTCGATGGACGCGCATGGGCGCTGGCCGGTGATGGTGGCTGGAGCCTGATGGCCCAGGCCGGTCTGGCCGGCTGGCAGTGCCTCCTGCAGCAGTGGCCGGAAGCCCTCCAGCTATGCGTGCTGGCCGGTGCCGGCAACAACGGTGGCGACGGTTACGTGCTGGCCCGCCATGCCGTGCGGTCAGGGCGGCAGGTACAGGTGGTCACGCTGCCCGGCACGGCGCCCGCCACGGCGCTGGCGGCGCAGGCTGCAGCGGAATTTGCCGCGGCAGGCGGCTGCATCGTTGCGTTCGACGGTCAGTTGCCGGCTGCTGAGGTCTATGTAGACGCACTGTTCGGGCTTGGCCTGGACCGGGCGCCAGCCGGCATGGCCCAGTCGCTGATCGAGGCCCTCAATGCGGCGCAACGGCCGGTGCTGGCGATGGATGTGCCGAGTGGCGTTGATGCCGACAGCGGTTGTGTGCCCGGCGTGGCGGTGAAGGCCACTGTCACGTTGCAGTTCATCGCGTGTCACCGCGGCCTGTACACCGGTGATGCCCTGGAACAGGTGGGCCAGCGTCGGCTGGCGCCACTTGAACTGCCTGATCAGGCCTGGGACGGTATCCACGCCAGCGCGCAGCGCTGGACGGGCGACCGCTTGCCGGTGCTGCTGCCACCGCGACGCGCCAATACCCACAAGGGAGAATCGGGCCACGTTCTCTGCATCGGTGGAAACCACGGCAGTGGCGGCGCGGTCGTGATGGCTGCCGAGGCGGCGCTGCGTGCTGGCGCGGGCCTGCTCAGCGTTGGCACCCGTCGCGATCACGTCGGCCCCTTGCTGGCGCGCCTGCCCGAGGCCATGGCCCACGCGCTGGAAGATGGTGACGCGCTGCCGGCGCTGCTGGACAGGGCCGGAGTGGTGGCGATCGGCCCCGGGCTGGGCCAGGACGAGTGGGCGCGCGCACTCTTTGCACGGGTGCTGGCGTGTGACAAGCCGCTGGTGGTTGATGCCGATGCACTGAATCTGCTGGCGAAGGATCCGCGCGCACTGCCGCACGCGATCCTCACGCCACACCCGGGCGAGGCCGCGCGCCTGCTCGGGTGCAGCACCGCTGACATCCAGGCTGATCGCTATGGCAGTGCACAGGCATTGGCCGAGCGCTTCCACGCCGTGGTGGTGCTGAAGGGCGCGGGCAGCATCGTGGCGGCACCCGCGCAGACGCCACGGCTGATTGCTGCGGGCAATCCCGGCATGGCCGTGGGGGGCATGGGCGACCTGCTCACCGGCATCATCGCCAGCCTGCGTGCTCAGGGCCTGACCGCCTTCGACGCCGCTGCGGCTGGCGCGTTGCTGCACGCGCTCGCCGGCGATGCTGCGGCCGCCGACGGCGCGCGTGGCCTGCTTCCCACTGACCTGCTGGCGCCGCTGCGGCGACTGGCCAACCCGGACCTCTCTTCATGACCGACTTCTTTCTTGCCGACAGCGATGCCACCGAACAGCTCGGGCAGTGGCTGGCCGCCACCCGACCACCGCAGGCGCTGGTCGAACTGCGCGGCGACCTGGGCGCCGGCAAGTCCACCACGGCCCGCGCGCTGCTGCGCGCGCTGGGCGTGCAGGGCGCGATCCGCAGCCCGACCTATACCCTTGTCGAGCGCTATCCACTGGCCAGCGGTGGCGAGGCGTGGCATCTGGACCTGTACCGGATCGGCCAGGCCGGAGAGCTCGATTTCCTCGGCCTGGACGAAGGCAGTGCGGTGTTGTGGCTGGTCGAATGGCCGGAACGAGGCGCCGGCGCGCTGCCACCGACCGACCTGGTGGTGGCGCTGGAGATCGAGGGGCAGGGGCGTCGCGCCCGTCTCACTGGGGCCAGCGACATCGGACATGAATGGCTGGAACGGCTACCCCAAGGGGGCGACTTGCAGGCCATTTCTGTCGGCTGACGAGAACAAACACCGGCAGGTTACGGATTATTAAGGAAAAAGGTGTTGCATTCCGTTCAGCGCGGTGATTGAATCCTGAGCCATGCGCCCGGGGAACCGTCTCATTACCATCTGTGCCGCCGTCGGACTGGGTCTGGCGAGCGTCAGTGCGTGGGCCGGCGAAGTCCGCCAGGTCCTGCTGAATACCGGCGCTACCGGCACCCGTGCCGAGATCTCGCTGGTCGGCAGTGGCGGTTACAAGACCCTGTCGTTGGCCGGTCCGAACCGCCTGGTGGTCGATTTCCCGGATTCCAGCGCCATACGCAACCTGAAGATGCCGGCCGCGCAGGGCGTGGTTACGGCGGTGCGTACCGGACAGCCGGTGCCGGGCACTTTCCGTGTCGTTTTCGACCTCGCTGAATCGGTGGCGCCGTTCCGCCCGCAGATGCAGCGCGAGGGCAATGAATCCAAGCTGGTGATCGAATGGCCGGGCGATGGTCCTGCCGTGGCCGCCAGTCGTCCTGCGGCGACGCCGGCGGTACAGCCGCAGGTCCCTGCCAGCACGCCCGCACCGACGCCGGCCGAGAGCGCGCAGTCGCGCAACGACGCCGCGCGCGCCACCGCACTGTTGACCGCGCAGGTACAGCAGCAGGCCAGCGCCGCCGCTGCCACACCGGCCACGCCGACCCCGGCGCCGTCCACCGCTCCAGCCCAGGTCGCGGCAGCGGGTACGGCTGCCAGCAGCACGCCGTCCGCATCGCCGGCTGCGATCCTTGCCGGCCAGCGTACCGCCGCCGTGGTAACCACGCCGCCGGCCACAGCGCCTGCACCGGTTCCGGCGACGGTGGTGCCACCGCGTCCGGCCATGCCCAGCGATGCCTCGCGCATCCGCATGCAGGCCGGCATGCGCCACCTGGTGGTGGCCATCGATCCGGGCCACGGCGGCCAGGACCCTGGTGCGATCGGCCCGACCGGCAAGCGCGAGAAGGATGTGACCCTGGCCGTGGCGCGTGAGCTGGCCCGCCAGGTCAACGCGACGCCGGGCCTGAAGGCTTACCTGACCCGCGACAGCGATGTGTTCATCCCGCTGCCGATGCGTGCGCAGAAGGCGCGTGCGAACAAGGCCGACATCTTCATTTCGATCCATGCCGACGCGGCGGAAAACCGTTCGGCCACCGGTTCGTCGGTGTACGTGCTGTCGACCAAGGGCGCCTCTTCGCAGCGCGCCCGTTGGCTGGCAGACAAGGAAAACGCGGCCGACCTGGTCGGTGGCGTGCGCCTGCAGCAGACCGAAGGCACGCTCGCCAACGTGCTGCTGGACCTGGCCCAGAGCGGCTACATGAAGGCATCCGAGGACGCGGCCGGTCATGTGCTGGGCGGCCTGAAGCGGATCGGCAACAACCACAAGCCGAACATCGAGCGCGCCAACTTCGCAGTGCTGCGCACTTCGGACATGCCGGCGATGCTGGTGGAGACCGCGTTCATCTCCAATCCGGATGAAGAGCGCCGCCTGATCGATCCGGCCTACCAGCGCAAGATCGCCGGGGCCGTGCTGGATGGTGTGCACACCTTCTTCAGCCGCCAGCCGCCCCCGGGCACGCTGTACGCGGCCCGCGCCCAGGCCGAGATCGACGCAGCCGGCACCATGGCCGGCGGCAGCAAATAACCCGCCGAAGGCGGGTTATTGCTTTCTGTAGAGCCGAGCGGCGCTCGACTGGGCCTTCCCGGTAGCCCGTCAGTCGAGCATGGCTCGACTCTACCCTCGGCCGCTCCGTTATCATCCCCGCATGACGTCTGCTACCCATCCGCGCCCGATCCGGCCGTTGCCGGAGATCCTGATCAACCAGATCGCTGCAGGCGAAGTGGTCGAACGTCCTGCGTCGGTGGTCAAGGAACTGGTCGAGAACGCGATCGACGCCGGCGCCAGCCGCGTCGATATCGACCTTGAGGAGGGCGGTGTCCGCCTGATCCGCATCCGTGACAACGGCAGTGGCATCGCACCGGAACAGTTGCCACTGGCGGTCTCACGCCACGCCACCAGCAAGATCGCCGATCTGGACGATCTTGAATCGGTGGCCACGCTCGGCTTCCGTGGTGAGGCGCTGCCCTCGATCGCATCGGTCAGCCGCTTCACCCTGTCCTCGCGCCGCGCACATGACGAACATGGTTCGGCACTGCAGATCGAAGGCGGCAAGATCGGCGAAGTGACCCCGCGCGCGCATGCGCCCGGCACCACGGTGGAAGTGCGCGAGCTGTTCTACAACGTGCCGGCGCGGCGCAAGTTCCTGCGCGCAGAACGCACCGAACTGGGCCATATCGAAGAATGGCTGCGTTCACTGGCGCTGGCGCGGCCGGATGTCGAACTGCGCGTGTCGCACAACGGCAAGGCCTCGCGCCGCTACAAGCCGGGCGATCTGTATTCCGATGCGCGCCTGGCCGAAACACTGGGCGAGGATTTCGCCAACCAGGCCGTGCGTGTGGATCACAGCGGTGCCGGCCTGCGGCTGCACGGCTGGATCGCGCAGCCGCATTATTCGCGGGCCAGTGCCGACCAGCAGTACCTGTACGTCAACGGTCGCTCGGTGCGCGACCGCAGCGTCGCCCACGCCGTGAAGATGGCCTATGGCGATGTGCTGTATCACGGCCGCCAACCGGCCTACGTGCTGTTCCTGGAACTTGACCCGACCCGCGTCGACGTCAACGTGCATCCGGCCAAGCACGAGGTGCGCTTCCGCGACTCGCGACTGGTCCATGATTTCGTCTACCGCACCCTGAAGGATGCGCTGGCCGACACCCGTGCCGGCATGTCGGCGCAGGACATCGGTGCCGGCCCCGCGCATCCGGTCGATGCGGCCATGGCTCCGATGGCATCGAGCGCGGGCGCCTCTGGTTTCGGGCTGGTGCGCGGTCCGGCACCCGGTGCCGGCTCGGGCGGGGGCGGTGGATTCTCCGGGTGGCGACCGCAGCAGCCACTGGGCCTGCAGGTGGCCGATGCACCGGCGGCCTATGCCGCGCTGTATGCCACGCCGGCCGGTGCCGAGCGTGCAGCGGCACTGCCACCGATGCCCACCGAGAATGGGCTGCCGGTCACCAGTGCCGACGCAGGCGTACCGCCGCTGGGCTACGCCATCGCGCAGCTGCACGGCATCTACATCCTGGCCGAGAATGCAGAAGGCCTGATCGTGGTCGACATGCATGCGGCGCACGAGCGCATCGGCTACGAGCGCCTGAAGAACGCACACGATGGCATCGGCCTGCAGTCGCAGCCGTTGCTGGTGCCGATCACGCTGGCGGTCGGCGAGCGCGAAGCGGATACCGCTGAAAGCGAAGCCGAAACGCTGGCCGCACTCGGCTTCGAGGTGACCCGTGCCGGCCCGGGATCGCTGCATGTGCGCAGCATTCCAGCGCTGCTGGCGCATGCCGAACCGGAAGGGCTGCTGCGCGACGTGCTGACCGACCTGCGCGAACACGGCCAGAGCCGGCGCGTGGCCAGTGCTCGCGATGAGCTGCTGTCGACCATGGCCTGCCATGGCGCGGTGCGCGCCAACCGGCGGCTGACCGTGCCGGAAATGAACGCGCTGCTGCGCGACATGGAAATCACCGAGCGGTCCGGCCAGTGCAACCACGGCCGGCCGACCTGGGCCCGTTTTTCGCTGGCGGAGATCGACCGCTGGTTCCTGCGCGGACGTTGAGGGGAGCATCGATGCGTTATCGGGGAATGGCGGGCCTGCTGGCCGCCGTGGTGTTGGCCGCCTGCAGCCCGGCAACACCGCCGGCGCCGACGGCCGCTGAAGATCCTGCCTACGCGGCCGGGCAGCAGCAATGGCGTGTAGCGCGCTACCAGGACCTGACCCGGCCGGATGGCTGGACGGCGCTGGTCGGCCTGCACTGGCTGCAGAACAAATCGCACTTCGTCGGCAGCGGCGCGACCAATGGCATCCGCCTCGCGGTTGGGCCGGACAAGCTGGGCCTGCTGCGCCGCGAAGGGACGCAGTGGTGGTTTACACCTGAGGCCGGCGTTGACGTCAGCCACGACGGGCAACCGGTACGCGGCCGCATCCGTGTCGACACCGACAAGGATCCGCAGCCGACGCTGCTCGCCTTCGATGGCGGCAAGGGCCAGCTGAGCATCATCCGCCGTGGTCCGCGTGATGCGCTGCGGGTCAAGCATGCCGATGCGCCGGCACGTCGCGATTTCGGTGGCCTGGAGTACTGGCCGGGTGGTCCGGACTGGCAGGTGCAGGCGCGCTTCATCGCGCACCCGCCGGGCAAGACCCTGCCCATCGTCGACATCACCGGCCTGACCACCGAAATGCCCAATGCCGGCGCGGTCGAGTTCCAGCGTGATGGCCGCAGCTGGCGGCTGGAGGCGATCGGTGCGCCGGGGCAGCCGCTGTTCCTGATCTTTGCCGATCGCACCAGTGGCCGCGGCAGCTATCCGGCCGGTCGCTATCTGGATACCGATGCACCCGCTGCCGATGGCACCGTGCGCATCGATTTCAACCATGCCTACAACCCGCCGTGTGCATTCACCGCCTACGCGACCTGTCCGCTGGCGCCACCGGAAAACCGGTTGGACCTGCGCGTGGAAGCGGGCGAGAAGGCCTACCACCTGCCTGAAGGAGAAGGCTGATATGCCGATCAGATCCCTGTTGCGTGCCACCGTTCTGTTGGCGGCCTGTGCGCTGGCACCGCTGGTTGCAGCGCGTACCGTGCAAGCCGATACCGCTGGCGCAGCGGTGGCCAAGCCGCCGGTGCCGTTGCTGTGGAAAGTGACCGGCCCGGGCGATTCGCGCCTCTACCTGCTCGGTTCCTTCCACCTGCTGAAGCCGCAGGATTACCCGTTGTCGCCCGATGTCGAACAGGCGTTCGAGGCCTCGCAGCGGGTCGTGTTCGAACTGTCGCCGGAAGACATGCAGTCACCACAGTTGGCCAGCCGCATGGTGCAGGCGGCGGTCCGCACCGATGGCAGCGAGCTCAAGCGCGATCTTGATGCTGCGACCTGGCAGAAGCTGCAGGTGTTCGCCACCGAAAACAAGCTGCCGCTGGCGCAGATGCAGGGGATGAAGCCGTGGTTTGTCGGCCTGAGCATTTCGGTCGGGCAGATGCAGAAGCTGGGCCTGGACCCGGCACTGGGCCTGGACCGTCACTTCATGGAGCGTGCGCAGAAGACCGGGCGCAAGACCGCGGGACTGGAAGACATCGACACCCAGATCGGCATGCTTGACGGAATGACGCTGCAGGAACAGCGGCAGATGCTGGCCGAAGCGCTGGACCAGGCCGGCAAGGCCGACGAGCAGGCACGCCAGCTGCACGACGCCTGGCGCCGCGGTGACGAGCGCGTGCTGTGGACCCGGATGGCGGCGGAAATGCGCCAGCAGTATCCGCAGCTGTATCAGCGCATCAACACCGGCCGCAATGACGCCTGGGTGCCGAAACTGCTGCCGTACCTGCAGGCCGGGCAGGGCGGTACGCTGGTGGTGGTCGGCACGCTGCACCTGCTGGGCAGTGATGGCGTGGTCGAGAAGCTGAAGGCGAAGGGCTACAAGGTCGAGCGCGTATGCACGGGGTGCAAGGCGAAACGCTGACTTACGGTTGGCGCGATGCCAAACAAAACGGCGCGCCAGTGGCGCGCCGTTTTCGTATCAGCCCTTGCAGCAGCTCAGCGGCGGGTCTTGCCGCCGGTGCCGGTGCCGGGTTCGTTCGGCTTGTTGCCGGTACCTGCGCCGGTTCCGGTTCCGGTGCCGCCCGGACGCGGGCCACCGAAGCCAGTGCCCATGTTGCGCTGGAATTCCTGCCACAGCTCCAGGTTGCGCTCGGTCAGCTGGTTCATCATCGCCCACGGGGTCTGGCCCAGCAGGTTGCCCATCTGCTGGCGGAATTGCTGCTGCTGGTCGAGGAAGACCTGCATGCTGCGCTCCAGGTAATTGCCCATGAAGCCCTGCAGGGAGTCGCCGTAGAAGCGGATCAGCTGGCTCAGCAGCTGGGTGGACAGCATCGGTTCGCCGTCCTGTTCCTGGTCGGCGATGATCTGCAGCAGGACCGATCGCGTGAGGTCGTCGCCGCTCTTGGCGTCGCGGACTTCGAAGTCTTCACCGTCCAGGATCAGCTGCCGCACGTCCTCGATGGTGATGTAGCTGGAGATCTCGGTGTCGTAGAGACGGCGGTTCGGATACTTCTTGATGATGCGGGTCGCAGCCATGAAGCGGTACTCGTCACAGTAGACGCGCAGCATGGCGCAGTGCAGCAGCCGTTGCAACCGCCTCAGCCCCCGCCAGGCTTGGCTTTCGGCGGCGATCATGTTGCGCAACAAGGGTTTGCGTGTTGCGCAGCATGACCATCGGCAGGGGCCGGCGGCGTTCGCCGCGAGGGCCCGCTGCGCGGCCTACCAACCCATATGGTGGCCGCCGTTGATGTCCAGGTTGCTACCGGTGATCCACGAGGCTTCGTCGGCGACCAGGAACGAGACGCCGTACGCGATTTCCTCCGGCTTGCCGAGGCGTCCGGTGGGGATGTCGGCGATGATCTTGGCACGCACCTCCTCCGGCACCGCCATCACCATGTCGGTAGCGACGTAGCCGGGCGAAATGGTGTTGACGGTGATGCCGAAGCCGGCGTTCTCGCGGGCCAGCGAGATGGTGAAGCCGTGCATGCCGGCCTTGGCCGCCGCGTAGTTGGCCTGGCCGTACTGGCCCTTCAGGCCGTTGATCGAGCTGATCTGGATGACCCGGCCCCAGCCGCGGCGGCGCATGCCCTCGATGACCGGACGGGTGACGTTGAACACCGAATTGAGGTTGGTGTTGATCACATCGTGCCACTGGTCCGCGCGCATGCGGTGGAAGGTGGTGTCGCGGGTGATGCCGGCGTTGTTGACCAGGATCTCGACCGGGCCCAGTTCGGCCTCGACCGCGCGCACCAGCGCTTCGGCGCTGTCCGGATCGGAGACATCGCCCGGGAAGATCGACACGCTGTAGCCGCGTTCGGTCATCGCCTGCTGCCAGGCGCGGGCCTTGGCCTCGTCGCGGTAGTTGGTGGCGACCCGGTGGCCCTGGTCGGCCAGGCGTTGGCAGATGGCGGTACCGATGCCGCCGGTTCCGCCGGTGACCAGTGCGACGCGAGATGTCATGGAATGCTGTCCGGGTATCAGGTGGGGGAAGGGGGATTCTGCAACATCGGCGCGGAAAGTGCGCCGGCGGGCAACAGGATGTCGGCACGCGGCAGCCGCGCCGGGTCGAAGGCCTGTCGAGCGGCGGCCAGCAGCGCGTCCAGATCGCGTGCCTGCGCCAGCGCCTCAGGGGCTTGACCGAGCAGCTGCCAGAGCTGGCGAAGCACCGGCAGCGGGCGTGCGCTGTCCACCGGCAGCGCCGCCAGTGACTTGGACAGTTTGTGGCCCGGCGCATCCAGCAGCAGCGGCAGGTGCCAGTGGCGCGGCACCGCCAGGCCCAATGCCTGCTGCAGCAGGATCTGCCGCGCGGTGGAGTCGAGCAGGTCGGCACCGCGCACCACTTCGGTCACTCCCTGCGCGGCGTCATCGACCACCACCGCCAGCTGGTAGGCCCAGCAGCCGTCCGCACGGCGCAGCACGAAGTCGCCGACCTCGGCATGCACGTCCTGCTGCTGCGGGCCGCGCAGGCCATCGTCGAAGTGCACGAGGCTGCCGGGCGGCACGCGGAAGCGGACGGCGGGGTCCGGTCGTGGTTGCCGGGCGACGCAGCGATGATGGATGCCGCCACTGGCGGCCAGGTCGCTGCGGCTGCAGTGGCAGACAAAGGCCTGGTCGCTGGCGAGCAGTACTTCCAGCGCGGCCTGGTAGGCCTCGCCGCGCGTGCTCTGCCAGAGCACCGGGCCATCGTGGGCCAGGCCGAACGCCGACAGTGCCTGGAGTTGCGCATCCGCTGCACCGGGCACGGTGCGCGGCGGGTCGACGTCTTCGACGCGCAGCCGCCACAGGCCGCCGTGGTGGCGGGCGAGCAACCAGCTGCCGAAGGCGGCGAGCAGGGATCCGGGGTGGAGCAGGCCGGTCGGCGAGGGTGCGAAACGGCCGGTGGGAATAGGGGAGGTCATGCTGGCTGAATCGTCGGTCAGGTTGGCGCTTGAATTCAAGCTGACCGCACCGCAAATTGATCGATATCGACCCCTTCCGAGCCGGAATTTCCCATGTTCACCCGTATTGCCCTCTTTCTAGCGACCAACCTTGCGGTGCTGATCCTGGCCAGCATCGTGATGTCCCTCCTGGGCGTGGACTCGCGCTCGATGAGCGGCCTGCTGGTCATGGCCGGCATCTTCGGCTTCGGTGGTTCCTTCATCTCGCTGCTGCTGTCCAAGTGGATGGCCAAGCGCTCCACCGGCGCGGTGGTGATCACCGAGCCGCGCAACCAGACCGAGCGCTGGCTGCTGGCCACCGTCGAGCGCCAGGCCAAGGCGGCCGGCATCGGCATGCCCGAAGTGGCCGTGTATGAAGGCCCGGAGATCAATGCCTTCGCCACCGGTGCCAACCGCAACAATGCGCTGGTCGCGGTGTCCACCGGCCTGCTGCACAACATGAGCGAAGACGAGGCCGAAGCGGTGCTGGGCCACGAGATCGCCCACGTCGCCAACGGTGACATGATCACCATGGCCCTGCTGCAGGGTGTGCTGAACACCTTCGTCATCGTGCTGGCCCGCGTGGTCGGCGGCATCATCGACAGCGCGCTGTCGGGCAACCGCGAAGGCGGCGGCCGCGGCTTCGCCTACTACATCATCGTGTTCGTGCTGGAGATGGTGTTCGGCCTGTTCGCGACGATGATCTCGATGTGGTTCTCGCGCCACCGCGAGTTCCGCGCCGACGCCGGCGGTGCCTCGCTGGCCGGCCGCCAGAAGATGATCGCCGCGCTGGAGCGCCTGCAGCTCAACCACGGCCAGAGCACGCTGCCGACCCAGATCGCGGCGTTCGGTATTGCCGGTTCGACGGCGAAGAAGCTGTTCATGAGCCACCCGCCGCTGGAAGAGCGCATCGCCGCGCTGCGGGCGTCGACGGCGGCGTAAGCCTCCGTACTTCCACGGTAGTGCAGGAACGCCTGGCCTCGCGCCGGGCGTTTTTGTTTGCGCGCGCACGCATTGGTGGCGCCGGGTAGGACGCGGCGAGAGTCATTTCCGCGCCCGCGAAGGGGTGTCACTTTCTTTGCTCGTGCAAAGAAAGTAACCAAAGAAACACGCCGCCAGGGCGCGAGCCGTCGCTACGCGACGGTTCCCTGCGCTTCTCGGCGAATCAGGGGACGGCGCCGAACTCGCTGCGCTCAAACACCGGCGCCTCTTCGCCCCTGATTCCCCTGCGATGCTCGGCTCGCTCCAGGCGGACTGGAAGGTCAAGATCAACGGCAACAGCATCCACGCATGGCGTGGATCTACTGGGTGCAGCTGTGGCATTTGACCTTGGGTCCGCCTTGAGCGAGCCGAGCACCGCAGGTCCGGCGAGGGCGAAGAGGTGCGGGTGTCTGAGCGCAGCGAGTTCCCGCACCGTCCCTCGACGGACCGAGGAGCGCAGGGTACCGATGCACAGCATCGGCTCGCGCCCCGGCGGAGCGTTTCTTTGGTTACTTTCTTTGCGCGCAAAGAAAGTGACACCCCTCCGCTGTCGCGGAAACAAATCGCCGTGCGCGCAAACGAAAACGGCACCTTCGCAGGTGCCGTCTCCATGAACCGCTTTACACGGAACCTCAGAACTTCGCGTCGAACTCCGCCGCGTAGCCAGTGTTGACCAGCACCTTCTGCAGCGATTCGGCCACCTTCAGGTTGCCGGCCACGATCTGGTGGGTCTCCGGGCCACGGTTGTCCATCCGGCCCAGGGTCGCGCCCTTGAAGTCGCAGACCTTGCCGCCCGCCTCGCGGACCAGCAGCAGGCCGGCAGCGATGTCCCATGCCTTCACGCCGGCTTCGAAGTAGGCATCAGCGCGGCCACAGGCCACGTAGGCCAGGTCCAGCGCGGCCGAACCGGTGCGGCGGATGTCCTCGGCCTGGACCAGCAGGGTGTCGACCGACTTCAGCTGAGCGCTGGCGCGGCTGCGTTCGCGCGGGGCGAAGCCGGTGTGGATCATCGTGCCTTCCAGATCCTTGCGGTCGGCCACGCGGATGCGGCGGTCGTTCAGCACGGCGCCGGCGCCACGGCTGGCAGTGAACAGTTCATTGCGCAGCGGGTCGAAGATGACCGCATCGGTCGGCTCGCCATTCTCGACCAGGGCGATCGACACGCAGTAATGCGGCACGCCGCGCAGGTAGTTGCTGGTGCCGTCCAGCGGGTCGATGACCCACATCTGGCGGCGTTCGCCCTGCACGCCACCTTCTTCGCCGAAGATGCCGTAGTCCGGGTAAGCGCGCTTGAGTTCCTTGACGATGACCTTTTCCGCGTCCGCATCCACTTCGCTGGCGTAGTCCATCCGGCCCTTCTGCACCACGTTCAGTGCCTCGAGCTTGTTGATGTTGCGCAACAGGACGTTGCCGGCGAGGCGGGCGGCCTTGACCATGACGGTTACGGCGGGTTTCTGCATGGCGTGGGCTCCCGGAAAGGCAGAAGAGATGGACTGGCGGGGGAAAAGAGCGGGTCCGGCGCAGTGGCCGGCCGCACAGTTTACCATTGGTCATCGTCCAGCTCGACCTTTTCCCTGTTCATGTCCCAGTTTCCTGCCGCCACCCGCCTCCGATTCGTCCTGGTCGGTACCCAGCACCCCGGCAACATGGGCGCTGCCGCCCGCGCCCTGAAGACCATGGGCCTGGCCCGCCTGGTGCTGGTTGCCCCCGAAAAGCCGCTGGATGAGGAGGCCTTCCGCCGCTCGGCCGGTGCCGAAGACGTGCTGGGGGACGCCCCGGTGGTGGCCACCCTGGCCGAGGCCGTGGCTGACTGCCGTCTGGTGCTGGGCTGCACCGCCCGTGCCCGCCGCGTCCAGCTGGAGGAGTACCTGCCGGCCGATGCCGCTGCCCGTGCGGTGGCCAAGGCCGGCGAGGGCGCCGAGGTGGCGCTGGTGTTCGGCCGTGAGCGCACCGGCCTGACCAACGAGGAACTGCAGCTCTGCCATGCAGCGGTGCACATCCCGTCCGACCCGGAGTTCAGCTCGCTCAACCTGGCTGCCGCGGTGCAGGTGCTGGCCTATGAAACGCGCATGCAGCTGCTGGGTGCGCAGCCGGCGGCCGACGCCGAGCCGGGCTTCCGCGAGCAGGCGGCCAGCCACGAGCAGATGGAGAGCTTCTTCGCCCAGCTTGGCGACACGCTGGACGAGATTGATTTCCACAAGGGCCGCGCCCCGGAGTCGGCGATGCGCAAGCTGCGCCGCCTGTTCCTGCGCAGCGAGCCCAGCGAGCAGGAAGTGCGCCTGCTGCGCGGCATCCTTGCCGACACCCAGCGCATGGCGCGGCTGGCCCAGGCGGGCAACAAGGACAGCTGACGACGTTCTCATTTTTTCGGGTAGTCTGTCCGGATACCCAGGGGGGATGATGCCTGTGTCGGGTCTGCGAAAGGCAATGCAGGGGGGACTGCTGAGCCTGGCCATGGTCCTGCTGGCCGGGACGGTGCGTGCGGCACCGGACCCGGTGCTGGTGCTGGGCCGGATCAGCGATGATCCCAAGGCGCACTACGAGCAGCTGCAGCCATTGCTGGACTACGTGGTGGCGCGCATGCATGACGTTGGCATCAAGGAGGGGAGGATCCTGATGGCACGTGATCCACAGCAGATGGCCAGCTATCTGCGGCGGGGGCGGGTCGACTGGGTCACGGAAACGTCGGGCACGGCGGTGGCGCTGGGCCAGCGCAGTGGCGCACGGCCCCTGCTGCTGACCGAGCGCAATGGCGTGCGCGAGTACCAGACGGTGTTCTTCGTGCGCAGCGACAGCCCGATCCAGCGCGTGCAGGATCTGCGCGGGCACCGCCTGGCGCTGCAGAACACGGCGTCCACCAGTGCCTACCTGGTGCCGGTGATGACCCTGCTGCAGCAAGGGTTGTCGCCGCAGATCCTGGCGGGTACGTGGGACATGCCAGGGCGGGACAGCGTGGGCTATGTGTTTGCGCGCAGCGAGCTGAACATCGCGACCTTCGTGCACAAGGGCGTGGTCGATGTGGGGGCGGTGAGCAGCGTGGACTGGAATGACGAGCGCCGGGTGCCGGCTGCGTTCCGCCGCGACTTCCGTGAGCTGCTGCGCACCGAACCCTATCCGCGTGCGGTGGAGATGGTCCGCGCCGACCTCGAGCCGCGGGTGCGTGATCGCCTGCAGGAAGTGCTGCTGCAGGCGGCCAGTGATCCACAGGCGCAGGGAGCGTTGCATCGTTTTTTTGGCACTTCCGGTTTCCACCGCGTCGATGCGCATGCGCAGCAGCGGTTGGATGAATTGAAACAAGGATTGACGCGCGTGCGGATGGAAGTGGAATGAAGTGGCTCGGCTCGGGGATGCAGGCCCGGTTCCTGCTGGCGATGGGCGGAGCAATGGTGGTGGTGGTGGCGATCCTGGCGGTGCTGCTGGGGCGCCAGACGGCCATGCAGGGTGAGGTGCGCAGCCTCAGTGGTGGTGTCATCCATGAACTGTTCGACCGCAGCGTGCGCAGCCGTGGCGAAGCGATGGCGCGCGAGTTGTCCGATTCGCTGGCCAATCCCCTGTACTACCGCGATCTGGACCAGGTCGGTGCGCTGGTACGCGGCACCGCGCGACAGCCGGTGGTGCGCTATGTGCTGGTGTTCGACGAACGTGGCCGGCTGGTGCATGACGGTTCGATCGAAGTATCCGGTTTCGGCCAGCCCATGGCCGATCCGCTGGCCCCCAGGGCCGCCGCTGCACAGGCGCTGGTGGTGCAGGAATCACCGAAGGTGCTCGACAACGCGATGCCGATCATGATCGGCAACCAGCGCATTGGCGGCGTCCGCGTCGGCATGGCGCTGGATGAGGTCCAGCAGCGCGAGCAGGCAGCCAACGCGACCCTGGGCGAACGCCTGCAGCAGGCGGGCAGCCGCCACCTGGGCTGGCTGCTGCTGATGCTGGGTCTGCTGGTGGTGATCGGTGTGGCCGTGATCCTGTATGTGCAGCGCACCCTGGTCGCACCGATCCGTGACCTGGCCGCGGCCGCACGGCGCATCGAAGCCGGTGACTACCAGGCGCCGCTGGCCGAGAACACGCGCGATGACGAGGTGGGCGAACTGGTGCGCGGCTTCGCCCGCATGCGCGATGCGATCGCCCGCCACGACCGCGAGGTCCGGCGCATGGCCTATACCGATGCATTGACTGGGTTGACCAATCGACTGGCGTTCCGCGAGGCCCTTGACCACCGGTTGATGGCCGCACGCGCGTCCAATCATCGGTTGGGCCTGCTGTTTGCCGACATCGACGACTTCAAGCGGGTCAACGATACCCTCGGCCATGAAGCCGGCGATGAGGCGTTGCTGCAGTTCGCCCAGCGTATCGGGCGCGCGGTCACCGAGGCCGGGGGCGACGAGGCCCTGCTGGCGCGTTTCGGCGGCGACGAGTTCGTGATCCTGGTCGGAGATGGCGACGTGGCGGCCAACGCACGGCTGCTGGCCGAGGTGCTGGTACGCGAGCTGGGCAAGCCGCTGGTGGTGCAGGGCCGGGAACTGTTCCTTGGCACCTCGATCGGCGTGACCCTGTTCCCGGACGATGCTGCCGATGCGACCACGCTGCTGAAGAACGGCGACATCGCCATGTACCAGGCGAAGATGGCCGGCAAGAACTGCTACCGCTACTACAGCCGGGCGATGGACCATGCGGTCGAGCGCCGCGTGCACATGGAACAGGAGCTGCGCGGGGCCTGGGAGCGTGGCGAGCTGCGTCTTGCCTACCAACCGATCTTCCGCATGCGTGACCGCCGCATGATCGGCGTCGAAGTGCTGTTGCGCTGGCAGCACCCCACCCTGGGCACGATTCCGCCGTCGGTGTTCATCGAAGTGGCCGAGCAGAGCGGGCTGATCGAGATCATCGGCCCGAAGGTGCTGCGTGCGGCCTGCATGGAGGCCGCGCAGTGGCCACGTGGGGCGGCCGGCGATGATCTGTTCGTGTCGGTCAACGTGTCACCGCGGCAGCTGCGTGGCGGCGAACTGCCGGCACTGGTCGCACAATGCCTGCATGAGTCCGGGCTGCCGGCGTCGCGCCTGCACCTGGAGCTGACCGAAACCGCCGTGATCGGCGACGAGATGGTTGCCGCGCAGCTGCTGGACAAGCTGCACCGCACCGGCGTGAAGGTCTGGCTGGACGATTTCGGTACCGGCTTCTCCGGGCTCAGTCATCTGCGCCAGGTGCCCGTGGACGGCGTGAAGATCGACAAGAGCTTTGTTGCGGACATGCAGCGTGATCCCGACGACCTGGCCCTGACCACGGCGATCATCGCAATGGCCCACGCGCTGGGCATCACGGTGGTGGCCGAAGGCATCGAACAGCAGGCGCAGTTCGAGCTGTTGGCGCAGCGCGGTTGCGATCTGGGCCAGGGTTATTGGCTGAGCCATCCGGTGACCGCCACTGAAGTGGTACGGATGATCGAGTCGGGTCTGTAGCCGGCAAAAAAAGGGGACGGAGGGAATTAAGTCGCTTGTGCATTTGCGACTTAATTCCCTCCGTCCCCTTTTTTGTTACACCGGGCGCTTGCTCGGGTCGCCGGGCAGTTCGCGCACCAGCTTCGGGATCAGATAGCCGGACAGGCGCGCGGTCAGGCCGGCAATCAGCGCCTTGGCCTGGCTGTCGTCCACTTCGAAGTGGGCCACGCCCTCGACCCGGTCCAGCTGGTGCAGGTAGTAGGGCAGCACGCCGGCGGCGAAGCTGCGCTCGCTCAGGTCCTGCAGGGCCTGCACGCTGTCGTTGACCCCGCGCAGCAGGACGGCCTGATTCAGCAGCTGGGCGCCGACGCCGCGCAGGCGGCCCATTGCCGCGTCCACGCTGGCGTCAAATTCGTTGGCATGGTTGGCATGGACCACGATCGCCAGCGGCCACGGCAGGCTGCCCAGCCAGGCCAGCAGCTCCTCGTCCACGCGCTCCGGCAGCACGATCGGCAGCCGGGTATGGATGCGCAGGCGGCGGAGATGCGGAATCGCGCGCAGGGCGTCGGTCAGCTCCACCAGCTTGTGCGTGGCCAGTGACAGCGGGTCACCGCCGGACAGGATCACTTCGTCAATGTCCGGGTCAGCGGCGATGGCGGCTACGGCCTCCTGCCAGCCGCCCTTGGCGGCGTTTTCCGCGCCATAGTCGAAGTGGCGGCGGAAGCAGTAGCGGCAGTTGATCGCGCAGCTGCCGGTGGCGACCAGCAGGGCGCGGCCACGGTACTTCTGGATGACGCCGGTGGCCTTCTTGGCGGCACCATCACCCACCGCATCGAAGCTGAACCCGGGTGCCGGGCGCATTTCCTCGTCGATCGGCAGCACTTGGCGCAGCAGCGGGTCGGCCGCATCGCCGGGGCGCATGCGGGCCACGAAGCCCTCCGGTACGCGCAGCGCGAACTGTGCCATGGCCGCCTCCGAGACGCCCAGCGCGGCCGGGTCCAGCTGCAGCCGGGCCAGCAGGGCGTGCGGGTCACGCAGCGCCTGGCGCCAGAGCTGCTGCCAGCGCGCGGGCGTACCTGGCGACTGGGGCCGTGGGAAGGCGGAAAGCTGCATGGAGAGGGGGCCTGCGGTTATCATGGGGGCAGAAAAACAGTCGCCCACCGGCATCCGGTGGGCTTTCCATTCTAACGGCTCGCCGCACCCGCGGCGTTTTTGCCACTCAGGAGTTTACGCATGGCCAGCTACGGCATGAACGACGTCAAGAACGGGATGAAGATCCTGGTCAACAACCAACCGGCCGTCATCATCGACACCGAATACGTCAAGCCGGGCAAGGGCCAGGCCTTCACCCGCGTGAAGTACCGCCTGATCAAGGACGGCCGTACCCAGGAAGTCACCATGAAGTCGACCGACTCGCTGGATGCAGCCGACGTCGTCGATACCGACATGAACTTCATGTACAGCGACGGCGAGTACTGGCACTTCATGGACCCGGAATCCTTCGAGCAGGTCCAGGCCACCAAGGCCGGCATGGGCGGCGCCGAGAAGTGGCTGAAGGGCGAAGAGTCCTGCGTGGTCACCCTGTGGAACGGTGAGCCGATCTTCGTGCAGCCGCCGAACTTCGTTGAACTGAAGATCACCGAAACCGATCCGGGCGTCCGTGGCGACACCTCGGGCGGCGGCGGCAAGCCGGCCACCCTGGAAACCGGCGCCGTGGTCCGCGTGCCGCTGTTCGTGAACCAGGACGAAGTGATCCGCGTCGACACCCGTTCGGGCGAATATTCCGCACGCGTCAAATAAGGTTCAGGCCGTAGGCCAACCTTACTGTAGTGCCGGCCGCTGGCCGGGTACGCGCCATCGCATTCGCGCTGGCGCTCCCATGATCTGCTTCGGCAGATCATGGGCCCCGCTTCACGAGTCTCCAGACCCCGCCGCTTCGCGGCAGCCCCTGACTCAGGGGCGTGTCCCCCAGAAGTATCTCGCCACCCCCAGCCAGTGAGCCCGCATGAGCGATAGCCCGCACCTCCCCGAAGCCTGCGACCTGCTCATCGAAGCCGGTTATGTCGTTCCGATCGAGCCGCATGCGGTGGTGCTGGAAGACCATGCCGTTGCCGTGCGTGGCAGTGAAATCGTGGCCATCCTGCCGCGTGCCGAGGCGCGCGCGCGGTTCCGCGCCACCCAGGTGGTCAGTCGCCCCGAGGCTGCGCTGATGCCGGGCCTGGTCAACGCGCACACGCACAACCCGATGACGCTGCTGCGTGGCGTCGCCGACGACCTGCCGCTGATGACCTGGCTGCAGCAGCACATCTGGCCGGTGGAAGCGGCGGTGATCGGCCCCGAATTCGTTGCCGACGGCACCACCCTGGCCATCGCCGAGATGCTGCGCGGCGGTACCACCTGTGCCAACGAGAACTACTTCTTCGGCGACGTGCAGGCCGCGGTCTACAAGAAGCACGGTTTCCGCGCACTGGTGGGCGCGGTCATCATCGATTTCCCCACCGCCTGGGCCAAGACCGACGACGAATACTTCGCCAAGGCCGGTGAACTGCACGACCAGTGGCGCACCGATCCGCTGATCGGCACCGCGTTCGCACCGCATGCGCCGTACACGGTCAACGATGCCAACTTCGAGCGGGTGCGGATGCTGTCCGACCAGCTCGACATGCAGGTGCACCTGCACACCCACGAGACCGCGCAGGAGATCAACGATTCGATCAAGCTGCACGGCCAGCGCCCGCTGGCGCGGCTGGATCGGCTCGGCCTGGTCAACGACCGCCTGATCGCGGTGCACATGACCCAGCTGACCGATGCGGAAATCCACCTGTGCGCCGAGCGCGGCGTCAGCGTGGTGCACTGCCCGGAATCGAACCTGAAGCTGGCCTCCGGTTTCTGCCCGGCCTGCGCCCTGCAGCGCGCCGGCGTGAACCTGGCGATCGGCACCGATGGCTGCGCCAGCAACAACGACCTGGACATGTTCAGCGAGAACCGCACCGCGGCGATCCTGGCCAAGGCCGTGGCCGACGATGCCACCGCGCTCGACGCGGCGACCACGCTGCGCGCCTCCACCCTGGGTGGCGCCCGCGCACTGGGCTTCGGCGACCGCATCGGTTCCATCGAAGTCGGCAAGCAGGCCGACCTGGTCTGCGTCGACCTGTCCGCGCTGGAAACCCAGCCGCTGCACAACGTGCTGTCGCAGCTGGTGTATGCCACCGGCCGCCAGCAGGTCAGCGACGTCTGGATTGCCGGCAAGCCGAAGCTGGTGCAGCGCGAGTTGGTCGGCATGGACCTGCCGGGCATCATCGCCAACGCGCGCCAGTGGCGCGAGCGCATCCGTCATATCCGCGCCTGAACCCCGGCGCCGCAAGGACTCCCTCATGACTGCCCCCCACGCTTCCTCCAATTTCGATCAGGCCGAGCTGGACAAGTTCGCCGCACTGGCCAACCGCTGGTGGGACGCTGACGGCCCGCAGAAGCCGCTGCATGCGCTGAACCCGGTGCGCCTGCAGTACGTGGCCGATCGCGTGCCGCTGCGCGGTGCGCGCGTGCTCGACATCGGTTGTGGTGGTGGCCTGTTGAGTGAAGCACTGGCGCAGGCCGGGGCTGACGTCACCGCCATCGACCTGGCCCCGGAACTGGTCAAGGTCGCGCGCCTGCATGCGCTGGAAAGCGGCGCCAAGGTCGATTACCGGGTGCAGGCTGCCGAAGATCTGGCCGCCGAGCAGCCGGGCAGCTTCGATGTGGTCACCTGCATGGAAATGCTCGAACACGTGCCCGATCCGGGCGCGATCATCGAGGCCTGCAAGCGCCTGCTGAAGCCGGGCGGTCACCTGTTCCTGTCGACCATCAACCGCACCGCCGCCGCCTTCGCGGTGGCGATCGTCGGCGCCGAGTACGTGGCGCGGCTGCTGCCCAAGGGCACGCACCACTACCAGGAATTCATCAAGCCGGCCGAGCTGGCGCGCTGGCTGCGCGAGGCCGACATGCAACTGGTGGATGTCAGTGGCATGGCCTACGAGCCGTGGCGCAACCATGCGCGCCTGAGCAGCCGTACCGACATCAACTACCTGGCCTACGCGGTCAAGCCGGCATGACCGCGGCCCGCTTCCCGCGTGCGGTGCTGTTCGATCTGGATGGCACGCTGCTGGACAGTGCACCGGACTTCGTCGCCACCTGCGACGCGATGCTGGCCGAGCGCGGCCGCGCACCCATCGATCCGGCCGCGCTGCGCCCGGTGGTGTCGAAGGGCTCGCGGGCGATGGTCTCGGCTGCGTTCCCGGAACTGGACGTAGCCGCACGTGACGCGCTGATCCCGGAATTCCTGCAGCGCTACGAAGCATTGATCGGCCAGCACGCGGTGCTGTTCGATGGCGTGGCCGGCATGCTCGCCGCGTTGGACGACGCCGGTACAGTGTGGGGCATTGTCACCAACAAGCCTGAATACCTGGCGCGCTTGATCCTGCCGCAGCACGGCTGGCAGCAGCGCTGTGCGGTGCTGGTCGGTGGTGACAGCCTGGCCGAACGCAAGCCGCATCCGCTGCCGCTGCTGCACGCCGCACAGGCGATCGGCATCGCCGCCGAAGACTGCGTGTACGTGGGCGACGACGAGCGCGACATCATCGCGGCACGTGCCGCCGCCATGCCGTCGGTGGCGGCGCTGTGGGGCTACCGCCTGCACAGCGACGATCCGCTGGCCTGGCAGGCCGACGTGCTGGTCGAGAACGCCGAACTTCTGCAACTGGCCAGTCTCTGGCCGACCCGGCCGGCAGCCCCGGCCCAGCCGTAAGGAATCACGTAGTGAGCAGTACCGCGCTGGACAGTTTCCTCGACAAGTGGCGCAGCCGTTGGCCGGAATGGTCGGTGGCCGCCCCGTTCGTGGCCGAATCGCAACGCGAGCTTGCGGTGGCGTGGTTCGCGCTGCTGCAGGAATTCGACGACATGCTCAACACAAGCGGCGACCCGTTGCCGGCCGACGCCAAGCTGGCATGGTGGGGCGAGGAGCTGCGCAGCTGGGCCGCGCATCGTTCGCGCCATCCGCTGGGCCGCCTGCTGGAGCCGGTGCGTGCGCCGTGGGCGCAGCTGGCCGAAGCGCTGCCGGATCTGGTTGAAGCGCGCACGGTCGCGCTGGATGCGGCCGGCGCCGAGCGCGCGCTGGCCCATTACGCTGAAGCCGTGGCTGCGGTGGAGGCCGCCCTGTTCGCTGACAAGCCGCGCACCGGCGCCGGCCGTGCGGTGCAGCTGCAGACCCTGGCCCAGCGCCTGCAGGATGCCGGCGTAGCCGGTGTGCCGCGCAGCCTGCTGGACGGTGATGCCAGCACGGCCGCACAGCGCTGGGCGCAGCATCTGTTGAAGGGCTGGGGCAGCCGCGTGCCCGGCCCGCGCCCGCGCCGCGTGTGGTCCAGCCTGGCGCGTGCACGCCTTGCCGCGCAGGCGGCAGGCAAGCCGATCGAAGCCACGCCGGTACGCACCCTGCTGCGTGTGTGGTGGGCTGCGCGCGGCTGATCGATTGCCGTGGTAGTGCCGGCCGCTGGCCGACAGCCAGGGCGATGCAGGATTCATGGGGTTGCCGGCCAGCGGCCGGCACGACCGCCCCCTGGCGTCTCAGAATGTCCTGGCCTCGTTCATTGCTTCGCGCAGTACGTCGCGCTGCAGCGGCATCGTGCCCAGTGTGCGCTTCGCTTCCACGGCATCGATGATGCCCATCCACGCCATGTAGATCTGCTCGCGTTCCTCGGTTTCGATGAAGCCGCTGCGGCGATCCAGTGCGTTGAAGCCTTCGGTGTACTGGCGGCCGATCTGTGCCAGCGCCGTGGTCAATTCGGTTGTGCCGGCGTCAGCCGTCGTCACCTTCAGCGCCTCGGTGTACGCCTTGCGATAGAGCGCCGCCGCCTTGCCTGCCTGCGCGGCGCTGATGTGCGCGCTGCCGTCCCAGTCGCGGAACGGGTTGTCCAGGTTGGCGGCCAGCCATTCGGCCTTGCGCAGTTGTCCCACGTCCAGATCCAGGCCTCTTGCTGCCTCGCCCTTGTAGGCCTTCCTGATGGCGGTGCCAAGGTCGGCCGGTAGGCTGTGCAGCCACAGCCGGCACAAGCGCGGCCAGCATTCCGGTGCCGGAAACACCGAACCAGCAGGCGGAAAGAGATCGCTGCCGCTGAGGGTATGCAGCTGCTGCAGATCGCCGAGGCACTGCAGCTGATGCAGCAGGCAGGGGGCGCCGTTGATCGCGAGCGATTGCAGTTGCGGGAACTGCTGGGCGATGCGTGCGGCGTCGAGTTCGCGTACCTCCCGCAGCTGCAGCTCACCGAGCTGCGCCAGGCCCAGGTCTGGCAGCAGCGGATCGGTGCTGATGAGGGTCAGCCAGCGGCCCTCGTCCTCGGCGTGGATGATCAGCGCGGGATCGATGCTGCCGATCAGCGTCAGGCGATCCAGCTGCGGGTTGAGGTGGAGCGAGCGCAGGCCGGTGACATCGATCGTCATCTGCAGGAGCCTGGTTCCTCGCACATCGACCTCAGTCTCCTGCTGGCCACTGATCTGCAAGGTATGGATCAACGGCCGTGTACGCAGCCACGGCAGCAGGCCCGGCACCGGTGTGCTGATCTCCAGCTGGGTGAGCAGCGGCAGGGCATCGAATACAGACAGTGACGGCGCACGGTTCAGGGTCGCGCTGTCCAGTTGGCGGGTACAGCGACGCACCGGAAAGGCATCGCTTTCCAGTACCACGCTCTGGTCTTGCGGCGCGGACATCGCGGCGTGGAATTCGCGCACGGCATCGGTATCCAGTGCATCCCACTTGCGTTGCCCGACCCATTCGGCGCCATCGGGCCAGCTGCCATAAGTCCTCGGACGATCGGCGATCAGCGGCTCGCGCCAGCCCACCTGCCGGAAATCGCGCGGGACGCGCTTGCCTACCCAGCGGTGCAGGATCGCGGGCGCCGCACGGAACGGGCTGAAGCGGGCAGGTTGCATGGCTGCAACGGCGGCGGCATCCGGCAGGGCACTGCCCACCCAGTCCAGTGCCAGGATGGCGAAGCTGCCGTCCTCCGTACTCTGGTGGGTGAGCTGGTAGGCCACGTGGGCGCCCAGGCGTGCGTTGTGGACGACGTGGATATCTCCCGTAGCGGGCATGCAACGTTCCTTGTTTCCATGCGTCGAAACATCACGGTAGCGCCGGCCGCTGGCCGGCATCCAGATTCGCCGCGAAGATCATGGGGTTGCCGGCCAGCGGCCGGCACGACCGTTATTTGCGTTCCAGCACCAGCAGCGGATCGATTCGGGTATCGAACCAGTTCATGCCCCAGTGCAGGTGCGGGCCGGTGGCACGGCCGGTGGCGCCGACCGCAGCGATCACCTGGCCCTGTTCCACACGGTCGCCGACCTTCACGTCGATGCGCGACAGGTGCAGGAAGTTGGAGCTGACCCCGAAACCGTGGTCGAGCAGCAGGGTGCCGCCGGTCAGGTACAGGTCGGGGCCGGCGAAGGTGACGATGCCGGCGGCCGGCGCCTTCACTGGCGTGCCGGTCGGTACCGCGATGTCCATGCCGGAATGACCGGCACCGGGCTGTCCGTTGTACACGCGTGCGTTGCCGAAGCGGCCGCTGATGCGGCCCTGCACCGGCCAGATGAAGGTCTGGGTGAAGTCGGTACGGTCGTCATCGCGGGCACGCGCGGCGGTCACCTGTGCTTGTTCGCGCTTGATCCGCTCGGCAATCGCCGGCGGCGGGTTGACCGTCTTCGGCGGCACGCCGTTGACCCGCTCGGTGGGCCAGTCGCGCGGGGTCACCGCAATGGTCGCGGTCTCGCTGCCACCATCAGGGCGTTGCACCTGCACGCGCAGCGGACCCTTCTCGTCGCGGCCGATGCCGAACACCACGCTGCCATAGCCGCTCACCCGCAGTTGGCGGCCGGCGTACTGCACGCGGCTGCCGGCGGGCACCTTGCCGATCACCAGCGCGCCCTGCGACGCGCTGGCCGGGAACACCACGCGGCTGTCGATCAGGCTGCCGATGCCGTCCTGTGCCTGCGCCGACGGTGCGGTGAACAGGGGCGCGGCCAGCAGCAGCGCCCCGATCAGAAGTGCGGAGCGCATCAGCGGTCGTAGGTCATGCGCTGGCCGGCCGGCTCGCCAACGAGCTTGCTGCCGTCCCACACCCGCTGGCCGTTGACCCAGGTGGAGGCCACGCGCGAACGGAAGGTCGTGCCTTCGAACGGCGACCAGCCGCACTTGGACAGCACGTCTTCGCGCTTGACCGTGAACGGCACGTCCTCGACCAGGACCAGATCGGCGAAGTAACCCTCGCGCAGGAAGCCGCGCTCCTCGACGTCGAACAGCTGTGCCGGCGCATGCGCGAACTTCTGCACCACCTGCTCGCGGGTCAGCTTGCCTTCGTGCACGCGTTCCAGCGCGGCCACCAGCGCGTACTGCACCAGCGGCAGGCCCGACGGTGCCTGCGCGTACGGCTTCTGCTTCTCTTCCCAGGTGTGCGGCGCGTGGTCGGTGGCCAGTACGTCCAGCACGTCGTCGGCCAGCGCAGCGGTGATCGCTTCGCGGTCGGACACTTCCTTGATCGCCGGGTTGCACTTGATCAGGTTGCCCTTGGTCGCATAGTCCGGGCGCGCGAAATGCAGGAAGTGCACGCAGGTTTCGGCGGTGATCTGCTTGCGGCTGCCGTCGGCGCGGATCAGCGGACCCTTCTCGAACAGCGCCAGTTCGTCGGCGGTGGAGATGTGCAGCACGTGCAGGCGGGTGCCGTGCTTGCGCGCCAGCGACATCGCCAGGCGGGTCGACTTGATGCAGGCCTCGCGCGAGCGGATGTCCGGGTGCATGTCCGGGGTCAGCGCGTCGCCGTACTTCTCCTGGAAGGCCTTGAGGTTGGCATCGATCATCGGCGTGTCTTCGCAGTGCGTGATGATCGGGGTCGGGCATTCGCGGAAGATCGCGTCCAGCGTTTCCGGGTTGTCGACCAGCATGTTGCCGGTCGAAGCACCCATGAACACCTTCACGCCGGGCGCCTTCTTCGGGTCCAGCGCACGGATCGCTTCCAGGTTGTCATTGCTGGCGCCGTGGTAGAAGCCGTAGTTGGCCCAGGCGCGGCCGCGCGCGAGCTCGTACTTGGCTTCCAGGATGGTCGAATCCAGCGTCGGCGGGTTGGTGTTGGGCATGTCCATGAAGCTGGTCAGGCCACCGGCCACGGCCGCTGCCGATTCGCTGGCGATGTCGCCCTTGTGGGTCAGGCCCGGCTCGCGGAAGTGCACCTGGTCGTCGATCATGCCGGGAAGCAGCCAGCGCCCGGCCGCGTCCACCACCTGTTCGCCGTCGCGCGGCGCCAGCCCGCTGCCGATCTGCGCGATACGGCCGTTCTCGATGCGCAGGTCGCCGTCGAAGGTGCGGCCTTCGTTGACCATGCGGGCGTTGGTGATGAGGGTGGAGGACATGTCAGTGTTTTCCTGTGCAACGGCAAGAGGGGGCGTTGGGAGACTCGGGCACGGGGTCGAAGCCGCCAGGATGGAACGGATGGCAGCGGCCCAGCCGGCGCGCAGCCAGCCAGCTGCCGCGCAGCGGGCCGTGCCGCGAGATGGCGTCCATCGCGTATTCAGAACAGCTCGGCACGAAACGGCAGCGTGGCCCCAGCAAGGGGCTGATGAAGCGCTTGTAGAAGCGCAGCAGGGCGATGAGCAGGCGCGAGATCACCCAGTCATCTTATGCCAGTTGGCATGAAGGCCGCATTTGTGCAGGATGGGCCGTTGGTCGCATGTCGCCGATGGCCTGCGACCGGTACCAGTACCTTCGGGTGCTGGCCAGGTTCCGTACCGCGCAAGGCGGTCCGTGTTCGTCGGACTGCCCCTTGGGCGCCTTGACTCCAGGACTGAATGGAGCAGGGTGCCGAGGTTGCTGCTGCGGGTCGGGTAGGCTATAAAGGCCCGCTTTCCCGGGCCCCGGGGAATCCAAGGAAGAGCGTTTCGTGGCTGCTAAAAAAACTGCAAAGAAGGCCGCAACGGCCGCCAAGAAAACCGCCAAGCCTGTTGTGAAGAAGTTGGCGGCAAAGCCCGTTGCCAGGAAACCGGCCAGCAAGCCGGCGACCAAGGCAGCATCCTCGCAACCGGCGGCCAGGAAGGCCACCGCAAAGAAAACGCCGGTCAAGGCAACCAAGCCGGTGGCGAAGAAGGCCGCCGCGCCGGCCAAGGCCAAACCTGCCGTTGCCAGCAAGAAGGCGCCGGTGGTGAAGAAGGCTGCCAGCAAGGCCGCGCCGGTGAAGAAGGCCGCCGCCAAGCCGGTAGCGAAGAAGGCAGCAGCCAAGCCGGCGCCGAAGGCGGTGGTGAAGAAGGCTGCGGTCAAGCCGGTTGCCAAGCCTGCAGCGAAGAAGGTTGCTGCGGCTAAACCGGCGGCCACGCCTGCCGCTGTAAAGAAAGTCACCAAGAATGTTGCCGCGCCGGCCGCAAAGCCGACCCCGGCCCCCGTAGTGAAGTCCGCACCGAAGCCTGCCCCCAAGCCGGCTCCGGCCAAGCCTGTCCCGGCCAAGACCGTGGCAGTGGCAGCAGCCCAACCGGCCCCCAAGCCGGCCCCGGCCGCCGCTCCTGCTGCTTCGAAGGCCCCGCAATCCAAGAATCCCGTGCCCGTTTCGAAATCGCCTGCCAAAACCGCCGTGAAATCCGATTCCGCCCCGAAGACCGTGTCGCGCCCTGTCGGCAAGGTTGCCGTGGCCGTCGCCGCCCGCTCGGCGGCACCGGCCCCGCGCAGCAAGTACAAGGTGGTCGAATACAAGACCGACGAGGCCACCGGCCGCCCGATCCTGCCGGCTGGCTACAAGCCGTCCTCGGAAGAGGAATACATGAGCCCGCTGCAGCAGGAATATTTCCGTCAGCGCCTGCAGAACTGGCGTGCGGACCTGGTGGAAGAGTCCAAGCAGACCATCGAGAACCTGCGCGAGGAAGTGCGTGACATCGGCGACGAAGCCGAGCGTGCGACCCGCGAGACCGAGAACTCGCTGGAACTGCGTACCCGTGACCGCTACCGCAAGCTGATCGGCAAGATCGACAGCACCCTGAAGCGCCTGGAAGCCGGCGACTACGGTTACTGCGTCGACACCGGCGAAGAAATCGGCCTGGAGCGCCTTGAAGCGCGCCTGACCGCCGAGCGCACCATCGACGCCCAGGAGCGTTGGGAGCACCTGCAGAAGCAGCAGGGCGACTGATTCCTGATCGTTGTCTGGTCATGCGAAAAACCCGGCCTCGGCCGGGTTTTTTGTTGGGTGTGGTTGGCTGGGTAGAACGGCGCCTTCCAGGTATAGGAGGGAGCCTGCGGGTGGGGCCGGGCAGGACACGCTGCAAGTACATCCCTGTAAGCTCGGCCGCGGCATCCATGCCGCGGACGGTCCTGCGTGCGCTCGCGGCTGTTGGGTCCGCCTTGTAGCGAGCCGAGCACCGCAGGAGAATCAGGGGCGAAGAGGCGCCGCTGTTCGAGCGCAGCGAGTTCGGCGCCGTCCCCTGATTCACCGAGGAGCACAGGGCACCGGCGCGCAGCGCCGGCTCGCGGATGGCGGCGCGTTTCTTTTGGTTACTTTTCTTTTCGCGCGAAAAGAAAAGTGACACCCCACCGCGGTCGCGGAAAGAGCCCGCCGGGCATGGCCCGGCGCTACCGGCGCGTGGGCGCACGGAAATACGCAGCCGAGCATGGGCTCGGCTCTACAGGCTCACTGCAGGTCGCGAAGATTCAGCTTCCGCAATGTCGGGTTCTTCCACGCCGTGATCCCGGCCACGCTCAGCACCGCGAACCCGCCCAGCACCACCGCCGGCACCAGGCCGAGCAGCTTCGCCATCGTGCCGGCATAGAACGCGCCCAGTTCGTTGGACGAACTGATGAAGATGCCGTTGATCGACGACACCCGGCCGCGCATTTCTTCCGGCGTGGCCAGCTGCAGGATGGTCGAGCGGATCACCACCGAGACGCCGTCGAAGGCCCCGTAGAACAGCAGGATCAGCGCGGACAGCCAGAAGTGCTGCGACAGCCCGAAGCCGATCACGCACAGGCCGAAGCCGGCCACCGCGAACAGCAGCACGCGGCCGGCATTGCGTTGCAGCGGGTGGCGCGCCAGCCACAGGCCAACGCAGACCGAGCCCAGCGCCGGCATTGCGCGCAGGATGCCCAGGCCTTCCGGGCCGTGGTGCAGGATCTCGTGCAGGAACGCCGGCAGCATCGCCACCACGCCGCCCAGCAGTACCGAGAACATGTCCAGCGCCATCGCCCCGACCATGATCCGGTTGCCGACCACGAAGCGCGCGCCTTCAGCGATGCTCTTGAAGATCGGGGCGGCCGGGCCGGTATGCACCGGTTCTTCCACCTTCAGCGTGGCCAGGCAGGCCATCGCCACCAGCGCGAAGCCCGTGGCCACCGCGTAGGACAGGCCCTTGCCGCCGAAGCCGACCAGCACGCCGCCCAATGCCGGGCCGGCCACCATGCCGGCCTGGAACACCACGGCGCCGAGGCCAGCGCCACGTGCGAACTGGTCACGGGCCAGCACGCGGGCGAACAGTGCGTTGTAGATTGGCGACAGGAAGGCGCGGACCATGCCGGTCAGCGCAATGGCCGCATAGATCGGCCACACGCCTTCGAACGGCAGCCAGCCCTTGGCCACGCCGGTCAACACCAGCGCGGTGGCGATCAACCCGGAGCAGGCGACCATGCCGAGCCGGCGGCGCGGCAGGTGGTCGACCAGATAACCAGCGAACGGCGCGACGCAGAAGAACGGCAGTACCTCGGCCAGGCCAACCAGGCCCAGCGAGAACGGATTGCGGGTGACTTCGTAGATGTGCCAGCCGACGGTGACCGCGACCACCTGGTAGGACAGCATCGCGAAGATGCGGTAGGCCAGCAGCTTGGCAAAACCGGGCCGGGACAGCAGCCCCAGCGCAGTGTCTTCGGCCGTGGCGGGTTCGCTCACGACGGGTCGCGCTGCAGCTGGGCCTGCGCGGTCTCGCGGATGAAGGCCAGCATCGCCGCCACGCCGTTGCTGCGGGTGGGCGAGAGGTGGCGGGCCAGGCCGATGTCCTGGATGTAGCTGGGCTCGGTATCCAGGATCTCCTGCGCCGAGCGCCCGGAGTACACGCGCAGGGCCAGGAAGATCAGGCCGGAAACGATGGCCGAATCACTGATGGCGTGGAAGCGCAGCGACTGCGCATTGCCTTCCGGCACGATCCAGACCATCGACTGGCAGCCGAGCAGGCGGTGCTCCTCGGTCTTCCATTCGTCCGGGAAGGCGGGCAGCTTGCGGCCGAGGTCGATTAGGTACTGGTAGCGCTCGGACCAGTCGCCGAAGAAGCCGAATTCCTCGGCGATGGCGGTCTGGGCCTCGGCGGCGGTGGGTTCAAGCGGGAACGGGGAGTCAGTCACAACAGTCTCTACAGTGGAGCGTGGC
Organism: Stenotrophomonas sp. MH181796; assembly: GCF_009659995.1. NCBI lineage: Bacteria > Pseudomonadati > Pseudomonadota > Gammaproteobacteria > Lysobacterales > Lysobacteraceae > Stenotrophomonas > Stenotrophomonas sp. MH181796. The sequence continues at coordinate 66,063 of NZ_RAHU01000005.1, forward strand.
CGGCGGACCGGCCACGGGGCAGGGTGGTCAGCCGCGCTTGCGCGACCAGCGCACGCCCTGCGGGGTGTCTTCCAGCACGATGCCTTCGGCCGCCAGCTGGTCGCGGATGGCGTCGGAACGGGCGAAATCGCGCGCCTGCTTGGCGGCGGCACGCTCGTCGATCAGGCCCTGGATGCGGGCATCTTCGCCGTCATCGCTGGCCGCGGTGCCGAACCACTGCGCCGGATCGGCCTGCAGCAGGCCCAGGGCCAGGCCGGCACCGAGCAGCTCGCCCTTCAGGCGCGCCTGTTCGGCCGGGTCGGTGGCCCGGCGTGCATCTGCGGCGATGCGGGCCACTTCGGCCAGTGCCTGCGGGGTGTTCAGGTCGTCATCCAGGGTCGCCTCGACTGTGGCCGGGATCGCCACGACGGCCTCGACCGACGCCAGCTCGCGCAGCGTGCCGTACAGGCGGTCCAGGGTGCGCACCGACTGCTCGATGAGGCCATCGGACCAGTCCAGCGGCTGCCGGTAGTGGGCCGACAGCAGGGCCAGGCGCAGCGCTTCCGGCGGGTGCTGGCGGACCAGGTCGTGCACGCGTTCGATGTTGCCCAGCGACTTGCTCATCTTGGCGCCGCCGAAGTTGAGCATGCCGTTGTGCAGCCAGAAGCGGGCGAAGATCTTGCCGCCGTGGGCGCACTCGCTCTGCGCAAGCTCGTTCTCGTGGTGCGGGAACTGCAGGTCGACGCCGCCGGCATGGATGTCGATGGTCTCGCCCAGGTGGGCGGCGGCCATCGCCGAGCACTCGATGTGCCAGCCCGGGCGGCCACGGCCCCAGGGAGACGCCCAGCCAGGGAGGTCGTCGCTGGACGGCTTCCACAGCACGAAATCGCCCGGGTCGCGCTTGTACGGGGCCACGTCGACGCGGGCGCCGGCCAGCATCTCTTCCGGGTCGCGGCGCGAGAGCTTGCCGTAGCCTTCGAAGCTGGCCACCGCGAACAGCACGTGGCCTTCGGCGGCGTAGGCATGACCATTGGCGATCAGCTGCTCGATCATGGTGATGATCTGCGGAATGTGCGCGGTCACTTCCGGCTCGATGTCCGGCGGCACCACGCCCAGCGCGGCCATGTCTTCACGGTAGGCGGCGGCGAACCTGTCGGTGATGGTGCTGATCGGCACGCCCTGCTCACGCGCGGCGTTGTTGATCTTGTCGTCCACGTCGGTGATGTTGCGCGCGTAGCGCAGCGCGCCGAAACGGCGCCGCAGCAGGTCGGCCAGCACCCCGAACACCACTGGGCCACGGGCGTTGCCGATGTGCACGTAGTTGTAGACCGTCGGGCCGCACACATACAGGGTCGGACAGGCCGGGTCGAGCGGGGTGAACGGTTCGAGCTGGCGAGTCAGGTTGTTGTGCAGGCGCAGGGTCATGGGGCTGTGGCTGGGGGACAAGCCTGTGATTTTAGAACGTGTCGGCCCCCTTTGGGGGCACCCATTGCCACCGGTGGACGCCAGCTCCACCCGGGGTGGGGTGGGCAGGAGCGGCGCGGACGGGTAATGTTCAGCCCCTTGCGCTCGCCACTGCCTACACTATTGCCGTGTCCTTGCTCCCGTCGCCAATGAAATCCACCGCGTTGCTGACCCTGGCCTGCCTGTCGGCGACGGCTTCCGTGGCCCAGGCGCAGGAGGCCGAGCCGCGCAACCGGGTGGTGATCGTCGAGAACGTGAAGTTCGACTATGCGCAGGTGCTGAACGTCGAGCCGGTGTTCCAGACCCTGCGCGCGACGCGGACCGAAGAGCACTGCGAGCCGATCTCGACCCGGACCCTGGCCCCGGTCAATGTCACCGGTGAAGAGCCGGTCGAGGACAAGGGACGGATCAGCCGCTTCTGGGACTCGGTGCGCTCGATGTTCAAGCGCAGCGATGAAGAGGTCTCCGAGGAGACTGCCGTCGAGACGCCGGCGCCAGCGCCGGCCAACAACGGCCCGATGCTGACCCGCGACTGCCGCATCGTGCCGGTGGGGCGTGAGTTCCGCCGGCCCATCGCCTACGACGTGGACTACGTCTACAAGGGCACCAAGTACCGCTCGCGGCTGCCGGAAGACCCTGGCAACCGGCTGAAGATCCGGGTGTCGATCACCCCCTGGGTCGGCCCCGAGCAGGGTACAGCCAGCAATCCCTGATTCTGCGACCCCGGCCCCTTGCGCCGGCCCCGGCCGCATGCAAAGATGGATGACCATGAAGCTCACCGACTTCCAGCACGACAGCAGCGCAGCCCGACAGGCGTCGGGCATGACCTCGCGTGCGCGTCGACCGGAACCCCACATCCTCGCTGGGTAACCGGAGCTTTTTGCTGTTCGTCCGAAAAAAACCCAGCCCGCCGGCTGGGTTTTTTCGTTTTCGCGCTTCAAAAATGCATGTTCTGAAAGCTGCAACTGCAACCTTTTCGTTCCACCTTTGGTTCCTGTTTTCCCTTCCACCGCGTCGAACCCGGCGCCGCCACGCAAGGAAAGATGATGTCCCCCAAGCACTTCCTGAACACCCAGGACTGGAGCCGCAGCGATCTCGACGCGCTGCTGACCCAGGCCGCGCTGTTCAAGCGCAACAAGCTCGGCGACCAGCTCAAGGGCAAGTCGATCGCGCTGGTGTTCTTCAATCCGTCCATGCGCACCCGCACCAGCTTTGAACTGGGTGCGTTCCAGCTGGGTGCCCACGCGGTGGTGCTGCAGCCGGGCAAGGATGCGTGGCCGATCGAGTTCAACCTCGGCACGGTGATGGACGGCGATACCGAAGAGCACATCGCTGAAGTGGCCAAGGTGCTGGGCCGTTACTGCGACATCATCGCCGTGCGCGCGTTCCCCAAGTTCATCGACTGGGCCTACGACCGCCAGGACATCGTCCTCAACAGCTTCGCCAAGTACTCGCCGGTGCCGGTCATCAACATGGAGACCATCACCCATCCGTGCCAGGAGCTGGCCCACATCATGGCCCTGCAGGAGCACTTCGGCACCCAGGACCTGCGTGGCAAGAAGTACGTGCTGACCTGGACCTACCACCCCAAGCCGCTGAACACCGCAGTCGCCAACTCGGCGCTGACCATCGCCACCCGCATGGGCATGGACGTGACCCTGCTGTGTCCGACCGCCGACTACATCCTCGACGACCGCTACATGGGCTGGGCCGAGCAGAACGTGGCCGAGAGCGGCGGCTCGCTGAAGATCAGCCATGACATCGACAGCGCCTACGCCGGTGCCGACGTGGTCTACGCCAAGAGCTGGGGCGCGCTGCCGTTCTTCGGCAACTGGGAACCGGAAAAGCCGATCCGCGACCAGTTCAAGCACTTCATCGTGGACGAGCGGAAGATGGCGCTGACCAACAACGGTGTGTTCAGCCACTGCCTGCCGCTGCGCCGCAACGTGAAGGCGACCGACGCGGTGATGGATTCGCCGCAGTGCATCGCCATCAACGAAGCCGAGAACCGCCTGCACGTGCAGAAGGCGATCATGGCGGCGGTTGCCGGGCGCTGAATCAAACAAGGGGTAGAGCCGACCGTTGGTCGGCTGCTCCCGCAGCGGCGCATCCAACATTTCAGCCGACCAGCGGTCGGCTCTACCGAATTCCCATCCCCCAAGTGGACCTGATCCCCATGAGCAACAAAGACGTCGTTCTCGCCTTCTCCGGCGGCCTGGATACCAGCTTCTGCGTGCCGTACCTGCAGGAGCGCGGCTACAACGTGCACACCGTGTTCGCCGACACCGGCGGCGTGGATGATGAAGAGCGTGATTTCATCGAGAAGCGCGCCGCCGAGCTGGGCGTGGCCAGCCATGTCACCGTCAACGGTGGCCCAGCCATCTGGGAAGGCTTCGTCAAGCCGTTCGTGTGGGCCGGTGAGGGCTACCAGGGCCAGTACCCGCTGCTGGTCTCGGACCGCTACCTGATCGTCGATGCCGCGCTGAAGCGTGCCGCCGAACTGGGCACCAACATCATCGCCCACGGCTGCACCGGCATGGGCAACGACCAGGTCCGCTTCGACCTGGCCGTGAAGGCACTGGGCGACTACCAGATCATCGCGCCGATCCGCGAGATCCAGAAGGAACACACCCAGACCCGCGCCTACGAGCAGAAGTACCTGGAAGAGCGCGGCTTCGGCGTGCGTGCCAAGCAGCAGGCCTACACCATCAACGAGAACCTGCTGGGCCTGACCATGTCCGGCGGCGAGATCGACCGCTGGGAAGCCCCGGGCGAGGGCGCCCGCGGCTGGTGCGCACCGCGCAGCGAGTGGCCGGAACAGGCGCTGACCGTGACCCTGAAGTTCGTTGAGGGCGAAGCCGTCGAACTGAACGGCAAGGCGCTGCCGGGCGACCAGATCCTGGCCCAGCTCAACAAGCTGTTCGCCCCCTACGGTGTTGGCCGCGGCGTCTACACCGGTGACACCGTGATCGGTCTGAAGGGTCGCATCGTGTTCGAGGCCCCGGGCCTGGTGTCGCTGCTGGCCGCGCATCGCGCGCTGGAAGACGCCGTGCTGACCAAGCAGCAGAACCGCTTCAAGCCGGACGTGGCGCGCAAGTGGGTGGAGCTGGTGTACGAAGGCTTCTACCACGACCCGCTGAAGACCGACATCGAGGCCTTCCTGAAGTCCTCGCAGGCCAAGGTCAATGGCGAAGTGGTGCTGGAAACCCGCGGCGGCCGCGTCGATGCAGTGGCGGTGAAGTCGCCGCACCTGCTCAACACCAAGGGCGCCACCTACGCGCAGTCGGCCGACTGGGGCGTGGAGGAGGCTGAGGGCTTCATCAAGCTGTTCGGCATGAGCTCCACTGTCTATGCGCAGGTCAATCGCGGTTGACCTGTGACGGGGGTGCCGGCCGCTGGCCGGCGCCTCGCAACGTCAATGGAGGGTAGTGCCGGCCGCTGGCCGGCTCGTGGCACGGCTGGATCATTGCGGAGCCGGCCAGCGGCCGGCACTACCGATTTCGAACCCTACGGATATTCAGACACATGCTTGAACAGACGCTCGATCACCTGCAGGCCCTGGTGTCCTTCGACACCCGCAACCCGCCGCGTGCGATCACCACCGGTGGCATCTTCGATTACCTGCGCGCGAACCTGCCCGGCTTCAACGTCGAGGTGATCGACCATGGCGCCGGTGCGGTCAGCCTGTACGCCGTGCGCGGCACGCCGAAGTACCTGTTCAACGTGCATCTGGACACCGTGCCGGATTCGCCGCACTGGAGTGCAGACCCGCACGTGATGCGGCGCCTGGACGACCGTGTGGTCGGCCTGGGCGTGTGTGACATCAAGGGCGCCGCCGCCGCGCTGGTGGCCGCGGCCAATGCCAGTGATGGCGATGCCGCGTTCCTGTTCTCCAGCGACGAGGAAGCCAACGATCCGCGCTGCATCGCCGCGTTCCTGGCCCGTGGCCTGCCGTATGAAGCGGTGCTGGTGGCGGAGCCGACAATGAGTGAAGCGGTGCTGGCGCACCGTGGCATCAGTTCGGTGCTGATGCAGTTCGCCGGCCGCGCCGGGCACGCTTCGGGCAAGCAGGATGCGGCCGCCAGCGCGCTGCACCAGGCCATGCGCTGGGGCAACCGCGCATTGGGCCATGTGGAATCGCTGGCCTCGGCACGCTTCGGTGGCCTCACCGGCCTGCGCTTCAACATCGGTCGCGTCGAAGGCGGGATCAAGGCCAACATGATCGCGCCGGCCGCCGAAGTGCGTTTCGGGTTCCGTCCGCTGCCGTCGATGGATATCGATGGATTGCTCGCCACTTTCGCCGGCTTCGCCGAACCGGAAGCGGCACTGTTCACCGAGACCTTCCGTGGCCCCAGCCTGCCGGCCGGTGACATCGCCGAGGCCGAGAACCGCCGCCTGCTGGCGCGCGACGTGGCCGATGCGCTGGAGCTGCCGATCGGCAACGCGGTGGACTTCTGGACCGAAGCCTCGCTGTTCTCCGCTGCTGGCTACACCACGCTGGTGTTCGGCCCGGGCGACATCGCCCAGGCCCACACCGCCGATGAGTTCGTGACGCTGGACCAGCTGCAGCGCTACACCGACGCCGTGCACCGCATCATCGCCGCCGGCGCCTGATCGACCCCACAACGCCGCCCGGCCCTGGCCGGGTGGAACTGCAACGCGGCGACCGCCGCCTGTGACGAAACCGAAATGTCTCCTGCCCTCCAGCCCCACCGCCAGACCCGCCAGACCATCGTGCGCCTGCTTTCCAGCATGGCCAGCGCGAAGGAGATCAGCCAGTACCTCAAGCGCTTCTCGCAGCTGGACGCCAAGCGCTTTGCCGTGGTCAAGGTCGGCGGCGCGGTGCTGCGCGACGACCTCGACGCGCTGACCTCTTCGCTGTCGTTCCTGCAGGAAGTCGGCCTGACCCCGATCGTGCTGCACGGCGCCGGCCCGCAGCTGGATGCCGAACTGTCGGCCGCCGGCATCGAGAAGCAGACCGTCAACGGTCTGCGCGTGACCTCGCCGGAAGCGCTGGCGATCGTGCGCCGGGTGTTCCAGCAGTCCAACCTGCGCCTGGTCGAAGCCCTGCAGCAGAACGGCGCGCGCGCCACCTCGATCACCGGTGGCGTGTTCGAGGCGGAGTACCTGGACGTGGACACCTACGGCCTGGTCGGTGAAGTGAAGCGGGTCAACCTGGCGCCGATCGAAGCCAGCCTGCGCGCCGGTTCGATTCCGGTCATCACCAGCCTGGGCGAAACCGCCGGTGGCCAGATCCTCAACGTCAATGCCGACTTCGCCGCCAACGAGCTGGTGCAGGAGCTGCAGCCGTACAAGATCATTTTCCTGACCGGCACCGGCGGCCTGCTGGACGAGCAGGGCAGCGTGATCGATTCGATCAACCTGTCCACCGAGTACGACCACCTGATCGCGCAGCCTTGGATCCACGGCGGCATGAAGGTGAAGATCGAACAGATCAAGGATCTGCTCGACCGCCTGCCGCTGGAATCGTCGGTGTCGATCACGCGGCCGGCGGACCTGGCCAAGGAACTGTTCACCCACAAGGGCTCGGGCACGCTGGTGCGCAAGGGCGAGAAGGTGCTGCGCGCCACCGCGTGGAACGAGCTGGACCTGCCGCGGCTGAAGGGCCTGATCGAATCCAGCTTCGGCCGCACGCTGGTGCCTGACTATTTCCAGAAGACCAAGCTGCTGCGCGCCTATGTCAGCGAGAACTACCGCACCGCGGTGATCCTCACCGACGAAGCCGAGGGCGTGTACCTGGACAAGTTCGCCGTGCTCGATGATGCACAGGGTGAAGGCCTCGGCCGCGCGGTGTGGAACGTGATGCGGGATGAAACGCCGCAGCTGTTCTGGCGTTCGCGCAATGGCAACCCGATCAATCATTTCTACTATGCTGAATCCGATGGCTGCTACAAGCAGGGCCATTGGAAGGTGTTCTGGTACGGCGCCGATGGCATCGACCGGATCAGCACCTATGTCGACCACTGCGCCCAGCGCGCACCGAGCCTGCAGGGCTGAATGATGGACCATTCCGATCACTGGACTACGATTCCCACCCTGCGCGGCCAGCACGTGACACTGCAACCGCTGCAGCCCGAGCATGTGCCTGGCCTGCGCGCCGCCGTGGAGGGCAGTGGCCTGGACCAGCTCTGGTACACCCAGGTGCCTTCGCCGGAGCGGGTCGAGCACTATGTGCAGGCCGCGCTGCAGGCGCAGGTGGAAGGCAAGGTGCTGCCGTTCGTGATCCTCGATGCGGCAGGTGACATCGTGGGTACCACCCGCTTCTACGACCTGGATGCCGGCGTGCCCAAGCTCAGCCTCGGCTACACCTGGTATGCACCGCGCGTGCAGCGTACCGGCGTCAACACCGAAACCAAGCTGTTGCTGCTGCAGCACGCCTTCGAAACCATGGGCTGCATCAGCCTGGTGCTGGAAACCAGCTGGTTCAACTTCACCTCGCGCACCGCCATCGCCCGCCTCGGCGCCAAGCAGGACGGCGTGCTGCGCAACCACAAGCGGCATGCCGACGGCACGCCGCGCGACACGGTCATCTTCTCCATCATCGATACGGAATGGCAGGGCGTGAAGCGCCACCTGCAGCACCGCCTGGACAGCCACGCATGAACGATTCGACTTTCACCCTGGGCATCGTCGGCGCCCGTGGCCATACCGGCGCCGAGCTGATCAAGCTGGTGGCCGCACACCCGCGGCTGAAGCTGGCCTTCGTGTCCTCGCGCGAACGCGCCGGGCAGCGCCTGTCCGACCACCATCCGGAATTCCAGGGCGAGCTGCAGTACGAGAACCTGGACGCCGACGCCGTGGCCGCCAAGGGCGTGGACGCGGTGATCCTGGCCCTGCCCAACGGCCTGGCCGCACCGTTCGTGGCCGCACTGGACGCGGCGAAGCCGGACACCGTCATCGTCGACCTGTCGGCCGACTACCGCTTCGACAACAGCTGGTACTACGGCCTGCCGGAGCTGACCCGCGGCCGCTACAACGGCCAGAAGCACATCAGCAACCCGGGCTGCTATGCCACGGCGATGCAGCTGGCGGTGCATCCGCTGCTGGACCTGCTGGCCGGTCCGCCGCAGTGCTTCGGTGTGTCCGGCTATTCCGGCGCCGGCACCACGCCGTCGGACAAGAACAACGTCGAACTGCTGGCCGACAACCTGATGCCGTATGCGCTGACCAACCACGTGCACGAGCGCGAAGTGTCGGTCCAGCTGGGCGTGGCGGTTGAATTCATGCCACACGTCGCGCCGCATTTCCGTGGCATCACGCTCACCGCCAACCTGTGGCTGAACCGCGTGCAGACTCGCGAACAGATCGTCGAGCGTTTCCAGCAGGCCTATGCGGGCGAACCGCTGATCGAGGTGGTGGATGAAGCGCCGTGGGTCAGCCGCATCGCCGGCCGCCACGGTGCCCAGGTCGGTGGCTTCACCCTGGCCCCGGGCGGCAAGCGGGTGGTGGTGGTGGCGACCCTGGACAACCTGCTGAAGGGCGCGGCCACCCAGGCCATGCAGAACCTCAACCTCGCGCTGGGCATCGACGAACTGACGTCGATCCCGCACTGAACACGTATTCCGGAGCCCCCATGGCAGACCTTCTTTGGCAGAAGCCCGGCGTCGCCGTCGACGCCCAGATCCAGACCTTCCTCGCCGGCGACGACGTGATCCTCGACCGCGAGTTCTTCCTGCATGACATCGCCGCCAGCGCCGCGCATGCGCAGGGCCTGCAGCACATCGGCATCCTCAGCGCCGATGAACTGGCCGGCCTGCTGCGCGAGCTCGACGTGTTGGCGCAGGACTTCCGCGAAGGCCGCTTCGTGCTGGACACGCAGTACGAAGATGGCCACTCGGCGATCGAAGCGCGCCTGACCGAACGCCTCGGCGATGCCGGCCGCAAGATCCACACCGGCCGCAGCCGCAATGACCAGATCCTGGTCGCCACCCGTCTGTGGCTGAAGGAGAAGCTGCAGCGTGTGGCCCAGCTCAGCGCAGAAGTTGCCAAGGTCGCGCTGGACCGTGCGCAGGCCGAGAAGGACCTGCCGATTCCCGGCTACACCCATATCCAGCGCGCCGTGGTGTCCTCGGCCGGCATGTGGTGGGCCGGATGGGCCGAGGCCTTCATCGACAATGCCATCCGTGCCCGGGATACCCATGCGCTGGTCGACGCCAACCCGCTTGGCACGGCTGCCGGCTACGGTGTGAATCTGCCGCTGGACCGCGAGCACACCACGGCGGCGCTGGGCTTTGCGCGCATGCAGGTTTCGCCGATCTACGCGCAGCTGTCGCGCGGCAAGTTCGAGCTGGCCGCACTGGAAGCCCTCGGCGGTGCCACGCTGGACCTGCGCCGCATTGCCTGGGATCTGTCGCTGTTCACCAGCGCCGAATTCGGTTTCGTGGCATTGCCGGCGCAGTACACCACCGGCAGTTCGATCATGCCCAACAAGCGCAACCCGGACGTGATCGAACTGATGCGTGCGACCCACGCCAGCGTCGCCGCTGCACGCACCGAGATCGAACAGCTGCTGTCGCTGCCGTCCGGTTATCATCGTGACCTGCAGTCGTCCAAGGGCGCGATCTTCCACGGTTTCGGCCGTGGCCTGGCCGCGCTGGAGCTGCTGCCGGCGCTGCTGGCCAACCTGGAATGGCGTGACGACCGGCTGCGCGCGGCCATCGACTCGGGCATGTATGCCACCGACGTGGCCGTGGAAGCGGCCGTGGCCGGCGTGCCGTTCCGCGAGGCCTACAAGGCCGCAGCTGCCGGCGCCGACAGTGCAGGGCAGGGACGCACCCCGGAAGGCAGCCTGGCCGCACGCGTGTCGCCGGGTTCGGCCGCCGACCTGCGCCTGGACGAACTGCGCGCACGCTGGCAGGCGCTGGCCTGATGGCCGGCACCGTCTACCTGGTGCTGGCCATGCGCCGGCCCGATTTCAACGCCGCCGCCGTGCAGCCGCACCGTGACTTTCTCGATGCATTGCAGACACAAGGCAAGCTGCAGCTGACTGGCGGTTTCGCCGATGGCAGCGGTGGTGCCTATGTGCTGTGCAACGTCGAGAGCCTGGAACAGGCGCAGGCCATCGTCGCCACCGATCCGCTGGTGACGATGCAGGCCTCCGAGCTGACCGTGCACGAATGGAACACCCGCTGAGACACTGACTGATGACCCTGCACGCCGCCACCGTCGCCTCGCCGTTCCCCGAACAGGCGCTGCCGCCGTGGCGGCGTGCGGTGCTCAAGGTTGGCAGCAGCCTGTTGGCGGCCGATGGCGGTGGCCTGTCGCCACGCCACGCACTGGGCCTGGCGCAGTTCGTCTCGACCAACGTGCTGGCCGGACGCGAGGTGGTGATCGTGTCCTCGGGCGCGGTCGCCGCTGGCCGCGCGATTCTTCCCCGGGCTGATGAGCCCGGTGCGGCGATGGCGGCGCGGCAGGCGCTGGCTGCACTCGGCCAGGCCCAGCTGATCGGGCTCTGGCAGCGCTTCTTCGAGCGCCCGGTGGCGCAGGTGCTGCTGACCCACGACGACCTGCGCAACCGCCGCCGATACCTCAACGCACGTGCCACGCTCAATGAGTTGCTGCGGCTGGGCGCGTTGCCGGTGGTCAATGAGAACGACACCGTGTCGGTGGACGAACTCAAGCTCGGCGACAACGACAACCTGGCGGCAACCGTGGCTGCGCTGGTCGATGCCGATGCGCTGTTCATTGCCACCGACATCGACGGCCTGTACAGCGCGGACCCGCGCACCGTGGCCGATGCGCAGCCGTTGCACGACGTGCCGGAACTGAGTGACGATGTGCTGGCGATGGCCGGCGGCGCAGGTTCGCGCGCCGGTACCGGCGGCATGCGGACCAAGCTTGAGGCGGCGGCCAAGGCGGGTCGTCTCGGCATCGAGACCTACCTTTTCAACGGCCGCAGCAGCGACGTGGTGCGTGCACTGGCGCAGGACCGCCTGTTCGGCACCCGCATCCACGCCGCGCGTAGCCGCGAGGCGGCCCGCAAGCACTGGCTGCGGCATGCACCGCTGACCGAAGGCGCGATCGTGATCGATGCCGGTGCGGCACAGGCCATGCGCGAGAAGGGTGCATCGCTGTTGCCCGGCGGCATCACCGGTGCGGAAGGCGCGTTCCGGCGTGGCGATATGGTGCAGGTGTGCTGGAATGCACCACAGGGCCGTGTCTGCATCGCCCGCGGCGTCAGCCAGTACGCCGCCGATGATGTGCGCCGGATCGCCGGTCGCCATTCGCGCGACATCCAGTCTGTGCTCGGCTACAACTACGGCGGCAGTGTCGTCCATCGCGACGATCTGGTGCTGCCATGACCGGTTTGAAGGACACCCCGATGAGCGAAATCGAAGCGCAGGCGCGTGCCTGCCGTGATGCGGCCCAGGTGATTGCCGGCCTCGACAGTGAGGCCCGCCGCACGCTGTTGAAGGCCATGGCACAGGCATTGGAAGTGAATGCCGGGCTGATCCTGGCCGGCAATGCGCGTGACCTCGCCGCCGCGCGCGACAAGGGCGTTGGCACGGCCATGCTTGATCGCCTTGCGTTGGACCCAGCGCGCCTGTTCGCGATGGCCGAAGCCGTGCGTGAGGTCGCTGCGCTGCCCGATCCGGTCGGCCAGGTCACCCGCGACGATGTGCGTCCAAACGGCATCCGTGTGCAGAAGGTGCGCGTTCCGCTGGGGGTGATCGCGATGATCTACGAAGCCCGCCCGAATGTGACCGCCGAAGCGGCCGCCCTGTGCCTGAAGGCCGGCAATGGCGTGATCCTGCGCGGAGGCTCCGAGGCGATCCACTCCAACACCGCCATCGCCCAAGCGTTGTCCGGCGCATTGAAGGCCAACGGCGTACCGCCGGCGGCGGTGACCGTGCTGACCGACCTGCGCCGCGAAGCGATGCTGGAACTGCTGCAGCTGCATGAGCTGATCGATCTGGCGATTCCGCGAGGCGGCGAAGGCCTGATCCGCTTCGTTGCCGAGCATGCGCGGGTGCCGGTGATCAAGCACTACAAGGGCGTCTGCCACCTGTTCGTGGATGCCAGTGCCGACCTCGGCAAGGCCATTGACCTGCTGGTGGATGGCAAATGCAGCCGCCCTGCAGCCTGCAACTCGCTGGAGACGCTGCTGGTGCACCACGACGTGGCCAAATCGTTCCTGCCGCGCGTGGCGCAGGCGCTGGGTGAGCGCGGTGTGCAGCTGCGCGCCGATGCATTGGCGCAACCGCTGCTGCCGGGCAGCACCGCCGCCACCGAAGACGACTATGCCGCCGAGTTCCTCGATCTGGTGCTGGCGGTGCGCGTGGTCGACGACCTCGATGCGGCTATCGCGCACATCCGCACCTATACCTCCGACCACACCGAAGTGATCGCCACCGAAGACGCCGGCCATGCCGAGCGCTTCGTCAACGCACTGCGCTCGGCGGTGGTGATGGTCAATGCGTCCTCGCGTTTCTCCGACGGCGGCCAGCTGGGCCTGGGCAGCGAGATCGGCATCTCCACCACGCGCCTGCACGCGTATGGCCCGATGGGGCTGGAGGCACTCACCGTCGAACGCTTCGTGGTGCGCGGCGAAGGGCAGACCCGCAAGTAGAGCCACGCCATGCGTGGATGCTCTTCGCGGTAGACCCCGGTGCCGACCAAGGTCGGCACCCACCAGGCCCAAGCGCCGACCAAGGTCGGCATCTACCAAAGCAAGTGCCGACCAAGGTCGGCACCCAGGGCAATCGAGTTACACCACTTCCCGGCGGATGCCGATCGGCCGCGCATGATCGTCCATGTGCAGCGTGGCGGCCTTGCAGCCCAGCAGGCGCTCGGCAAGGCCGGTGCTGGCACCCAGATCGGCCGCGACTTGATTGAGGCTGGCCAGTGGTCGCGGCAGGCGTCGCTCGTGGCCACGGAAGCGCGCGCGGTTGTATTCGGCCCAGCCGATCAGCAGCACGCTGGCACATAACAGCATCAGCGGCAGTGCCACCAGCACATAGGGATCGAACTGGCTTTGCCGTTCGTACAGCTGCCGCCAGGCCAGCTGGCCGCCGATCAGCCACGAGAGCAGAGTGACCAAGGGCGCCCACAGGTAGAAGTAGAAGCCCCAGAACGCCAGCGTGACGAACCCCCAGGCAGTGCGCTGGAAGCGCGGTTGATGGTGTGGCTTGCGGATCATCCGCGAGTCGAAGCGGTTGGACGGGTGTTGTGCGTTCATCGGATACCCCGATCAGGACTGGTCCAGGTGGCGCGCTTGCTGCGACGGCGCAGCAGGGTCTTGGGAAGCGCCACCAGGGTGGTGGAAAGGCTGATCAGCCAGTACGCCATCGGGTACCAGATGACCCAGAAGTAGTTGCGTCCAATCTGTGTTTCGTAACGCCGGTCGATGATCAGGCTGCTGGCGAACTGCAGCAGGCAGACCAGCGCCAGGATCACGCCATGCCACTCCGGCAGCAGGCTGGCGATATGCAGCTGCGGCGGCAGCTCGATGAACTTGCCCAGCGCCCACAGCAGCACGATGAACAGCATGGTGTAGGCCCAGATCACGCTCAGCACGTACTCCAGCAGCACGCCCCACATGCGCCGCTCCTTCCAGTGCAGCAGCGAGCGCGCATGGCGCAGCATCACCTCCACGCCGCCCTGGGCCCAGCGCAGCCGCTGCCGCCACAGTCCCTTCAGGGTTTCCGGCATCAGGATGAAGCACAGTGCGTTGGGCTCGTAGCGGATGTCCCAGTGCGCGCGCTGCAGGCGCCAGCTGATGTCGATGTCTTCGGTCACCATGTCATCGGACCACCAGCCGACCTGGTGCAGGGCGGTGCGTCGGAAGCCGGCGATCACCCCGGAGATGGTGAAGATGCGTCCATACACGCGCTGCGCGCGCTTGATCATGCCGATGATCGAGGAAAACTCGGCCACCTGCAGGCGACCGAGCAGGGTGGAGCGGTTGCGGATGCGCGGGTTGCCGGTGACGGCACCGACCCGATTGCCGCTGACCAGATGCCAGATCATCCAGTGCAGCGCGTGTTCTTCCAGCATCGCGTCGCCGTCAATGCACACCAGGTACTCCGAGCGCGCCGCCAGTGCGCCCATGCGCAGGGCGTTGGCCTTGCCCAGGTTGCGGTCCAGGTGCAGCACGCGAAGCCGCGGATGCTTCGCAGCGAGCGCATCCAGCCTCGCACCGGTGTCATCGCTGCTGCCGTCATCAATGGCGATCACTTCATAGTCGGCCGGGTAGCGCTGCGCCAGTGCCGCGCCGAGCGTGTCGTCGAGGTTCGCGGACTCGTTGTGGCAGGGAATCAGCAGGCTGGCGAAGGGAGGATCGACCATCAGCGGCGGATCGTTGCGCGGTCGCGAGTGGCGCTCGCGCCGGAAGTAGTAATACAGCCCGCCGGACATCCAGAAGAACGCCATCACCATCGGGTAGTAGAAGGCGAACTGGAACAGGACCTGCAGCAACGGATGCATGTCCATGTCACTTCTCCGGGTACGGGAAGTTGCCGGCGGACATTGCCGCGCGGGCATCACGGGTGGAGGGCTGGTCGGCGATGAAATCGTCCGGGTACCAGGCGAAGTGGTGCACACCCTGCGCCTGCAGCTGGCGGATCTGCGCACGCAGGCGCTCGGCGGGAATCGGCTGTCCGCTGCGCCAATCGACGGTCTGCAGCTCGAACAGCGTGTGCTGCAGTTGCGGGTCGTGCACGCGCACTGCGGCCAGCAGCTGGTCGAGCCAGCGTTCGGGGTGCTTGCTGCCTTCCATCCACGGCATCGCCATCAGTGCGGTCTGGTCGTAGGCCTTGTTGAACAGGTCCAGGCGCTGCGCGAACCAGGCCTCGCTCTGTGGACGCAGCACCGGCTCGGCATACAGGTTGCGCACCGTGGCCAGCTTCGGTCGCCAGCGCTGCGCGCTGTCACGCAGTGCCAGGGTGAAGTCGATCAATGCCTGCGTGCGGGCGCTGCCACCATCGCCGGCCGCCAGCCTGGGCAACTCGGTGTCGCGCAGGTAGCCATCGTCATGGAACAGCAGGCCCTCGAAGTACGAGTTGACCGCCAGGTCCTCGTAGATGTCGAGCATGATCTGGCGCGCCTTCGGGTTGGTGAAGTCCAGCCGGTACATGCCATCTGCATCACCGTTGTGGATCGCCAACGCCTGGCGCTGCACCGGGTCGGGCAGCTCGAAGCCGAGCACGGGCAGCCACGCGTAGACCTTCACGCCCGCGCGGGATTTCAGCTGCCAGGCGACGCGGCTGAACAGGTCCGCCCGCATCGGCATGTGGCGGTTGGGGAAGTACAGCGCATCGGCAGTGTTGTTGCCGTCCGGATCCGCGAAGGCCTGCAGGTAGACGTGAGTCGGCGCGATGCGCTTGACCCGCTCGATCAATGCATCGAGATTGCGCGCCTGCTGCGCCGGATCGGGGTCATACACATCGTCCAGATCGATCTGCAGGGCGCGGATACCGTCGAGTGCGACATCACGGCGAAGTTCATAGGCCAGGCCTTCCACCGTCGGGTTGTCGCTCACCAGCAACCGCGCCAGTCCGTGCAGGTCGCTGGCCACCGGCGTGCTGCGACCCTCCAGGTCGAACGAGACCGGCATGCCCAGCTGCTCGGCGATGTCGTTGCTCAGCTGGTTGTAGGCCGCATATGGCCAGACGATGGCGCGCGGGCGCACGCCCAGATGCTGCTGGATGCGTTGCACGCTGCGCGACAGGTCGGCACGCAGGCGCTGTTCGTACTGCGCCTCGCTTTCGTAGCTGTGCGTGGCCGGACTGTAGATGCGGGTGACCACCGCCGGCGTGGAATTGCCCTGCGGATTGGCGAGCACGCCGTGGTGCAGGTCATCGGTATGGCTGGCCACTTCGATCAGGCCGCTGTCGTGCATCTGCTTCAGCTGCGCCCATGTGACGAAGTCGTCATGCCCGAACGGGCGGTAGCCGTAATCGATGGTGCGCCCTGGCGCCATGTCGACGTAGTCGGTGATCACCGCCACCAGGGCCGGGTAGCGATAGGCCTGCAGCAGCGGAAAAGCCTTGTCGTAGACACTGCGCAGGCCATCATCGAAGGTAAGCAGCACCGGCTTGGGCGGCAGCGTGGCGCGGCCCTGCGAGGCCTCGATCAGCTGCGACAGCGATACCGGGTGGTAGCCATGTGCGCCCAGCCAGTCCAGGTGCGCGGCGAAGTTCTGCGTGCTCACCGCATAGGTATCGGCATCACCCTTGGCGGCCACCTGGTCGCGGATGTCGTGGTAGCTGAGGATCAGCAGGCCGTTGTCGATCGCATCAAGATGCAGGGGTTGCTGCGCGAACGCCGGCGGCACGCTGGCCAGCAGCAGGAGCACGATCAGTCGCAGGATGCGGGCCATGTCAGTCTCCCCAGCGCAATGCGGCTTCGAAGCCGATATGGCGTTCGCGATGGCCGTCGTAGACCGGCCGTGACCAGCGCACGCCGTACTCGAACACGCGGCCGGGGCCCAGTTGCCACTCATGCATGTAGGACACCGACGGCACCAGTGCACTGCCGAAACCGTCCTGCCAGTAATCACCCAGCGAGACAGTCAGCCGATGCCGGAAGTGGCGCTCGTAATGCCGCCACAGCTGCTGGTCGATGCGCAGGCCGATCTCGACCATGCGGTCGCGTTTCGGGTTGAAGTAGGGCGCATCGTCGCGGCTGCCGCGACTGGTGTAGGCGCTGGCCAGGCCATCGATCAGCCAGCGGGGGCGGGTCAGCAGGCGCTGTTCCAGGCCGGCGCTGAACAGCTCGCGATGGTTGCCATCGTCGTAGCGGAAGCGGCTGGCGCCGAACATCCAGTGGGTGAGCTCGCTGCGCCGGTAGTCCACCTGGGCGCTCACGCTGTCGGCGGTGATGCCGGCCGCGCGCGCCTGCATCGAGGCTTCCGGATCATTGCGCGCGGCCACCACGCCAGCATGCCAGTAGTCGTTGAACTGCCAGCCGACGCCGGCGCGCAGCCCGGTATCGCCGATGTGGTCGTTGGCGCGCAGCACCGCTGCTTCTGCATCCAGCCGCCCGAAGCGGTAACGCACGCCCGCACCGAGCCAGAGCGGATCGATGCGCTGGTCCTGGAAGTCGGTCGAGCGCCGGTCGGCGAGGGCGAACAACCGCCAGCGGTCATCAAGGATCGGCGTCTCCACTTCCACGCCGTAGTGGCGATCGTTGTTGCCCAGTGGCGAGGTGCCACCGCCCCCGGAGCTGTGGCCGATGTCGGTCCATGCCTTCAGCTGCCAGCCGCGATGCGCGCGCCAGGCCTGGTCCATGCGTTCGACCGCCGGCTGGGTGGGATAGCGCGCGATCAGGTCATCGTGCAGCGGGCGTGCCAGGTCGTCGCGCTGCAGGGCAACGTAGGCTTCTTCCATGCCCAGGCGCGGTTCGATGTCACGCGGGTCCAGTGCGTGTGCCATCTGCTGGCGCTGCAGCGCCCTGCGTGGCCAGCCGCGCATCATGTACACGCTGCCCAACGCACTCTGCAGGCCGCCATTCCCCGGTGCGATGTCGACCATCGATTCCAGGTCGCATTGTGCGGTCGGCAGGTCGCCGCTGTACGCGCGCACCATCGCCAGGTTGAGATCGGCCTCGTAGCGCGACCAGTTCGCATACGGTGACTTGCCGTTGCTCCAGCGCCACGCTGGCTCTTTGTCATGCCATGCCTGCAGCAGGTCGATGGCCTTTTCCTGCTGCTCGCTTTCCAGGTAGGCGTAGGCCAGCTCCGAATGCGAGGCGTCGCGTGTCGGGTCGCCGGTCACCGCGGCCTGCAGCACCGGAATGGCCTCCTCCGGGTGCAGGGTGCCCATCAACGAATCGCCCACGGCGGGCAGCACGTAGTCGGGCAGGGGGTGGCCTTCGGCCTGCAGGGCCCGGGCTTCCTCGCGGACCTGTGCATGGCGGCCCAGCCGGTTGAGCAGGATCAGCCGGTCCATGCGGATGCGCAGGGGAGCCTGTGCGGAGGGCGTACCTTCACCGCCGAAGTAGCGCTGCATGCGCGCCAGCGTCGATTCGGCCTCTTCCAGGCGGCTGTCCTCGCTGCTGCTGTAGGCCAGGCTCCAGACCACCAGCTTGGCCAGGTAGTCGCCTTCCAGGCGCTGCTTCTGTGCATCGTCGAACAGCTGAGGGCGCTGCTGGTACAGCTCCCAGGCGCGCCAGGCATTGCCGATGTCGCCCAGGGTCAGCACGCGCAGCTTGAACAGCAGGTCGTCGTTGGGCTGCTGCTGGCTGGCACGTTCGATCGCGCCCAAGGCATCCAGCCAACGCGCCTGGTCGCGGTAGCGGCCGATCTCGGTCAGGGCCGCCTCGCGGTCGGGCGGGGCAGCGCTGCTGGCCCAGGCCAGGGCGGTGCAGGCAAGGCCGACGCAGAACGCCAGCCGACGGTGGACAACCATTGGGGACCCCCTTGGCTTCCGAACCAGACAACCTGTAAAAGTGTGACGCACATCACATGCCAGCTTTTGGCGTGGCCGTGGCCCGCGTCACTCCCTTCGTGCATGCCGCCCAGAAGGGCGGGTACAACCCGGACAGCGACCTGCAATGTCTTGTCTGAAACGAGAGTCCCCCGCACACCGAGTGGTGGCCCGGGCGGCGATGCCGCCCCCATGCCCGATGCCGGCACGCGGCAAGGTTGGGCATTCGTGGGCACTATCCGCCCGGAATTGTCAGCCCGGCGTCAAAATGCGCGTGAAGGCTGATGAGGGAGGGTCGGGGCCGGCAGGCGGCCCCGGACGATCACCAGAGATCTTCCAGCTTGCGTGGCTTGCAGGCCACCCACGAGGCGCACAGCATCAGGGTGGCGCAGCCGAACAGGAAGCTGAACGGGAGAGTCCAGCCGTCGCTGACCGTGTGCAGCCAGCCGACCAGGAACGGGCCCAGACAGCTGAAGCTGTAACCCACGCCCTGCATGAAGCCGGACAACGCTGCCGAGCCGGTGGGGGTGCGGGTGCGCAGGTTGATCAGGGTCAGCGCCAGCGGGAAGGTGGACGGGCCAACGCCGAGCAGGCAGGCCCACAGCAGTGGCGCCTTCATCGGTGCCAGCAGCAGCCCGGTGAAGGCGATCACGAACGAGAAGAAGCCGATCAGCACCAGCGGGAACGGGTTCTGCATGCGTACCGCCATCGATGGAATGACCAGCGACGGCAGCAGGCCCAGGGCCGAGAACACGGCCACCATCACGCCACCGAACGCGGGCGTGCCACCGGCCTCGACCACGATGCGCGGCAGCCAGGTGAACATCGAGTACGTCATCAGCGAGGTCATGCCGAACATCAGCGTCATGCTCCAGCCCAGCGACGTGCGCCAGACCTTGCCGTGCGGCTGCGCGGTTGGATCGGTGGCGTCGGCCTGCGGCTTCGGCGCGCGCGTGGCCAGCAGCAGCCACGGCAGCGCAGCGGCCAGCGCCAGCAGCGCCCACATGCCCAGCGACACGCGCCAGCCCGCGGCGTTGGCCACCGGCACCGCCAGCAGCGCCGGCAGCATCGTGCCCAGCTGCAGCACGCTGATGTAGAGCGTGCTCATGGTGCCGACCTTGTTGGCGAAATAGCGCTTCACCAGCGGCGGCACCACCACGTTGCCGATGCCCATGCCAGCCAGTGCCACCACTGAACCGAACAACAGGGTACCGACATTGCCGGCGCTGGAGCGCAGGAGAAGTCCGGCCATCGCCATCACCATCGCCAGCAGCGTGGTGCGCTCCAGCCCGAGGCGCCGCGCCAGTGCCGGCGTGGCCACGCCGAACAGCGCGAACGAGGCGGTCGGCAGCATACCCAGCACGCCGGTCATGGTGGTGCCGAAACCGAACTGCTGGCCGAGCACGTCCAGCAGCGGTGTGATCGAGGTGACCGCGGTGCGCAGGTTGATCGCGGCCAGCAGGATCGCGGCGAACGCGAGGACGCGACCGTGCAGCAGCGACGGCGAATCGGAGGTGGAGGAACTCATCGGTGGTCCTTGCAGGTGTCGCACGCCGTGTCTTGGCATGCAGCGCCGCACCGGGCTGTGCCGGCGCGGTGGGTGGGGGAGGGCGCCATTGTACGTGGCTGGCGAGGTGAGGTCCTGTTGGCGCGATTTGTCGCGATCTGCATAGCCGGGTGAGGGCGGCCGGTGCGGCCTGGGTAGGCACCGTGATCCAGCCAACCCCTTGCGTTGCGGACTCCTGCGCGCGTTTGGCCGCGGCAGGCACGCCGCGATGGACGCCGCATTGAAGTGCAGGGGGTGTGGGGCGTTGCTAGGTTCGGGCCACATCCATGGCCGAAGGATTGCAGGGTGGCAAGGACGTTGATTGTGGTGGGTGACGCAACCACGGGCGGTGGCAGGGTCATCACCGGCTCCCCGGTTACCGACATCGAGGGCATGGCCGTTGCGCGGGTGGGCGACAAAGCCACCTGCCCCAAGCACCAGCGCGTGACCACCATCGTCAGCAGCGACATCACGCTGACGTTTGAAGGCCAGCCCGTCGCGCGCCACGGCGACAGGCTCTCATGCGACTGCTCGCTGATTGCCGGCAGGCAATCCCGGGTCTATGTGGACATGGGCGGGGGAGGCAGCGTGGCTGACGGCGTCAGCCACGTCGCTGCTGCTTCGGATCTGGCCCCGTTGCCCGTACTGCCGCAGGCCGGCAAGCCGCCCGTGTGCGAAGCATGCCTGCTGGCCGCCTCGCGCTCCGGCGCGACCTTCCTGGGGCGCTGAATGAACCGATACGTCATTGTCGATGCAGCGGCCTATGCCGACACGGCCAAGGCGCTGGCCTGGTACGCCCAGGACCTGCCGCACCGGCCCCTGTTGGCACGCCAGCCCGAGGCTGCGCATGCCAGCCTCGGGCCCTGGTTGATCCAGTTGCCCGCGCAGCACCAGACCCCGGTGGATGGATGGTTGCGCGCGCTGGAAATGAACAAGCCGGTCGTGGCCTGGCTCAGCAGCGAAGCTGGATTTGAAGCAGTGTTCCAGCACTTGGAAGCCTGCCTGGACCTGCGCCGCCCCAGCGGCAAGCTGGCGCTGCTGCGTTACTGGGATGGTCGTGTGTTCCTGCGCTTGCAGCGGGCGTTCACGCTGCAGCAGCGCAGGCAGCTGATGGGCCCGCTGCGGCAGTGGCGCTTCCAGGTGCTGGGCCAGCACTACGCCGTGGAACGTGACGCGTTGTATGCAGCGGAGACCGGTTGATGTTTGAGATCAACGAGGATCAGGAGGCCCTGCTGCGCCTGCCTGACCCCTCCACTTTTTTCCCGTTGTTGTGCCGGGAGATTCGCGAGGAGTACTCCGGCAGGGGCGGTCATCTGAGCGATGGCGCATTGATGGATGAGGTGGTGCGAAGCCATGACCATGCAGCCTATGTGCTGCGCATCACGCACCTGCCGGTGCTGGTGCGCTGGGTGAAGGCGGACGTGGCATGGGCGTGCGGTTTGCGGGCCGTCCCTGCGGTGGGCATGTGGATACGTAACGCGGAGCACCCGAATCTGGCGGCGGCGGATCTGTTGTCGAATCTGGCAGGGTACTAGGAGCAATCATGGGCACCAGAATCATCGGACCCCGGCCCTGGCTGGGGCCAGGCGTGGGAGGCGGTACCGGCACCGTCGACGAAGACGGCAACCCGGTGGATCCCTACGGCGGGCCGACCACCGGCGATGTGGTCGATGGCATCCGCGATGCCGTGTACGGAATCCAGCAGCGGGTGCGTGGTGAAGCCAGGCCCGATGCGCGCGCCGAGCCGACGGCCAAGGCGCGGGAGGTGGACTGCTCGCAGATGCCCGACGAGACCGCGTGCAACGAGTGCCTGCTGAAGGAGGGGTTCATCGGTCCGCCTCTCAGCCCGCGCTATGTGACCCAAAGCAACCTGATCAACTACGAGTACCAGCTGTACATCGCCAATCTACGCTCGGCGCCGCTGCGCTTTGGTTTCATGGTCGCCGACAAGGCGGATCCTGATCGGCGGCTATTCTCGGTGGATACGTTGTTTGACTACCTTGAGCGCGATGGGTTCTCACGCACCGTGCAGGAATGGCATTTCAACGCCTGTGAGTTTGATGGGTTCTGGTTGAAGGACTGCACGGTGGTGGAAGCGAAGGGGAGGTATGAGCATTTCTTTGATGAAAGAGGACTTCCCAGATATGAGTTTGTGGAACATGGAGTTCTCAGGCCTTGGGGATTGCAGATGAACAGGCAGCGCAGCGCCATCGGCGTTGCAGGTCGGCAAGCAAAGCTCCTGTGGTGCTTCATGCAACCTCGAACGATGGCCGCAGCCATTGCAGCGGAGTATGTCGATCCAATGCTTTGCAGGCACATACCATTCCGTGGAGAGATTTGATGATTGTCAGTGTCCAAGCAAACTTGCGAACGGACCCTGTGTCCCGATCTCCCGACCAGTTACTTGGTTTGGCGGTACAGGCAACAGAACGTCTTGCGTCGCTACACCCGTTGATGAAACGCTGGTATGCGCTGCCATCGAGCGCAAAGGGAAAGTCAATACCGTTGGAGGACACCGGTGCGATCCTCGCCAGGATGGAACGGGATATCGAGAAGGATCGCGGAAGATTTGGGGATTTCAATGAGCTTGGCGCTTCACTGTTGCTGGCCAACGTAGACAATGGTCGTGATTGGCGCATGCCAGGTCTGGTCGTGCTCGGCTTGGATCCCACAATGGGCTCCCATAAGTTCCGTCTTGTTGGGATCGAACCATTTGGTGAAGCCGTGCCAGATCTGATGCTGAATGCAATGATAGGTCTGGTGGAGGAAGTCAAGCCCCTCTATGCCTGTACGGATGTCAAAGCGCAGACGCGCGAGAAGGGGCTGGTGACGTACCAGCTTGATCGGCGCTTGTACCAACACCGTCGCTACTTTGGCTGGATGGGCTTCGTTCCTGCGCAGATCACCCACGCGCAGATCCCCGACGCACATGCGGTCCACGCGGTCGATGGCCAGGGCACGGTCATTGTCTCGGTGCCAGGCATGTTCGACCCCACTGACGACGCGCAGGTGGACAAGGTACACCGCGTCGAAATGGATCTGGCCAGCTATGACCTGTTGCCGGTAACGGACCCGAGCCTCAAGGGCTAGGGCCATTTCCGGTTTTCGCACGGAATGCTCCCCGCGTGCGCGATCTGTCGTGCTGGTGCTGGTGCTGTGCGCAGGCGCCCTGTGGGCGTCACTTCCCAGGCAGCGTGACACCTGACACCTGCCAAGCGCTTGCCCAGCAGGATGCAGGACCACTACAGACCCCGCGCAACAATGATGGGAATCGCACGAATCACCGCAATGGCGCGAATGCCCACCACCGCAAACTCGAGCCTCAGCCGTGTTTGCGCTTGTCAGCCAGCGTCGCCTCGTACGGCGCCGGCTGGCAATCCGTCCGTGTTCCATGGCGGGCGCAGCAGGATGGCGGGCCGGGCCAGGACGCAGGCGGTCGCGCGATGGAGGGCCTGATGCAGGCCAGTCGCGTGCTGGGCCTGTATGCCAGCCTTAACGTGCGGCCCTGCTGACTCCGGGCCGTGTGGCGGGGCAGGGCGGCTGCCTTGCCCCGTTGCAGCGCTTCACAGGCAGGGCCGCCAAGCGCCAGACACAAAAAAACCCGGAGGACTGTCGTCTTCCAGGCTTCTTGGTGACCACCGAAGTGGTCGGGGAGACAGGATTCGAACCTGCGACCTCTACGTCCCGAACGTAGCGCTCTACCAGACTGAGCTACACCCCGAAGGGAGCCGCCTATTCTAGCGATTCACCCCGATGGCGGCAAGGGGTAAATGCTGTTTTCTTCACACTGCCGAAGCAGTGCCACTTCAGGGAACAAAAAAGCCTGGACGACTTCACCAGGCTTCAATGCGACCACATGAGTGGTCGGGGAGACAGGATTCGAACCTGCGACCTCTACGTCCCGAACGTAGCGCTCTACCAGACTGAGCTACACCCCGAAGGGAGCCGCCTATTCTAGCGATTCACCCCGATGGCGGCAAGGGGTAAATGCTGTTTTCTTCACACTGCCGAAGCAGTGCCACTTCAGGGAACAAAAAAGCCTGGACGACTTCACCAGGCTTCAATGCGACCACATGAGTGGTCGGGGAGACAGGATTCGAACCTGCGACCTCTACGTCCCGAACGTAGCGCTCTACCAGACTGAGCTACACCCCGAAGGGAGCCGCCTATTCTAGCGATTCACCCCGATGGCGGCAAGGGGTAAATGCTGTTTTCTTCACACTGCCGAAGCAGTGCCACTTCAGGGAACAAAAAAGCCTGGACGACTTCACCAGGCTTCAATGCGACCACATGAGTGGTCGGGGAGACAGGATTCGAACCTGCGACCTCTACGTCCCGAACGTAGCGCTCTACCAGACTGAGCTACACCCCGAAGGAGCCGCCTAAGATACCGTGTGAAGGCCAAGGCGGCAAGGTTTTTTTACAACTCAGCGACGATTTTCTTTCTCGATGCGGTTCTGCTCGCGGGCTTCGAACCACATGCCGTTGAGGATGGCCACCGTCGAGGCGAGGCCGGCACCGAGAATCCAGGCGAAATACCACATGATCAGTCTCCTTTGTCCAGCGGATGTGCCGACCCTGGGCCGGCACATCGGCACTCAGTAAGCGTTCGGGTTGTTGCCCATCTCTTCGGTGGTGGTCTTGCCCTTCAGCACGCGGTACACCCAGGTGGTGTAACCGATGATGATCGGCAGGAACACCCCAGTGGCCAGCAGCATGATCCACAGGGTCAGGTGGCTGGACGAGGCATCCCACACGGTCAGGCTGGAGGTGGGCTGGCTCGAGGACGGCAGCAGGAACGGGAAGATGGCGAAGCCGACGGTCAGGATGATGCCGGCGATGGCCGCTCCGGAGGCGATGAAGGCCAGGCCGCCGCGACGGGCACGCAGCAGCACCGCACTGGCCAGCAGGCCGGCCAGGCCGAGCAGCGGGGCCAGGATCGTGGCCGGCATCGCACTGTAGTTGCGCATCCAGCCACCGGCGGCGCCGAGTTCGGCGGTCTTCAGCAGCGGATTGGTGGCGCCGTCGGTGACCACCTGCGAGGTGATCTGGTAACCGGGCAGGCCGAAGGCCACCCAGGCACCGCCGACCGCAAAGAGCACGAAGGCGATGATCGCGGCGATGCTGCCGAAGCGGGCCGCACGCTCGGCCACCGGGCCGTCGGTCTTCAGCACCAGCATGGCGGCACCGTGGGCGACCAGCATCGACACGCTGAGCAGGCCGGCCAGCAGCGCGAAGGGCATCAGCAGGCCGAAGAACGAGCCGGTGTAGAAGATGCGCATGCTGTCATCGAAGTGGAACGGCACGCCCAGCAGCACGTTGCCCACCGCCACGCCCATGATCAGCGCCGGGATGAAGCCGCCGATGAACAGCGCCCAGTCCCAGGTGTTGCGCCAGCGCTCGCTGGGCATCTTGCTGCGGAACTTGAAGCCGACCGGACGCAGGATCAGGGCGAACAGGATCACGAACATCGCCAGGTAGAACCCGGAGAAGCTGACCGCGTACAGCGGCGGCCAGGCGGCGAAGATCGCACCGCCACCGAGTACCAGCCACACCTGATTGCCTTCCCATACCGGGCCGATGGTGTTGATCACCAGCCGGCGCTCGGCGTCGTTGCGGGCGACGAAGGGCAGCAGGGTGCCCACGCCCAGGTCGAAACCATCCATCACGGCGAAACCGATCAGCAGGATGCCGAGCAGCAGCCACCAGATCACGCGCAGCGTGGTGTAGTCCAGAAGAATGAAATCCATCTTGGTTCTCCTGCCTCAGGCCTGGCCGGCGGCCGGCGCCGAGGCATTGTGGGAAGCATGCGGCTGGGGCGACTGCAGCGACGGCAGCACCTCGTCCGGACCCTTGCGGATCGCCTTGAGCATCAGCTTGATCTCGACCACGATCAGCGCGGTGTAGATCGCGGTGAAGCCGGCAAGGGTCAGCACGATTTCATGCAGGGCCAGGCCCGATGCCGCATAGAAGGTCGGCAGCACGCCGTCGACCGCCCACGGCTGGCGACCGTACTCGGCCACGAACCAGCCACATTCGATCGCGATCCACGGTGCCGGCAGCGTCCACAGGGCCAGGCGCAGGAACCAGCGCTTGTCCTGGAAGTTGTTGCGGCAGGAGTAGTAGAAGGCCAGTGCGAAGAAGGCGATCAGGTAGAAGCCCAGGCCGGCCATCACGCGGAAGGTCCAGAACAGCGGCATCACGCGCGGCACGGTGTCCATCGCCGCCTGCGAGATTTCCTGCGGGGTGGCGTTGAGGATGTCATCGCGGTAGCGCTTGAGCAGCAGGCCATGGCCCAGGTCCTGCCAATGGCGGTCGAACATCTCGCGCGCTTCAACGTCGTTCTTGTTCGCACGCAGGCGTTCCAGCGCACCGTAGGCCAGCTGGCCGCCGCGCACGCGGTGTTCGGCGCGCTCGACCAGTTCCAGGATGCCCGGAATCGGCTGGTTCAACGAACGGGTGGCGATCAGTCCCATCAGGTACGGGATCTTCACCGCGTAGTCGTTCTGGTGGGTTTCCTGGTTCGGGATGCCGAAGGCGGTGAAATCGGCCGGCGCACGCTCGGTCTCCCACATTGCTTCGATCGCGGCCAGCTTCATCTTCTGGTGTTCGCTGGCGGCGTAACCGCTCTCGTCACCCAGCACCACCACCGACAGCGACGACAGCAGGCCGAAGGCTGCGGCCACCGCGAACGAACGACGGGCCAGGTCCTTGTGCTTGTTGCGAAGCAGGAACAGGGCGCTGATCGCCATCACGAACACCGCACCGGTCACGTAACCGGCGCTGACGGTGTGCACGAACTTGGCCTGCGCCACCGGGTTGAACACCACGGCCATGAAGTCGACGACTTCCATGCGCATGGTTTCCGGGTTGAACACCGCGCCGGTCGGGTTCTGCATCCAGCCGTTGGCGATCAGGATCCAGATCGCCGACAGGTTGGTGCCCAGCGCCATCAGCCAGGTCACCATCAGGTGCTTGACCTTGGTCAGGCGGTTCCAGCCGAAGAAGAACAGGCCGACGAAGGTGGCTTCCAGGAAGAACGCCATCAGGCCTTCGATGGCCAGCGGCGCACCGAAGATGTCACCCACGTAGTGGCTGTAGTAGGACCAGTTCATGCCGAACTGGAACTCCATGACGATGCCGGTGGCGACGCCCATGGCGAAGTTGATGCCGAACAGGACGCCCCAGAACAGGGTCATCCTGCGCCAGATCTCCTTGCCGGTCATCACGTACACGCTCTCCATGATGGCCACCATGAAGGACAGGCCGAGGGTGAGCGGTACGAATAGGAAGTGGTACATCGCGGTCAGCGCGAATTGCAGCCGCGACAGTTCTACGACTGTCTGATCAATCATGGCCTGGCTACCTCGTTGGATAGTGCCGTTGCAGGTGGCGGGAAGGGTGGTCTACGACGTGAATGATGTGACCGACTACTTCAAACAGCCTTGATCCAGATCAATGTATGAACAGGTGTGCGAAGGGATCGTATGCGAACCTGATGAAGACTGCGACCGCCGGCCGCAGGGGCGGGCTATTGCCTGCGCCTACAATGCCGTGTCTCCCCCGTTGCCCGTGAAGACCTCTTGAGCGCTGCCGAAACGACCCCTGACGGCCTGTCCCCGGAAGCTGAAACCGCCCGCCAGCGGCGTGTCCGCACGGCCTGGCTGGCCGATCTGGCATGCTCCGCCCGGGGCCGCCAGCGTCTGGCCGCGCTGTGCATCAGCCTGTCCGGCGCACTGTTGATCGGCCAGGCTGCCGCCATCGCCTGGCTGGTGCAGCAGGTGCTGGTGGAGCGCGCGCCGCTGGCATCGGGCCTACCGGTGCTGGCGGGACTGGCGGTGATCCTGGTGCTGCGCACCCTGCTGGGCAGCGCCACCCAGGCCGCCGCCGGTGACGTGGCCGACGCCGCACGCCTGGCATTGCGCGAACGCGTGTTCGCACGCCTGCTGGGCCACGGCCCACTGTGGCTGCGGCAGCGCCGCACCGGCGAACTGGGCGAACTGATGCTGCATCACGGCGATGCGATCGAGAGCTATTACAGCGGCTTCCTGCCGGTGCGCACTGAAGTGGTGGTGGTGCCGCTGCTGATCCTGGCCGCGGTCGCCTGGGTCGACTGGGTGGTGGCGCTGATCCTGCTGTTCACCGCGCCGCTGGTGCCGTTCTTCATGATGCTGGTGGGCTGGGGCGCTGAAGCGGCCGGGCGCGCACAGCTGGGTGAGCTGGCGCGCATGAGCGGCCATTTCGCCGACCGGATCAAGGGCCTGGGTCTGCTGCGCCTGTATGGCCGCGGTGAGGCTGAGCTGGAGGGTATCGAGGCGGCCGCCGAAGGCGTGCGCGTGCGTACGCTGAAGGTGCTGCGGATCGCGTTCCTGTCGTCCACGGTGCTGGAATTCTTCGCCTCGGTGAGCGTGGCGATGGTCGCGCTGTACCTGGGCCTG
Source organism: Stenotrophomonas sp. MH181796 (assembly GCF_009659995.1). Taxonomy (NCBI): domain Bacteria; kingdom Pseudomonadati; phylum Pseudomonadota; class Gammaproteobacteria; order Lysobacterales; family Lysobacteraceae; genus Stenotrophomonas; species Stenotrophomonas sp. MH181796. The sequence goes on from NZ_RAHU01000005.1 coordinate 94,877, forward strand.
AGCTATCTGGGCATGATGTCGCTGCATGCAGCGGTGCCGACGCTGGGTGCGGGCCTGTTCTGCCTGCTGCTGGCACCGGAATTCTATGCGCCGCTGCGACGGCTGGCCGCGCACTACCATGATCGTGCCAACGCACTGGCCGCCGCCGCCGAAGTGGAGCGCCTGCTGCAGTCGCTGCCCGATGAGCAGGGCCTGATCGAGAACGAGGTTGCACCGCTGGCGGCGGAGCCGGCCGAGGCCGCCTTGCCGCCGCTGCAGGCACAAGGGCTGGTGCTGCGCCCGTTGGGCGCGCCGCAGGATGTGCTGCAGGATCTGGACGTGCTGCTGGAGCCGGGCCAGCGCCTGGCCCTGGTCGGTCCCAGCGGATCCGGCAAAAGCACGCTGCTGGAGGCGCTGGCCGGTTGGTTGCCACCGCGCGCCGGCAAGCTGCAGTTGCGGCCCGGCGTGCAGGTGGCTTATGCCAGCCAGCGACCGTACCTGTTCCACGGCAGCATCGCCGACAACCTGCGCCTGGCTGATCCCGGTGCCAGCGATGCGCGGCTGCGCGCGGTGGCCGAGGCCTCGCAGGTCCTGCAGTTTGTCCAGCGCCTGCCGCAGGGGCTGGACACGGTGATCGGCGAGCGCGGCTTCGGCCTGTCCGGTGGCGAAGCCCGCCGCATCGGCCTGGCCCGCCTGTTGCTGCGTGATCCGCAGGTGCTGCTGCTGGACGAGCCCACCGCGTTCCTCGATGCCGATACCGAAGCGGCCCTGCTGCGCAGCCTGGCCGCGTATGCACGCGGGCGCAGCGTGGTGGTCGCCACCCACAGCCCCGCGGTGATCGCGTGGGCTGACCGTTGCCTGCTGTTGCCGGAAGGCCGCCTGGTGGAACCGGCACAGGCGGTGCGCGCATGAGCCGTTCGTCTGATTCGCTGCGCGCGGTGTTCCTGCGCCACCGGCCGCGCTTGTTGCTGACCATGCTGCTGCTGTGGACCACGATGCTGGCCGGCACGGCGCTGCTCGGCCTGTCCGGTGGGTTCCTCACGGCGGCCGCGCTGGCCGGTGCAGCCGGCCTCGGCCAGGGCTTCAACTTCTTCTCACCCTCGGCCGGCATCCGTGGCCTGACCATGGCGCGCATCGTGTCGCGCTACTTCGAAAAGCTGGTCGGCCACGATGCCACGCTGCGCATCGCCCGCGACCTGCGCGTGTGGTTCTTCCGCCGCGCGCTGCCACTGGCACCGGCGCGGCTGGGGGCCACGCGTACCGGCGAGCTGCTGGCGCGGCTGCTGGGGGACATCGGCGAGGTGGATGGCCTGCTGGTGCGTGCGATCGGGCCGCTGGTGGCGCTGGGTGCGCTGTCACTGGTGGCGGTCGCCTCGGCAGCGCTGATCCTGCCCTCGGCAGCGGTACTGCTGGCGGTGCTGGCGCTGCTGATCGCCTTCGGTGTGCCCTGGCTGGGCGTGCGTGGCCATGACGACGAAGAGGCCGATCGTGCCGCGCACCGCGCTGCGTTGCGCACCGCTGCATTCGAAGGGCTGGAAGGGGCCGGTGATCTGGCTGCGCTGCATGCCGATGCGGCCTGGCAGCTGAAGGTGCGTGTGGCCGCCAAGCAGCTGGCTTCGCGGGATCGTCGTCGGCGCTGGCGCCTGATCGCGGCCTCGACCCTGCATGGCCTGGTCGCCGGGCTGGGCCTGGTGGCGATGCTGGCATTGGCCCTGCATGCGGCCGAACAGCAGCGCATCGCGCCGGAGATGGCCGCGGGCCTGGTGTTCCTGACCGTGGCGTTGATCGAGCTGTGGGCCGGCATGGGCCTGGCCTGGCAGTCGCTGCAGTCCGGGCGCATTGCCGCCGATCGGTTGCAGGCCATCGTCGAGCAACCGCCGACGGTGGAGGACCCGCAGGTGCCGCAGGCAGTGCCGCAGGCCGCGCGCGTGCACTGGGATGACGTGCACTTCCAGTGGCCCGGTGCGGCGCGGCCGGTGTTGTCCGGTCTGCAGCTGACCCTGGCGCCGGGCGAGCGTATCGCGATTCGCGGCGACAGCGGCAGTGGCAAGACCACGCTGTCGAGCCTGCTGCTGCGGCTATGGGATCCGCAGCAGGGACGGCTGACCTACGGTGGCCGCGACCTGCGTGATTTCGCCCAGGCCGACTGGCACCGGCAACTGGCGTGGCTGCCGCAGAACGCGCCGGTGTTTGCCGGCAGCGTGGCCGAGAACCTGCGATTGGGTGATCCCGACGCCAGTGACGCCGCGTTGTGGGCGGTGTTGCGTCGCGTGCGCCTGGGCGACTGGGCCGAGCGCAACGGTGGCCTGCAGACCTGGGTGGGCGAGAACGGCGCGACGATGTCGGCCGGCCAGGCACGACGTCTGGCGCTGGCGCGCGCGCTGCTGCGCAATGCGCCGATCCTGCTGCTGGACGAACCGACCGAAGGCCTCGACGTGGATACCGCGCGCGCGCTGCTGCAGGATCTTTCCGGATTGCTGGACGGGCGCAGCCTGCTGATGATCACCCACGACGACCTGCCCGACGGCGTGGTCGATGCGCAGTACCGGTTGCGTGATGGGGTGTTGGAGCGCGAAGCGTGAATGGTAGTGCCGGCCGCTGGCCGGCAACCCCATGATTGCCGGCCAGCGGCCGGCACTACCGATTGCGAGGGTTAGCGCGAGAACTCGCGCAGCATCACCGCGATCGAGGCCACGTTGGCCAGCACGCACAGCCAGAACACCCACTGGAATTCGGCTTTGCGATGCTTGTGGCGGAACAGCGCCTGGCCCAGCAATGCACCCGGCCAGCCCCCGGCAAAAGCCAGCAACTGCAGGGTTCGTTCCGGGATCCGCCATTGCTTTCGCTGTGCCGCGCGCTTGTCGTGGCCATACAGCGCGAACGACACTGCACTGGCCAGCAGGCACCAGCCACCCAGCCACAGCGGCAGCACGCCGCTGATCATCAGCGCGATCAACGCGCCGAACGCGGCCAGCGCGAGGTTACGCCGCCATGCCACTTACAGCGCGTCGAGGAAGCCGCGCACGGCCGGGCCGAAACGCTCGAAATCGACGAGGAAGGCGTCATGGCCCTGCGGCGAGTCCAATCCGACGAAGCGCGCATCGGCACCGCCGGCACGCAGGCCGTCGGCGACCTGTTGCTGCTGCTGCACCGGGAACAGGATGTCGGTGTTGGCGCCGATGGCCAGTGCCTTCTCCACCCGGATCTTCGCCAGCCCGGCCAGCACGTCGCCGTCGGCATACTCAGCCAGGTCGAACCAGTCCATCGAGCGGCTCAGGTACAGATAGCAGTTGGGATCGAAGAAACGCACGAAGCGCCGTGCGTGGCCTTCCAGATAGCTTTCCACCTGGAATTCCAGACCGAACGGATCGTCGTCGGTCTGGTCCGAATCCAGCCGCACGCGGCCGAAGCGGCCATCCCATTCCAGTGCGGAGCGGTAGGTGATCACGCCCAGCTTGCGCGCCATGCGCATGCCGGACTCGGGATACTCGGCATCGTCGTAGCGACCACCATTCCAGCGCGGATCGAGACGGATCGCCTCGCGCTGCAGCGAGCGGATCGCGATCGAGAACGGCAGCGCCTGCGCACTGCCGGAAATGTTGACATGGCTGCGCGCGATGCCCGGATGCAGCATCAGCACGGCGAGCGCGGTCATACCGCCCATTGAATTGCCGATCACGCAGGTCAGCTGCTCGATGCCCAGTGCACGCACGACTTCGATGGCGGCACGTGCGCCGTCTTCGATCGACAGTTCGGGGAAGTCCAGACGATAGGGCTCACCGCTGGCCGGGTTGAGCGAAGCGGGGCCGGTCGAGCCCTTGCAGCTGCCCAGCGAGTTCACGCATACCACGTACCAGCGGTCGGTATCGATCGGCTTGCCGGGGCCGACCATGCCTTCCCACCAGCCCGCTGCGGGGTTGGCGTCATTGGCCGCGGCGTGTGCATCCGGCGACAGGCCGGTCACGATCAGGATCGCGTTGCTGGCGTCGGCGGCCAGCGTTCCCCAGGTTTCGTAGGCCACGCGTGCGCCGTGCAGGGCGCCGCCGCGTTTGAACGGGAACGGCGAGGGCAGGGCGTGGAAGCGGGTGCCGGGCGGGATGAATTCGGTCATGCGGGCATTCTAGCGGGGCCGCATGTGGAGCTGGCGACACGCTGGTTTCCATCGGCGATGCACCCGGTAGTGCCGGCCGCTGGCCGGCAACCTCATGAATCGTGATGCGGCTGTGGGGTTGCCGGCCAGCGGCCGGCACTACCGGGCGGCGCGTCAAGGGAACCGTAGCTCCACCACGCCCTCATGCGGCAGGCTGACCTTCACTGGCGTGCTCTGCAGATCGTCCTCGCTGCGATTGGCGCTGCCGCTGCGCGAGATGCGTGCCAGCACTTCCACTTCGCGATGTGCGGACAACGGTGCGGTCGGCATCGGGCTGTCACCGTCACCCAGCCCGACCGTGGCCGGGAAACCGGCCAGGGGCAGCTTGCGTGCGGCCACCGGCATCGGCGGTCCGCCTACGGCGCGGGCCAGTACGAACACCTGGGTGCTGGCGGGCCACTCGGCGTCCTTCAGCGCAGGCAGCTGCACACGCACCTGCAGCAGCGCTGGTGGCGCCGCAGCGGCAGCATCGGACGGCTGGCCGGCGGCTTCGCGGGCGATGGCGATCTGCGCCTGCAGCGCCTGCGCGGCGCCGGGCTCAAGCCGTGGCAGCAGGCCGCTCCAGACGTCGGCAGCCTCGGCGTTCTTTCCGCGTTGGCGCAGGGCGATGCCCAGCAGCCAGCTGGCGCGCTCGGCATCGGGTGCCTGTGCACGGGCCTGCTGCAACCAGGCCATCGCGGTGTCATCGAACTGCTTGCCGGCATCGGCCTGCGCACGTGCCTGCGCGGCTTCCACCAGCACGCCGGGGTCTTCCGGGGCGAGAGCGGCGGCACGCGCGAAGGCGTCCGCGGCGGCTGCGGCGTTGCCCAGTTCGGCCTGCGACCGGCCCAGCAGCGCCCAGCCATCAGCCCGCTGCGGGTCTCGCTTCAGTGCATCCTGCAGGGCCTGCACGCCATCGCGCAGGGTGGCCACCGAAGGCGTCGGTTGTACCTGTGCTGCACGCGGATCACCGACCAGCAGATACAGGCAGGCACCGGCCACGCCCAGCGCGAGCACACCCACCACGAAACTGCGGCGACCGTGGTGGCGCAGCGGCCACAGCACCAGCGCCGCCATCAGTGCGGCCACCAGCCCGGCCAGCATCGGCAGCCAATGGCTCACCATCCGTCTCCTTCATCGGTCTTGTTGGCGGGGGCGGCGGCGACCGTGCGGCCACGGCGGCGGACGATGCCCAGTACCACCAGCGCGCCGGCGCCCAGCACCAGCAGCGGACCGCCCCACAGCAGCCAGGTGCCCGGCTGCAGAGGCGGTTGATAGAGCACGAACTCACCGTAGCGGGCGACCAGGAACTGCTTGATCTGGGCGTCGTCGTGGCCTTGCTGCATCAGCTGCAGCACCTCTCGGCGCAGGTCCTGGGCGATCTGCGCGTTCGAGTCGGCCAACGACTGGTTCTGGCACTGCACGCAGCGCAGCTGCGCAGCCAGGTCATGGAAGCGGCGCTCCTCGGCGCCATCGCGGAACTGCAACGGCTGCGGATCGTGCAGCGGCTGCTGGGCCAGCACGGCCAGCGGCAGCATCAGGAGCAGCAGCGCCAGCAGCCAGCGCATGGGCTCAGGGCGCCGTGTGCAGCGTGCTGCCGGCATTGCCCTGGGCCTTCTCGATCTTCTCCAGTGCCGGGATCAGCTTCTCGTCGACCACGCGCTGGGTCATCGCACCGCTGTACTTCCAGCGCACGATGCCGCTGCCATCGACCAGGAAGGTTTCCGGTGCGGCGGTCACGCCCCAGTCGATCGCGGTGCGGCCTTCCACGTCGCTGAGCACGACCATGAACGGGTTGCCCAGCTGTTCCAGCCAGTGCAGCGCGTCGGTCGGATCGTCCTTCCAGTTGTAGCCGATCACGCGCACGCGCTTGCTCTCGGCGAACCGGGTCAGCACCGGGTGTTCCTCGCGGCAGGCCGCGCACCAGCTGCCCCAGACGTTCAACAGGTAGGGTGCGCCGCGCAGGTCGTCGCTGTGCACGATCATCTCGGGATCGTGCAGCACCGGCAGGGCGAACGCCGGCGCCGGCTTGTCGATCAGGGCAGATGGCAGTACGTCGCGCTGCGGGTCACCCGATTTCATCACCCCGTAGATCATCAGCCCGAGCAGGCCGAAGAAGAACAGCACACCGATCACGATGGCTACCGGCGGCAGCGGGCGGGAGGGGCGCGGGGTGGGGGACTCGGACATGGGAACTCCTACGGACGACGGAAACGGCGATCGGCGGCGGTGATGAATCCGCCCAGGGCCATCAGCAGCGCGCCCAGCCAGATCCAGCGCACGAACGGCTTGATGTGCACCCGGACCGCCCATGCATTGTTGCCCAGCGGCTCGCCCAATGCCACGTAGACATCACCATCGAAGCGTGCATCGATGCCGGCCTCGGTCATCACCTGGCCGCCGCTGGCGTACTGGCGCTTCTCTGGATGCAGCAGCGCCAGCTCGCGGCCGTCGCGGAACACGCGCAGGTGACCACGGTCGGCGATGAAGTTGGGGCCTTCGCGATGGTCCACGCCCTCGAAGCGTACTTCGTGGCGGCCGACCACCACCTGCTGGCCCGGTGCCAACGCCACTTCGCGCTGCACGTTCAGGGCTTCCACCAGCAGCGCGCCAGCCAGGAACACGGCAATGCCGGCGTGGGCGACGATCATCCCGAGCATCTCGGCGGTGAAGCGGCCGTTGCCGCGCAGTCGTTGCCAGACGAAGCGTGCGGTACCGAAGCCGACCCAGACCGCGGCAGCGACACCGAGACCGGCCTTCCAGCCGTTCTGCGGCGCCTGCCACCAGGCCAGCGCGCCCAGCAGCAGCGCCAGGCCCAGCCACGGTGCCAGCAGCGCGAGCGCGCGCGAAGGCTGGTCGCGCTGCCACTTCACCAGCGGGCCGAACGGCAGCAGCAGGATCATCGGTGCCATCAGCAGCAGGAACAGACTGCCGAAGTAGGGCGGGCCGACCGAGATCTTGCCCAGCGACAGCGCATCGGCCAGCAGCGGGTACAGCGTGCCGAGCAGCACCATCGCGCAGGCGGTGGCCAGCAGCAGGTTGTTGGCCAGCAGCAGGGTCTCGCGCGAGGTGGCGGTGAAGCCACGGCGCGGATCGTCGGCGTCCACGCTCAGCTGGCTGGCGCGCAGCGCGTACAGCAGCAGGCTGCCGCCGACCAGCACCGACAGGAACACCAGGATGAACAGGCCGCGCGACGGATCGGCGGCGAACGAATGCACGCTGGTCAGCACGCCGGAGCGCACCAGGAAGGTGCCCAGCAGCGACAGCGCGAAGGCGGCGATCGCCAGCAGCAGGGTCCAGCTGCCGAAGGTGCCGCGCTTCTCAGTGACCGCCTGGGAATGGATCAGTGCCGCGCCGACCAGCCAGGGCATGAAGCTGGCATTTTCCACCGGGTCCCAGAACCACCAGCCGCCCCAGCCCAGCTCGTAATAGGCCCACCAGCTGCCCAGTGCGATGCCCAGGGTCAGGAAGCCCCAGGCGACGTTGGTCCACGGCCGCGTCCAGCGCAGCCAGCGTGCGTCGACACGACCTTCCAGCAGCGCGGCCACGGCGAATGCGAACGGCACCGCGAAGCCGACATACCCGATGTAGAGCATCGGTGGGTGGATGATCAGCCCGGGGTCCTGCAGCAGTGGATTGAGGTCGCGGCCTTCCAGCGGTGCCGGGTTCAGGCGCAGGAACGGGTTGGAAGTGAAGATCAGGAAGGCGAGGAAGCCGACGCTGACCACGCCCATCACCGCCAGTACGCGTGCCTGCACCGGGGCCGGCAGGTGCCGCGAGAACAGCGCCACCGCGCCGGTCCACAGCGCCAGCACCAGCGCCCACATCAGCAGTGAGCCCTCGTGCGCGCCCCACACCGCCGAGTAGCGGTAGATCATCGGCAGCAGCGAATTGGAGTTCTCGGCCACGTAGCGCACCGAGAAGTCCTGCTGCACGAACGCAGCGGTGAGCACCGCGAAGGCGCCGGCGAGCAGCAGCAGCTGTGCGAACGCGGCAGGTCGTGCCACCGCCATCCATGCGGCGTTGTTGCGCTGCGCGCCGACCAGCGGCAGGCCGGCCTGCAGCAGCGAGGCCAGCAACGCACACAACATCAGGATCTGACCCAGTTCGGGCAGCACTCAGCGCACCTCGGGTGCCGTCACCGGCACGTCGTGCTTGCGATGGGCGTCGCCCATCTTGTCGGCCACTTCCTTCGGCACGTACTTCTCATCGTGCTTCGCAAGCACCTCGTCGGCGACGAAAGTGCCGTCCTGCAGTCGGCCGCTGGCGACCACCGCCGTGCCTTCGGCGAACATGTCCGGCAGGATCCGCGACGTGGTCACTGCCAGTTGCGCGTCGCCGTCGGTCACTTCAAAGCGGGCCTCCAGCGAGCCGACCGGTCGGTTGAAGGAGCCTTTCACCACCATGCCGCCGAGGCGGAAGCGCGACTGCGCATCGACATCGCCGCGCAGCACTTCCGAAGGCGTGTACAGGTAGGCGATGTTGCGCTCCAGCGCCATCGCCACCAGCGCGGTGGCCAGGCCGGAGGCGAGCAGGGCCAGCAGCACCCAGACCAGGCGGCGACGCTGTACCGGGGTCATCGTTCCAGCTCCGTCGACAACGGCGCCGCTGCGTCCTGCCTGCCGGCGCGGGTCTGCTGCCGTTGCTGCCGGGCCAGTGCCAGCCGGCGTGCCACGCGCAGGCGCAGCCATGAACCGATGGCATCGGCGCCGAGCACCAGCACGAACACGGCGTAGGCGCCGATCACATAGGGCAGGTGGGTCATGGCTGGGCCTCCCGGGCCGGGCGTTCGGCATCGACGCGGCCGCCGACCCAGGCCTTGCCGGCCTCGCGGTCGAGATTGTCGGCACGGGCCTTGGCCAGCACCGAACCGGCGAACCAGAACTTGGTGCCGATCACCATCCACCACAGCGGCGCGATCATCGCGCTGCTGATCGCCGATTCACCGAACACGTTGATCGACTGGCGCTGGTGCAGGCCGCCCCACCAGTCCACCGAGTAGCGGATCACCGGCAGCAGGCTGACACCGACGATGGCCAGCAGGCCGGCCGCGCGCGCGGCGCTGCGGCGGTCCTCGATGGCGTGGTACAGGCCGATCACGCCCAGGTACAGGAACAGCAGCACCAGCTCGCTGGTCATGCGCGGGTCCCAGTCCCACCAGGTGCCCCAGGTACCCTTGCCCCAGATGCTGCCGGTGAGCAGGGTGATCAGGGTGAAACCGGCACCCATCGGCGCGCAGGCCATGGCCAGGATCTCGCAGACCTTGATCCGCCAGATCAGCGCGATTGCGGCATACAGCGCCATCAGCGCGAACACGAACAGGCTCATCCAGGCACTGGGCACGTGGATGTAGAGGATGCGGAAGCTGTCCAGCTGCTTGGCTTCCGGCGGCACCACCAGCAGCGCCTGCCACATGCCGACCAGCAGCACCGGCACCGCCGCGAGGTAGAACACCCGCGACCAGCGGGCAGCGAAACGGTCGAACGTGGGAGGCGAACCGAGTTGGTGGAACCAGCGGACAATCGGATTCATGCGTGGCGGCTATCCAGCAGGGGTGGATTGGCTCTCAGCTCGGTCAACTCAGAGAAATACGTATTGCAGCGGCGGTGGCCAATGGTGCCAGCACCAGCGCGACCAGCAGGCCGGCGCCCAGCATCAGCAGCGCACCGACCGGATCCTGTCCGCGTCCGGCTGCCGCCAGACTGCCAGCGCCGAACACCAGCACCGGCACATACAGCGGCAACGACAGCAACGCCACGAGAATACCAGAGCGTCGGATGCCTACGGTCAGCGCGGCGACCACGCCACCGATCAGGCTCAGCAACGGCGTTCCCAGAAGCAACGATGCCAGCAACATCGGCAGCTGGTCATGCGGCAGATGCAGCATTTCCGCCAGCAGCGGGCTGACCACGATCAACGGCAGTGCAGTGGTGGCCCAATGCAGCAGCACGCGCACCAGCACCAGCCACGCCAGCGGTACCGGCGCCAGCAGCCATTGTTCCAGTGAACCGTCCTCGGCGTCGGAGCGGAACAGCGAATCCAGCGACAGCTGGCCCGCCAGCAGCACGGCCAGCCACAGCACCGCGCCGGCGGTGGCGGCCAGCAGCTGTGGTTCGCGGCCCTGGGCGAGGGCGAACAGCACCACCACCAGCACCGCGAACAGCAGCGGCTGCAGCGCATCGCCGCGGCGGCGCCAGAGCAGGCGCAGGTCGCGCTTGAGCAGGGCCGCTGCGGTCTGCCACAGGCCCGGCTCGGTACCCGGCGCGATCATGCGGCACCGCCGAGGTCGAGCTGGCGGGTGCGCACCGGCGGTGCGGCGTAGGCGCCGTGGGTGGTGACCAGCGCCGCGCCACCGGCACGCAGGTGCGCCGAAATCATCCGGTTGACCAGGGTGATGCCCTCCAGGTCGAGGTTGGCATAGGGTTCGTCGAGCAGCCACAACGGCGCCGGTGACAGCCAGATGCGCGCCAGTGCCAGCCGCCGCTTCTGTCCGGCCGACAGATGCCGCACCAGGGTGTCCTCATAACCGGCCAGGCCGACGATGGCCAGCGCGTTGCCCGGCATCTGCCGTGCGCGACGGCCGTGCAGGCCACACAGGAAATGCAGGTTCTCCAGCGTGTCCAGGTCTGGCTTCAAGGCCGGCAGATGGCTGAGGTAGGCCACATAGCGTGCACGCTCGGCATTGCTGGCCGGCTTGCCGTCGATCCGCACCTGGCCGGCGCCGGGCCGGGCCAGGCCGGCCAGCACGCGCAGCAGGGTGGTCTTGCCGGCGCCATTGCCGCCCTGCACCAGCAGGGCCTCGCCGGCGTCCACATGGAAGTCCAGCGGGCCGAACACCGGCTCGTCATTGCGGGAAAAGCTCAGGCCGCTGGCGGCCAGCAATGCAGGGGTGTTCAAGGGGCAAAGGTCTTCATGCCGGAGTGCGGCGGCAATTGTAGCGGTGAAAGCCCGTGGTAGTGCCGGCCGCTGGCCGGCAATTCCCCAGGGGGCCAGTCGCGTGGGCCGAGGTTGCCGGCCAGCGGCCGGCACTACCGTCGCGCGGATTGCGTAAACTCGGATCCCTTGTTCCCCCACAGCCCAGGCCGATGCAACCCACCACCAAGCTGCCCAAGGTCGGTACCACGATCTTCACCGTGATGTCCCAGCTCGCCGCCGAACACGGCGCGGTCAACCTCGGTCAGGGGTTCCCGGACTTTTCCGCACCGCAGCGCCTGATCGATGAGACTGCCAAGGCGATGGCCGCCGGGCTGAACCAGTACCCGCCGATGACGGGTGTGGCGCCGCTGCGCCAGGCCATCGCGCAGAAGGCGCTGGACTGCTACGGCGCGCAGGTCGACGCGGACAGCGAAATCACCGTCACCAGCGGCGGCACCGAGGCCATCTTCAACGCCATCCATGCCGTGGTGCGTGCGGGCGAGGAAGTGATCGTGCTCGACCCGGCGTATGACTGCTATGAACCGGCGATCGATCTGGCCGGCGCCAAGGCCGTGCATGTGTCGCTGGATCCGCAGACCTTCGCCGTCGACTGGGACCGCGTGCGTGCGGCGATCACCCCGCGTACCCGCATGCTGATCGTCAACACCCCGCACAATCCGTCCGGTGCGATGCTGTCGGCGCAGGACATGCAGGCGCTGGCCGAGCTGCTGCGTGGCACGCAGATCTACCTGATCTCCGATGAGGTGTACGAACACATCATCTATGACGGTCGCCGCCACGAGTCGGCGCTGCGCTACCCGGAACTGCGCGAGCGCGCGTTCGTCATCTCCAGTTTCGGCAAGACCTACCACTGCACTGGCTGGAAGATCGGCTATGCGATCGCCCCGCCGGCGCTGACCGCCGAGTTCCGCAAGGTGCACCAGTACAACACCTTCACCAGCTTCGGCCCGGCGCAGTACGGCTTCGCCGCGATGATCCGCGACGAGCCCGAACACCACCTGGAGCTGGGTGCGTTCTACCAGGCCAAGCGCGATCGTTTCCGCGAACAGCTGGCCAGCACCCGGCTGAAGGCGCTGCCGGTGCCGGGCGGTTACTTCCAGCTGGTCGACTACTCGGCCATCAGCGACCTGCCGGACCATGAGTTCGTGAAGTGGCTGACCATCGAGAAGGGCGTCACTGCCATTCCGCTGTCGCCGTTCTACGAAAATCCGCCGGCCGGCCAGCGCCTGGTGCGCCTGTGCTTCGCCAAGAACGAAGCGACCATGGACGCGGCGATCGAACGCCTGCGCCTGCTGTGAGCGGAGGGTTGAACATGCAGGACCTGCGCATTTCCCTCGTTCAGGGCGACACCCGCTGGCACGACCCGGCGGGCAACCGCGCCTACTACGGTGCGTTGCTGGCACCGCTGGCCGGCAGCACCGACCTGGTGATCCTGCCGGAGACCTTCACCAGTGGCTTCTCCAACGACGCCATCGCCCAGGCCGAAGGCATGGACGGTCCGACCGTGGCCTGGGTGCGCGAGCAGGCGAAGGCCTTGAACGCGGCGGTGATCGGCAGCGTGCAGCTGCGCGAGGGCGAGGGCGTCTACAACCGCCTGTTGTTCGCCACGCCCGATGGCGGGCTGCAGTACTACGACAAGCGCCACCTGTTCCGCTACGGCGGTGAACACGAACGCTATGCCGCCGGCCGTGAGCGCCTGAGCGTGGAATGGAAAGGCTGGCGGATCAATCCGCAGGTCTGCTACGACCTGCGTTTCCCGGTGTTCTGCCGCAACCGCTACAACGTGGAGCGTCCGCAGCAGCTGGATTTCGACCTGCAGATCTTCGTTGCCAACTGGCCGTCGGCGCGCGCCTATGCGTGGAAGACCCTGCTGCGTGCGCGGGCGATCGAGAACCTGTGCTTCGTTGCCGCGGTGAACCGTGTCGGCGTCGATGGCAACCAGCTGCATTACGCGGGTGACAGCGCGGTGCTGGATTTCCTCGGCCAGCCGCAGGTGGAAATCCGCGAGCGCGAACAGGTGGTCACCACCACCATTTCGGCCGAGGCGCTGGCCGCCCATCGCGCGCGCTTCCCGGCGATGCTTGATGCCGATGCCTTCCATCTGGACGAGCAGGCCTGAGCGACGGCCTGAACGCCGCCGCACCAGCGCGCGCGCCTGCATCCAACGTGCACGCGCGCGCTGCTAGATTCGCCGCCAGTCCGACCGAACTGGAAGTCCTGCCATGAACACGTCCTTCGCCCTGCTGCTGGCCCTGTCGGCCGCATCGCTGGCCCCGGCCGCGCACGCCGCCGGCAACCTCGATTGCCAGCTGCGCTACAACCTGTCCGGCTGGTCGCTGATCTACAAGACCGCCTCCGGCAATGGCACGGTCACCTGCAGCAATGGCGCCAGCATGCCGGTGCGCATCCAGATGAAGGGCGGCGGCCTGACCGTGGGCAAGTCGAAGATCACCAACGGGCGCGGCAGCTTTACCGGTGCGGTCAGCCTCAACGAACTGCTGGGGACCTACGCTTCGGTGGGTGCTCACGCTGGCGCAGTGAAATCCAGCAATGCGCAGGTGATGACCAAGGGCGATATCTCGCTGGCCCTGTCCGGCACGGGCAAGGGCTGGGACCTGGGCGTGGACGGCACCGCGTTCACTATCAGCCGGCGTTGAGCCTGCGCGGCTCCGCGGTGTCCCAGCTGATGCGGATGTAGTGCTGTTCGGAATCGCTCAACAACCGTTCGACACCGAAACCATTCTTCAGCAGTTGCGTGGTCACGTCTTCGACGAGCTGCTCGCTGGCCATCACCTGGCTGAAGCCGAACACGAGATAGCGGCGGCCATTCTCCGAGCCGATCTGGATCGAGTTGTCGAGGTCGCGGTAGAACTGTTCGATCGGGCGCTTGGCGGCATCGGCGTTGGCGCGGGCCTGTTCGGCGGTAATGGTGATCATGGGCATCTGCCTGGTGTGGGAGAGCGCGCACGATAGCCAGCGCCCTGATGTGAATTCCGGGCGTGGCGCACAATGCCTCGTGTTTGCAGCAATTCCTAACATGCGGTGTGAGCGTCGATACGCGCCGGAAAAGTGCCGCGCGGCGGTGAGCATCCTGCATCGACATGAAGTCATCGGGCAGGGATGGGGGCCAACGGCAGTGGAGGCGTGCAACGCGCCGCCCACAGGGGATCCTGCAGCCATCCGACGCTGTGGGCGCGCAGGCATTTACGTTTCCTTGACCCTGCAATAACCCCGCAATGCCTAACAGGGACGTCCCAGCGATTCTGCTGGGATCATTGGAGACGCTGGAATGGAGTTCAGAACGTCCGTGCTGCTCGTGGCCCTCATCGCCACGCCCGCGATCGCCCACGCCGAAGTCTGCCTGTCCGACAGCGGAATCGTCGTGTCCTGTCCAAGCCTGTTGCCACATCCCGTGACGGCCAGGTTCGAGATCGGGACCTTGCCGCGTGTGGCTGGCTCGCCGTCGGAAATCTACATCACAGGGGGCGGCCAGGTGGATGGAACGAGTAATTTCTCGGTCTATGCCAATGGCCAGTTCCTGTGCCATACCAATGACAATTACGACGGTGGCAACACCACGCCGATCCGCCATTGCACCGCGACCATCGCAACACCCGGGACCTATGTGATCTCGGCGTCGCGCAACAGCCCTGGCAACTTCCTCGCACCAATGGACGAAGTGATCAACGTCCAGTAACCGGTTGTTGCTGATCCAGGCCCCGGGGCAGGGACCCCGGGGTCCCTGCTGCCCACGTGGCAGCAGGAACCGGTCCTTCATCGTTACGATCGGCAGCCAGGCCTTCCGCCGTCGACTGACCGATCCCGCTGTAGCCACAGCGCCAGCAGGCCGCATGCGATGAGGGTCGGTGCCAGCAGCTGCAGCGCACCGACCAACGCCATCGCCGCGCCGATCAGCAGGTAGTAGAGCAGGCCAAACAGCGCGCCAGCACTGCCGAGGCAGTGTGGATAGCCGCGCAGGGCCTGGCCGAGCACGTTGGGGATGGCGAGGCCGAAGCCCGTCACCACCGGCACCATCGCCGCGACCAGGGCAGGGTGATCATGCAGCAGCGTGGCCAGCAGGCCTCCCGTCAGGACCAGTCCTGCGGCGATGCGGATGCGCGTGGTTGCGGCAACGCCTGCACGCAGCAGGCGGCCATTGCCCCACGCGCCCAGTGCCGAGCCCAGTGCCAGCACCGCGCCGCTGGCGCCGAACCAGGTGGCTGGCCAATGCTGGCGCGCGAACACGAATGGACCGAGTGCGTACCAGCTGTACATCGCCACGTTGAACGCCATCACCAGTAGTGCCTGCGACCAGATCCAGCGATCGCGGAGCAGTTGCCGCAGCAGTGGCAGCAATGGCGTGTGCACCCCTTCGGCGGCGCGACTTTCGCGGAGCCCCCATGTGCACCCGGCCATCAGCAGGGCGACGACCACCAGCAGCCCGGCCTGCACGCCCGCGTAGCCGTTTGCAGCGACCAGCAGCGTGCCCAGTGCCAGCCCGATCGCGGGACTCAATGCCAGCGCCATGCCGATCCACGAGAACGCCTGCGCCAATGCCGGCCCCCGCAGACGATCACGTAGGACGGTCTGGGTGACCACCGAAGCGGCGGCGGCGCCGACTGCGGCCAACGCTTGGACCAGCAGCACCTGGCCGAAGCTGCGAGCCATCAAGCCGCCCAGTGCAGCCACTGCGAAGACGCCGAGGCCACAGAGAAGGGCAGGGCGACGACCGATACGATCGGCCAGGCGCCCCCACAGCAGCACGCCTGCAGCGAAGCCGAACAGGTACAGGCTCATTGCCTGGCTGGCGGCGCTGGGTGGCAACGCGAAGCGTTCGGCCAGGCTGGCGAGGGCAGGGCTGTACAAGGTCTGCGCCAGCTGCGGGAACATCAGCAGAGCAATGGTGAGCAGTAGAAGGCGGCGCGGCATGCGGGCACTCCGGAAACAGGGGCGCGCATTGTGGTCGCGGCCCTGTTGGCGCACTCTGTAGGTCCTGTCAGGAAATGTAGGAAATCGGTCATGGCGTGGTTGCAGCCGGATGCGCGATTCGACGCAGACGCCTGGAGTGCGCCCGTGCTGGGTATCGCCTCTTCGCTGGCCGACCATGATTCGGGCTGGCACCGGCACGCACGTGCGCAGTTGCTTTACACCCGGCAGGGCTGTACGCGCTTGACCTACGGAGATCGCATCAGCCTGCTGCCACCGTCGCGCGCGGCATGGATTCCGGGCGGTCTGCTTCATCGTGCACAGATGCGCCAGGCGGTCGACTACCGCTCGTTGTACTTTGATGTCGCGTTATCGGCGCAACTGCCGCAGCAGCCTGCGATCATCAGCGTGGGCCCTCTGCTGCAGGCCTTGCTGGAGCCGATCGCGCAGGCACCGTTCAACCATGACTGGCAGTCGTCGCGCGCACACCATCAACTGGCGTTGTGCGTGCTGGAGATCGCCGCTGCACCGGTGGCGCCGATGGACCTGCCTCTGCCGCGTGATCCGCGGATCGCACGTTGTCTGCCGCTGGCCGAGCAGCTGCCGCCCGAACTGGGCGAGCTGGCCGCGCGTGCGGACCTGAGCGTGCGTACCGTCGGCCGGCTGATGCAGCGTGATACCGGCATGGGCTATCAGGCCTGGCGTCAGCAATGGCGCCTGATGCGAGCCATGGAGTTGCTGCTGCTCGGCCATCGCGTCGCGCATGTGGCGCAGGACACCGGGTTCTCCGCCGAGAGCCCGTTCATCGCCTTCTTCCGCAGCATGACCGGCACCACGCCAGCCGCGTTCCAGCGCCACGCAAAAGGGGACGGAGGGGATTAAGTCGCTTTCGCCCCTTTGATGCAAAAACGACTTAATCCCCTCCGTCCCCTTTTCAAAAAAAAACCCCGGCCTGCGCCGGGGCTTTTCATTTCAACGTCGCTGCTGATCAGCCGCCGCGCGGGCCGCTGCGGCGCGGGCCGCCCGGACCACGGTTGCCGCCGGGGCCACCCGGGCCACGGTTGCCACCCGGACCACCGGGACCGCGATTACCGCCCGGACCACGGTTGCCGCCGCCCGGACCGCGACCGCCCGGACGGGCGCCCTGCGCCGGCTTCGGGCTGCCATACGGGTTGAAGCCCGGCGTGGCGTGGTCGGACGGGAAGCTCGGGGCATTGCCCGGATGGCCGTACGGGTGCTTGTTGCCCTGGCCCTGCGAGCGATTGCCCGCACCGGCCGGACGACCCTGGCCGCCTGCGCCGCCACGGCCTTCACCGCCGAAGCCGCCACGGCCCTGGCCGCCAACGGCGCCAGCACCCGGACCCTTCGGCTTGCCGTACGGACGGCCCTGGCCGCCTGCGCCCGGACCACGGGCACCCGGGCCACGTGCGCCCGGACCGGCATTGCGATGGCCGCTCGGGCCGGTGCTCACGCCATCCGGCACGTACCAGGTGCGGAACGCCGCCGGGTTGCCTTCCGGCAGCGAACGGTCGTTCTTCTGGGCGCGCTGCTTGAACGGCTTCTGCGACTGCTTGGCCGCCGCTTCACCGCTGACCGTCAGGCCACCCTTGAAGCCGCCGCCCTTGCCACCGCGGCCACGGCCGCGGTCTTCGCGGACGTTGTCGAAGCGACGCAGCTCGCGGCCTTCGTCAGCGGTGTTGTGGCCGTTGACGTAGGCGTTGCCACGGCCACCTTCGCGCACGCGCACGGTGGTCTTGGCGGCGCGACGCTGGCCGATCACCGGCTGCAGGGTCAGTGCCGACGGCGCGCCTTCTTCCAGCTTCAGCTGCGCGCGCAGGGCTTCCACCTGGGCGGTGCCCAGTTCCACCGAATGGCCGCGGGCCAGTTCGCGCGGCAGGCTCACCTTGCCATAGCGGGTGCGCTTCAGGCGGCTGACCTGGCAGCCCTGCGACTCCCACAGGCGACGCACTTCGCGGTTGCGGCCTTCCTTCACCACAACGCGGAACCAGTCGTGCGAGTCGGTGCCGCCGATGCGTTCGATCTCGTCGAACTTGGCCGGGCCATCTTCCAGTGCCACGCCACGGGTGAGGCGATCGACGATGGCGTCGGAGACCTTTTCCTCGCCTTCCGGCGCGCGCACGCGCACCACGTATTCGCGCTCGACCTCGAACGACGGGTGCATCATGGCGTTGGCCAGTTCACCGTCGGTGGTGGCCAGCAGCAGGCCGGTGGTGTTGATGTCGAGGCGGCCGATCGCGATCCAGCGCGCGCCCTTCAGCGGCGGCAGCGACTCGAACACGGTCGGGCGACCTTCCGGATCATCGCGGGTGGTTACTTCGCCTTCCGGCTTGTTGTAGACCAGCACGCGCGACGGCTCGGCCAGGGCGGTGGCGACGAAGCCACGACCATCCAGTTCGATCTTGTCGCCGCTCTTGACCGACATGCCGGTCTGCGCGACTTCACCGTTGACCTTGACCAGGCCTTCGGCGATGCGCTGTTCCAGCGCGCGGCGCGAGCCAAGGCCGGCCT
This sequence comes from Stenotrophomonas sp. MH181796, assembly GCF_009659995.1. Lineage (NCBI taxonomy): Bacteria > Pseudomonadati > Pseudomonadota > Gammaproteobacteria > Lysobacterales > Lysobacteraceae > Stenotrophomonas > Stenotrophomonas sp. MH181796. Next base: position 113,376 of record NZ_RAHU01000005.1, read on the forward strand.
GGGCCAGCACCTTGTGCAGGCGTTCTTCCAACTTGAACTGTTCGGAGGTGGCTTCGCGCTTCAGCGAGAGCTTGTTCAACGACAGCTTGCGAGGGGTGTCACTCATCAGTTTTGCTCCGGCCGACGGTTTCGAGGTCGGCCTCTGGTTCGGAATCGGCTTGGTCAACAGCCACGGTCGTCATCGCGACGGCGTTGTCTTCGCGTTCGTTCACTGGCACCGCGCGCTCGCCCGGCGCGGAATCGGGGTGCCCATCATCGAAGGGCGAAGGTGCTTGCTCATCGGAGGCCGACGCAGGGGCTGCATCGACGGAATCAGGGGTGTCACTGCCGGCCTGGCCGGCATCATCGTTCGCGGCAGCGCCTTCGGCGCCGGCCGAGATGTCAGGGCCATCGGCGCTTGCCGCCGCCGGTGCATCGCGGTCCAGGGACAGCTGGGGTTCCAGCTCGCCCAGGTCCTTCAGTTCCGACAGTGGCGGCAGCTCATCCAATCGCTTCAGGCCGAAATAATCCAGGAAGCCCTTGGTGGTGCCGAACAGTGCCGGCTTGCCGGGCACGTCGCGGTGGCCGACCACGCGGATCCATTCGCGTTCTTCCAGTGCCTGGATGATGTTGCTGCTGACCGCCACGCCACGCACCTGCTCGATCTCGCCGCGGGTGATCGGCTGCCGGTAGGCGATCAGCGCCAGGGTTTCCAGGGTGGCACGGGTGTAGCGGGTCTTGCGTTCGGTCCACAGCCGGCTGATCCAGCCATGCACTTCGCCGGTGACCTGGTAGCGGAAGCCGGAGGCGACCTCGACCAGTTCCACGCCGCGTCCTTCGCAGGCTTCGCGCAGGCGTTCCAGCGCACGTTCGATGCTGCCCGGGGGTGCCGGTTCCTCTTCCGGGAACAGGTCCTTCAGCTGGGCCAGGGTGAGCGGCTGGCTGGAGGCCAGCAGGGCACCTTCGACAATGCGGTTGATCAGCGTTTGGTCCATCGGCAGTCAGCGCTCACTCGTTCTCGTTGGCGGCGTCGTTGTCGTCGAACTCGCTGCTGAACTGCAGCGGGGCATTGGTGTTGCCGGCGGCCAGTGACTTCACGTAGATCGGCGCCAGTGGTTCTTCCTGGACGATGTCCAGCAGCTGTTCCTTGGCCAGTTCCAGCACCGCCAGGAACGTGACCAGCACGCCCAGCTTGCCTTCTTCGGCGGTGAACAGCCCTTCAAAACGATAGAACTTGCCGTCCTCCAGGCGTCCCAGCACTTCTCCCATGCGTTGCCGCACGCTCAGTGCTTCGCGCTTGATGGCATGGCCGCTGAACAGCTCGGCGCGCTTGAGCACGTCGTGCAGGGCCAGCAGCATTTCCTTCAGGTCCACCGGCGGCGGCAGCTTCACCGTGGCGCGTTCGGGCATGAAGGCGTGTGCCACCGTGGTGTCGCGGTCCTGGCGGGGCAGGGCGTCGATGTCCTCGGCGGCCTGCTTGAAGCGTTCGTACTCCTGCAGGCGGCGCACCAGCTCGGCGCGCGGGTCGGCTTCGTCGCCTTCCTCGCTGACCGGGCGCGGCAGCAGCATGCGTGACTTCACCTCGGCCAGGATCGCAGCCATCACCAGGTACTCGGCGGCCAGCTCGAAGCGCAGCTCGCGCATCACGGTGATGTATTCCACGTACTGCCGGGTGATCTCGGCGACGGGAATGTCCAGTACGTCCAGATTCTGGCGGCGGATCAGGTACAGCAGCAGGTCCAGCGGGCCTTCGAAGGCATCCAGGATGACTTCCAGCGCATCCGGCGGAATGTACAGGTCCTGCGGAATCTGCAGGACCGGTTGTCCATGCACCACGGCCAGCGGCATTTCCTGCTGCTGGGGGGCGGGCGGCCGGGTTGGCGGGTTCGCGTCGAGCGCGAGTTCGGAAGTCATCTAATGGACATCAGGATTGCAACGGACCAGTCGCGGCACCGGGTTCGCCGGGCCTGCGCCACGGAGCCCCAGGGCACCAGACACGCCGGGATCGGCGCGATTCCACACATATCAAACAGCAGGACGCGCCGCAGGGAACGGCAGCGACAAAACTACGGGGAGGTCGTCTACGTGGCCCGGCCGGGTGGTCCGGTTTGAAGCAGCGGGACGGTCGTCGGGGGCTGCGTTGGCCGCAAAAACCGACGGGCTGCTGCATCCAGCCACGTGCAATGGAGCCTAGGGTAAGCCTTTGTCGCGCTAGTGTCCAGCTGGACCGGGGCGGGGGCCGCTTTGGCTAGAATCTGCGCACCCGACAACGCAAGCGAGGAAATGCCGGTGTGGTATGTGATCGAAGGGTATGACGGCCAGGATGTGCTGGCGCAGCGGCTGCAGGCGCGGCCGGAACACCTGGCGCGACTGCACGCGCTGCGCGACGAAGGGCGCCTGCTGCTGGCCGGGCCCTGCCCGGCGGTGGACAGTGAAGACCCGGGCCCGGCCGGTTTCAGTGGTTCGGTGGTGATCGCGCAGTTCGAGTCGCTGCTCCAGGCCCAGGCTTGGGCCGATGCCGACCCATACGTGGCTGCAGGCGTCTACACCCGTGTACAGGTACGCCCGTTCCGCAAGGTCCTGCCGTGAACGCGGAACGGATCGAACGGATGCATGATGCGCTGCAACAGGCGCTGGCCCCGAGCGTGCTCGAGATCGAGGACGACAGTCATCGCCACGCCGGTCATGCCGGCGCGCGCGATGGTCGCGGCCACTTCAACGTCCATGTGGTCAGTGAACGCTTCGCCGGACTGGGCCCGCTGGCCCGGCATCGCGCGGTCTACGCCGCGCTGGGGTCGATGATGGAGACCGATATCCACGCGTTGTCCATCCACGCCCAGACCCCGTCAGAACAAGGCTGAGCCCTTGTCCCACGCTGTCCTGGCAGGTCCCTGCGGGGCCTCGCCATGGACAGATTTCCATGTCCATTTCGGGACATTCGCCTAACGGACTGTTTACAAGCCCAGATGGAAACGCTTACATTCCGCGCCAATGCTGGTAGGTCCAAGCCGTGGAGGGCGGCTTCGTGAACAAGGCAGCTATCACAATCAAAGACGTCGCTCGCGAAGCCCGGGTCTCCGTGGCCACGGTTTCCCGCGCGCTCAACGGGCATGAAAATGTCGCCGAACCGGTCCGCCAGCTTGTGCTGGAGGTGGCCGCACGGCTGCGTTACACCCCGCACGCCGCCGCCCGCAGCCTGAGCAGCCGCCGCACCAACACGGTGGGCGTGGTCCTGCCCGACCTGTACGGCGAATTCTTCTCCGAGCTGATGCGTGGCATCGACAACGTCGCCCGTAGCCGCCGCCAGCACCTGCTGGTGTCCAGCTATCACGGCGACCAGGAACAGCAGGGCGCGGCCCTGCGTGCCATGCGCGGCCGCGTCGACGGCCTGCTGGTGCTTTCGCCCTATGCCGAAAGCCCGGGCTTCCTGACCGACAACCTGCCGCAGTCGCTGCCGACGGTGTTGATCAACACCTATCTGCCCGGGCAGGACCACCCGGTGCTGAGCATCGACGATCACGCCGGCGCGATGGCGATGACCCGCCACCTGCTGGATGCCGGCCACCGCCGCATTGCCTTCATTTCTGGCCCGGACCTCAACTTCGACGCGCGCGAGCGCCTGCGTGGCTTCCGTGACGCGCTGGCGGCTTTCGGCAATGACGCCGAAGGCATCGAGCTGCCCGGTGATTTCGACGAAGCTTCCGGCCATCGCGCCGGTCAGGAGTTGCTGGCAGCCGGAGCGCTGCCCGATGCCGTGTTCGCCGCCAACGACATGATGGCCCTGGGCTGCCTGTATGCGTTCACGCAGGCAGGTGTCCATGTGCCGTCCGACGTCGCACTGGCGGGTTTCGATGACATTCCACTGGCGCGTTTCGTCCACCCGTCGCTGACCACCATGCAGGTCAGCATCGCCGAGCTCGGCGATCGGGCCATGACGCGCCTGCTGCAGTTGATGGACGGCACCTCCACGGATGGGACAGGGGACAAGCAGACCCTGGTTCCCCGCTTGATAGTTCGCGATTCCACCACTCCGCCATCGGGCCGTTGAAGCCAGAGGCGTTCCTTCTTTTTTGATTGATCGCAGGGACCGCGCGAGCGGTCACCGCCACCCGGAGATTGAGTTGATGATGCACACCACCTTCCGCACGCCGGCACGCCGGCTGCTGAGCACTGCACTGGTCAGCTGCCTGATGCTGGCCGCTGCTCCGAACGTCATGGCGCAGTCGGCCAATGCCAGCCTGCGCGGCCAGGTTGCCGGCGCCCAGGCCGGCGCCGAAGTCACCGCCACCAACGTAGCCACCGGCACCGTCCGTCGCGGCGCCGTCCGTGCCGATGGCAGCTACTCGCTGATGGGCCTGGATCCGGGCACCTATGACGTGGTCGCCAACGGCCAGTCGCAGAAGGTCACCGTCACCGTGGCCTCGACCGCTACCCTGAACTTTGCCGGCGCGGCCAGCAGCACCCCGGGTACGACCGCAGCCACCAACCTGGACACCGTCAACGTTGTCGCGCCGACCCTGCTGCAGGAAGTGCGCACGTCCGAAGTCGGCAAGACCGTCAGCCTGCAGCAGATCCAGACCACCCCGCAGGTCTCGCGCAACTTCCTCGAGTTCGCCGACGCGGTGCCGGGCATGATCTTCACCCGCGATGCCAAGGGCAACACCTCGCTGCGCGGCGGTGCCACCAACTCTGACGGCACCAACGTCTACATCGATGGCGTCGGCCAGAAGAGCTACGTGAAGGGGGGCGGCATCTCCGGCCAGTCCGGCAGCGCCGGCAACCCGTTCCCGCAGCTGGCCATCGGTGAATACAAGGTCATCACAGGCAATTACAAGGCGGAGTACGGCCAGGTCTCCAGCGCCGCCATCACCGCCGCGACCAAGTCGGGTACCAACGAGTTCAAGGGTGAGACCTTCTACCGTTACACCAACGACAACATGCGTGCGATGACCCCGGCCGAACGCCAGCCGGGCAAGAGCAAGGAAGACTCGGCCGAGAAGGAGTACGGCTTCGCGCTGGGTGGTCCGATCATCAAGGACAAGGCCCACTTCTTCGTTACCTATGAAGCCAAGCGCTTCGACCTGCCGGTGACCATCGCGCCAGATGGTGCGGTGAGCTCGGCGGCCGCTCATCTGCCCGCCGATGGCGCTGCGGGCCTCGGCCCGGCCAGCCAGCCGTTCCAGCAGGACCTGATCTTCGCCAAGATCGACTTCGAGCCGACCGACAACGATCGCATCGAACTGACCTTCCAGGACCGCGACGAGAACCAGCAGCAGTTCAGCGACCAGACCGCGAAGGTGCACGGCAAGGTGGTGGACAACACCGACCGTCGCTATGCGCTGCGCTGGAACCACAGCGGCGAGCGGTTCTACAACGAGCTGATGGTCACCCATGAAGAGGCGTTCAACAATCCGCTGCCGCTGACCTACGGCAACGGTATCGTCTACACCGCGCCGGACTTTGGTGACAAGAACCGGAACCGCCCGGTGGAAAAGACTCTGGTACAGATCGGTGCAGCAGATGCGCTGTCTTCCCAGGTGAAAGGCCAGAAGGGTTGGGCGATCGAGGACAACCTGACCCTGGATGGCCTGCAGTGGGCGGGCGACCACACCGTCAAGATGGGTGCCAAGTACAAGCAGATCGATCTGTACGCCTCCGACGCGGCGCAGATCAATCCGCAGTTCTTCTACACCATCGACAACCCGGCGTTCCCTTCGGATATCCCGTACAAGGCGCAGTTCACCAAGACCAGCACCGGTGTCACCGGTGTCGCGTCGGAAGTGCGCGCCAAGGTCAAGCAGATCGGTCTGTTCATCCAGGACGACTGGCAGGTCAACGACCACCTGCAGCTGAACATCGGCCTGCGCTGGGACTACGAAAAGAACCCGGTCTACACGGACTTCGTCACGCCGCCGGAAGTGGTCAAGGCGCTGAACTCGCAGGATCCGCACGCACCGCCGGGGGTGTCCCAGACCTATGCGCAGACGCTGGCGCTCAGTGGCCTGGACGTCAACGACTACATCAGTACCGGCCACAACCGCAAGAACTTCAAGAACGCCTGGCAGCCGCGCCTGGGCTTCTCGTATGACGTCAATGCCGACGAGCAGCACGTGATCCACGGTGGCGCCGGCCGTTCCTACGACCGTGACCTGTTCGACAATCTGGCCCTGGAGACCACCAAGCTGGCGCTCCCGCAGCCGACCGTGAATTTCCGCAACCCGGCCACCGGCAGCTGCATGTATGGTCAGCCGCCATGCTTTGACTGGAACCCGAATCTGCTGAACGGCATCGAAAACGTGCAGGCGCTGCTGGGCTCCACCAGCAATGAAGGCATGGAGGTCGATCTGCTGAACAACAACATGAAGGTGCCGTACGCGGATCAGTTCAGCCTCGGCATGAGCAACCAGATCGGCGAGTGGCTGACCGATGCCACGATTTCGCGCACGCTGACCTACGACGGCTTCGCTTACACGCTGGGCAACCGCTTCCACAACGGCAATTTCTTCGACAACCAGATGCTGTGCGGCGCTGAAGAGCCGACCTACGGTCAGCCGTGGGGCTGCAACATCCCGGGCTTTGGCAGCCTCGTCATCGGCCAGCAGGGCATCAAGACCCGCTCCACCCAGATCCTGCTGTCGGCGCAGAAGCCGTACAGCAAGGAAAGCGGCTGGGGTACCTCGATCGCCTACACCTGGACGAACGCCCGCCACAACCGCAACATCAACGAGCACTACTCGTTCGATCGCGGCACCATCGGTGAATACCCGACGATCAAGTCCAATGGCGCGCCGCGCCACCGTCTGGTGGTGACCGGCTCGTATGATGGCTTCTGGGGCATCACCTTTGGTGGAAAGCTGACCCTGGCCACGCCGACCCCGGGCAACGACTGGGCCTGCATCGCCCAGGCCGGCAATTCGAACTGCATGCCGACCCCGGCTGCTGGCACGCCGTCGGGCAATGGCCACTTCCTGCTCGGCGGCAAGATCTTCGGCTACCGCTCGCTGGATCTGCAGGCGACCAAGACCTTCAAGCTGGCGGGCGATACCGAGCTGTATGCACGCATCGACATCATCAACGTGCTCAACTTCGACAACTTCTCCAAGCTGAACTACGTGAAGAGCGACGGCAAGCTGCTGGTCAGCTACAACGAGACCGGCGACATCATCGGTACTCCGCGCCAGATCAAGGCCGAAGTGGGCTTCCGCTTCTAAGCGGGCCCGCCTGAAGCAACACCCTGATGCCGCCGGCCCGCCGGCGGCATCGGCTGAATGGATACATGGCAATGGCCGGCCCCGTGCCGGTCCATTGCCCACGCCGTTGCCGGGCAGGGGGCAGCGGCGTGGGCAATGATCGCGGTGTCAAACCACGTTTTTCGTGGTTTTTTAAGAGCGCAGCTTGTAAACGATTTCAGATCATTGGACGTTATGCTTTCCCATCGATCAGACCACCGGAGGAATCGCGCCATGCAGGCACGCCATCTGTTGTCCGCCGCGGCGTTGAGCCTGGCCGTTGCTGCCTGCCAGCCGGCCCAGCAGGAGCCTGCCAAGCCGCGGCCGCCGGTGATCCTGATCGAAGCCGATGCGCCACCACGGCCGATGAAGCCGGAGCTGCCGCCGCTGTTCGATGACATCGAGCGGCGCACTTTCCAGTTCTTCTGGGATACCACCAACGAGATCAATGGGCTGACCCCGGACCGCTATCCCTCGCGGCCGTTCGCCAGCATCGCCTCGGTCGGCTTCGCGCTGACCGCCTATCCGATCGGCATCGAAAACGGCTGGGTCAGCCGCAACCAGGCGATCGATCGCACGCTGACCACGCTGAAGTTCTTCCGCGACGTGCCGATGGGCCCGCAGCGTACCGGCAAGGCCGGTTACAAGGGCTTCTACTACCACTTCCTGGACATGCAGGAAGGCCGTCGCTACGACAGCTGGGTCGAGCTGTCCTCGGTGGATACCGCGCTGCTGATGATGGGGGTGCTGTTCGCACAGTCGTACTACGGCGGTGACGATCCGCGCGAGAAGGAAATCCGCCAGATCGCCGATACGCTTTACAAGAAGGTCGACTGGCCGTGGCTGCAGCAGCGTGCGCCGCTGATCTCGATGGGCTGGTTCCCGGAGAGCGGCTTCATCGACCACGACTGGATGGGTTACAACGAGGCGATGATGGTCTACATCCTTGCCCTGGGTTCGCCGACGCACCCGGTCAGCCCGGACGCATGGACGGTGTGGACGCGCACCTACGACAACGACTGGGGTGTCTACCAGGGCCAGGAATACCTGTCTTTCGGCCCGCTGTTCGGCCACCAGTACAGCCACGTCTGGATCGACTTCCGCGACATCCAGGACGCGTACATGCGCGAGCGCGGCAGCACCTACTTCCTCAACAGCCGCTCGGCTGCGCTGGCGCAACGCGAGTACGCCATCGCCAACCCGATGCAGTGGAAGGAGTATGGCGAGAACGTGTGGGGCCTGACCGCCAGCGACGGGCCGCAGAACACCACGCAGGACTACCGTGGCGAGCAGCGCCAGTTCCGCCACTACTCTTCGCGCGGCGCCGGCCTCCGTGAGAACTTCGATGACGGCACCATCGCCCCCACCGCTGCGATCGCCTCGGTGGTGTTCGCCCCCGAGCAGGTGATCCCGGCCACGCTGGAGATGCACAAGCGCTTCGGCGATTACATCTATTCCAGTTACGGCTTCCTGGATTCGTTCAACCCCAGTTTCAACTACGACATCCCGATCAAGACCGGCCGCCTGGTGCCCGATCGCGGCTGGGTCGCCAGCGACTACATCGCCATCGACCAGGGTCCGATCCTGACCATGATCGCCAACTACCGCGATGACTTCGTCTGGGAAGTGATGAAGAAGAACCCGTACATCCGCAAGGGCCTGGAACGGGCCGGGTTCAGCGGTGGCTGGCTGGCGCCGGAAGGCTCGTTCCAGCCGCTGGAACTGCAGAAAGACGAAAAGGCCGCGGCGGCACGCGCGGTGGGTATCGCCGAATCACGCGCGGCTGCCGCGCAGGAACAGAAGAACAATGCCAATCGCACCACAGGCCAGGGCAAGTAACCCGATGCCGAACTGGATCGACCGCCTGCGCCGCTGGGCGCTGCCTGCCCTGGCCGCGCTGGCCGTGGCCGGCTGCGCCCGTACCGAGCCGGGCACCACCACCGTGCGCTTCTGGGCGATGGGGCGAGAAGCCGAGGTGGTCAGTGAGCTGATCCATGAGTTCGAGGCGGAGAACCCGGGCATCAAGGTGGATGTGCAGAACATCCCGTGGACGGCCGCGCACGAGAAGCTGCTGACCGCGTTCGCCGCCGACGGCCTGCCGGACGTATGCCAGCTGGGTAACACCTGGGTGCCGGAGTTCGCTGAGCTCGACGCGCTGACGCCGCTGCAGCCGTTCGTGCAGCGTTCGTCCGTGGTCGACCCGAAGGACTATTTCCAGGGCATCTGGGACACCAACGTGATCCATGGCGAGCTGGTGGGCGTGCCGTGGTATGTCGATACCCGCCTGATCTACTACCGCAAGGACCTGCTGGCCAAGGCCGGCTATGACCACCCGCCGCGGACCTGGCAGGAGTGGGACGAACAGATGGCGGCGATCAAGCGCATGCAGGGCCCGAACCGCTATGCGGTGCTGATGCCGATCAACGAGTTCGAGCAGCAGCTGTCGTTGGCGCTGCAGCAGCCCGATCCGTTGCTGCGCGACGACGATACCCGCGGCAATTTCGCCAGCCCGGGGTTCCGCCGCACGCTGGCCTTCTACGCCAACATGTTCGAGCAGGGCTGGGCGCCGAAGATGTCCGAGACGCAGATCTCCAACGTCTGGGATGAGTTCTTCCGCGGCTTCAACGTGTTCTACATTTCCGGCCCGTGGAACATCCGCGAGTTCAAGAAACTGCAGCCCAAGGAACTGGAAGGGCAATGGGGCACCGCGCCGCTGCCGGGGCCGGATGGCCCGGGTGCCGGTATCGCCGGTGGTACCAGCCTGGTGATCTTCCGCAAGTCACAGCAGAAGGAAGCGTCCTGGAAGCTGATCGAGTTCCTGTCGCGACCGGAAATCCAGGCGCGCTTCCATTCGATCATCGGTGACCTGCCGCCGCGCCGCAGCGCCTGGAATGCGCCATCGCTGGCCAACGATCCGCTGGCGGCCGCGTTCCGTGACCAGCTGGAGCGGGTCAAGCCGACGCCGAAGGTGCTGGAATGGGAGCGCATCGTGCAGGAAATGCGCATCGTCACCGAGAAGGTGGTGCGTGGTGGCCTGGCGCAGGACAAGGCCGTGGAAGAGCTGGACCAGCGCGTGGACAAGGTGCTGGCCAAGCGCCGCTGGATGCATGAACAACAACGCCTGCAGCAGCGCGTGCCGTCGCCGCGATCGAGCAGTGCCGTGGCCGCCGGGAGCGCGCAATGAAACGTACTTCACTTGCCGGCTGGATTTTTGCCGGTCCCTCGCTGATCGTGCTGGGCGTGTTCTTCGGCCTGCCGGTGGCTTCGGCGCTGGCGCTGAGCGTGACCGACTTCGACCTGTATGCCCTGGCTGACAGCAGCAACCTGCGCTTCGTCGGCCTCGGCAACTACATCGATCTGCTGCAGACGCCGATGTTCTGGAAGTCGCTGTGGAACACCACCTACTTCGTGCTGATCGGCGTGCCCTTGTCGATCGGCGTATCGCTGGGCGCGGCGATGCTGCTGAATGCGCCGGCCGCGCGCTTCAAGGCGCTGTTCCGCACCGCGCTGTTCGCGCCGGTGGTGACCACGCTGGTGGCGGTGGCGGTGATCTGGCGCTATCTGTTCCATACCAGCTACGGCCTGGTGAACTACGGCCTGGGCCACCTGGGTATCAGCCCGATCGACTGGCTGGGTGATCCCAACTGGGCGATGCCGACCATCATGCTGTTCGCGGTCTGGAAGAACTTCGGCTACAACATGGTGATCTTCCTGGCGGGCCTGCAGGCGATCCCGCATGACCTGTACGAGGCCGCACGCATCGACGGTGCCTCGCGCTGGAAGCAGTTCCTGCACATCACCCTGCCGATGCTCGGCCCGGTGCTGCTGGTGGTCGGCGTGATCACCGTGTCCGGCTACTTCCAGCTGTTCGCCGAGCCGTACGTGATGACCCGCGGCGACCCGCTGCAGAGCACCGTCAGCGTGCTGTATTTCATGTTCGAGGAAGGCTTCAAGTGGTGGAACCTGGGACGCGCCTCCGCAGTGGCGTTCCTGCTGTTCCTGATCATCCTGGCGGTGACCACCGTGATGCTGCGTTTCGGCCGCAAGAGGCAGTTGGTATGAGTCGTGAAATCGGCCAGTCGCGCTGGTACCCGTGGATGATCAATGGTGCGTTGCTGGTATTGGCCCTGCTAAGCCTGGCACCGCTGCTGTGGATGCTCTCGGTCTCGTTCATGCCGCAGGGCGAGGCGACCCACTTCCCACCACCGCTGCTGCCGTCCAGCATCACCACGCGCAACTACCATGAGCTGTTCGCGCGCACCGGCATGGGCGGCAACTTCGCCAACAGCCTGCTGGTGTCGGTTGGCATCACCCTGGGTTCGCTGCTGCTCAACACGATGGCCGGCTACGCCTTCGCCAAGCTCAACTTCGTCGGCCGCGAGCGCCTGTTCCAGGTGCTGATGGCGGCGCTGGTGATTCCGGCGCAGGTGGCGATGCTGCCGCTGTTCCTGCTGATGAAGCAGCTGGGCCTGGTCAACAGCTTCGGCGGCGTGATCGTGCCGGCGCTGGCCAGCGTGTTCGGCATCTTCCTGGTGCGCCAGTATGCGCGGTCGATCCCGGACGAACTGCTGGAGGCGGCGCGCATCGACGGGGCAGGGGAGCTGCGGATCTTCTTCCAGATCGTGCTGCCGATGCTCAAGCCGGTGCTGGTGACCCTGGCGATCTTCACCTTCATGGGTGCATGGAACGATTTCATGTGGCCGTTGATCGTGTTGACCGACCAGGAGCACTACACTTTGCCGGTGGCGCTGGCCACCCTCTCGCGCGAGCACATCATGGACGTGGAAATGATGATGGCCGGCGCGGTGGTCACCGTGGTTCCGGTGCTGGCGCTGTTCCTGGTGCTGCAGCGGTACTACATCCAAGGTCTGTTGTTGGGGAGCGTCAAAGGATGAAGCGAGCGATCGCCGTTGGACTGGGCCTGTTGTGGACCTCCCTGGCGATCGCCGCACCTCCGGCGCTGCCGGCACCGAAGGTGCTGGACGATTTCGACGACATCGGCGCCTGGAAGCTGGTGTTGTCCGACCAGGTCAGCGGATCGCTGCGACCGGTCAGTGGCGCCGGCGGCGGTCGTGCACTGTGCCTGGACTACGATTTCCACGATGTCTCCGGCTACGTCGGCATCCGCCGCGCGCTCAACATCGAATACCCGGTCAATTACCGCTTCGGTTTCCAGATGCGCGGTGATTCACCGGGCAACGACCTGCAGTTCAAGCTGATCGATGCCAGCGGCGACAACGTCTGGTGGGTCAACCGGCCCGGCTACAGCTTCCCCAGGGCGTGGACGCCGGTCGAGTACCGCCGCCGCCAGATCGACAAGGCGTGGGGGCCTTCGCCCGAAAAGGAGATGGCACGCAGCGCCGCGGTCGAGTTCACGATCTACAGCAAGGTCGGCGGCCGCGGCACCGTGTGCTTCGACAAGCTGACCCTGCAGGGCCTGCCAGCCCAGGATGACTCGGCGCTGGTGCCGTCGGTGATCGCCGATACCGCCACCGCGCTGCAGGACCGCATGATCGACGGCAAGAGCGATACGTTCTGGATCAGCGGTGGCGTCAAGCAGCAGACCATCAGCCTGGACCTGCACAAGAGCCGCGAGATCGGCGGTGCGGTGATCGACTGGCTGCCGAACCTGGAGGCGCGCCGCTACACCGTGCGGACTTCGGAGGATGGCCGTGACTGGCGTACCGTGCGCGAAGTCACCAGTGGTGCCGGTGGCCGTGACTGGCTGGCACTGCCGGATACCGATGCACGCTACGTGCGCTTCGATCTGCAGGATGGCCCGAACTGGCGCTACGGCATCCGTGACATCGCGCTCAAGCCGCTGGCCTTCGCGGCCACGCCGAACGCATTCCTGTCCTCGGTGGCGGCCGATCTGCCGCGCGGGTCGTTGCCGCGTGCCTATGTGGGCGAACAGCCGTACTGGACGCTGCTCGGCCTCGATGGCGGCCAGGAACAGGCGCTGATCAGCGAGGATGGCGCGCTGGAGCCGGCCAAGGGCAGCTTCAGCATCGAGCCGTTCATCCGCCTCGACGGCAAGCTGCTGGACTGGTCGAAGGTGGCCATCACCCAGTCGCTGCAGGATCACTACCTGCCGATCGCCAACGTTGACTGGGTGCATGAGAAGGTCGGCCTGGCGGTGACAGGCTTCGTGCAGGGCACGCCGGAGCGCGCGCAGCTGATCGGCCGCTATCGGCTGAGCAATCCGGACAAGGTCGCACACGAATACACCCTGGCGCTGGCGATCCGTCCGTGGCAGGTCAATCCCCCGACCCAGTTCCTCAACACCGTCGGTGGCTTCAGCCGCATCGATGCACTGGATGTGGGCGATCAGCTGGTGCGGGTCAACGGCGAGCCGCGCATCTACCCGCTGCAGGTGCCGGACGCGCGCTTTGCCAGCACGTTCGATGGCAAGCTCGATGCGATGCATCTGGCGGACGGAAAGTATCCGGCCACCACTTCAGTGAAGGACAGCACCGGCATGGCGTCGGGCGCGTTGATCTATACGATCAAGCTCGAGCCCGGGCAGAGCCGCGAGGTGGCGGTGGTGCTGCCGCAGACCGGTGGCTGGGCGCCGAAGGCGCTGGACGTGGCCAAGGCGCAGGCGCAGGTGGCCGGGCAGTGGCGGCAGAAGCTGGGCGTGGTCTCGCTGCAGGTGCCCGCTGCAGGCCAGCCGCTGGTCGACACCCTGCGCACGGCAGTCGCGCACATGCTGATCTCGCGGGTCGGTCCGCGCCTGCAGCCGGGCACGCGTTCGTACGCGCGCAGCTGGATCCGCGATGGCGCGATGATTTCAGAAGGCCTGCTGCGCATGGGCCGCAGCGACGCCGTGCGTGACTACATCAACTGGTATGCCCCCTACCAGTTCGAGAACGGCAAGGTGCCGTGCTGCGTCGATGCGCGCGGCAGCGACCCGGTGCCGGAGAACGACAGTCATGGCGAACTGATCTACAGCATCGCCGAGTATGGGCGCTATACCGGCGACAGCACCTTCGTCGAGCTGATGTGGCCGCACGTGCAGGGTGCCTACAGCTACATGGAGCAGTTGCGTGCCAGCGAACGCACCGAGGAGAACCGTGCGCGCAACCCGGCCTTCTACGGCATGATGCCGGCCTCGATCAGCCACGAAGGCTATTCGGCCAAGCCGATGCACTCGTACTGGGACAATTTCTGGGCGCTGCGTGGCTATAAGGACGCGGCGCTGCTGGCGACCCAGCTGGGCAAGGTCGAGGCGATGCAGATCGCCGAATCGCGTGACCAGTTCCGTGATGACCTGCAGGCCTCGCTGTTGTCGGCGATGCAGCAGCACAACATCGACTACCTGCCGGGCTCGGCCGAGCTGGGCGACTTCGATGCGACTTCGACCACCATTGCGCTGGCCCCGGGGGGCGAGCAGGACCGCCTGCCGCAGCAGGCGTTGGACGCAACCTTCGAGCGCTACTGGAAGGAATTCGTGGCGCGTCGCGATGGCAAGCGCGAGTGGAAGGACTACACGCCCTACGAATGGCGCAACGTGGCTGCGTTCGTACGCCTGGGCTGGCGCGACCGCGCCTGGCAGGCGACCGAGTTCTTCTTCAAGGACCGCGTACCGCAGGCCTGGAACCAGTGGGCCGAGGTGGTTTCGCGTACGCCGCGGAAGCCGTTCTTTGTTGGCGACCTGCCACACGCCTGGGTGGCTTCGGACTTCGTGCGCTCGGCGCTGGACATGTTTGCCTACAACCGCGACATGGACGATGCGCTGGTGCTGGCCGCCGGTGTGCCGTCGTCATGGCTGCAGGGTGAGGGCATCGCCGTGCAGGGCCTGCGTACGCCGCAGGGTCAGCTGAACTACCGGCTGCAGCGCAGCGACAAGCAGCTGGTGCTGGAGGTGCAGCCGGGCCTGGTGCCGCCGGTCGGTGGCGTGGTGCTGCCATGGCCGTACGCGGGTGATCCGGGCGAGGCGACGGTCAATGGCGAAGCCGCCGAGTGGATCAACAAGGAACTGCACGTGCACCAGCTGCCGGCGCGGGTCGAGATCGAAGTGCCGAGCGCGGTGCGCCGCGCGGAACGCAAGGGGCAGTAACGATGAAGCAACAGGGGGCGAGGGCGCGCATGACGGTGCGCGCCCTGGGACTGGCGATTGCCCTGGCATTGCCGGTCGGGGTGATGGCGGTGGCGCCGGCGGCCACCGCTGCGCCGGCTGAGGTGGCCAGTGCGCCAGGCATGAGCATGGTCACCTTCAACCTGCATCATGACCGCGAGGACTGGCCGAGCCGCCGCCGCACCATCCTGGCCGAACTCAAGCGCCTGCAGCCCGATGCCATCGCGCTGCAGGAGGTGATCCAGCGCCGCAACGTGCGCAACCAGGCGCAATGGCTGGCCAGCCAACTCGGCTACAGGTATGTGTTCGTGTCCACCGATCCGGTCGGGGCACCCAAGCGCTACGGCAACGCGCTGCTGAGCCGCCGCCCGATCCTTGCCCAGGGCGATCATCTGCTGCAGCCATTGAATGATTACCGCACGGTCGCTCACCTGCGCATCGACGTCGACGGCACGCCAGTGAACGTCTACGCCACGCATCTGAACGAGCGCAACGACGAGAGTGGGCAGCGCATCCGTCGCAGCCAGGTCGAGGACCTGCTGCGCTTCATCACTGCAACGTCCGCTGGTGCGCCGGTGGTGATCGCCGGTGACTTCAATGCGCTGGTGGACGCCGGTGACCTGAGCGAGCTGCGCAGCCACTACGGCGACAGCTACGGCAGCGTGCACGTCAATACCGATCTGGCCGGGGTCAGTACGCTCAATCGTCACTACTACCAGGCGCCCTCGCGGATCGACCACATCTTCTTCCAGCAGGACGAGATGGTCGCGCGCGAGGCGAAACTCCTGTTTGACCAGCCCGACGACAGCGGTCGCTGGGCTTCCGATCACTACGGTGTGTGGACCCGGTTGCAGTTCGCACCGAAACCCTGACGGAGCACGCTCCGGTAGCTGCCAGCCTTGGTTGGCACGGGCGTGTCCGCGTTCGCTCCAACAACGGCGCCAACCAAGGTTGGCCTCTACCAGGGCGCTGCACGCGTCCGACGCACAAACAGAAACGGCGGGGATCATTGATCCCCGCCGTTTCGTTTTCACGCGATCAACGTGCGATCAGTTCGCCGGCGGCGTGCGCTTGGCGGCCTCTTCGTCTTCTTCATCGGCCCTGGCTTCCGCAGCCTGGGCTGCAGCGTCGGCATGGCCATCGGCGACCGGATCGATCGACGGCGTCACCACGGCTTCGGCCACCGGGGCAGCGGCTTCGATCGGCGCGGCTTCGACCGCCACCGGAGCGACCGGCTGTTCGACGATCGGCGCAGTCTCGACGACCGGCGTGGCTTCAACGGCCGGGGCGGCCTCCACCACCGCGGCAATCTCACTGGCCACCGGCTTGGTTTCAACCACCGGGGTTGCTTCAACAACCTGCGGCTTCGATTCCACCACCGGTGCCGCCTCGACCACGACCGGCTTCACCTCCACCACCGGAGCGGCTTCAACGACCGGGGCAACCTCAGCCGCCGCCGGCTTTGCGTCCGCTACCGGAGCCGCAACGGCCACCGGCTGGACCGGGGTCGCGGCGTCGATGGCATCGAGCATGCTGGTCTGCACCGGCGAGGACACCGCTTCAGCCTTGGCAGCGGCTTCCACCGGGGCCTGCGTTTCGGCCACGGCCGGCGCGGCGGTTTCGACCACGGCCCTGCTCACCACTGCGACCGGCGCGGCGACAACGGCAGCGGCGGCACGGACCGGCTTCGCGGCGTCGGCGGTCGGCTCGACGTCATCATCGAAGTCGAATTCCGGCTGCGAACGGGCCGGCTGCGCAGCAGCGACCGGCGTGGTGCCGGCGATGTTGTCGACGTTCGGCTCGGCGCCATCGGCGTCATCGCCTTCGTCACCATCGTCCTGGTCATCGCCCAGGGCGTCGCTGCCAGCGGCATTCTCGGCGCCACCGCGACGACGGCGACGGCCACCGCGACGGCCGCGACGACGGCGGGTCGCGCCTTCGCCGGTCTGCTCGCCATTGGCGTCGGTTGCAGCCTCTTCACCGGCAACCGCAACCACCTCGGCTTCGCTGGCGGTGTTGGCAGTCGTGTCGACCGGTGCTGCGGCTTCTGCCGGAGCGGCGGCCACCGGAGCAACCGGCGCGGTCGCTTCCTGCGCGGTCACCGCATTGGCGGCGACCGCCGTGGCGGCCACGGCGGCAGCCGCGGTCACGGCTTCGGCCGGTGCTTCGGCGGCGTTGCGCTGCGGCTTCTCGGCCGGCTTGTCACCGTCCTGCTGCGGGCGCGGCTGCTTCGGCTGCTTCAGCTTCGGCTGCTGCGGGTTCTGGTTCTGGCCTTGCTGCTCGTTGCGCGGCTTGCTCTGCTGCTGCGGCTGCTGCTGGCCATCCTTCTGCTGCGGCTCCTTCTGCTTGCCTTGCTGCGGTTGCTGCTGGGCATTGCCGTTGTTGCCGTTGCGGCCGTCCTTGCTGCGCTGCTCACCGCGGTCCTTGCGGTTGCCGCCGTCCTTCTGCTGCTGCGCGTTGGCGTTGCCACCATTGCCACGGTTGTCGTCGCGGCGATCCTTGCGGTCCTTGTTGCGATCCTTGTTGCGGTCCTTGCGGCCGCCGTCCTGCTGCTGGCGCGCAGCCGGGGCTGCCGGCGCCGGCGCGGGGGCAGGTTCGCCACCGAACACGCGCTTGAGCCAACCGATCACGCCGCCCGCCGGGGCCGGCGCCACCGGCGCTGCAGCGACCGGAGCCGGGGCCACTGCGGCCGGTTCCACTTCCTCGCGCACCGGGGCGGGGGAGGTGTGCTTGACCTGGGTCACCGCCGGCGGCGGGATGTTCAGCTGGCCCTTGGTCAGCGCATGCACCGGCAGCTTGCGCGGGGTGCCGCGCTGGTAGCTGGGCTTGCTGCTCTCTTCACCCAGCTCGTTCTCACGCAGGCGGGTGACGGTGTAATGCGGGGTGTGCAACTGCTCGTCGGCGACGATCACGATCGGCGCCTCGTGGCGCTGCTCGATCTCGCGCAGGGCGCTGCGCTTTTCGTTCAACAGGTAGTTGGCGATCTCCACCGGGGCCTGCACCAGCACCTGCCCGGTGTTCTCCTTCATCGCATGCTCTTCGGCGACGCGGATGATCGACAGCGACAGCGACTCGACGCTGCGCATGCGGCCGTGGCCGTCGCAACGCGGGCAGACGATCTGGCTGGATTCACCCAGGCTCGGGCGCAGGCGCTGGCGGCTCATTTCCAGCAGGCCGAAGCGCGAGATGCGGCCGACCTGCACGCGGGCACGGTCGTACTTCAGCGCGTTGGCGAGGCGGTTCTCGACCTCGCGCTGGTGCTTGTTGGAGGCCATGTCGATGAAGTCGATCACTACCAGGCCGCCCAGGTCGCGCAGGCGCAGCTGGCGGGCCACTTCCTCGGCTGCTTCCAGGTTGGTCTGGAACGCGGTGTCCTCGATGTCGCTGCCCTTGGTGGCGCGCGAGGAGTTCACGTCGACCGCGGTCAGCGCTTCGGTCTGGTCGACCACGATCGAGCCGCCCGACGGCAGGCGCACGTTGCGCTCGTAGGCGCCTTCGATCTGCGATTCGATCTGGAAGCGGTTGAACAGCGGGATGTCGTCCTTGTAGTGCTTGAGCTTGCGCAGGGTCTGCGGCATCACCTGCTGCATGAACTCGCGGGCGTGCTCGTACATCTCCTCGGTGTCCACCAGGATCTCGCCGATGTCGGCGCGCAGGTAGTCACGCAGGGCGCGCACGATCAGGCGCGATTCCTGGTAGATCAGGAACGGGGCCGGCTTGCTCAGTGCGGCTTCGGCGATGGCGCGCCAGACGTTGAGCAGGTAGTCCAGATCCCACTGCAGCTCTTCCGCATCGCGGCCGACGCCGGCGGTACGGATGATCACGCCCATGTCGTCGGGGATGTTCAGCTTGTCCAGGGCGTCCTTCAGGGCGGCCCGGTCTTCGCCCTCGATGCGACGGGACACGCCGCCGGCGCTGGGCGAGTTCGGCATCAGCACCATGTAGCGGCCGGCCAGCGAGATGAACGTGGTCAGGGCGGCGCCCTTGTTGCCACGCTCTTCCTTGTCCACCTGGACGACGATCTCCTGGCCTTCCTTCAGCAGCTCGCGGATGCCGGCCTTGTTGTGGTCGACACCGGCCTGGAAGTAGTCGCGGGAGATTTCCTTCAGCGGCAGGAAGCCATGGCGGCCACCGCCGTACTCGACGAAGGCTGCTTCCAGCGAGGGCTCGATGCGGAAGATCCGGCCCTTGTAGATGTTGGACTTCTTCTGTTCCTTCGACGGCTGTTCGATGTCGATGTCATACAACGACTGGCCATCCACGATGGCAACACGCAGCTCTTCAGCCTGCGTGGCGTTGATCAGCATTCGCTTCATTGTTGCGTTCCTCGCAAGCGGCTACCGCGCGGAACGCCATGGGGTTTCGCCTCTGGACACGGTTCGCCGCCCATTCGCGCAAGCGCGGGGAGGGCGGCTTGGGTTTCCAGCGCTACGACACCACGGCAGGCCGCGGGAGCGCTTCACTCTTATGGGTTTTGGGGTGTTACAGGCCGCAGGCAGCTGTCAGCCAGGCTGGAGCGCCACGCGGGACATGTTCAGCACGGTTGCGTGTCAGGCATCCGGCGATGGCCGGGAAGGCCGGTGAGCCGCTAACATGGCCGCCCCGCGGGCGGTGGTCGCGCACTGTGCCGGATTCGTCGGAAGCTGGGCTTCTGGCCCTGAGTAACTTCCAACGAAATCAATCCCTTATCTCGCCCCCCGAGTGTAACAGAATAAACAGCCTGATGACCGCCCAAGACCCCACCAAACCCGCTGGCGACAAGCCTTCCGTGCGCATGATCACCGTTCCCGCCGACCGCGCAGGCCAGCGATTGGACAACTTCCTGCTCGGCCAGCTGAAGGGTGCCCCGCGCAGCCTGGTCTACAAGCTGGTGCGCAGCGGCCAGGTGCGGGTGAACGGCGGCCGCGCCAAGGCCGAACGCAAGCTGGAGGCCGGTGACGAAGTGCGTGTGCCGCCGGTTCGTCTCGCTGAGGAAGGAGACAAGGCCGGTCCGCCGGAGGCGTTCATGCGCCGCCTGGAGCAGGCCATCGTCTTCGAGGATGCCCGTCTGTTGGCCCTGAACAAGCCGACCGGCGTGGCCAGCCACGGCGGCAGCGGCATCAGTTTCGGTGCCATCGAGACCCTGCGCGCCCTGCGCCCAGGCCAGACCCTCGAGCTGGTCCACCGGTTGGATCGCGACACCTCGGGCCTGCTGATCGTGGCCAAGAAGCGCTCCGCGCTGAGCGAACTGCAGGCGCTGCTGCGTGAAGATCACGGCGCCGGCATCCGCAAGCGCTACCTGACCCTGCTGGCCGGGCGCATGCCCGACGGCGTGATGACGGTCGATGCGCCGCTGCACGTGGGTCTGCGCCAGGGCGGCGAGCGCCATGTGCAGGTCAATGCGATCGGCAAGGAATCAATCAGCCACTTCCGTGTGCTGGAGCGTCGCGGTGGTCATTCCTACTGCGAAGTCCGCATCGAGACCGGCCGTACCCACCAGATCCGCGTGCATGCCCAGCATCTGGGGCATCCGGTGGCCGGTGACGACAAGTACGGCGATCCTGCGGTCAACAAGCGGCTTCGTGAGCAGATCGGGCTGAAGCGCCTGTTCCTGCACGCGGCCTCGCTGGAGTTCGCGCTGGACGACGGCAAGAGCCCGTACGTGCTGAACGCGCCGCTGGCCGATGAGCTGGTCGAGGCGCTGGACCGGCTGCGCTGAAGCTGGCGCCGGGCCGTGCCCGGCGCTCCCGTTGTAGAGTCGAGCCATGCTCGACTGGCTTTTCGCGCGCCCCGGCCGAAGAACAGTCGAGCATGGCTCGACTCTACAGGGCGGGTCGCAAACCCCTCACCACTTGAACAGCACCAGGCTGATCGCCAGCGTGCCCATGCCTGCCACCAGCCCGTACACCGTTTCGTGGCCCTTGGCATAGCGCTTGGCCGCCGGCAGCAGTTCATCCAGCGCCAGGAACACCATCACGCCGGCGATCAGCCCGAACACCCAGCCGAAGGTGGCGTGCGACAGCGATCCGGACAGCAGCCAGTAGCCCAGCGCCGCGCCCACCGGCTCGGCCAGGCCGGACAGCAGGCTGGCACTGAACGCATAGAACTTGTTCTGGGTGGCGAAGTACACCGGCACCGCAATGGCGATGCCCTCGGGAATGTTGTGGATGGCGATGGCAAAGGCCAGCGGCATGCCGACCGACGGGCTCTCCAGCGTCGCGAAGAACGTTGCCAGCCCTTCCGGGAAATTGTGCGCGGTGATCGCGATCGAGGTCAGCAGGGCAACCCGCTTCAGGTACTCGCGACTGTTCTCGCGGAACGCCGGGTCCTGTTTGTCCAGGCTGTCATGCGGGTTGGGAATGAAGTGGTCGATCAGCACGATCACGATCACGCCCAGCAGGAAGGCCAGGGTGCCGTAGGTGAAGCCGGTGCGCTCGCCATAGGCCAGGGCGAACGACGCAATGGACTTGTTGAGGATCTCCGACAGCGACACATAGACCATCGCGCCGCCGGCGAAGGCCAGGCCGAAGGCCAGCAGGCGCGGATTGGGCCGGCGCGAGAACAGCACCAGCAGGCTGCCGATCGCGGTGGCGAGGCCGGCCGCGAGGGTGACCGCCAGCGCGATCCAGATGTTTTCGGGGGGAATCTGCAGCATCTACCGACGCGGTCCTGGTCAACAGACAACCGCCCCGGGCAGTGCCGGGGCGGCGAGGGCGAGGCGGGCGTCGGCTGGCCTCGTCGGGGTGTGCGCGATCAGCCGCCGCGGCGCAGGCGTTCTTCGATGGCGAAGCACTGGTCGGGCTTCGGCTGCGGCGGGTTGAAGCTGACCGGCACCTGGATGGTGGCCGGCACCGGTTGGCCGTTGCGGGTGGCGGCATTGAACTGCCAGCCCTGCACGGCGGTCTTGGCCAGCTCGTCCAGCTGCGGGTTGCCGGCGCCGGTCAGCAGAGCCACTTCGCTCGGCTTGCCGTCGGTGCCGATGGTCACCTTGAAGGTGCTGGTGCCACCCACGCCCATGCAGGCCAGCTCAAGCGGGTACTGCGGCGGCGGCGTCTTCACCGCGGCCACTTCGGTCGGCGGCGGCGGTGGCGGTGCCGGCGGTTCGGACGCGCCACAGCCGGCCAGGCCGGTCGCAGCGATCAGGGACAGGCTCAGCAAACGTACGTTCATGGCAGTTGCTCCGTCAGGGCCGAAGTCTTTGCCGCGCAGATGAAGTCGTTCTCGCTCAGGCCACCCACGTCGTGGGTGGAAAAGCGCACGACCGCGCGGTCGTAGTGCACGCCAAGGTCCGGATGGTGGTCCTCGCGGTGTGCGATCCAGGCCAGCGCGTTCACGAAGGCCATGGTGGCGTAGTAATCCTTGAAGCGGAAGGTGCGCAGCAGGGCCTGGCCACCCTCGCTCAGCTCCCAGCCGGGAATCTGCGGCAGCAGTTCGGCCAGGCGGGCTTCGCCAAGCTTGTGGTCGCTGCCTTTGCGCGGCACGCAACGGGCCTGGGCCAGTGGAATCAGGTCGGCCATGGGAATCTCCACCTCGTGTTGACTGAACAATGCGCCGGACGGTGTATAAACCGAATGAGCGGCTGACGCTTACTTGGCTAGAATAGCCTGATGATCCAGATCTCCGACACTGCCCAGACCCATTTCCGCAAGCTGATCGAACGCGAGGGCGTGCCCGGCATGGGCGTGCGCCTGAGCGCGGTCGAACCTGGCACGCCGCGCGCCGATGCCCGGCTGGAGTTCGCCGAACCGACCGACCTGCTCGGTGACGAGTGGGCGGTGGACTGCGATGGCTTCACCCTCTACGTCGATGCGAGCAGCGTCGGCTGGCTCGATGGCGCCGAGATCGACATCGTCGCCGGCACCGCCGGTACCCAGCAGCTGACCATCAAGGCGCCGCGCATCAAGGGCGAGGCCCCCGGCGATGCCGCGTCGCTGGTCGAGCGCGTGCACTGGGTGGTGGAGAACGAAGTCAATCCGCAGCTGGCCTCGCATGGCGGCAAGGTGGCCGTGCAGGAGGTTTCGGCCGACGGCGTGGTGCTGCTGCGCTTCGGCGGTGGCTGCCAGGGCTGTGGCATGGCCGACGTGACGCTCAAGCAGGGTATCGAGAAGACCCTGATGGGCCGCGTGCCAGGCGTGACCGCCGTGCGCGACGCGACCGACCACGACAGCGGCCACGCGCCTTACATCCCGCGCGGCAACGTCGCCTGACTGCTGACGCGTGCCTCTGACCCGGGCCGAGCAACTCATCGAACTGCTGCTGGCCCGCCAGCAGCCACGCGCCGTCCTCGAGAAGACTACGCGCCTGCCCTATGGCTGGGCGCTGTGGCTGCGCTCGCTGGGCCCGCTGCCGCGGCCGTTCCACGCCCGCGAAGTGATTGCGGTATTGCTGCCGCGCCCGCTGCCTGGACCGCCGGGCCAATCGCCTCGCCTGTCGCCCTGGCAGGCGCTGCGCCGGTTGTTCTGGCAGGACTGGGATGCTGCGCCGCGCGATCAGCGCTGGATGCGCTGGACCTCGGCGTTGGCCAGCGCGCTGCTGCACCTGCTGTTCTTCATGCTGCTGCTGTGGGTTGCGGTGATCCGCACCACGGCACCGGAAGCAGAGGGCGCCGAAGGCGAGCGTGTGCAGGTGGAATTCGTCGGCCGCGCCTCCCAGGAAGGCGGGGGCGATCAGCCGGGTGCCGAGGCGGCTGCGGCTGCACCGGCCGGCCAGGTTGCCGCCGGCCGGGAAGCGGGGGCTGCGACTGCACCTGAGCCGCGTCCTGCGGCCGCGTCGGCGCCTGCGCCCGCACCGACTCCAGCACCGGCAGCCAGCGTGCCGTCGCCGCCGGCCGAAGTCGAGCCGGCCCCGCTTGCGGCCCCGCCACCGTCGCCGGTGCAGGCCACCGAAGTGGCGCAGGCCAGCACGGATTTCGTGGTGCCGCCGGTCAGCGTGCCGCGCACCGAGGTCAGCATCGTGCCGCGTGACACCACACCCACGGTGCGCGAGCGCAGCGTGCAGCCGGTGCAGGCGCCGCCAACCCCAACCGCGATGCGTGCGCCGCAGATCGCGGTGCGGACGCCGCAGCTGCGTGACATCCCGGTGCAGGAGCGCGAAGTCAGTACGGTCGATGCACCGGCGGTGTCGCAGCCGCTGCGCACGGCCGATGTGCAGGTGCGCGTGCCGCAGCGGGACGTACAGGTGCGCGAGCGTGAAGTGCAGGCGGTGGTTGATCCGCAGGTGCGGATGGCGACCGTCGCCGGTCGTGAACCGGCAGTGCATGCGCCGGCGGGTCGTGACGTACAGGTGCGCGAGCGCGAAGTAGCCTCGGCACCGGTGGCAGCCCCTTCGTCTTCCAGTGGCAATGCACCCGCGGCAACGCCCGCGCCGGCGGCCAATGGCAGCGCGACGCAGGCGAGCAGCAGCGCCGCGCGGCCTGCTGCATCCAGCACGACCCCGGCCCAGGCTGGAGCGCGCCCGGCTCCCAATCCGGGCAATTGGGCTACGCCCGCCAAGGGCGATGACTGGGGTGCATCGAGCCGCAGCCATGACGGCGCCGCCACTGGCGCCCGACAGGCCAGTACCAGCAGCAAGGGCAGTGGCCTGTTCAATGCCGATGGCAGCGTCCGCGTGCCGGGCCAGGAGGGCGAGGGTCGTGCCGAGCGCGGTGCGCCCGGTGGCGCCAACGATGGCTGGAGCAAGGAACGCATCGCGCAATCGGGCACCTGGTTGAAGCGACCCCCGTACGACTACACGCCCACGTCGTTCGACAAGTACTGGGTGCCGCAGGAATCGCTGCTGGCCGAGTGGGTGCGCAAGGGCGTCAAGGCGATGGAGATTCCATTGCCGGGTACCAGCACGAAGATCTCCTGCGTGATCTCGATCCTGCAGGCCGGTGGTGGCTGTGGCCTGACCAACCCCAACATGCAGGACCAGCCGGCGGTGGCACGACCGCCGCCGGACATTCCGTTCAAGAAAGAGCTGCAGGAAGATAACGGGAGCCGCTAGGCAGGGGGGGCGCGCCCCACACGCTGGCCGGCTCGCGCGTTGGTAGGTGCCAACCTTGGTTGGCACAGAAACGCCGACCAAGGTCGGCCTCTACCAAAGCATCAGCGCATGCCGACCAAGGTCGGCATCCACCAGGGCAGTAACCTCACGCGCTCTGCGACAGGAACACCCAGAACCGCACGTCACGGCCGACCTGCTGGCCGGCTCGCGCTTTGGTAGGTGCCAACCTTGGTTGGCACAGAAGCGCCGACCAAGGTCGGCATCTACCGGATGCACGCATGCCGACCAAGGTCGGCATCCACCAGGGCAGTGACCTCACGCGCTCTGCGACAGGAACACCCAGAACGGCACGTCGCGGCCAACCCAGTCGCGGCTGGCTTCGTCCATCACGTCCAGCAACGTGTCAAAGTCCTTCTGCGTGGAGGCGCGCAACGTGTCCACGTCGGCCAGGAACAGCGCGTAGCCGTTGGCCGGCAGCCACTGCAGGTCGCGCAGGTTGTCCGACAGGGCATCCCAGTTGCCGCCGAAGCCTGCCGGAAAATCCATCTGCGCGGCCAGCCGGGCCAGCAGGGTGCGCTTGTCGGCCACGCCTTCCAGGTCGATGTGGATCACCTTCAGTCCGGCATCGCGCATCGCCGCGGCCAGTGCGCTGATGTCGTCGCTGTCGATGGCGTAGACGCCAGCGTTGTTGATGTCATGCAGGCCGAGGCCGAAATCATCGTGGCTCATTGCTGCGCTCCCTGGGCTGGCACGGTGAAGCTGCGGAACGATGCGTAGTGGTCGTCGGTGTAGTACCACGCCTCCGGCGGATCGCCACCGGTGACGATGCGGCGCGTGCCGCGGGTACGCGCACCGGGGGTATCGACGGTGTACTCGCGGTAGTAGCCGCGCGGGCGCTGCGGCAGCTGCTGTTCGCGGTTGCCGAAGGTGCTCCCGTCCTGGCGATGCGGGAACGGGCCACCACGCTGGATCAGGGCGATGGTCTGGCGTGCTTCAGCCGGCAGGAACGCGGGCAGGCCGTTGTCCTTGCCGGGCGTGGCCGTGGCAGGCGCCCGTGCCGTAGGCGCTCCCTGCAGGTCCGGCGCGAACTGCGGCGCCGGCGGCCGCTGCAGGAAATGGTTGGCGACCAGGCCGAGCAGCAGCAGGGCGATGGCGGTGATCAGCAGCCGGGGGTTGCGCATGGGCAGGGGCACGCGAGGGTGGTACACGCACTGTAGCGCCTGCGCGCTGCACGGTGCATGAGGAGATCGCTGCGTCACTGATGCGTAACAATTGCCGTCGTGCTCACTGGCAGGACGCAATTTCCTTTACATCCCCCTTGGTAATCTGGCGGTCTGTCCCCATCATTCACCGCGCACCGCCCGACATCGTCGGGTGCCCTCGCAATCAGGAGATGCATCATGGCCTACACCCTGCCCAAGCTGTCCTACGCCTACGACGCGCTGGAACCGCATATCGATGCGGCGACGATGGAAATCCATCACACCAAGCATCACCAGACCTACATCAACAACGTCAACGCGGCGCTGGAAGGCACCGAGTACGCTGACCTGCCGGTCGAAGAGCTGGTGAAGAAGCTCAAGTCGCTGCCGGAGAACCTGCAGGGCCCGGTGCGCAACAACGGTGGTGGCCATGCCAACCACTCGCTGTTCTGGACCGTGATGGCCCCGAACGCCGGCGGCAACCCGGTGGGCGACGTGGCCAAGGCCATCGACAAGGACCTGGGCGGCTTCGACAAGTTCAAGGATGCCTTCACCAAGGCGGCGCTGACCCGTTTCGGCAGCGGCTGGGCGTGGCTGAGCGTGACCCCGGACAAGAAGGTCGTGGTCGAGAGCACCGGCAACCAGGACAGCCCGCTGATGGAAGGCAACACCCCCATCCTCGGCCTGGACGTGTGGGAACACGCGTACTACCTGAAGTACCAGAACCGTCGTCCGGAATATATCGGCGCGTTCTTCAACGTCATCGACTGGAACGAAGTCGAGCGCCGTTACCAGGAAGCGATCGCCTGATCGCGGTAACGGGATGAACTGAGAAGGCCGGGGGAGACCCCGGCCTTTTCTGTTGCAGGATTCATTCGGCCGTGGCCGTATCACCCTGCAGGCGCAGGGTCGCCATCACGCCCAGGCGCAGGCCGGGCAGGTCGCCGTCGGCCGGCAGCAGGATCGGCTGCTGGCGGATGCCGCCGAAGTGCTTGACCTGGAACAGCACGTCCAGCCCATGGCCACTCGCACCGCCGCCGCTGGCCGCAGGCGGGTCTGCACGGCCACCGGGATTGCGCCGGGCCGGCTGGAAACCCGGCGTGCTGCGCACCAGTTCCACCGTGTTGGCCGAGAAATCGCCGGCGATCAGGCTCGGCATGCCCTCGGAGGTGGCGCCGATCCAGGTCATCAGATCGCTGGTCTGGTGCTGGCGGGCGGTGGCCTCGTCCGGGTCCGGGCGCAGCCGCGCGACATAGATGTTGACCAGCGCCTCGCCCAGCTTCAGGCGCATCATTCCGGCCGCACTGAAGGTGCCGGGAGGATGCAGCAGGGTCACCCCGTCTTCGCTGACCGGCAGCCGGGTCAGCATGGCGTTGCCATGCCGCAGTGGCTGGCTGGGAGGGTCAGCGGTGACGAAGTCGCAGCTGTAGCGCAGCCGGCTGGCCAGCCAGCAGGCTGGATTGCGGCCCTGCTGCTGCAGCACCTGCTGCACCGAGATCACGTCCGGCTGCAGCTCGGTCAGCAGTTGCGCGACCTGCTCGCGGCGCTGCTTCCAATGCGCATCATCACGGCTGGGCAGTTCCAGCGCGGCCACGGTCAGTTGCCGGGGCTCGTTGTCACTGGCAGTGGCGGCCGGCGCCTGCGGCCGCGCCTGGGCCTGCAACGCCAGCAGCAGCACGAAACAGCTGAGCAGGAGGCGGGCGGGGGCGAGGGGGCGCATAACGATAAGTTTACGCTTTTGTCGTGCAGGTGCCGTGACTTCCGGCAGGGCCAGAACGGCCTGCCATGGATTGGCACCGTTGTCATGCAGCCCTGCAGCGTGCTTCGCAAGCCCAGGTTCCGGTAACCTTGCGCCTTTCGCTTTGCAGGAATGCCTTACAGGATGAGCCACGACGCAGTCGCCCCCATCGCCGGCCAAGGAAAGATGCCGCGCCAGATTCCGTACATCATCGGCAATGAGGCCTGCGAACGGTTCAGTTTCTACGGGATGCGCAACATCCTGGTGCAGTTCCTGATCACCTCGCTGCTGATGCAGGAAATCACGGCGGAAGGCCGTGCCGGTGAAGCCAAGGACATCATGCACAGCTTCATGATCGGCGTGTATTTCTTCCCGCTGCTCGGTGGCTGGCTGGCCGACAGGTTCTTTGGCAAATACCACACCATCCTCTGGTTCAGCCTGGTCTACTGCGCCGGCCACCTGTGCCTGGCGCTGTTCGAGAACAGCCGCGAAGGCTTCTTCCTCGGCCTGGGCCTGATCGCGCTCGGTGCCGGTGGCATCAAGCCGCTGGTGGCCTCGTTCATGGGTGACCAGTTCGACCAGAGCAACAAGCACCTGGCCAAGGTCGTCTTCGATGCCTTCTACTGGATCATCAATTTCGGCTCGCTGTTCGCCTCGCTGCTGATCCCGCTGGTGCTGAAGAACTGGGGCCCGCAGTGGGCGTTCGGCATCCCGGGCATCCTGATGTTCATCGCCACCTTCGTGTTCTGGCTGGGCCGCAAGCGCTACGTGTTGGTGCCACTGCCGCCGAAGGATCCGCATTCGTTCGCCAACGTGGTACGCACCGCGCTGACCGCGCGCGTGGCCGGCCAGGGCCGTCCGGGCCTGGTGATCGCCGTGCTCGGCCTGGTGCTGGCAGTGGCCTCGTTCGGCCTGGTCGGCTCGCTGGGCATCGTGATCTGCCTGTGCCTTGCGCTGGTGTCGATCCTGGCGGGCATCGGCGGTGGCACCTGGCTGCAGCTGGACCGCGCCCGTGGCCAGCATCCGGCCGAAGCCGTGGAGGGCGTGCGCTCGGTGCTGCGCGTGCTGGTGATCTTCGCGCTGACCACGCCGTTCTTCTCGCTGTTCGACCAGAAGGCCTCGACCTGGGTCCTGCAGGGCCAGCAGATGCAGATGCCGAGCTGGTTCACCGCCTCGCAGATGCAGGCACTGAACCCGCTGCTGGTGATGATCCTGATTCCGTTCAACAACCTGGTGCTGTACCCGGCCCTGCGCCGCTTCGGCTTCGAGCCGACAGCGCTGCGCCGCATGACCGCCGGCATCGCCTTCAGCGGCCTGGCCTGGATCGTGGTCGGCGGCATCCAGGTGGTGATGGACGGGGGCAACGCCATGTCGATCTTCTGGCAGATGCTGCCGTATGCGCTGCTGACCTTCGGTGAGGTGCTGGTCTCGGCCACCGGCCTGGAGTTCGCCTACAGCCAGGCGCCGCAGGCGATGAAGGGCGTGGTGATGAGCTTCTGGAACCTGACCACCACCATCGGCAACCTGTGGGTGCTGCTGTCCAACGCGGCTGTGCGCAACGATGCGGTGACTCACAAGATCGCCAGTACGGGCCTGAGCGAGGCGGCGTTCCTGATGTTCTTCTTCGCCGGTTTCGCCTTCGTCGCGGCGTTGGCCTTCGGTTGGTACGCGAAACGCTATCGTATGGTCGACAACTACCGTAGCGC
Source organism: Stenotrophomonas sp. MH181796 (assembly GCF_009659995.1). Lineage (NCBI taxonomy): Bacteria > Pseudomonadati > Pseudomonadota > Gammaproteobacteria > Lysobacterales > Lysobacteraceae > Stenotrophomonas > Stenotrophomonas sp. MH181796. Next base: position 143,270 of record NZ_RAHU01000005.1, read on the forward strand.
CTGAGCCTGACATGACCCCCGTCAATCTGCTGTTGATCGCCATCACCGCCATCCTGTCGTGGATGGCGTTCAACAACCGCAAGCTGGCCGATCGCCTGATCCTGTGGCCGCCAGCCGTCGACCGTCACCGCCAGTACGACCGGCTGGTGACCTATGGCTTCATCCACGCCGACTGGTCGCACCTGATCTTCAACATGATCACCCTGTTCTTCTTCGGGGGATTCATCGAGAGCGTGATGGTGCAGCTGACCGGCAGCTACCTGACCTACCCGGCGTTCTACATCGGTGCGCTGCTGGTCTCGATCCTGCCCAGCTACCTGAAGAACCAGAAGAACCCGAACTACCTCAGCCTCGGTGCGTCCGGGGCGGTGTCGGCGGTGCTGTTCGCCTTCATCCTGATCAAGCCGTGGTCGATCATCCTGGTGTTCTTCATCCCGGCGCCCGCCATCGTCTACGCCGCGTTCTACGTCGGCTACAGCATCTGGATGGACAAGCGCGGCGGTGACCGCATCAACCACAGCGCGCACCTGGCAGGCGCGGCGTTCGGCGTGATCTTCATGCTGGCCATGCAGCCGAGCATCTTCACCCACTTCCTGCGCGAACTTTCCAACCCGACCTTCCGCCTCGGCGGCGGTTGATGGCGGGAGCGGGGCGGATCGGCAGCGATCCGCCCCGGCAGGCTCAGGTTGCGGTCTGCTGGCCGTAGGTGTCCAGCAGGCGGGCGAACACTTCCTCGCCGATGCGCTGGAAATCCTGCTCTTCGGTCTGCCCTTCCACCGCCAGTTGCAGCAGGCCCTCCAGCAGGGCGCGGTCGGTATCGGAATGGGGATCGCTGGGGTGCATCGGGGCCTCCACGGTGGTGCGCATGATTATCGGTCGCAAGGGCCGTGCCAGCCTGGCCGGACCCCTCCACAGGCGATAGCGGCCGCTGGCCCTCCAGCTTGAGGGTCGAAAACTGACGTGAACGCACTGGACTTGCCCCTGTTCAGGCTTCACGCGATCATGGCGCCCGGCTGCGCACCATCCACGCAGTCGCCGCAGGAGACAGTTCCATGGCTTCGGTCACGCCCCCCGGTCTGGCCTACGAGGTCGAACACGACCTGGCCAACCACCGCTTCACCGCCCGTGTGCGTGGACAGCTGGCGGTGCTCGATTACCAGATCAAGCGCAGGCGCATGGTCATCACCCACACCGAGGTGCCCGAGCCGATCGCCGGCCGTGGCATTGCCGGTGAGCTGACCCGTGTGGCACTGCGTTTCGCCCGCGAGCAGAAGTACAAGGTGGTGCCGGCGTGTTCCTACGCCGAGGCCTTCCTGCAGCGACATGAGGAGTACCACGACCTGCTCGTTGGCTGAATGCCAGCGGGCCACGCTTCAGCCATGGCAGGCGATGATGTACAAACATGAACAGGGGATCCCGATGAAGATTGGAAACAACCGGCCATTGCACGGCAGCGTGCTGGCCGGCGTGGTGGGCGTGCTGTTGCTGGCCGGTTGCCAGCGTGAAAGCGAGCCGGCACCGGCGACCGACGCGGCGCCCGCCGCCGAAGCCACCGCCGCAGGCGAAACGCCGGTCACGGAAGCGCCGCTGGACCTGCGCGACGTGATCGAGAACAACGAACGCGAAGTGGTGGGTATCAGCTACCCGGCCGGCATCGACCGCTACCCGGGCCTGGCCCGCGCGCTGCAGAGCTATGCGACGAGTGCGCGCAGTGACCTGCAACAGGCGCTGGACGGGCTGGGCAATGACAAGCCGACCATGCCGTACGAGCTGTCGCTGAGCTTCGAGAAGCTGCTGGAAACCCCGCAGCTGGTGGTGGTCAGTGCCGATGGCAGCCGCTACACCGGTGGCGCCCATGGCGAACCGCTGGTGGCCCGATTCGTGTGGCTGCCGCAGCATCAGCAGATGCTCAGCGCCGAAAAGCTGGTGGCCGATGCCAAGGGCTGGAAGGCGATCAGCGATTTCGTCGCCGACCAGCTGCGTGAACGCGTGGCCACCCGCCTCAGCGGTGAGGACATGGATCCGGCCCAGCTGCAGGAATCGCTGCGCAACGCATCGCGCATGATTGCCGACGGCACCGGCCCGCAGGCCGACAATTTCAGCCAGTTCCAGCCGCTGACCGACGACAAGGGGCAGATCACCGCGCTGCGCTTTGTTTTCCCGCCGTACCAGGTGGGTCCATACTCGGACGGCACCCAGACCGCCGATGTACCGGCGGCGGTGCTGTTGCCGCACGTGGCCAAGGACTTCGTGGAGCTGTTCGCACGCGGTTGACCGCAGTCGAGGAGGTGGCGTGGATACAGGGTTGCAGGAGCGGGTCGCCGGCCTGCTGCAGGAAGCCGGGGTCCGCATCGCCGGTACCCAGCCACAGGATATCCAGGTTCATGACCCGCGCTTCTTCGCGCGGGTCATGGCGCACGGCTCGCTTGGCCTCGGCGAAAGCTACATGGACGGTTGGTGGGACGCCAACGTCCTGGATGAATTCCTCGTCCACCTGATGCAGGCGCACCTGGACGAACGGGTGCACGGTTGGCGCGAAGTGGCCGATGCACTGAAGGCGCGCCTGTTCAACCTGCAGGTGGGACAGGGCAGCTACGAGGTGGGCCGCCGCCACTACGACCTTGGCAATGATCTCTACCAGGCCATGCTGGGCCAGCGCCTGGTCTATAGCTGTGGCTACTGGCGCAATGCCGGCGATCTCGACGCCGCGCAGGAAGCCAAGCTTGACCTGGTCTGCCGCAAGCTGGGCCTGCGCCCGGGGCAGCGTGTGCTGGACATCGGCTGTGGCTGGGGCGAAGCCCTGAAGTTCGCCGCCGAGCGCTACGGTGTCAGTGGCGTCGGCGTGACCATTTCGCAGGAACAGGCCGAGTTCGCGCGCGAACTGTGCGCCGGCCTGCCCATCGAGATCCGCCTGCAGGACTACCGCGAGCTGGACGAGCCGTTCGATGCGATCTTCTCGATCGGCATGTTCGAGCACGTTGGCGACAAGAACTACGCCAGCTTCTTCGAGGTGGCCAAGCGTTGCCTGTCGCCGCGCGGACTGCTGCTGTTGCACAGCATCGGCACCAACATCTCGCGGCATCGTACCGATCCGTGGATCGCGCGCTACATCTTTCCCAACTCGATGCTGCCATCGGCGGTGCAGATCACCAAGGCGTTCGAGGGCCGCTTCGTGCTGGAGGACTGGCACAACTTCGGTACCGATTACGACCTGACCCTGCAGGCCTGGCGGCGCAACGTGGAAGCGGCGTGGCCCCGGCTGGATGCGCGCTACGACGAGCACTTCCGGCGCATGTGGCGCTTCTACCTGGCTGGATCGATGGCCACTTTCCGTTGCCGGCACGCGCAGCTGTGGCAGCTGGTGCTGTCGCCGGAAGGCGTGCCGGGTGGGTACGTGGCGCCACGATGAAGCCGGAGCGGGGTCGGAGCCCGTTCCGCGGAAAGGGATCCGACCCCGGGATCAGATCCCTTTTCGCAGAGAAGGGCTCTGACCCCAATCACAACAAAAAACCGCCCGGTCTCCCGGGCGGTTTTCGTTTCAGGCTACCGCGCGGGCGATCAGTTGCCGGCGCCGGTCAGGCCACGCTTTTCCAGCAGCGGTTCGATCTGCGGCTCGTGGCCGGCGAAATCGCGGAACAGCTGCATCGCGTCGACGCTGCCACCCTTCGACAGCAGGGTGGCGCGGAAGTGATCGCCATTCTTGCGGCTCAGGCCGCCGTTGTCCTTGAACCACTTCTGGGTGTTGGCATCGAGCACTTCCGACCAGATATAGGCGTAGTAGCCGGCCGAGTAGCCGCCCATGATGTGGCTGAAGTACGGGGTCTTGTAGCGCGGCGGAACCGGCGCGTAGTAGATGCCGTCCTTCTCCAGCGCGGCGCGCTCGAAGGCCATCACGTCCTTGGCGGCCGGCACCTGGTCGGCGCCGATCTGGTGCCAGCGCTGGTCCAGCATCGCTGCACCCAGGTACTCGGTGGTGGCGAAGCCCTGGTTGAACTTGGCCGCAGCCAGCACCTTGTCCAGCAGTGCCTGCGGCATCGCCGAACCATTCTGGTAGTGCTTGGCGTAGTTCTTCAGGATGACCGGGTTGTCCGACCACATCTCGTTGACCTGCGAGGGGAACTCGACGAAGTCACGCGGTACCGACGTGCCCGAGAAGTACGGGTACTTCACGTTGGAGAACATGCCGTGCAGGGCGTGGCCGAACTCGTGGAAGGTGGTGTTCACCTCGTCCCAGGTCAGCAGGGTCGGCTGGCCGGCCGGCGGCTTCGGGATGTTCAGGTGGTTGGCGACCACCGGCTTGAAGCCGGTCAGCTTGGACTGCGAGACGTAGGAGTTCATCCACGCACCACCGCGCTTGGAGGCGCGTGCATACGGGTCGAAGATGAAGATCGCCAGCTGGCTGCCGTCGGCGTCGAACACGTCGTAGACGGTGACGTCATCGTGGTAGACCGGCAGGTCGGTGCGCTGCTTGAAGGTCAGGCCGAATTCCTGGCCGGCGGCGTAGAACACGCCGTTCTCCAGCACGTTCTTCATCTCGAAGTACGGCTTCAGCTGCGACTCGTCGAAGTTGTACTTGGCCTGGCGCACCTTCTCGCTGTAGAAGGCCCAGTCCCACGGTTCCAGCTGGAAGGTCGGCTTGCGCGCGGCCTTCTGTTCCTTGTCGATCATCGCCTGCAGGTCGGCGGCTTCGCGCTTGGCATTGGCCACCGCGGCCGGAGCCAGCTTGCCCAGCATTGCGTTGACCGCTTCCGGGGTCTTGGCGGTCTGGTTGGTCAGGTTGTAGGCGGCGAAGTTCGGGAAGCCCATCAGCTTGGCCTTGTCGGCACGCAGCTGCATGATGCGCGAGACCAGCGCGGTGTTGTCGAACTCACCGCCGCGGCTGCCGCGGGTGGTCGAGGCTTCGTAGATCTTCTGGCGCAGGGCGCGGTTGGCCAGGTTGGTCAGCGGCGGCTGGCCGGTGGTGTTGAGCAGGGTGATCACGTACTTGCCTTCCAGGCCACGAGCCTTGGCGGCTTCGGCGGCGGCGGCGATCTGCTCCTTGGACAGGCCGTCCAGCTCCTTGACGTCGTCAACGGTGATCGCCGAAGCGTTCACTTCCGACTGCACGTTCTGGCTGAACTTGGTGCCCAGGTTGGCCAGCTCGGCGTTCATCTCCTTCAGCGTGGCCTTGTCGGCGTCGGACAGCTTGGCGCCTGCACGCACGTAGTTGTCGTAGTACTTCTCGACCAGACGCACGCCTTCGGCGTCCAGGCCCAGCTGGCTGCGGGTGTCATACAGCGCCTGGATGCGGGCGAACAGCTTGCCGTTCAGCGCGATCGCATCGCTGTGCGCGGCGAACTTCGCCGAGTAGTCGGCCTGCAGCTTCTTGCGGGTGTCGTTGGTATCGGCGCCGACCAGGCTGAAGAACACGGTGGTCGCACGGTCGAGGATGTCACCGCTCTTTTCCAGGGCGATGATGGTGTTGTCGAAGGTCGGCTTGGCCTTGTTGTTGGCGATCGCCTCCACTTCCTTCAGCTGCTGCGCCATGCCGGCGTCGAAGGCCGGGGCGAAGTCGCTGTCCTTGATCTTGTCGAACTGCGGGAAATGCAGCGGCAGCGGGCTTTCGGCGAAGAACGGATTGGCCTGCTGGGCATGGGTGCTGGCAGCCGGGGTGGCGGCGCCGGCCGAGAAGGCGGGCAGGGCAAGGCCGAGGGACATGGCCACGGCAAGGGCAAGGCGAGTGGTCAAGGTAGGAACTCCGGTAAGGCAAACAAGGGCCCGAGGGTAACCCGGCCGGCGGCGCCCGCACTTGTGTCAAAAGGCATGTTGCCGGGGCTGGGCGCGGGTACCATGCATTCACCGCCCACGGCCCGCTGCCATGACCACTGCCTATGATTTCAGCTTCCGCGACCTCGACGGCCAGCCGCAGGCCCTGGCCCGGTACCAGGGTCACCCGTTGCTGCTGGTCAATGTCGCCAGCCGTTGTGGCTTCACCCCGCAGTACACCGGGCTGGAACAGCTGTGGCAGGACTACCGCGAGCGTGGCCTGGTGGTGATCGGGTTCCCATGCAACCAGTTCGGTGCACAGGAGCCCGGCGACGCCGCGCAGATCCGCCAGTTCTGTTCGCTGGACTACCCGGTCAGCTTCCCGCTGTCGGAGAAGATCGAGGTCAACGGCGAGGGGGCTGATCCGTTGTGGGCATGGCTGTCACGCGAGAAGCGCGGCCTGCTGGGTAGCGCCCGCATCAAGTGGAATTTCAGCAAGTTCCTGGTCGACCGCCAGGGGCAGGTGGTGTCGCGGCATGCGCCCACCACCAGGCCGGAGCAGCTGCGCGACGAGATCGAAGCGCTGCTGTGAGATGAACCCAAAAAGGGGACGGAGGGGATTAAGTCGTTTGTGCACAAACGACTTAATCCCCTCCGTCCCCTTTTTGCTTACTTTTCGACGAACGCGCGCTCGAACACGTAATGGCCCGGCTGGCCGATACGCGGTGAGACCTGGAAGCCACGGGCATCGAGTACGCTGCGCAGATCAGCCAGCATCTGCGGGCTGCCGCAGATCATCGCGCGGTCGTTCTCCGGGTTCAGCTCCGGCAGGCCGAGGGTGCGCTGCATCTCGCCGCTTTGCATCAGCTGGGTCAGGCGGCCCTGGTTGGCGAACGGCTCGCGGGTGACGGCCGGGTAGTACAGCAGCTTGTCGCCGATCATCTCGCCCAGGAACTCGTGCTCACGCAGTTCCTTCTCGAAGTAATCGCGGTAGGCCAGGTCCTTCTCGTAGCGCACGCCGTGGCAGAGGATCACCTTCTCGAAGCGCTCGTAGGTTTCCGGGTCCTTGATGACCGACAGCCATGGAGCCATGCCGGTGCCCGTGCCCAGCAGGTACAGGTTCTTGCCCGGGTGCAGGTCGCTGATCAGCAAAGTGCCGGTGGGCTTCTTGCCGACCAGTACCTTGTCACCCGGCTTGATGTGCTGCAGACGCGAGGTCAGCGGGCCGTCCTGGACCTTGATGCTGAAGAACTCCAGGTGCTCTTCCCAGTTGGCGCTGGCGATGGAGTACGCACGCAGCAGCGGCCGCGCCTCGGTTTCCAGGCCGATCATCACGAACTGGCCGTTCTCGAAGCGGAAACCGCTGTCGCGGGTGAGGGTGAAGCTGAAGTAGGCATCGGTCCAGTGGCGGACCTCAAGCACCGTTTCGGCGCCAAAAGCGGAGGACATGGGCGTATCTATCGGAAGTCGTCGGGGGTGATTCTATCTCAAATGAGACAGGTTCTCATTAGGCGGAACGAGAGGCGTTCTCAGCGGTAGCCGGCCGCCTGCAGCTCGAACAGCTCGGCGTAGCGGCCGCCCTGTGCCATCAGCTGCTCATGGGTGCCGCTGGCCTCGATCCGGCCATCGGCCAGCACCAGGATGCGATCGGCCATGCGTACCGAGGAGAAACGGTGGGAAATCAGCACTGCGGTGCGATTATCCGCCAGTTCCCTGAACCGCTGGAACACCTCGAACTCACTTCGCGCATCCAGCGCCGCCGTTGGCTCATCCAGGATCATCACCTGCGCATTGCGCATCCATGCGCGGGCGATGGCGATCTTCTGCCATTGGCCGCCGGACAGGTCCACGCCCTGCTTGAAGCGGCGGCCGATCAGCTGGTCGTAGCCGCCGGGCAGGTCGTCGATCACTTCCTCGGCCATGCCGCGCCGCGCGGCGTCGGCGATGCGCGCCTGGTCGTCCATCGCCTCGACCTGGCCGACGCCGATGTTCTCGCCGGCGCTGAGGTTGTAGCGCACGAAGTCCTGGAAGATCACCCCGAGGTTGGCGCGCAGGTCATCCAGGTCGTAGTCGCGCAGGTCGCGGCCATCGAGCAGGATGCGGCCCTCGTCCGGTTCGTACAGCCGTGCCAGCAGCTTCACCAGGGTGGTCTTGCCGGCGCCGTTCTCACCGACCAGCGCCAGTACTTCGCCAGCCTGCAGCTGGAAATCAAGGTGGCGCACCGCCCATTGCTCGGCATCCGGGTAGCGGAAGCCGACGTTCTCGAACACGAAGCCCTGCCGGATCGGCTGCGGCACGCGCACCGCACCTTCACGCGAGTGGATTTCCGGCTGGATCTGGAAGAACGAGAACAGGTCATCCAGGTACAGCGCCTGGCTGGCCACCTGCGAGAACCCGATCAACAGGCCCTCCAGCAGCTGGCGCAGGCGCAGGAAGCTGCCGGCGAGGAAGGTCAGGTCGCCGATCGAAAAGTCGCCGCGCACCGTGCGCCATGCGATGTAGGCGTACGCTGTGTAGTAGCCCAGTGTGCCCAGTGCGGCCAGCAGCGTGCCCCAGAACGCGCGGCGCCGGGCCAGGGCGCGGTTGGCTTGGAACAGCGCCACCGACAGGCGCCGGTAGCGCTCCACCAGGAAGCGGTGCAGGTTGTAGATCTTCACTTCCTTGGCCGTTTCCACGCTGGCACCGAGCTGGCGCAGGTAGTCGAGCTGGCGGCGCTCGGGCGTCCACTGGAAGTTGAGGCTGTAGCCGGCCGCGTTGAAGTGCGATTCGCCGATGAAGGCCGGCACCAGTGCCAGCGCCAGCAGCAGGATCAGCCACGGCGCGTAGACCAGCAGGCCGACGGCGAGGCTGGCCACGGTGATCGCGTCCTGCACCTGGCCGAACAACTGGCTCATCAGGTTCATCCGGCCCATGGTCTGGCGTCGCGCACGGTCCAGCTTGTCCTGCAGGTCCGGGTCCTCGAAGTCCTCCAGATCCAGCGTTGCCGCGTGTTCCATCAACCGGATGCTGGTGACGTTGGCGAACAGTTCCGAGAGCAGGGCATCGGCGTAGCTGACCAGCCGGCCGAGCAGATCCGAGGCGATGGCCAGGCCGAATTCCAGCGCCAGCAGGCCCAGCAGCGGATTCAGTATGCCGCTGGACAGTGCTTCGCCCAGCGGCGGGAAGCCAGCGTCGTGCTGGCTCAGGTGCAGGGCGCTGTCGATGATCAGCTTGCCGACGTAGAGCATCGCCACCGGCAGCAGCGCACGGATCAGGCGCAGGCCAAGGCTGGCCAGGGTGAGCGCGGGGCTGGTCTTCCAGACCATGCGCAGGAACGGTGGCAGGTTGCGCATCGCCCTGAAGCGCTGGCGCAGGCTGGGTTTCTTCGCGGCGGCAGCGCCAGCGGTGGGGGTAGCAGGCATGTGCGTATTGTGCGCGCCCTGCGCGTGGCGGAGGCATGAACGGGGCGCATGCCTGCCATGCGCCGGCAGGGCAGCGCGTCGGCGCCGCCTGCGCGCTCAGTCCAGCGCAGCCAGCAGCGCAGGATGGTGAGCGAACCAGAAGCGCAGGGCCCCGCTGTCGATGCCGTAGGCGCCTTTCCAGAAATCGACGGGATAGCTCCAGTCCGAAGAGCGCGACGTGCGCGGTGCCAGGCCGACCCGGGTGAAGCGTTGCGCCAGGCCGGGATGCTCGGGGGTCTGCAGCAGCCCGGCATGGCCCAGGGCATCCAGCAGGTGACGCGCCTGCTCGACGGACAGTTTCAGGCCCGGCAGCGCGCGCACGCGTTTGACGATGGTCGACGGTGTGTCCTTGGCGTCGCTCTCGTGGTGCAGCAGCCGCAGCAGTGCCACCAGTGTGCTCATGTCGCCGGGCGCCCGTCTGGGGGTCAGATTGTGTTGTTCCAACAGGAAGGTGATGGCGTTTACGCTTCCGCCGAGCACGACCCCGATGTTGTGGCGGACGCGCGCCCAGGTGGTCGGGTCGAATCTGCCTTCGCGGACCTGGCCGCAGACCGCACAGGCGAGGCTGGGGTGTGGCTGCTCCTGATGCCTGGGGAAGTGCACCATGAACGCATACGCCGACAGCCCGGCGCGCAGGTCGCTGCGGTTCTCCTGCACGCCGAGGATGAAGTTGTCTGCCACATGTTGGCGGTCGGCGCGGGCATAGGCGGCGAACATCCGCACCTGGAGGGCCTCATGGCCCGGATGTTCGACGGGCCACAACAGTCCATGCCGTTCAAGCGTCGACAGGAGTTCGGGCGGCGCGGTGTCCCGCTCCCGGTACTGGGTCAGCGCCTTCAGCGCCTCCTTGCTGGGCGTGTCGGGGGCTTCGTCGGCCATGACGTTCGGATGCTTCCTGCGGGGCAGGTACAGTGCCCGGCGGTCCAGGCACTGTCAACGAAGCGCTCAGGGCAGCGGCGGCAGCAGCCCGGCGCCCAGCCGGTTCCAGGCATTGATCACCGCGATGCCCATGCTCAGGTCGCTGATGCCCTTCTCATCAAAGTGCGGTGCCAGTGCATCGAACGCCGCCTGCGACGGCGCGCCGTCGGTCAGCCGGGTCAGCGCTTCGGCCCAGCCCAGCGCCGCACGCTCGCGGGCATCGAAGAAACGGCTTTCGTGCCAGGCGGGCAGGGTATCGAGCTTGCGCGGCTCGATGCCGCCCTTGCGCAGCGCCGTGCCGTGCATGTCCATGCAGTAGCCGCAGCCGTTGAGCTGCGACACGCGCAGGAACACCAGTTCCATCAGGGTCGGATCGATCGAGCTGTCATGCACCGCCTGGCTGGTGGCCAGCAGGCCCTTGAAGGCTTCGGCGGCCAGGCGGGTGTAAGGGACGCGGGGAGAGGCGTGGTCGGACATTTTCGGCTCCACGGCGGCCACGATGGCCGCCTTTCATTACAAGGACGCCGTGCCGTCACCGCGCGTGACAACGTCCGGCAGCTTTTCCGGATTCAACACGCTGTACACGTTGGCGATGCGGCCATCGACCACTTCGATGGTGGTGATCGAGTGCAGGCGATCGCCTTGGAAGCGCAGGATCGCAGGCTCGCCGTTGACGTAGCCCAACTGCGCCGGATGCGCCGCGCCGCGGCGGGCGATGGCCCAGAACAGGCGGCCGATGCGTTCGGCGCCCAGCAGGGGCCGCACCGCCGCAGTAACCACGCCACCGCCGTCGGAAACCAGCAGCGCGTTGGCGTGCAGCAGGGCCTGGATCGCTTCGCTGTCGCCGCGCTGCGAGGCGTCCATGAAGCGCGCCAGCAGCTGCCGGTGCTGGCTGGCGTCGGCGTTGAAGCGCGGCCGTCCGGCCTGCAGGCGCTGCCGGGCACGGTGCACCAGCTGGCGGCAGTTGGCCTCGCTGTGGCCGATCAGGTCGGCGATCTCGCGGTAATCGTGGTCGAAGGCTTCCTTCAGCAGGAAGGCGGCGCGTTCCTCGGGGCCGAGCTGTTCGAGCAGGGTCAGGAAGGCGACCGAGACGTCGTCGGCCAGCGCATGCAGCTGGGCCGGGCCGGGCGCCGGGTCGGGCTCCAGGGTGACCGCCAGCGGCTCGGCCAGCCACGGGCCGACGTAGTGCACGCGCTCGCGCTTGGCCGCGCGCAGCCGGTCCAGGCCAAGCCGGGTGGTGGTGGTGACCAGCCAGGCTTCGGCATCGCGGACGCTGGCCGGATCGGCGCCGGACCAGCGCAGCCAGGCGTCCTGGACCACGTCTTCGGCGTCGGTGCGGCTGCCGAGCAGGCGGTAGGCCAGGGCCATCAGGCGCGGGCGGTGGGTCTGGAATGCGGTTTCAGGGTTCATGTCGACCAGGACGCCGGGAAGGGAGCACGCGTGACAGGGAGTGTGGGGTCAGAGCCCCTTGCAGGGGATCCGACCCCGAGATTGTGATCCTGCGGCCGGGGGAGGGGGTAAAATGGGCGGATTACCCCCGCCAGCCTCCAGCAAGCGAGCAAGTCGTGACATCGATCAAGCAGGAAGACCTCATCCAGTCCATCGCCGACGCGCTGCAGTACATCTCGTACTACCACCCGGTCGACTACATCAAGAACCTTGCCGCCGCCTACGAGCGCGAGGAGTCGCCGGCCGCGAAGGAAGCGATGGCGCAGATCCTGATCAATTCGCGCATGTGCGCCGAAGGCCACCGTCCGATCTGCCAGGACACCGGCATCGTCACCGTGTTCCTGGAAATCGGCATGGACGTGCGTTGGGACGACGCCACCATGGGCGTGGAAGACATGGCCAATGAAGGCGTGCGCCGTGCCTACATGCACCCGGACAACAAGCTGCGCGCTTCGGTGCTGGCTGATCCGGCCGGCAAGCGCATCAACACCAAGGACAACACCCCGGGCGTGGTCAACGTCAAGGTGGTGCCGGGCAACACCGTCGACGTCATCGTCGCCGCCAAGGGTGGTGGTTCGGAAGCCAAGACCAAGTTCGCCATGCTCAACCCGTCCGATTCCATCGTCGACTGGGTGCTGAAGACCGTGCCGACCATGGGCGCCGGCTGGTGCCCGCCGGGCATGCTCGGCATCGGCATCGGCGGCACCGCCGAGAAGGCGATGCTGCTGGCCAAGGAAGCGCTGATGGAGCCGATCGACATCACCGAGCTGCAGGCCCGTGGTGCGTCCAACCGCATTGAAGAGCTGCGCCTGGAGCTGTACGAGAAGGTCAACGCGCTGGGTATTGGCGCGCAGGGCCTGGGTGGCCTGACCACCGTGCTCGACATCAAGATCAACGATTACCCGACTCATGCGGCCAACCTGCCAGTGGCGATGATCCCGAACTGCGCGGCCACCCGCCATGCGCACTTCACCCTGGATGGCAGCGGCCCGGTGATGCTGGACCCGCCGTCGCTGGAGGACTGGCCGAAGCTGACCTACGATTCGTCCAAGGGCACCCGCGTGGACCTGGACACGATCACGCCGGAAGATGTGGCCAGCTGGAAGCCGGGCCAGACCCTGCTGCTGAACGGCAAGCTGCTGACCGGCCGCGACGCCGCGCACAAGCGCATGGTCGACATGCTCAACAAGGGCGAGGAACTGCCGGTCGATCTGAAGGGCCGCTTCATCTACTACGTCGGCCCGGTCGATCCGGTGCGCGACGAAGTGGTGGGTCCGGCCGGTCCGACCACTGCGACCCGCATGGACAAGTTCACCCGCCAGGTGCTGGAGCAGACCGGCCTGCTGGGCATGGTCGGCAAGGCCGAGCGTGGCCCGGCGGCCATCGAGGCGATCCGTGACAACAAGTCGGCCTACCTGATGGCCGTCGGTGGTTCGGCCTACCTGGTGTCCAAGGCGATCAAGGCGGCCAAGGTCGTCGGCTTCGCTGACCTGGGCATGGAAGCGATCTACGAGTTCACCGTGCAGGACATGCCGGTGACCGTGGCAGTGGATTCCACCGGTGAATCGGTGCACAAGACTGGTCCGCGTGAGTGGCAGGCCCGCATCGGCAAGATTCCGGTGGTGGTGGAGTAACCCTGCCGCGCATCCGGTTCAAGCAACGGCGCCCGTATGGCGCCGTTGTTGTGTGGTGAGGTTTAACGAACCTGCAGCATCTGCTCTGCTAGGCTCGGCGCGACCTCACACAGGACTTGTTCATGGGCCTGCATCGATTCATCGCCGTTGCGATCCTGCTGGCCCTGGCCGGCTGCAGTACAACCTCATCCTATGAAGGTGCGGACTTCTCCGCCTCCTCGCAGTGCCGCATGCAGTGCCAGGCCGACTATCGCAGCTGCATGGCGCGGGGCAGTGTCGGCAGCAACGACTTCAGCTGCGAACAACAGATGGTGCCGGCGCCAGACAAGCGCTGCAAGGACGTTGCCAACCCCGAATTGCGCCGTTCCTGTGAACTGAAGACGCACGACTGCGCGATACGCACGCCGATCATGACCTGTAGCGAAGGCCGCGATACCTGCATGAGCCGCTGCGGCTGAGCAGTGACCGCCCGTGTGGGCGCATAATCGGCCGATCCACCTGCACGGGATCTTCCGCATGAGCACCACGCTGTATGGTTCAACCAGTACCGCCGCGCTGGTAGTGCACTGGCTGCTGATCGAGCTGGGTATCGAGCACGAACTGGTGCTGCTGGATTTCGACGCGCGCGAGCACAAGTCGGCGGAGTACCTGGCGCTGAATCCGGCCGGCGTTGTGCCGACGCTGCTGATCGATGGCTTGGTACTGACCGAAGCGGCGGCGATCGCACTGTATCTGGCTGACCGCCATCCGGAAGCCAACCTGCTGCCGGCACTGGGTACGCCGCAGCGCGCCGATGCCTACCGCTGGATGTTCTGGTGTGCCAATACGCTGCAGCCGGCCTATCGTGCCTGGTTCTATCCGTATGAGATGGCGGGCGAGGCAAACGTGGAGGCCACTCGCGAGATGGCCCGTCAGCGCCTGGAAGCGGCCTGGCAGCATGTGGCCACGCACCTGCAGGCACACGGACCGTACCTGCTGGGTGCCACGCCCTGCGTGGTCGACTACATGCTGGTGATGCTGATGCGCTGGTCGCGCAACATGCCGAAGCCCAGCGACACCTGGCCGGTGCTGAAGGCACATGCCACGTCGATGAAGGCGCGCCCGGCGTTCGCCGAGGTGTACCGCCGCGAAGGCATCACCGACTGGCGGTAACCCGTTCTGTAGAGCCGAGCCATGCTCGGCTGCATTCATGGGTAGCACGCGAACCGCAGCCGAGCATGGCTCGGCTCTACCAAAAGTAGGGCGGGCTTAGAGGATCTCCAGCACCGTTTCCGGTGGGCGGCACAGCCGCGTGCCCTTGGGTGTGCGCACCACGGGGCGGTTGATCAGCCGCGGGTGCTCGGCCATCGCCGCCAGCAGCGTGGCCTCGTCCGCATCTTCCAGGCCCAGTTCGGCGAACTGCACTTCCTTGCTGCGCACCAGATCGCGTGCGCTCAATCCGGATTCGGCCAGCACCTGGCGCAGCGTGGCCACGTCCGGTGGAGTGCCCAGGTACTCGATCACCATAGGATCGAAGCCTGCATCGCGGATCAGCTTCAATGCGCCGCGCGAATTGCTGCAGGCCGGGTTGTGCCAGATCGTCACGTCCATCAGAACCACTCCAGCAGGGACACGCCCACGCCCACGTAGGTGGCCTTGTGGTTGTAGTCGATCAGGCTCTCGCCGTAGCCGTCGAAGATCTGCACGTGGCCGCGCAGCAGGTTGCTGATCGGGAAGCCGTAATCCAGCTGCAGGGCACCGTGTGAGCGGCTGCCGGTGCGCAGCGAATGGCGTGCCATCAACGAGACTTCGTGGCCGTTGCGGTTCCAGGTCAGGGTCGCATCACCGCGGCCCATGTAGTCCTCGATATCCGGATTGTTGTCGTCGCTGCGGGTTTCCGGGATGCGGTACCACGGGCGCAGTACCAGCGCCCAGTTCTCGCGGTCCAGGCCGATGTTGAGCATCACCCGGTTCCAGCTGCGCGACAGCGGATCGGCGCGGCCATTGGACTGATGGTTCAGCGCGATGCCGGTCATGCGGCCGCGCCAGCCACCGATCGAGTAGCCGTTGCGGAACACCATCATCACTTCCGGCTCGTAATTGGTTTCGCGGAACGGGCGCGAATCCTCGCCGTTGTAGGCCTGCCAGCGCGAGCTCTGGGTGTAGCCTGCCCAGATGTCGCCGTTGTCGCCGAACAGGTTCTCGGCGATCTTGGTCTTGAAGCTGATCTGGAACTTCAGCTCGGCGCTGTCCAGCACCTGCGGCGTGGTGACCGTGTTGGCCGGATTCGGCGAATGCGGTGTGGTGTTGCGGTCGCTGGTCCAGAACGCAGGCAGCAGGTACACCGGCTTGTACGCACGCAGCTGGAACGGGCCCAGCTTGGAGTCTTCGGCCAGCTCCCAGCGGCTGTCCAACAGCGAACCGCGGCCGGCATTGGCCAGCGCGCTGTCCGGCGCAGCGGGGCGGAACAGGTCGCTGACCCGCTCGCGCAGTTTCTCTTCGCCCTGGCTTACGCGTGCGGTCTGGCGTTCTTCGCGACGGGCCTGCGCGGCCGCCTCGGCAGCCGCATCGGCGGCGGCCGTGGCCTGCGGCGTATGCGCGAACAGGCGGTCATAGCAGGCCAGGCGCGCCGCGTCAGTGGTGATGGCCGCGCAAGCGGCCGGCGAGGTATCGGTGCTGGGCACGAATTCCTGCGCGGCCAGCGGGGCACTGGCCAGGGCCAGCGCCAGCGGCGCAAGGCGGGGAAGCAGCGGGGGGAGGGTCATTCCAGCAGGCCCTTCGGTGAATACGGGAATCGCACAGTGTGGCGGCTGTACCGGATCGCGGCCAGCCCCCACGGTTTATGCACGGCCACCGCGTGCGCGTGGCGTGAAGGCTGCGCCAGTCACAGGAACCAGGCGAAGGCGAACAGGCCCAGCATCGCGATCACCACCGCCAGCTTCAACGCCAGGCCGAGCAGGATGCCGAGCCAGGTAGCCAGGCCGACCTTGGTCGAGCGGCCCAGTTCGCGGGTGTGCCAGTACTCGCCGAGCAGGGCACCGACCAGCGGTCCCGCAAACAGGCCGATCGGCATGAAGAACAGGCCGACGATGCTGCCGACGAAGGTGCCCCAGAGTGCCTTGCGGCTGGCGCCGACCCGCTGCGCACCCACCACCGTGGCCAGCACGTCCACCAGCAGCGAGAGCAGGGTCAGCACACCCAGCGCGACCAGGGTTGGCCAGCCGACATGGGCGAAGCCGTCGGCCCAGGCCGCCAGCAGCAGTCCGATGAACACCAGCGGGATGCCGGGCAGGGCCGGGAGGATGATTCCGGCGATGCCGACGAGGACAAAAATGACCGCTAGCAGATATAAGATGAATGAGAGTCCCATGCTGTCCCGTATGGTGGCCGTTTTGGGGTTGACAGTGAAAGATTTTGCCAGTTGATTTTTCGTTTTGGGCGGGTTAAGTTGCAGTCGCTGAGCTTGGCAAGGTCACCGTGGATCGTGGCCTGATGAAGCAAGATCTTCCCGATCCGCTGCATCGATGCACCTCGCTTCCCCCTTGCTTGTCAGCCGCCCACCAGGCGTTTCCAACAACAAGAGAGAGTCAAAGGGAGTTAGTGAGATGGCTGATCGCGAGACCGGTACCGTAAAGTGGTTCAATGATGCGAAGGGCTTCGGCTTCATCAGCCGGCAGAATGGCGAGGACGTGTTCGTGCACTTCCGTGCCATCGAGACCCAGGGCTTCAAGAGCCTCAAGGAAGGCCAGACTGTGAGCTTTGAAGTCGTGCAGGGCCAGAAGGGCCTGCAGGCTGACAAGGTGCAGCCGGTGTAATACCCGCCGCCCGTCGGCATGAAAAAGGCCCGCGCAAGCGGGCCTTTTTCTTTGCGCATGGCCCGGTGCGGATCAGCGCAGGATGACCTTGCCGTTGACCACGCGGACATAGGTGTTTTCGCGGATGCCGCCGAGGTCACGCTGGTTGACCACGATGGTGCGGCCATCGTCCATACGCACGCTGATGTCGTAGGTATCGCTGGTCACGTTCTTCTGGATCTGGTTGCCGGCCAGGGCG
The DNA here is from genome assembly GCF_009659995.1 of Stenotrophomonas sp. MH181796. NCBI lineage: Bacteria > Pseudomonadati > Pseudomonadota > Gammaproteobacteria > Lysobacterales > Lysobacteraceae > Stenotrophomonas > Stenotrophomonas sp. MH181796. The sequence goes on from NZ_RAHU01000005.1 coordinate 160,488, forward strand.
CCACCGACTGCGCCTGCGGCGGCGGCGATGTTCTTGTTGCCACGGCTGCCACCGGTGTGATCGGAGATTTCATGACCGGCCACGGCGCCGACGATGCCGCCGAGGATCGCGCCGGTCGCGCTGGGCGCGGTGCGGCCCGAGGGCACGGTGTTGATGCGGGTGACGATGCCGCAGTCGGCGCAGCGGCCCTGGTTGTAGCCGCCGTTGTTGCCGTAGCCACCATTGTTGTAGCCGTTGTTGTAACCGCCGCCACCGTAGCCGCCGGGGGTGGCACAGCCAGCCAGAGCAAGGGTAGCGATGGCAGTGGCGGCGATGAGCTGGATCTTCATGGGGCATCTCCTGGCCGTGAAGGCGGGTGTCTGGGGTGGTACTGCGTCATGCAGCAGGGTGGACGAATCCTCTCCTTTCGAACGTGAACGACGCGCCAACCGTGCATGGCTTGCCCGGCTGCAGGATGAATGCGGCTCAGCGGAAGTCCTGGTGGCAGGCGCGGCAGTCGGCCTGCAGGGTTTCCACCACCTGGGCCAGTGCCTTGCAGTCGCTGGGCGGAGCTGCCAGTGCGGCGTTGAGGTTGCCGCGCAGCTGGCTGGCGTGCTGCTGGAACTGCGTGCTGTCCTTCAGCCCGGGAAAGGCCAGGTCCAGGTCATTGGACAGCAGGCGTATGGCCTGCAGCCGCGGCACACTGTCAGCCAGGCTGCAGCGGTTCTGCTGCTGGGCCTGCTGCAGCAGTTGCGACTGCCGCTGCATTACCTGCATCAGGCTGTCCGGGAACGGGTCGCGACGCGCCTGCAGGGCGCGGCTGACCATCACGGTGGCGATCAGGCCGATCAGCAGGCCCAGGCACAGCACGAACAGGTAGCGATGGGCAGTGGACAGGCGGCGGGGCGGGCTGGCGTTCATGGCGGGCTCTCCGGGCGTGCAACGGTGGGTTCGATGCCGACGTACTGCGGGTGCCGGCGCCTGCACGTTAAAATAGCGGGATGAACGAACAGGTCAAACAACGCTTCGCCGGCATCGAACGGCTGTATGGCGTGGGCGCACTCGAGCGCCTGCAGGGCAGCCGCGTGGCGGTGGTCGGCATGGGCGGCGTCGGCTCGTGGGTGGTGGAAGCGTTGGCGCGTTCAGCGGTCGGCCACCTGACCCTGATCGATGCCGATGACATCTGCGTGTCCAACACCAACCGGCAGCTGCCGGCGATGGAAGGCAACTACGGCCGCAACAAGGCCGAGGCGATGGCCGAGCGTTGCCGTGCGATCAATCCGGATATCGAGGTCGATGCCGTGCAGGCGTTCCTGACCGTGTCCAACATGGCCGAACTGCTGGACCGTGGCTTCGACCTGGTGATCGATGCCTGCGACAGCTTCCGGGTCAAGGTCGAGACGATCGCCTGGTGCCGTCGCCGCAAGCTGCCGTTGCTGACCGTGGGCGCTGCCGGTGGCCGTACCGATCCCACCCTGGTGCGTATCCGCGATGTCTCGCGCACCGAGCATGACGCCATGCTGGCGCTGATCCGCAAGAAGCTGCGCAGCGAGTTCAACTTCCCGAAGAATGCCAAGCGCTATTTCGGCGTGCCGGCGGTGTACTCGCTGGAGAACGTGAAGTACCCGCAGGCCGATGGCAGTGTCTGCGGCATCCGCCCGAACCTGGGCGCCGATGCGGCGCTGAAGCTGGACTGCGGCGCCGGCCTGGGCGCAGCGACCCACATCACCGGCGCGTTCGCCTTCGCAGCGGTCGGCAAGGCGTTGGAGATGCTGCTGGAGCCGAAGAAGGTGAAGGCTGAAGTGGTCGAGGATCACGCCGACGCGTGACGGTAGTGCTGGCCGCTGGCCGGCAACTCCGGAATGATTGAATCAGCGCAGATGCCGGCCAGCGGCCGGCACTACCCTCAGTTCACGGGCAGCGCGAACAGCCGCCGCGCATTCTCCGTCGTGGCCTGGGCCACCGCGTCCAGCTCCATCCCGCGCAGCGCGGCCACGTGGCGGGCGATGACTGCCAGCCGCGCCGGTTCGTTGCGCTGGCCGCGGATGCCGGCGTCAGGCTGGTCGGGCGCGTCGGTCTCCAGCAGCAGTTGTTCCAGCGGCATTTCGCGCAGAAGCCGCTGCAGGCGCTGCGCGCGATCGTAGGTCAATGGGCCGCCGAGCCCGAGCAGGAAGCCCTGCCGGTGCAGCTGCGCGGCCTGTTCCGGGCTGCCGGAAAAGCTGTGCACCACGCCGCGCAGGCCGCCGATGCGGCGGATGGCGGCGATCACCGCATCCACCGCGCGTCGCGCGTGCACGATCACCGGCAGGTCGAATTCACGGGCCAGTTCCAGCTGGCCGATGAAATACGCCTGCTGCGCCTCGACATCCAGTCCTTCGACGAAGAAGTCCAGGCCGCATTCGCCGATCGCGCAGGGGCGTTCGCGTTCGATCCACTCGCGCAGCAGCGGCAGGTGCCCAGGCTGGTGCTCGGCCAGGAACATCGGATGCAGGCCGTAGGCCGGGTACAGCCCCGGCGCCTGCCGGCAGACCTCGCGCAGCTTCGGCCAGCTGGCTGCGGTCACCGCCGGTACCACCTGTAGGCGCACCCCAGCCGCCTGCGCACGCTCGACCACGGCGGCGCGGTCATGGTCGAACTCGCTGGCGTCCAGATGGCAGTGGCTGTCGACCAGCACGCTCAACGCTGTTCCAGCGGCGGAGGTGTTGCGGCGTTGCGGCTCTTCCAGTTGGCCAGCAGCAGGGTGCCGAAGCCCAGCACCAGCTCATCGACGAACGGAATCGGGTCCGGGATGAACAGGGTCAGCGCGAACAGGCCCGCGGTGAGCTTGAACAGGGTGGGGTAGCGCAGCCGGCGCGCCCATTGCAGTACCGGCAGCAGCATCGGGTTGGCCATGGCGGGAATCCTCGTGGGGAATATGCAAACGCTACCACGGGCCCAGCATTTCCCGATGCTGAATGGGTTACAGCAATGAGCAGGAAATGTGGAGATTCCGTTCAGGCAGCGCATGCTGCAATCTGGCCCGAGAACGTTGCGGATGGTCCGCAAGGAGCAGGTCATGAAAAGCACAACTACAACTGTCCTGGTCGCAGCGGGCGCGCTGCTGGTCGGTGGCATCGCCACTGCCGCCTTCATGAAGAGTGGCGACAAATCGCCCGATTCCATCAGCGCCGGAACCCCCAATGGTGAATCGCGCCTGGTCGATGGCAACGCCGCCGACGATGGCGCACGTGGTGACAAGCTGGATCCGTCCGCGCCGCGCGGCCTGGAATACGCCGACGTGCTGAAGGTCGACCCGATCACCGAGAAGCAGAAGGCGTATGCCACCGTGATCGGCACCGATGCGGTGCGTGAGACCTCCACCACCCAGACCCCGCATGAGGTCTGCCAGGACGTGACGGTGCAGGAACGCCTGCCGGAGCGTGATGGCAATGTGGGCGGCACCGTGGTTGGCGCTGTGGTCGGTGGCCTGCTCGGCAACCAGGTCGGCGGCGGCAATGGCAAGAAGGCGGCCACTGCGGCCGGCGCGGTGGCCGGTGGCTTCATCGGCAACCAGATCGACAAGCGCCATGTGGGTGGCCGCGTGGTCAACCGCACCGAGCGCCAGTGCCACACCGAGACCGCGACCTCCGAGTCGAGCCGCGTCACCGGCTACAACGTGACCTACCGCAACGAGGACGGCACCACCGGCACCATGCGCATGGCCAGCAAGCCGGGTAACCGCATCGCCATGGGCAATACCGATGTGGTCAAGGGTTACAACGTGACCTACCGCTACGATGGCGCCGAGAAGACCGTGCGCATGGACAACAAGCCGGCCAGCGATCGCCTGCCGGTGGTCGACGGCCAGCTGGTCACGCAGACCGCTGCTGCCGGTGCCACTGCCGCCGCTACGCGTCAGTAATCCAGGCGCAGCATGCAGTACCTGACGGGCCGGCTCATGCTGGCCCGTTTCGTTGCAGCCGGCGAAATTCATCCGCGCGGGGCGTGAATCCACCATCATGGACGCTTCCTTCGACATGGAGCCGGCATGAGCATCTTCGACCTGCGCATCGAAACCGAGCGCCTGATCCTGCGCCCGCTGCTGCGCGAGGACTACGAACCGTATCTGGCGTTCTGCGCTGATGAGGAAACGATGCGCACCCTCGGTGGCGTGCAGCCGCCGTCGGTGGCCTGGCGCGGTTTCTGCAGCCTGGCCGGTGCCTGGCAGCTGTTCGGCTTCTCGATGTTCAGCGTGATCGAGAAGTCCAGCGGTGACTGGATCGGGCGGATGGGTCCGTGGCAACCGCAGGACTGGCCCGGTACCGAGGTCGGCTGGGGCATCCGCCATGCCAGCTGGGGCCGGGGCTATGCGCCGGAAGCCGCAGTCGCCGCGATCGACTGGGCATTCGACACACTCGGATGGGACGAGGTGATCCATACCATCGCCGAGAACAACGACAACTCGCGGGCGGTCGCGCGCAAGCTCGGCAGCACGCTGCTGCGGATGGGGGAACTGCCGCCGCCGTACAACGACAAGCCGATGCAGATCTGGGGCCAGTCGCGCGAGCAGTGGCGGCAGCGCGCGCGCTGAGCCTTGCCCGGTCGTGCCGGCCGCTGGCCGGCAACCGCGTTGCGGCAGATTCGTGCGATTGCCGGCCAGCGGCCGGCACGACCGTGTTGCCATGCTGCACCCGCGCTTGGCATTCACCGGCGCGCTTGCCAGACTGCACGCAGCCGGCCGCCGGCCGGATCCGATGGAGCAGGCGATGGTGGAAGAGCGCGTCCCGTTGACGGTGCATGGCATGTCGGTCTCGGGCAATTGCCACAAGGTCCGCCTGCTGCTGGAGCAGCTCGGCAGCCGCTACCGCTGGATGGAAGTGGACAGTGCCCACGGCCAGACCCACACCCCCGAATTCCTGGCGCTCAACCCGAATGCCAAGGTGCCGCTGATCGTCCGCGACGATGGCCGCGTGTTGACCGAATCCAACGCGATCCTGTTCTGGCTGGCCGAGGGCACGCCGTACCTGCCCAGCGATGGCTGGGAGCGCGCGCAGGCGTTGAGCTGGATGTTCTTCGAGCAGTACACGCACGAGCCCTGCGTGGCAGTGGCGCGCTTCATCCGTGGCTGGACCCCCGCTGATTCACCGCGCCGCGCCGAACTGCCGCGCCTGCACGAGCGTGCCGCCACCGCGCTGGCAGTAATGGAGCAACATCTGCGCGAAGCGCAGTGGTTCACCGGCAGCGGATATGGCATCGCCGATATCGCGCTGTTCGCCTACACCGACGTCGCAGGCGAGGGTGGTATCAGCCTGCAGCCATTCCCGGAAGTGCGTGGCTGGCTGCAGCGCGTGCGTGAACAACCGCGCTTCCTGCCGATGCCGGCGGTGACTGCCGAAGTGCGCTCGCGATTCGAGGCTGCGTGACTCTCACCAGGGTGACCCCCACAGGGTAGCGCCTGGCCAACGCCGGGCGGAATGCAACAACGACACGGAGGGTGTTCGATGTTCGCTGTGGTTCCAGATCCGATTCCCGCACGCATGCGCGTGCTCAACCGCGCCGAAGTGTGCGACGTCAACTTCCTCGATGCGGTGCGTGGCTGGCGCGGCACCCCGCGTCCGCGCCCGGCACCGGATGCGCCGATCCTGCCGGGCAGCACGCTCACTGCCGCAGCGTTTGGCGAGCTGTTCGATTCGCAGCTGGCCAGCCGCCAGCTGGACCTGATGGCACGCGTGCTGCGCGTGCAGAACAAGGTCTTCTACACCATCGGTTCCTCCGGCCACGAAGGCAACGCGCTGTTGGCGCGGGCCTGCCGGCATACCGATCCAGCCTTCCTGCACTATCGCTCTGGTGCCTTCATGGCCGAGCGTTCGCGCCAGGTGCCGGGCATCGATCCGCTGCGCGATGCCGCGCTGTCTTTCGCCGCCAGCGCCGATGACCCGGCCAGCGGGGGGCGCCACAAGGTGTGGGGCAGCAAACCGTTGTGGGTGCTGCCGCAGACGTCGACCATCGCGTCGCACCTGCCGAAAGCGCTGGGCACCGCGCTGGCCATCGAGAGCGGCAAGCGCCTGGGGCAGCCGTTGCCGATCCCGGCCGACAGCATCGTGCTGTGCTCGTTCGGCGACGCCTCGGCCAACCATGCCACCGCGCAGACCGCGTTCAACACCGCGATGTGGTCGGCCTACCAGAAGCTGCCGGCACCGATCCTGTTCGTCTGCGAGGACAACGGGCTGGGCATCTCGGTGAAGACACCGGAAGGCTGGATTGCCGAGCGCTTCAGCCGCCAGCCGGGGCTGGACTATTTCTTTGCCGATGGCCTCGACCTGGCCACGGGGCACGCCCAGGTGCAGGCGGCGGTGGAACACTGCCGGCGCACGCGGCGGCCCACCTTCCTGCATCTACGTACCACCCGCCTGATGGGCCACGCCGGCACCGACTTTGAAGTGGAATGGCGCGCGCTGCCGGAGCTGTGCGCGGCCGAGGCGCAGGATCCGCTGCTGCGCTCGGCGCAGATCGCGATGGAGTCGGGCTGGATGGATGCGGCCGCCATCGAGGTCGCCTACGAAACGATGCGCGCGCGCTGCATGGCCGCGGCGGCGGATGCCGAAGGCCGCCCGACGCTGCAGTCACTGCAGGAGGTGATGGCGCCGCTGGCGCCGTACACGCCGGCGGCGGTGCAGGCCGAAGCGCGGCGCGAGGTGCCCGCCGATGCGCGCGAAGCGCTGTATGGCGGTGCGGAGGCCCTGCCCGAGCGGCAGCCAGCACGGCACCTCGCCATCCAGATCAACCACGGCCTGCAGGAGCTGCTGGCCAAGTATCCGCAGAGCCTGCTGTTCGGTGAGGATGTGGCGCAGAAGGGCGGTGTCTACACCGTCACCAAGGATCTGCTGCGCCGCTTCGGCCCGCGCCGGGTGTTCAACACCCTGCTGGACGAGACCATGATCCTGGGCATGGCGCAGGGCCTGGCCAACATGGGCATGCTGCCGATTCCGGAGATCCAGTACCTGGCCTACCTGCACAACGCCATCGACCAGGTGCGCGGTGAAGCGTGTTCGCTGCAGTTTTTCTCCAATGACCAGTACCGCAACCCGATGCTGGTGCGGGTGGCCGGGCTGGGCTACCAGAAGGGCTTCGGTGGCCACTTCCACAACGACAATTCGATCACCGCGCTGCGCGACATTCCCGGCCTGGTGGTCGGTTGCCCGTCGCGCGGCGACGATGCGGTGATGATGCTGCGCACCTTGTCGGCGCTGGCAAAGGTGGATGGCCGGGTGGCGGTGTTCCTGGAACCGATCGCGCTGTACATGAGCAAGGACCTGCATGTGCCCGGCGATGGCCAGTGGCTGTTCGACTACCCGGCCCAGGGCCAGGCGCTGGTGCCGGGCGAAGGGCGGGTCTATGCGCCGGAGGCAGGCGACCTGGTGGTCTACACCTATGGCAACGGCGTGCCGATGGCGCTGCGCGCGGCGCGGGCGATCGAGCAGCAGCTGGGCTGGCAGGTGCGGGTGGTCGACCTGCGCTGGCTGGTGCCGCTGGATGCCGGTTTCATCGCCGCGCAGGCCGCCAGCGCACGACGGGTGCTGGTGCTGGACGAGGGCCGCCACAGTGGTGGGGTGGGCGAGGGCGTGGTCACCGTCCTGGTCGAGGCCGGCTTCGGCCACCTGCCGCTGCGCCGGGTCTGCGGTGCCGATACCTATACCCCGTTGGCGGGGGCAGCAATGTTCGGGCTTCCAAGCGACAATGCAGTGATTGGCGCCGCCCTTGAACTGGCGCAGGAACCCTGATGCATGTGTGGATTGGCGGGAATGTTGTTGCCGGCGCCGGTGGCGTCGGCCGAGGAGCTGCAGGCGCAGGTCCTGGCCATGGGCGAGGCGCTGCACCACCGCGGGCCGGATGATGGCGGCAGCTGGGTCGACGCCACGGCCGGCATCGCGCTGGCGCATCGCCGCCTGAGCATCCTCGACCTGTCGCCGCTGGGGCACCAGCCGATGGCCTCGTCCGATGGTCGCTACGTGATGGCCTACAACGGCGAGGTCTACAACTTCGCCGCCCTGCGTGCCGAACTGGAGCCGCTGGGGCATGTTTTCCGTGGTCACTCCGACACCGAAGTGCTGCTGGCAGCGATCCTGCAATGGGGCATGGAAGACACCCTGCAGCGCTGCAACGGCATGTTCGCCATTGCGCTGTGGGACCGCCAGGAGCAGTGCCTGTGGCTGGCCCGCGACCGTGTCGGCAAGAAGCCGCTGTACTACGGCTGGGCCGGCGACACGCTGGTGTTCGGTTCGGAACTGAAGGCGCTGTGGCAGCACCCGGCCTTCGACAACGACATCGACCGTGACGCCCTGACCCTGCTGCTGCGGTTGGACTACATTCCTGCACCGCACAGCATCCACCAGCGCTGCTACAAGCTGATGCCGGGCCGCGTGCTGCGCCTGGACGTCGAAGGCGTAGCGGCGGGTGCGGCCGCGCATCGCCCGGAGCAGGCGCAGCGCCCGTACTGGGATGCGCGTGCCCGCATGCAGGCGGCGCTGGCCGCGCCGTTCCAGGGCCGCATCGAGGAGGCCGAGGAACAGTTGGATGGGCTGCTGCGCGACGCGGTGGCGCTGCGCATGGTGGCCGACGTGCCGGTGGGCGTGTTCCTGTCCGGCGGTACCGATTCGTCGCTGGTGGCCGCGCTGATGCAGGCACAGAGCGGACAGCCGGTGCACAGCTTCAGCATTGGCTTCACCGGTTCGGGCCACGACGAGGCGCCGCTGGCCAAGGAGCTGGCCGCGCATCTGGGCTGTGACCACACCGAACTCTACGTCAGCGGTGCCGATGCGTTGGCGGTGGTACCGCAGTTGCCGGCGATGTTCGACGAACCCTTCGCCGATGCCTCGCAGGTACCGACCGCGCTGGTTGCCCGCCTGGCGCGGCAGGGCGTGACCGTGGCGCTGTCCGGCGATGGTGGCGACGAGCTGTTCTTCGGCTATACCCGCTATGTGCGCGCGCTGCGCAACTGGCAGATGCTGGGACGCGTGCCGGGGCCGCTGCGGCGCTGGATGGGCGCGCGCTCCCAGCAGCAGGGCGAGGCCTCGCGTACCGGCGGCCTCGCCGCGCTGTTGGCAGAATCCGGCGCGCGTGGCATCGGTGACGTGTACCGCAATCGCATCTCGCGCTGGCGCGACCCGGCGGCGGCAGTGCCCGGGGCGCAGGCCGCGGGCAGCTTCTACGACCTGGCCGACCCGTTGCACGGTGCCGGCACACCGGCCGATGCGATGATGCTGGCCGATTACGTGACCTACCTGCCGGATGACCTGCTGTGCAAGGTCGACCGCACCTCGATGGCGGTCAGCCTGGAAGCCCGCGCACCGCTGTTGGATTCTCGCGTGGCCGAGTTCGCCTGGTCGCTGCCGCTGGGCTTCAAGCGCAGTGAAACCACCAGCAAGGTGCTGCTCAAGCGCGTGCTGGGCCGTTATGTGCCGCAGTCGATGGTGCACCGGCCCAAGCGTGGCTTCGGCGCGCCGGTCAGTGACTGGCTGAAGGGCGACCTGCGGCCGTGGGCCGAAGACCTGCTGCAGCCGGCACGGCTGGAGCGTGAGGGCGTGCTGTCGGCTGCCGCGGTACAGCCGCTGTGGCAGCAGTTCCTCGGCGGCCAACGCAAGTGGCATACCCATCTGTGGAACGTGCTGATGTTCCAGGCCTGGCAGGCGCATTGGCGGCAGGTGCGCGCGGGCGTGACCGGCGGCTGATCTTCACCGGCATGCAAGGGCCCGGCGACTAGGCTGGGCCTCCCGCACCGTGAGGAGTATGTCCCGATGTCCGTCCCCACCATCGCCGTGTTCGTCGGCAGCCTGCGCAAGGATTCCTGCAACCGCAAACTGGCCCATGCGCTGGAGAAGATTGCCGGTGACCGTGCGCGCTTCCAGTACGTGCAGATCGGTGATCTGCCGCTGTACGACCAGGACTTCGATGGCCAGTATCCGGCGCAGGGTACCCGGCTGAAGGACCAGGTCCGTGCCGCCGATGCGGTGCTGTTCGTGACCCCGGAATACAACCGGTCGGTGCCGGGCGTGCTGAAGAACGCCATCGACATCGGCTCGCGCCCGTATGGTGACAGCGCGTTTGCCGGCAAACCGGCGGCGGTGATCGGCGCCTCCATCGGCCAGATCGGCACCGCTGTGGCCCAGCAGCACCTGCGCAACAGCCTGGCCTTCCTGGACATGCATGTGCTGGGTCAGCCCGAGGCATTCATCCACTTCAAGGACGGTCTGATCGATGCCGACGGCACGATCCACAACGAGGGCACGCAGAAATTCCTGCAGGGCTATGTGGACCGGTTCCTGGCGCTGATTGCTGTTCACGTCAAGGGCGATTGAGACCGAGGGGGTCAGAGCCCTCTGCTTTGCAGAGGGATCCGACCCAGCCATGCCAAGGGGCGGATCCCGTCGCGCAGTGGCGGGCTCTGACCCCACGTCCAGCGGGGCAGGCCGGAGCCCGTACGTTGCACGGGGTCCGACCCTGATCGCCTGATCTGCGATAATGACCCGCTCGGGCGTCGCAACGGCGCCCGTCGCAGGCACTGCGACGCCCCCACGCCAGAGTGGACAGGCACTGGCGGATATCCCCCGTTTCTCCACGGCTTATCCACAGGCTTGTCCATGGCCGCCGGGGTCGGCGCATGCCTACACTCGTCTGGCCCACTTTTGCAGGAAACACCGCAGCATGTCCGCTCGCCCCGGCTTCCGTTCCAACCGCAGAGAGCGCGGTGATGGCTTTGATCGCGATCGTGATCGCGACGAGTCGCGCATCGACCAGTTGCGGGTGCCGCCCCATTCGGTGGAAGCCGAACAGGCGGTGCTGGGTGGCCTGATGCTGGCCCCGGAGGCCTATGACCGGGTCAATGACCAGTTGACCGAAGGCGATTTCTACCGCCGTGATCATCAGATGATCTACCGCGCGATCCGCGAGCTGTCCGAACGCGAGCGGCCGTTCGATGCGGTGACCCTGGGCGAGTGGTTCGAATCGCAGGGCAAGATGGAACTGGTGGGCGATGGTGCCTATCTGATCGAGCTGGCCAGTACCACGCCGTCGGCGGCCAACATCGTGGCCTACGCAGAGATCGTGCGTGACAAGGCGGTGCTGCGGCAATTGATCCAGGTGGGCACCGACATCGTCAACGACGGTTTCCAGCCCGAGGGCCGTGACAGCAGCGAGCTGCTGGCGTCGGCGGAAAAGAGCGTGTTCGCCATCGCCGAACAGGGCGCACGCGGCCGTACCGATTTCGTGGCGATGCCCGGTGCTCTGAAGGATGCCTTCGAAGAGCTGCGCAGTCGCTTCGAGAACGGCGGCAACATCACCGGCCTGCCGACCGGCTACAACGATTTCGATGCGATGACCTCCGGCCTGCAGCCGACCGACCTGATCATCCTCGCCGCGCGCCCGGCCATGGGCAAGACCACCTTCGCGCTGAACATCGCCGAGTACGCGGCGATCAAGTCGAAGAAGGGCGTGGCGGTGTTCTCGATGGAAATGTCGGCATCGCAGCTGGCGATGCGCCTGATTTCCTCCAACGGCCGCATCAACGCGCAGCGCCTGCGTACCGGCCAGCTGGAAGACGAGGACTGGAGCCGCGTCACCAGCGCGATCAAGATGCTGAAGGAAACCAAGATCTTCATCGACGACACGCCGGGCGTGTCGCCGGAAGTGCTGCGCTCCAAGTGCCGCCGCCTCAAGCGCGAACATGACCTGGGCCTGGTGGTGATCGACTACCTGCAGCTGATGAGCGTGCCGGGCAACAGCGAAAACCGCGCGACCGAAATCTCGGAGATCTCGCGTTCGCTGAAGGGCCTGGCCAAGGAACTGCACGTGCCGGTGATCGCGCTGTCGCAGCTCAACCGCTCGCTGGAAACGCGTACCGACAAGCGCCCGGTGATGGCCGACCTTCGCGAATCGGGCGCAATCGAGCAGGATGCGGACATGATCGTCTTCATCTACCGCGACGATTACTACAACAAGGAGAATTCGCCGGACAAGGGCCTGGCCGAGATCATCATCGGCAAGCACCGTGGTGGCCCAACCGGTTCGTGCAAGCTGAAGTTCTTCGGCGAGTACACCCGCTTCGACAACCTGGCCCACGATTCGGTCGGTTCATTCGAATAACCGTAGTGCCGGCTGCTGGCCGGCCCACCCCCACGGCCGGCAAACCATTCGAAACGCCAAACGTCCGTATGTGGCGTGTAAATGACATGTAACGCGACGCTTCTACGATTCCGCCGCTGCTGCCCTTCGACGCCGCCCTTCGGCGTCCAGCGTGCCCAAGGAATCCGCCCCCATGCCGTCCCACGCTCCGCTCCGCCGCAATCTGCTGGCCCTGCTGGTCTGTGCTTCGCTGCCGTCGCTGGCTGTCGCTGAAACCGCCCCCACCACCGACGCGCAGTCGGCCACCACCCTTGACTCGATCTCGGTGATCGGCCGCGGTGAAGCGCGCCAGGTGCAGCGCGTGACCGCCGAGGACATGAAGGTGCTGCCGCCGGGTGCCAATCCGCTGAAGCTGCTTGCGACCAAGCCGGGCGTGCATTTCGAATCGGCCGATGCCACCGGCGCCTACGAATGGTCCACCACCATCAGCCTGCGTGGCTTCAACCAGAACCGCCTGGGTTACACCCTTGATGGCATCCCGCTGGGCAACATGGCCTATGGCAACAGCAACGGCCTGCACATCAGCCGCGCGGTGATCAGCGAGAACCTGGGCGGTGCGGAGGTCTCCACCGGCATCGGCGCACTGGGTACGCCGTCCACCAGCAACCTCGGCGGCGTGTTCCAGTTCTACTCGATCGATCCGTCCACCGAATATGGGGTCGTGCTGGCACAGAGCTTTGGCAGTGACAGCGCACGCCGCAGCTATGCGCGCCTGGAGACCGGTGAGCACCAGGGCTTTGCTGCCTACCTGTCCGGTGTGTATTCGGAAGGTGACAAGTGGAAGGGCAAGGGCTCGCAGGAGCTGAAGCAGTTCAACGGCAAGGCCACCTACAACTTCGGAACGGACAGCAAGATCACCGCGCTGTTCAACGCCTCGCGCCGCGTCGAGGCCGATTACCAGGATCTGTCGCTGGAGATGATCGATCGCCTCGGCTGGGACTGGGACAACTACGCGCCGGACTGGGATCGCGCCGTCGCCGCCGCACGCGGCAAATTCAGCGGCGGCGTCAACAGCCCGTGGGATGCGTACTACTCCGGCCACGGCCTGCGCAACGATGACCTGTCCAGCATTGCCGGTGATTTCGGCCTGAACGAGTCGATGCGCTTGAAGGTCAATGTCTACAACCACAGCAACCGTGGCCAGGGCCACTGGTTCAGCCCGTCCAATCCGTCCAACCCGGGCACCAGCCGCGAGATTCCGATCTCGATCCGCACCACCGAGTACGCGATCGACCGTACCGGCGTGACCTCGGCGTTCACCTGGAACGTCGGTGGCCACGAACTGGAAGCGGGCCTCTGGTACGAGGACAACGGCCACAGCGTGCAGCGCAACTTCTACTACATCGACGGCCCGATCACCGACGACTTCTTCCTGCGCAACCCGGACCAGCGCGTGTGGCACCAGCGCTACACCACCATCACCCGCCAGTTCTACGTGCAGGATCGCTTCCGCCTGTTCGATGACCGCCTGACCATCGACATCGGTGCGAAGTCGCCGCACACCCGCACCAGCGTGCGCACGCCGCTGGGCAGCTATGCCAACAACAGCAGCCTGACCTCGAAGAAGGGCCTGCTGCCGCAGGCCGGCTTCAACTTCAAGCTGAACGAAGGCAACGAGATCTTCGGTTCGTTCGCCAAGAACATCGCCGCCTATGCGCTGGGCGTGGGCAGCCCGTTCAATGTGCCGCAGGCCGCCTTCGATGCCAGCGCGAAGAACCTGAAGCCGGAACAGTCGCGCACGATCGAACTGGGTTGGCGTGGCTACGGCCGCGGCTATGAAGCCTCGGTGGCGGTGTACGACGTCAAGTTCGACAACCGTCTGCTGGCCATCGCGCAGTGCGTGGGCATCCTCGGTTGCCCGGCACTGTTCTCCAACGTCGGGTCGGTGACCAGCCGCGGCGCCGAGGCGACCCTGCAGCTGAAGCCGATGCAGGACCTGACCTGGTCCAATGCGCTGTCCTGGAATGACAGCACCTACGACAACGACTACGTGAACAACGGCGTGGTGCCGACCCGTGGCAAGACGACCGTCGACACCCCGGAATGGATGTTCGCCAGCACCCTGGCGTGGACCCCGGGCTCGTGGGACCTGCGCCTGGCCGCCAATCATGTCGGCAAGCGCTACGTGACCTATACCAACGATGTGTCGGTGCCGAGCTACTGGCTGGTCAACGCCTCGGTGGCCTATGACTTCGGCAAGCTCGGCCCGGCGCAGAACCTGACCGTAGCGCTGAACCTGACCAACCTGACCGACAAGCGCTACCTGTCCTCGATCAACACCAACGGTACCTACGCCGCCGACCCGACCCGCAGCCTGGCGACCATGCAGGTCGGCGCGCCGCGCCAGGTGATGGCCACCGCTACCGTGCGCTTCTGATGCGCGGGCCTGTCGATCCGGAAAGCCGTCGTCGCCTGCTGCGCATGGCGTGGCAGGGCACGGGGGCGGCGATCGCGCTGGCGGCGATGCCGGGGCTGGCCACGGCCGGCCCACGGCCGCGGCTGGGGCGTGATCCGTTCACCCTCGGTGTCGCCGCCGGTGATCCGGATCCACAGGGGGCCGTGTTATGGACGCGGCTGGCACCGGACCCGCTCAATGGCGGCGGCATGCCGTCACGGGCGGTACCGGTACGCTGGTTCGTGGCCGAAGACCCCGGCATGCGCCGGCTGGTGCAGCGGGGGACTGCGGCCGCGGTGCCCGAGCTGGCCCACTCGGTGCACGTGGAGGTCAATGGCCTGCACCCAGGCCGCGACTACTACTACCGTTTTGCCTGCGACGGTGACGAGGAAAGCGCGGTCGGCCATTTCCGTACCGCGCCGCTGCTGGACACGCAACTGCAGCAGCTGCGGCTGGCCCTGTGCACCTGCCAGGCCTGGAACAGTGGCTACTATCCGGTGCTGCGCGATATCGCACAGAGCGATGTCGACCTGGTGCTCCACGCGGGTGACTACCTGTACGAATACAGCCCGCTGCAGAACGCGCGTGGTCGTGCGCTGGATGCGCAACGCTTCAGTGGCGAGACCGTCAGCCTGGAGCGCTACCGTGACCAGTACGCGCTGTACAAACTCGATCCGGATCTGCAGGCCGCGCACGCCGCACATGCGTTCGCGGTGATCTGGGACGACCATGAAGTGCAGAACGATTACTCCGGCATCCACCCGGAAAAGCCCGGTGTATCGACCGAAGATTTCATCGTGCGTCGTGCGGCGGCCTACCGCGCGTTCTACGAGCACCTGCCGATGCGTAGTACGCCAGCGGGCAATGGCGGTCTTCGCGTGCATCGGCGCCTGCGCTATGGCGACCTGGCACAGCTGACGTTGCTCGATTGCCGCCAGTTCCGCCCGGCCAATCCCTGTGGCGTCGGCGAGTCACCACGCTGTGATGCCGCACTGGACCCGCGCATGAGCATGCTCGGCATGGGCCAGGAAGCGTGGTTCACGCAGTCGATGGCCGCCGCGCAAGGCACGCGCTGGAACGTGGTGGTGCAGCAGCTGTTGATGGCGCAGCTGCGGCTGGAAGGCGGCACGCCACGCGAGCGCTTCTGGAATGACGCCTGGGATGGCTATCCCGCCGCACGCAACCGGCTGCTGCAGGCGATGCAGGCGGGCGGGCAGGGCAATGCCATCGTGCTTGGCGGCGACTGGCATTCCACCTTCGTCAACGACCTGAAGCTGGACTTCGATGCCGCCAGTGCGCCGGTCGTGGCCACCGAATTCATCGCCCCGGCGATCAGCAGTGGCGGCGACGACACGCCCTATGGCCCGTACTACGGTCCGTCGATTCCGCAGAACCCGCACATCCGCTATTTCGACGGCGACCGCCGTGGCTGGTGGAAGCTGCAGCTGAACCGGCAGACCGTGGATGCGGAACTGCGCTTCGCCGACAGCGTGCTGCGTGCCGACGCGCCGGTACGTACGGCCGCCCGCTTCCAGGTCACCCACGGCCGCCCGGGCGCGGTCCCGGTGTAAATCCCTGCGGTAGTGCCGGCCGCTGGCCGGCAATCTCCTGAATCTCCGGTTTCCCCACAATCGGTTTCATCGCCCCCAGCCCGGGTTTCGTCGCAAACCGTTTGCGGGCGGACAGGGCGGAGCGCCAAGGTGTCCGCAGGCGGCAGGGTGCCGCCACAAGGAGACCGTGATGAAGACCCTGTTCGCGCTCGGTGTATGGTGCCTGCTGTTCGTGCTGTGCTGGCCGCTGGCGATCCTCGCCCTGATCGCCTGGCCGTTCGTGTGGCTGCTGAGCCTGCCGTTCCGCCTGGTCGGCATCACCTTCTCGGCCCTGTTCGCGTTCCTGCGCGCGCTGTTCATGCTGCCGGCGCGCCTGCTCGGTGGCCGGGCGGTGGCTGCATGAGGACGGTGTTGCTGGTGGGTCTGGTCCTGCTTGCGGGTCCGGTACTGGCCACACCTCCAGCGCCGCCCTCGGTGTGGCTGGAACGCCAGCAGACTGCTGCGGCTGACGAGGCGAACGCCGCAGCGGTCTCTGTGCAGAAATCCAAGGAGCGCTGCAGGGTCGCGAAGGAATGGAAGGTCGGCGAGACGGTGGTGCAGCACCGGGTCTGTGAGGATCCACCAAAGAAGCCGGCTGGAAAGGTGTAGCGCCGAGCCTGTGCTCGGCTCCACATCACGCGGCCTCTGCGCGTAGCGCCGCCTGCACGGCCGGTCGTGCGTTGATCCTGCGGGCATAGGCAGGCAGCGCCGGCCACGCCGCCAGATCGATGGAGAAGAAGCGGCACCAGCCAAGCACCGTGAAAAGGTAGGCATCGGCGACGCTGAAGTCTGGTCCCATGAGAAAGTCCTGCGTTGCCAACGTCTCCTGCAGCAGGTCGAAACGCTTGAACAGCTTCTGCCGGAAGAAGGCCTTGGCCGCTTCCGGCAGATCGGCGTTGAACAGCGGCGCCGAGCCGGCGTGGAACTCGCTGGTCACGAAGTTCAGCCATTCCTGCAGTCGTACCCGCTCCCAGCTGCCGACGGGTGGGGCCAGCGTGCATCCGGGTTTCAGATCGGCCAGGTACTGGACGATGGCCGGGCCTTCGGTCAGCACCTGCCCGTCATCCAGCTCCAGCGCCGCGACATAGCCTTTGCGGTTGATGGTGCGGAAATCGCGACCATCGGCGGTCTGTTTGCTGGCGTTGTCGACCTTGACCAGCTCGAAGGGGAGGCCAAGTTCACGTAGCACGATATGGGGCGACAGCGAGCAGGTGTACGGTGCGTAGTACAGCTTCATGGAGGGTCTCGAGGGAGAAAGGACGGCCGGGTCAGCCGGTGCGAGGCAGTCTGCTGTGCGAGCGGTATCCGGTAAAATCAATCTTCGATTTTTCTCCCATAAGCTGGGCTACTGCCTGTCATGATGAATCTTGCCCACTGGCGCCTGCTGGTTGCGGTGGCCGACGAGGGAACCATCTCGCGCGGCGCTGACCGGGTCGGCATCAGCCAGTCCGGTGCCAGCCAGGCCCTGGCCCAGCTGGAGTCCTCATTGGGGTTTGCGGTGTTCGTGCGCGAGCGGCGTCAGGTCGAGATCACTGCGCTCGGGCAGCGGGTGATCGAACACGCACGCATCATGCTGGGAGGCCTGCAGGCGATCCGCGCGCTGGCCGATGACAGCCAGGGGTTCAGTGGTGCACGCATCCGCCTGGCGACCTTCCCGTCACTCGTTTCCAGCGTGCTGCCAGCGCTGCTGCGGGATTTCCAGCGCCGCCACCCGGGCATCGAGGTGGTGATCGTGGAGGGTACGGACGAGGAGGTTGAGCGCTGGCTCGAATCGGGCACGGTCGACGCCGGCGTGGTGATGAACCCCGCTGCAGATCGCGCGCCGTTGATGCTGGGCAGCGACGGGTGGATGGCGGTGCTCGCGCAGACGCATCCGCTGGGGCGCCGCGCCACCGAAAGCGGGGTGGCCTTGAGCGAGCTGGCGGGCGAACCCTTCATCCTCGCAACAGGGGGTTGTGCGGTGAACGGTCAGCGCCTGATGGCGGACGCTGGTCTACAGCTGAGCGACGTACGAGTGACCGTGCGCGACTGGGCCAGCGCGTGCGTGCTGGCGCGCGAGGGACTGGGCGTCTCGCTGGTGCCGGAATCGACGTTGCCGGACGATCTCCACGGCCTGCGCGTGCTGCCGGTGCAGCCGGGGATCCGTCGCGTGTTTGGCCTGGTCTGTTCGCCGGCGGGTCGCGCATCGCGTGCAACGCAGGTCTTCATGCGGGAGCTGGCCACGGCCGTTGCGGGCAGTGCGTCAGGATCAGCGTGAGCCCGCTACCGGCGGGGAGCCGGAGCGTGCGGACGTCAAGCTGCCCGGCAGGGTTGCGGGCAACAAAAAACCCCGCCGAGGCGGGGTTTTCTGATTGCTGGAGTGTGCCGGCCAGCGGCCGGCACTACCGGCGAACGATCAGTTCGCCTTGTGGATGGCGCGCTTGCTGACCGCCATCGCTGCGTCGTGGATCACTTCCGACAGCGACGGGTGGGCGTGGCAGATGCGGGCCAGGTCATCGGCCGAGCCGCTGAACTCCATGGTCAGCACGCCTTCGTGCACCAGCTCGGAGACGTTGGCGCCGACCAGGTGCATGCCGAGGATGCGGTCGGTTTCGGCATGGGCCAGGATCTTCACGAAGCCTGCCGGCTCGATCATCGCCACGGCACGACCGTTGGCGGCGAACGGGAAGCTGCCAGCCTTGTACGGAATGCCTTCGGCCTTCAGCTGGGCTTCGGTCTTGCCGACCCAGGCCAGTTCCGGCTCGGTGTAGATGACCCACGGGATGGTGTCGAAGTTGACGTGGCCCGGCAGGCCGGCGATCAGCTCAGCCACCGCGATGCCTTCCTCGAAGCCCTTGTGCGCCAACATCGGGCCGCGCACGCAGTCGCCGACCGCCCACACGCCGTTGACGCCGGTGTGGCAGTGCGCGTCGACTTCGATCTGGCCGCGCTCGTTGATCTTGACGCCGGTGCCTTCGGCCAGCAGGCCCTTGGTGGCGGCGCGACGGCCAACGGCCACCAGCAGCTTGTCCACGGTCAGGGTCTTTTCGCCTTCGCTGTCGGTGTAGGTGACAACGACTTCCTTCTTCTTGCCCTTGCCGGTGATCTCGGTCTTGGAGACCTTGGCGCCGAGGCGGATGTCCAGGCCCTGCTTCTTGAATTCCTTGGCAGCGGTCTTGGCCACTTCGGCGTCGGCCACGGCCAGGAACTCCGGCAGTGCTTCCAGGATGGTGACTTCAGCGCCCAGGCGCTTCCACACGCTGCCCAGTTCCAGGCCGATCACGCCGGCGCCGATCACGGCCAGGCGGTTCGGCACTTCGGTGAAGTCCAGGCCGCCGACGTTGTCGACGATGGTCTCGCCGTCGAACTTGGCGAACGGCAGTTCGATCGAATCCGAACCGGCCGCGATGATGACGTTGGTGCCCTTCAGCTCGACGATGGAACCGTCATGCTGGGTGACCTTGACCACGTTGCCCGGCTGCAGTTCGCCGAAGCCGTAGTAGGCGGCGACCTTGTTGGCCTTGAACAGCATGCCGATGCCGCCGGTGAACTGCTTGACGATCTTGTCCTTGCGGCCAACCATCGCCTCGACGTCGATCTTGGCATCCTTGAAGCTGATGCCGTGGTCGCCAAAGATGTGGCCCATGTTCCAGAACTGGCGCGAGGAATCCAGCAGCGCCTTGGACGGGATGCAGCCCACGCGCAGGCAGGTGCCGCCCAGCGCCGGCTTGCCGTCTTTGCCCAGCGCTGCGTCGATGCAGGCGGTCTTCAGGCCCAGCTGGGCCGCGCGGATGGCAGCGTGGTAACCGGCCGGGCCGGCACCGATGACGACGACGTCGAATTGTTCAGCCATTGAATTATTCCTTGATGCATTACCAGAACCCCTCCGCGCAGGCGCGGAGGGGCGGGAGGTTTCTTACAGGCCGAACAGCATGCGGCCCGGGTTTTCCAGCTGGTTCTTGATGTCCACCAGGAACTGCACCGAGTCCTTGCCGTCGATGATGCGGTGGTCGTACGACAGCGCCAGGTACATCATCGGCGCGATCACGACCTGGCCGTTCTGGGCGATCGGACGCTCCTTGATGGCATGCATGCCCAGGATGGCGCTCTGCGGCGGGTTGATGATCGGGGTCGACAGCAGCGAACCGAAGGTGCCGCCGTTGGTCACGGTGAAGGTGCCACCCTGCAGTTCTTCCAGGCTCAGCTTGCCGTCACGGGCCTTCTTGGCGTAGTCGGCGATGGTCTTCTCGATGTCGGCGAACGACATGCGCTCGACGTTGCGCAGCACCGGCGTGACCAGGCCCTTCTCGGTCGACACGGCGATCGAGATGTCCGAGTAGCCGTGGTAGATGATGTCGTCGCCGTCGATCGAGGCGTTGACCAGCGGGAAGCGCTGCAGGGCATTGGCAGCGGCCTTCACGAAGAAGCTCATGAAGCCCAGCTTGATGCCGTGTGCCTTGACGAACTCGTCCTGCAGTTCCTTGCGCGCAGCCGAGACCTTGGACAGGTCGACTTCGTTGAAGGTGGTCAGCATGGCGGTGGAGTTCTTCGACTCCATCAGGCGCTCGGCGATGCGCTTGCGGATGCGGGTCATCGGCACGCGCTCTTCCGGACGTGCGCCACCGGCCTTGCCGGCGCCGCCGTTGCGGGCGAAGTTGACGATGTCTTCCTTGGTCACCGCGCCGCGACGGCCGGTGCCGTCGACGTCGGCCGGGTTCACGCCTTCGGTGATGGCGGTGAAGCGGGCGCCCGGCGGCAGCGCGTCGGCGGCCGACTTGGCAGCCGGGGCCGGAGCGGCGGCAGCGGCCGGCGCAGCGGCGGCTGGGGCAGCGGCAGCAGCCGGAGCGGCTTCAGCGGCCGGGGCCGGGGCAGCAGCCACGGCGCCTTCCTCGATGATCGCCACGACCTGGCTGGAGGTCACGGTCGAGCCTTCGGCGAACTTGATTTCCTTGAGCACGCCGTCGACCGGCGACGGCACTTCCAGGACGACCTTGTCGGTTTCCAGGTCAAGCAGGTTTTCGTCGCGCTTGACGGCGTCGCCCACCTTCTTGTGCCAGGTGGCGATGGTGCCGTCGGCGACGGATTCGGGCAGTACCGGGGCTTTGACTTCGGTGGCCATTGCGGGAGCTTCCTGGTTTGTCTTCTAAATAGGGGGAGGATTATTCAGCGAACGTGTCGTTGAACGGGTTGACCAGCGCGTCGGCGACCAGCTGCTGCTGTTCGCGGACGTGGTCAGCCATGTGACCGGCAGCCGGCGAAGCCGAACGTGCGCGACCGGCGTAGTGCAGGTTCTGGCCATCGGCCAGGCAGAACTGCAGGTGGTGGCGGATCTGGTACCACGCACCCTGGTTCTGCGGTTCTTCCTGCGTCCACACCACGTCGGTGGCCTTGCCGTACTTCTTCAGTTCGGCAGCCAGCAGCGCACGCGGGAACGGGTACAGCTGCTCCACGCGGATGATCGCCACGTCGTCCTGGCCACGCTTGGTCTGGTCTTCCAGCAGGTCGTAGTAGACCTTGCCCGAGCACAGCACCACGCGCTTGACCTTCTTGGCGTCCGCATTGGCGTCGCCGATCAGGTGCTGGAACTCGCCGTTGGCCAGTTCGTCCAGGGTCGACACGGCCAGCTTGTGGCGCAGCAGCGACTTCGGCGACATCACCACCAGCGGCTTGCGGGTGGTCAGGTGCTGCTGGCGACGCAGCATGTGGAAGGCCTGCGCCGGGGTCGACGGCACCACCACCAGCATGTTCTCCAGCGCGCACAGCTGCAGGAAGCGCTCCAGGCGCGCCGAGCTGTGTTCCGGGCCCTGACCTTCATAGCCATGCGGCAGCAGCAGGGTCAGGCCGGAGATGCGGCCCCACTTGGCTTCACCGGCGGCGATGAACTGGTCGATGACGACCTGGGCACCGTTGGCGAAGTCGCCGAACTGGCCTTCCCAGATGCACAGCGTGTTCGGATCGGTGGTGGAGAAGCCGTACTCGTAGGCCATCACCGCTTCTTCGCTCAGCAGCGAATCGATGACGGTGGCCTTCTCCGGCGAATCCACCAGCTGCCGCAGCGGCATGTAGTAGTTGTCGGTCTTCTGGTCGTGCAGGATCGCGTGGCGGTGCGTGAACGTACCGCGGCCCACGTCCTGGCCGACCAGACGCAGGGCACTGCCTTCGTCGAGCAGGGTGGCGTAGGCCAGGTTCTCGGCAAAGCCCCAGTCGCCCGGGATCTCGCCGGCGGCCATCTTGCGGCGGTCGTCGTAGACCTTGGCCACGCGGGAGTGCAGCTGCACTTCGTCCGGAATGGTGTTGATCAGCTTGGCCAGCTCGACCAGCTTGTTCTTCTCGACCTTGGTCGAGATCGGGTCGGACAGCTTGCCTTCCAGCAGCTTCGGCCAATCGACGAACAGCGGGCTGGTCGGCGGGGTCTTCTCGACCTTGGCCAGCTCGGTGGTCACTTCACCGGCGTCCAGCTTCTCGCGGTAGGCATCGACCATCGCCTTGCCGGCACCGGCGGCGATCACGCCCGCCTTTTCCAGCTGCTCGGCGTACATCTCTCGGGTGGTGGCGTGCTTGCGGATCACCTGGTACATCAGCGGCTGGGTGATCGCCGGTTCGTCGGCCTCGTTGTGGCCCCAACGGCGGTAGCACATCAGGTCGATGACCACGTCCTTGGCGAACTTCTGGCGGAACTCGAAGGCCAGCTGCGCGGCGAACACAACCGCTTCCGGATCATCGCCGTTCACGTGCAGCACCGGGGCGGCGATCATCTTCGCCACGTCGGTGGCATAGCGCGTGGAACGCGTATCCAGCGGGTTGGAGGTGGTGAAGCCGACCTGGTTGTTGACCACGATGTGCACGGTGCCGCCGACGGCGAAGCCGCGGGCCTGCGACATCTGGAACAGCTCCATGACCACGCCCTGGCCGGAGAAGGCCGCATCGCCGTGGATCAGGATCGGCATGACCTGCTTGCGCGCGGTGTCCTTGCGGCGCTCCTGGCGCGAACGCACGGAACCGGCCACGACCGGGTCGGCGATTTCCAGGTGCGACGGGTTGAACGCCAGCGCCAGGTGCACCGGGCCGCCATCGGTGGCGACGTCGGCGGAGAAGCCCATGTGGTACTTCACGTCACCGGCCGAGGCGTGCTCGTCGTGCTCGAACTTGCCTTCGAATTCGTCGAACAGCTTGCGCGGGTTCTTGCCCAGGGTGTTGACCAGCACGTTCAGGCGGCCGCGGTGGGCCATGCCGATCACCACGTCCTTGACGCCATCCTTGCCGGCGCTGCGGATGATGGTGTCCATCATCGGGATCAGCGAGTCGCCGCCTTCCAGCGAGAAGCGCTTCTGGCCGACGTACTTGGTATGCAGGTAGCGCTCCAGGCCCTCAGCCGCGGTCAGGCGCTCCAGCGTGCGGCGCTGGGTGTCAGCGTCCAGCTGGTAGTTGCCACCGGCCAGTTCAAGCTTCTTGTAGATCCACTGGCGCTGCTCGACCTCGGAGATGTGCATGAACTCCGCACCGATCGAGCCGGTGTAGGTCGCCTTCAGGCGTGCCAGCAGGTCGCGCAGCTTCATGCGCGGCTGGCCACCGACGCCGCCGGTGCTGAACTCGCTGTTGAGGTCGCCATCGGACAGGCTGTGGAACGGCAGGCCCAGGTCCGGGGTGTTGACCGGTGCGGCCAGGCCCAGCGGATCGAGGCGGGCGTCCAGGTGGCCGCGCGAACGGTAGGCAGTGATCAGACGACCGACATTGCGCTCGCGCTCGTCGCCTGCACCGTTGCCGGTACCGGCCTTCAGCGCATCCTTGGCCGCGTCCGCAATGTGGGAGATGACGGCCGAGTGCGGAATGTCACCTGCTTCGCGGCCCTTGAAGCCGTCGAAGTAGGTTTTCCATTTGGGATCGACACTATCCGGGGAGACCAGGTACTGCTCGTACAGGTCCTCGACATAGGAGGCGTTGCCGCCGGCGAGTTGCGAAGATTGCGCAAACTGCTTCAGTTGATTGTCCACGATGGAGGGTGTTGATTCGCTTTGTGGGGTATGGCTTCAGAAGGACCCGGCAGGAAGATGAATAGCCCTGCGCGGGCGCGTTCAAACAGCCAAATTGTACCCCCAACCGGACACGAAGGGGCACAACCGGAGGTATCGCGCGTCCCCCGGTGCCGCTTCCAGACAGGTTGAGTCAGCCAGCTCCGCTCAGATGCCGAGCGCGCGCAGTTCGCTGCAATCACGCGAACGGTCCCAGACGCGCTGCAATTGCTGCTCGAACGGCTGCGAACGTGCCGGCAGCGCGATCCCGGCCTCACCGTCGAGCCGATGCCCGATCAGACGAAAGTAGAAGTCGCCCGCATCGTTGAGCAGGCAGGCCGAGGCCAGCGCACGGTCGACCGGATCGCTGACCTCGCGGAACTGGATCACGCTGGGCAGGCGCTGGGCCAGCGCCAGCAGCGGTGCCCCGGCAGAGGCGATCGCGGCGGCGTCGTGCACGATCACCCGCAGCTGCTTGTCGTGGCGGGCGGTGACGAAGCGCCGCAGGGCGGTCTGTACCGGGGGCGCGTCGAGCAGCCCGGGGTCCAGCTGGCGGCTGTGCAGCCACAGCTGGCGACGGGCGCGGTGGATGATGGCCGTGGTGATGGCCACCGCCTCGGCGCGGCTGTCGATGGCGCTGGCCGCGCCCAGCCGGCGGCGCATCTGCTGGTGGCCGATGCCGGCCTCCTCGAACACCTCGCCATCGGGCAGGAAACCCTGGCGGGCATAGAAGTCACGGGCGGGCAGCTGGGCGTGCAGATGCAGCTCGGCCAGGCCGAGCCGGCGCCCGGCCTCCACCAGTGCTTCCAGCAGGGCCTCGCCGACCCCGTGGCTGCGATGGTTGGCCAGCACCGCCATGCGGCCGATGCGGCCATCCGGGGCCAGCCGGCCGGTGCCGACCGGCTGATTGTCAGTGTCCAGCGCCAGCACATGGGCACTGACCGGGTCCAGCGCATCGCGTTCCAGCTCGGCGGCGATGCCCTGTTCCTGCACGAACACGCGTTGGCGCACCTCGTGGATGGCAGTGTGGGCATCGGCGTGGCTGACTTGATGGACCCGGATCATGGTGGCGACTCAGGCGCGGCCAGCACCGCTGTCGTCTTCCTCGTCGTCCTCGAAGTTGACGATGACCTCGATGCCGTCGTCGTGCACGGTCACGGAGTGGACATCGTCGGACACCGCGTCGGCGTCGATCGCATCCACGCGGTCGCGGCCTTCGACGACCTCGCCGAGCACCACGGCATCCTCGCCGTCGTCCTCGTCTTCGGCGTCATAGATCTCGTTCGGGTCGATCAGCTGGAACACGCCGCCGACCAGCAGCTGCTGGACCACGGCACGGCCCTTGTCGGACAGGCCGCGATAGGCGGCGGCGTCCAGCTGTTCGGCGCCAGCCAGGCGCTGCGCGTCCTTCACCGGCAGCGCGAAGTCCTGGCCGCTGACGTACAGGCTGGCGCCGCGCTTGGCCCGGCGCCAGGCCAGGCGGGCCCACGGGTGGCGCTGCAGCAGCAGGCCCGAGGCCAGGGCCTGGACCACTTCTTCCTGTGCCGGTGCGGCCTGGTGGGCCATCACTTCGCCGGCGGCGCGGTAGGTGGTGATGAAGCGACCAAACCAGTCACCCAGCTTGTCCGGGTCGTTCATGCGGATGGCGTTGAGGGCGGTGATCACACGTGCCATCGCCACTGTGTCGATTTCGTTCGGATCGGCCGGCACCTTCAGGTCGGCGTCCTGGTAGCGGATGTTCTCGTCGGCATCCGCGATCAGGGTGTCCAGGTAGTCACTGATCAGCTCGGCCGAGGACGGCGCACGCATGCCGAACGAGAAGGTCAGGCACGGGTCTTCGGCCACGCCGTGGTGCGGCACGTTCGGCGGCAGGTACAGCATGTCACCCGGCGCCAGCACCCAGTCGTGGGTCGGCTTGAACACCTTCAGCAGCTTCAGCTCCACGTCCGGGCGGAAGCCCAGCGGCGGCTGCTTGCCCTTGATCGATTCGCTGGCATCGATCTGCCATCGGCGGTGACCATGGGCCTGCAGCAGGAACACGTCGTACTGGTCAACATGGGCGCCGACCGAGCCGCCGGTGGCGGCGAAGCTGATCATCACGTCATCCATGCGCCAGCGCGGCAGGAAGCGGAAGTGCTCGATCAGGGCGCGCACGTCCGGGTCCCACTTGTCCACGTCCTGCACCAGCAGGGTCCAGTCGTGGTCGGGCAGGGCGGGGAACACGTCTTCCTGGAACGGGCCGGTGCGCACGCGCCAGCCGTCCTGGGTCTTGTCGTGCTCGATCAGGCGTGCCAGCACGCCTTCCTCGCAGGCCAGTCCGGCCAGGTCTTCCGGCTGCACCGGGGTCTGGAAGTCCGGGAAGGCATTGCGGATCAGCAACGGGCGCTTCTGCCAGAAGTCGCGCAGGAAGGTGGCCGGCGCCATGCCCAGCGGCTGGCCGGGGCGGGCGGTGACTTCGATCAGGGGGGCGGAGGACTTGCGGGCGGCCATGGGGGAATCCTTGCAGCGGAAAGCGGGAGGGGCGGCACGGCGGGCCGCCTGAGGCCTCCATTGTCCGCCGTTCGCCGGGATTGCGCACGTGCGCGGGTTTGTCGCGGGGGTTCCGGCCAACGGCGGGGCCCCTCGTGGCGGGGTGGTTCAGAATCAAAAGCTGCGCTTGGCCGGGCGGGTGGGCCATGCAGGGGACGCTGCAAGTACGTCCTTGTAAGCTCGATGGCGCCATCCATGGCGCCAACGCCCCTGCATGGCCCACCCGCCCGGCCCCTGACAGTTTCCTGCGCGGCCCGCCACGGAATGGAAGAAGAAGATCAAAGGCAACGGCAGGTCGCGCGCTGCGCTTGCTCATGCCAAAACAAAAGAGGGACGCGGCGAAGCCGCGTCCCTCTTTCAAATTCCGTCCCGACAACCCAATGCTCTTCGATCCGTCACCGGGAATCTGTCAGAGGTGGGGCGGGTTGGGTTCGCGGGACCGTTGGCGCCATGGATGGCGCCATCGAGCCCCCAAGGACGGGTTCACGGCGTGTCCCGCGAATCCAACCCGCCCCGCCAAGCACGGCAAAAACCCAGAGCCGCTCTTGACGTTGATGTTGCTGTTGCTGTTGCCTGCCGCAGGCAGCGCCCGCGGCCGCCGCCGCAAAGGAAACCCCTTAGATCTTCTTCGCCAGCGACTCGGCCAGACCGGTGTAGCTGCCCGGGGTCATCTCCAGCAGACGCTGCTTCGCATCCGCCGGCAGCTCCAGCCCCTGCACGAACGCACGCATCGACTCGGCGGTGATGCCCTGGCCACGGGTCAGCGCCTTCAGCTGCTCGTACGGGTTCGGCAGGCCGTGGCGACGCATCACCGTCTGCACGGCCTCGGCCAGTACTTCCCAGGCTGCGTCCAGATCGGCGTCCAGGCGCTGCGGGTTCACTTCCAGCTTGCCCAGGCCCTTGGCCAGCGAATCCAGCGCCACCTGGCTGTGGCCGAACGCGGTGCCCAGTGCACGCAGCACGGTGGAATCGGTCAGGTCACGCTGCCAGCGGCTGATCGGCAGCTTAGCGCTGAAGTGCTCAAACAGCGCGTTGGCGATGCCGAAGTTGCCTTCCGCATTCTCGAAGTCGATCGGATTGACCTTGTGCGGCATCGTCGACGAGCCGACTTCGCCTTCCTTCAGGCGCTGCTTGAAGTAGCCCAGCGAAACGTAGCCCCAGATGTCACGGGCCAGGTCGATCAGGATGATGTTGGCGCGGCGTGCGGCATCGCCGATCTCGGCGATGTTGTCGTGCGGCTCGATCTGCGTGGTGTACGGGTTGAACACCAGGCCCAGGCCGGTCACGAAGCGCTCGGCGAAGGCCGGCCAGTCCACGTCCGGGTAGCTGGCGATGTGGGCGTTGTAGTTGCCCACTGCGCCGTTGATCTTGCCGGTCAGTTCGACCGCGGCAATCTGCCTGCGCTGGCGCTCCAGGCGGGCGACCACGTTGGCCAGCTCCTTGCCCAGGGTGGTCGGCGAGGCGGTCTGGCCGTGGGTGCGCGACAGCATCGGCTGGCCGGCCTGGGCGTGGGCCAGGCTGCGCAGGGTGCTGGCAATGCCGTCCAGGGTCGGCAGCAGCACCTCGCGGCGCGCCTGTTCCAGCATCAGGCCGTAGCTGAGGTTGTTGATGTCTTCGCTGGTGCAGGCGAAATGCACGAATTCCAGCGCCGGGGCCAGCTCGGCGTCGTCCTTCAGCTGTTCCTTGATGAAGTACTCCACCGCCTTGACGTCATGGTTGGTGGTGCGCTCGATCTCCTTCACGCGCGCGGCCTGGGCCGGGCTGAAACTGGCGGCCAGGGCGCGCAGGCGGGCGACGGCCGCGTCGGAGAACGGGGCCAGCTCGACGATGCCCGGTTCGGCGGCCAGGGCCAGCAGCCACTCCACTTCGACCGTGATGCGGGCCTTGATCAGGCCGTACTCGGAGAAGATCGGGCGCAGGGCGTCGACCTTGCCGGCATAGCGGCCATCGAGCGGGGACAGGGCGAGCAGGGCGGAATCGGACATGTCGGCAGGGCTGGGGCGAGCGGCGGGGGCCATATTCTACGACGTGCCGGTGAGGTAGTGCCGGCCGCTGGCCGGCAACCACGCCCGGCCCACGACTCCATGGATTGCCGGCCAGCGGCCGGCACTACCCCTTGCGCGTGCAGATCGGCCGTGCAGACGGAACGATCTGGCCCGTCCTCGTCATCCCACGCTATCGGCAAGGGAGTATCGTGGGCGCAGCCGCCAGCCCGGGAAGCGACACCCTGCCAGCCGCCGCTTCCCTTTCCCCAACTGAAGTAGTGCGGAGTTGATGCAATGAGCAAAGCTGCAAGCAAGGGTTTCAGAATCGAACACGACAGCATGGGCGAGCTGCAGGTACCTGCGGACGCCCTGTGGGGCGCCCAGACCCAGCGCGCCGTGCAGAATTTCCCGGTGTCGGGCCAGCGCATGCCGCGCGGTTTCATCCGCGCCCTGGGCCTGGTCAAGGGCGCCGCCGCCGGCGTCAACGCAGAACTGGGCCACCTGCCGAAGAACGTGGCCAAGGCCATCCAGACCGCTGCTGCCGAAGTGGCCGCCGGCAACTGGGACGCGCAGTTCCCGATCGACGTCTACCAGACCGGTTCGGGCACCTCCTCGAACATGAATGCCAACGAGGTCATCGCCACCCTGGCCAACCGCGCGGGCAAGGCCGGCAAGACCGCGGTGCATCCCAATGACCACGTCAACCAGGGCCAGAGCTCCAACGACGTGATTCCGACCGCGTTGCGGGTGTCGGCGGTGTTGGCGACGCATGAGCAGCTGCTGCCGGCGCTGGTGCACCTGCGCAAGACCCTGGACAAGAAGGGCCGCAGCCTGCGCAAGGTGGTCAAGACCGGCCGCACCCACCTGATGGATGCGATGCCGCTCACCTTCGAGCAGGAATTCGGCGCGTGGTCGGCGCAGCTGGCGTCGGCGCAGGAGCGTATCGAAGACAGCCTCAAGCGCGTGCGCCGGCTGCCGCTGGGCGGCACCGCCATCGGCACCGGCATCAATGCCGATCCGCGCTTCGGTGCACAGGTAGCCAAGGCACTGAAGCAGCAGACCGGTTTCAAGTTCGACAGTGCCGAGAACAAGTTCGAAGGCCTGGCCGCGCAGGATGATGCGGTCGAACTGTCCGGCCAGCTCAATGCACTGGCGGTGGCGCTGATCAAGATCGCGAATGATCTTCGCTGGATGAATGCCGGTCCGCTGGCCGGGCTGGGCGAGATCGAACTGCCGGCACTGCAGCCGGGCAGCTCGATCATGCCGGGCAAGGTCAATCCGGTGATTCCGGAAGCCACCGTGATGGCCTGCGCGCAGGTGATCGGCCACCACACCGCGATCACCGTGGCCGGCCAGACCGGCAACTTCCAGCTCAACGTCACCCTGCCGCTGATCGCGGTGAACCTGCTTGATGGCATCGGCCTGCTGGCCAACGTGTCCACCCTGCTGGCCGACAGTGCTATCGCCGGGCTGAAGGTGCGCGAGGACCGCGTTGCCGAAGCGCTGGCGCGCAACCCGATCCTGGTCACTGCACTTAACCCGATCATCGGTTACGAGAAGGCAGCTGCGATCGCCAAGCGTGCGTACAAGGAACAGCGCCCGGTGCTGGATGTGGCGCTGGAAGACAGTGGCCTGGAAGAAGCCGAGCTGCGCCGCCTGCTGGACCCCACCGCGCTGACCGCTGGCGGCATCCAGGCTGGTGGTGGTGGCGGCGGCGGTTGATCGGCCGGTTGTAGAGTCGAGCCATGCTCGACTGTTGTTCCGGAGTCGAGCATGGCTCGACTCTACAGAAAGCAGAAACGCCGCCCTTGGGCGGCGTTTCTGCTTTAGCGACGGTCGGCGACGATGTTGCCGAAGGTGTCGGTGTAGTCCTTGAACTCCGGGATGCGCTGGATCAGGTCCGCCGGAATCACCTCCATGCCTTCCGGCGGCTGGATCTTCACCGGCTGCATGTTGGGATCGGCCGGCGCGGCCACCAGGGTGTTCTGGCGCAGTACCTGCAGCTTGCCGAACATCGTCTGCAGCATCTGCTTCTGTCCGGCGTCCAGCGGAATCTGGATCTCGTCCACCTTCATCGTGCCATCGCCGAGGATGATGATGTTCGGTGCCGGCGGGCGGCGCACGGTGACCATGCCGTCGCTGACGGAAATCTTGGGCTTGCCGCGCTCGGCGCGATGGTTGCGGTAATCCTTGTCACAGCCGGCCAGGCCCAGGCAGAGCAGGGCGACCAGCAGCAGGAACAACTTCTTCATGGCATTCGGTTCGGGGGCATCCGGGGCCACCATTGTAAGCCGGCCAGTGCGACGCGGCCGGCCGTGTAACACCACGACCGGCCAGGTGCGCTGATTTGTCTCACTTCGAGAACGTGACCGAGTTGTTCTTGCCGCAGTCGTCCACGTCGCTCTGGTCCATCGTTGCGTACGGCTTGAAGGCCGGCAGCTCGCGCGCCAGGGCCTGCTGGCTGGCCAGCATCGCCGGCAGGCGTTCGCAGATGCGCTTGGCCTGCGCCTCGATCTTCGCGGCTTCGGCGTTGATGCGCTTCTCCACGCCTTCGCTGTCGCCGCTGAAGATGCCCTTCAGTGCTTCACCGGCCGCATTGGCTCCCAGCTTGGCGCCGGCCAGGCCGACATCCATGCCGTCCATCGCGATGGCCACCACGTGGCCACGGTACTCCTGCAGGTGGCGGCGCTGGGTGTCGTTGGCGGTGATTTCCTTGCCCGCGATCAGCAGGCGGCCATCCGGGGTGATTTCCGCGCGTGGCTGCTGGTCGGCGGAGATCTTGATGTTGCCCTGGGCGATGTCCTTGCGGGCATCGTCCATGGCTTCCTTGACAGTCTGGCCGACGCCGCTGGTGGCTTCGGCGACGCTCTTGCCGACGGTCTTGTCGGACGAGGACGAGGTGCCGCCGCAAGCGATCAGCGGCAGGCACAGCAGGGTGGCAGGCAACAGGCGCAACAGGTTCATGGTGGTCCCCTGGAGGTGTCTGGAAGAGGATTACTTGCTGCGCGGCAGGGTGACCTTGCCGCTGACATTGCGATGATCGACGTCACCGCTGCCGCTGTGGTCGACGGTCAGGCTGCCGCCTACGCCGTCGACCTGGATGTCGCCCGAGCCGTGGCTGCGGACGTGCACGTTGCCGCCGATGTCGGCCAGGTCGACGCCGCCGGAGCCGACCACGCCCACCTCGACACTGCCTTTCACCCGCTTGAACTCGATATCGCCCGAGCCCACGGTGTCCAGCCGCGCGTTGCCACGCACATCGGTGATCTTCAGGTCACCGGAGCCCACGGTGCCGGTGCTGGCATCACCGCTGATGTTGCGCACGTTGACATCGCCGGAGCCCAGTGACAGCAGGTTCAACGAAGTGCCGCCATCGATGTTGAGGTCGCCCGAACCCACCGCGGCGTGGATGCTGCCACGGGTGCCGCGGGCCACGGCATCACCGGAACCCACGTCCACGCTCAGCGACTGCGCGTTCTCCACGCTGGCATCGCCCGAGCCGACCTTGAGCTGCAGCGGCAGGTTGTCCGGCACGCTGCCGCGGACGTCCAGCCAGGCGTAACTGTTGCCGATGCTGATGCTGGGCGAGCGACCTTCGCGGCGCAGGCTGACCACCAGCTTGTCACCGACCCTGCGCTGGTCCAGTACCAGCTGGTCCAGCCATTCCTGGCTGGAGGCGCAGGCACGCCCTTCCAGCTGACCGCCGCCGGCGCTGGCGGTGATCTTCAGGTCATGCTGGTTGACCTCGAACACCACCGCCTTGGCACCGGCCAGGTCCAGCTTCAACGTGCGGGCAGCGGCGAACTTGCAGTTCTGGGCATCGGCGGCCAGGGCCGACAGCGGCAACAGCAACAACGCAGTACAGGCGAGCAGGGAACGCATGGGTGGTGCCTCCGGGTGGATGGAATCAGATCTCGCCGGCGCGCTTGCGCAGGCGGATGGCGAGGAAGATGAACACTGCACCGACAGCGGCGCCGATCCACAGTTCCGGCATCGCCAGCGACTTCAGCTGCGAGGCCGGGGACATCAGGCTGACCACCGAGTCCAGGTCGCGGCGCGACGCTTCGTTGGCGCCGAGGCGATACAGCAGGTCCATGCCAGGTACGCCGCCCAGCAGCAGGCGGCCGACGATGTTCTGCCAGAACCAGCCGGTGCTCAGGCCGACCAGCGGCATGATCTTGGTGGTGCTGACGATGACGCCGGCAAACAGCGGCAGCATCACCGCCCACAGGAACGGCTTGCTCTTGGCCCAGGCCGAGCACAGCAGCAGCCAGCCGGCGGTGGGCAGGGCCCACAGGGCATAGACCGGAATCCAGGCGAGGTGGCCGGCGGCCAGGGTCAGCGGGCTGGCCGGCCCCCAGATCAGCGCCATCGGGCTGCCACCGTGCACCAGCGCGACAATGCTGATGATCAGCATGAAGCCGAACATGGTGATGATGCCGGCGATCACTGCGATCAGCGGCGCCACGATCAGTGCGCTGATCACCTTGGACAGCACGGTCTGGGTATCCGACAGCGGCAACGACTTCCAGAACAGGATGCTGCGGTCGCGGCGATCGTCGTACAGGGCGCCCAGGCAGTAGAAGAACACGACGAAGGCCAGTACCAGGAATGGCCACGCCGAGCTGAGCACCAGGGTCAGGTCCAGGCCATTGCCGAGATCGGCCAGATCCTTGCCGTCGATGTTGCGGGTGAGCAGCGCCAGGTCCAGGCCGTTGACGTTCACGCTTTCGCCGTCGACATGCAGTGCACCGTTGCGCGCTGCACGGTTCAGCGCGAACAGGCCGAAGGCGATGCCGACGGTGCTCATCACCAGCGAGATCAGGCCGGCGATCAGCGGGGCATACAGGAAACCGCCGCGGTTCTCCCAGTACTCGCGCTTGAGCAGCCAGCGCAGGGTGCCCAGCGGGCTGACGGGGTGGTTGACGGCATTCATGCGTAGGTCCCCTTCATGATGGCGACGAACAGGTCGGCCAGGCCCGGGATGCGGGTCTCGCCGAGGGTGGAGAGCTGGGCACGCGGCACGCCATCGAACAGCATCACGGTCTTGCCGAACGCCAGGCTGCGCTCGTCGATCGGTTTCAACGCGCGGGCCGTTTCGAGCTGGTCGGCATTGACCAGCAGTTCGGTGTAGCGCTGGCCGACCTCGTCCATTTCCGCATCGAGCACGATGCGTCCATCTCGGATGAACATCACGTCGCTGAGGATGTGCTCGATCTCTTCCACCTGGTGGGTGGTGACGATGATGGTCTTCTGTTCGTCGAAATAGTCTTCCAGCAGGCGCTGGTAGAACTCCTTGCGATAGAGGATGTCCAGGCCCAGGGTGGGCTCGTCCAGCACCAGGATGCGGGCATCGATGGCCATCACCAGTGCCAGGTGCAGCTGCACGATCATTCCCTTGGACAGCTCGCGCACGCGCTGCTTCGGCTGCAGCTTGGTGTTGGCCAGGAAGCGTTCGCAACGGGCGCGGTCGAAGCGCGGGTGGACGCCGGCGACGAAATCGATCGCCTCGCGGACCTTCAGCCAGCGTGGCAGCACGGCGACGTCGGCGATGAAGCAGATGTCCTTCATCAGTTCGTCGCGGTGCAGCCGCGGGTCGCGGCCGAGCACGCTCAGGTCGCCTTCCACCGAGGTCAGGCCAAGGATGGCCTTCAGTGCAGTGGTCTTGCCGGCGCCGTTGGGGCCGATCAGGCCGACGATGCGCCCGCTCGGAATGCTGAAGCTGGCATTGTCGAGGGCAACGGTGGTCTTGTAGGCCTTGCGCAGGCCTCGGGCGGTGATGACCGATTCGCTTGCAGTGCTATTCATCAGACTTTCCCCTGGGGCAGCAATTCATCAAGGCTCAGGCCCAGGCGCTGGATGCGCTCCAGGACCGCCGGCCATTCTTCGTTGAGGAAGCGGTCGCGCTCGCTGCTGCGCAGCTGCGTGGCCGCCTGCTCGGTCATGAACATGCCCAGGCCGCGGCGCTTCTCGACCAGGCCTTCGTCAGCCAGTTCCTGGTAAGCGCGCGAAACGGTGATGGGGTTGAGCTGGTAGTCGGCGGCCACCTGGCGCACCGAAGGCAGGGCGTCGCCCGGCTTGAGGATTCCGTCGAGCATCATGGCGATCACGCGCTCCTTCAACTGACGGTAGATGGGAGCGCCGTCGCTCCACTGGATGTCGCTCATATTCAGCTCCGTGGGGTCAGCGGCTGTGCGAACGAGAAATACGGCATGGACAGGGAGCTGTGCAGCCGACGCGGGGGAGAGGGGGGGGAGGGATCGGCGTTCCCTGCCGGAGAGGCGGTCGCGTCCTGCGCACTGTCAGCGGAGTCGGAGAGGCTGGGCGCGGCCAACCAGGCCAGCACGATCAGGGTCGAAACAGCAGCGGCCGCGGGTGCGGTGAGGTTGCGACGGATCCGGGCGTTCATGGCTTCCCCCTGTCTCAGGTGACTGGTGTTGTATGCAACTATAACACCGGCACGCCTACGTGCAACCCCTTGCCGGCCCCAACTGATGGCAGGGGTGGTCAGATGACTGAAACTTCAATTTATGTGATTGATTTGGAAGGGAAATAAAAATGTCGCAGATGCCGATCCAGGCCGGCCTTCCATTCAGTGATGTCCATGCTATGTCATCGCGACGCCGTCGATGGCGCCCGGGCAGTGCAATCGCCACGCCGCGCAAAGCCCGGATGGGCCTGTGCCATCAGGGGCGCCGAAGCCCGGTGCTATAGTTCGGCCGATTCCCGGCCGACAGTGGCCGGGCCTGGTGAATGGCTACTGCGGACCCCTCCTGATGCCCCTGTCGACCGTTTCCCCGCGCCGCCTGCGCGGCCTGTCCCTGTTGGCCCTGCTGGTGGCCGGCGTCGCCGGTTCCGCCAGCGCGCTGGCGGCCGATCTGCTCGACCTGGACTACCGGCCGCTGGCCAGCAAGCAGCAGGTCAACCTGCAGCAGCGCTACCACGGCCAGGTACTGCTGGTGGTCAACACCGCCAGCAAATGCGGCTACACCCCGCAGTACGAAGGACTGGAGGCGCTGCAGAAGCGCTATGCAGGCCGGGGTTTCGCGGTGCTGGGCTTCCCGTCCAACGACTTCAAGGGCCAGGAACCGGGTGACGAGAAGCAGATCCAGGACTTCTGCACGCTGACCTATGGCGTCAAGTTCCCGATGTTCGAGAAGGTGCATGTGGTTGGTGCGGAGGCTACGCCGCTGTACCAGCGCCTGACCGCGGCCACCGGCGTGGCGCCGGGCTGGAATTTCCACAAGTACCTGGTCGGCCGCGACGGCAAGGTCATCGCCCAGTTCGCCAGCAAGGTGACGCCGGACGATCCGCAGCTGACGGCTGCCATCGACAAGGCGCTGGCCGCAGCGGCCACGCATTGATATCCGGCACGGATGCCTCGACATCGACGGCATGCGTGCGACAATGTTTCTTTTCGCGCCGACGTCGGCGCCCAGACACTTCCAGGAATGCAGCGAATGAAGATGGGAATGCGCGGCGCCGCGGCGTCGGTTCTGATTCTGGCGATGGGCACTTCGGGTGTCGCTCTGTCGCAACAACCGGCTGCCCCCGCAGCCGCCAAGGAGACCGCAACCTTGAATTCCCCCAAGCAGAAGCTCGGCTACGCCATCGGCCTGGACGTGGCCAAGTCGTTCACCCCGATCGCCGATGAGATCGACGTTGCCGCCCTGCGCACCGCTGTGGAGCGTTCGTTCGAAGGCCTGCAGCCGCAGATCACCCAGGAACAGGCCAAGGCCACCGATGCCGCGCTGCGCCAGGTCGTGATGGCCCGCAGCGGCCAGCAGGTGCCGGGCATGGCGCCGGGTTCGGAGCCGCCGAAGGTCGACCGCGTCAAGGTGTCGCAGATGATCGGTTCCTACTCGGTAGGCCCGTCGCTGGCGCAGCTGAAGGACGACATCGACGTCGCCTCGCTGTTTGACGCGATCAGCACCGGCCTGAGCAAGGGCCAGCCGAAGATGACGGAAGCCGACGCGACCGCCACCATCCAGGCCTTCATGGGCAGCAAGCAGGCTGAAATGCAGGCCAAGGCTGCCGCCGCCGCGCAGACCAACCGTGAGGAAGGCAATGCGTTCATGGCCAAGAACAAGACCCAGCCGGGCGTGGTGACCACCGCGTCAGGCCTGCAGTACCAGGTCATCCGCCCGGGCAGCGGTGAGCGCCCGCTGCCGAGCAGCAAAGTGCGCGTGAACTATGAAGGCAAGCTGCTCAACGGCACCGTGTTCGACAGTTCCTATGGCCGTCAGCCGGCCGAGTTCGGTCTGGACCAGGTGATCAAGGGCTGGACTGAAGGCGTCGCACTGATGCCGGTCGGTTCGAAGTACCGCTTCTGGATCCCGGGCAACCTTGCCTATGGCGAGAATGGCACCCCGGGTGGCCCGATCGGCCCGAACGCGACCCTGACGTTCGACGTCGAGCTGCTGGGCGTTCTGCCGTAAGTCATCCAGGAGCGAATACGGATATGCGCGTTGCGATTTTTGGTACCGGTTACGTTGGACTGGTGACCGGTACCTGCCTGGCCGATGTTGGTCATCAGGTGGTCTGTGTCGATATCGACCAGGCCAAGGTGGATGGCCTCAACCAGGGCATCATTCCGATCTATGAACCCGGCCTGGAGCCGATGGTGAAGGCCAACCATGCCGCAGCGCGGCTGGCGTTCACCACGGATGCCGCGGCCGCCATCGATCATGGCCAGGTGGTGTTCATCGCCGTTGGTACGCCGCCGGATGAGGATGGCAGTGCCGATCTTCAATACGTGCTTGCCGTAGCCCGGACCATTGGTCGGCACATGAGCGTGCCGACCGTGGTGGTGAACAAGTCGACGGTGCCGGTCGGCACCGCCGACAAGGTGCGTGCCGCCATTGCCGAAGAGCTGGCCGCGCGTGGCGCGGACATCGCCTTCGACGTGGTGTCCAACCCGGAATTCCTGAAGGAAGGCGATGCGGTTGCGGACTGCATGCGCCCGGACCGCATCATCATCGGTGCGGCTAACGAAGAGTCGGTGGCGGTGATGCGCCGCCTGTATGCGCCGTTCAACCGCAACCACGACCGCGTGGTGGAAATGGATGTGCGTTCGGCCGAGCTGACCAAGTACGCGGCCAACGCGATGCTGGCGACCAAGATTTCGTTCATGAATGAAATCGCCAATATCGCCGAACGCGTGGGTGCCGACGTCGAGCAGGTCCGCCAGGGCATTGGTTCGGATCCCCGCATCGGCTGGCACTTCATCTACCCGGGCGCCGGTTACGGCGGCTCGTGCTTCCCCAAGGACGTGCAGGCGCTGGCCCGCACTGCCCAGCAGTACGGCCTCGAGCCGAAGCTGCTGAACGCGGTGGAGGCGGTCAATGATGCGCAGAAGGGCCATCTGTTCGCCCTCATCCAGCGCCATTACGACAAGGGCGAGGACGAAGGCGTGCGCGGCAAGACCTTTGCCGTGTGGGGCCTGGCGTTCAAGCCGAACACCGACGACATGCGCGAAGCCTCCAGCCGTCGCCTGCTGGCGCAGCTGTGGGAAGGCGGTGCGACGGTGCGTGCCTACGATCCGGAGGCGATGCACGAGTCGCAGCGCATTTTCGGCGAACGCGATGACCTGGTGTTCTGCAACAGTGCCGATGAAGCGCTGCAGGGGGCCGACGCGCTGGTCGTGGTGACCGAGTGGAAGCAGTTCCGCAGCCCCGACTTCCAGAAGCTGCGCGAGCAGCTGAAGGATGCGGCGGTGTTCGACGGGCGCAACCTGTACGAACCGGCCGAAGTGGAAGCTGCAGGCCTGGCCTACTACGGCATCGGCCGGGGACGTTCGCTGCATGTCTGATCTACCGTCCGAACGCGAGCAGGCGCTGGAAGCGCGCCTGGTCGAGCTGGAAATGCGCGTGTCCTTCCAGGAACAGGCGCTGGCCGAACTGAGCGATGCGCTGGCGGACGCCCGCATGCAGGGCATGCGCAACGCCGATGTGCTGCGCGTGCTGCTGGAAGACCTGGGCAAGGTCCGCAACGCACTCAATTCTTCCGATCCGGCGAGCGAACCGCCGCCGCCGCACTACTGATCCGAATCCTATGAGCGATACCCTCCGCGACCAGCTGATGGGCCTGGGCTTCAAGCCGGCGCCCAAGCCCGAGCGCAAGAATGATGGCCCCCGCCGCGATGGCCGCCCGCAGGGCAAGGGTGGCAATGGCAATGGAAAGCCGCAGGGCGCCGGCAAGGGCGAGCACAAGCCCGGTGAGCGCCGTGGGCAGGGCCATGGTGGTCCGGGCAAGCCCGGTGGTCAGCGTGGCCAGGGCCAGCACGGCCCGCGCAAGCCGCGCAGTGCCGAAGAGATGGACCTGGCCAAGGCCTATGCCATCCGCGCGCAGCGGGAGAAGGAAGAGCGCATCGAGACCGAGCGTCTGAAGCAGGAAGAAGCGCGCGTGCGTCGCGAGGCGAAGGCCAAGCTGGAAGAACTGCTGAAGGACAAGAGCCTCAATGCCGAAGCGGCGGACATTGCCCGTCACTTCCCGTATGGCGGCAAGATCAAGCGCATCTATGTGACTGCCGAACAGTTGACCGCGCTCAACGCCGGTGAACTGGGCGTGGTCCAGCTCAATGGTCGTTACCTGCTGGTGACTGCCGAGGTGCTGGCACAGTCCGAGGCAGTGTTCGCCGCATCGGTGGCGCTGAAGGTCGATCCGAATGCGCCGGCCGAGGAAGATCCCTACGCGGACCCGCAATACCAGGTGCCGGACGACCTGGTCTGGTAAATGCGTGAGCGCTGCGGTGCATTGCCGCCGCGTCCTTGGGGGAACGGATGAGCGCTGATCCAAGTCGTGGCTACGTGCCGCACATCGACGGCCTGCGCGCGATCGCCGTGCTGGCCGTCATCGTGTTCCATCTTGATCCGGCCTGGTTGCCGGGCGGGTTCACCGGCGTAGACGTGTTCTTCGTCATCTCCGGTTTCGTGGTCAGCGCCTCGGTACACCGGCTGCCGCCGTTGTCGCTGTGGCAGTCGATGCTGCGCTTCTATTCGCGCCGTATCCGCCGCATCGCACCTGCGCTGATCAGCTGCCTGCTGTTGACCGCCGTGGCGAGCGTGCTGTTCATTCCCGAGTCCTGGCTCAGCGAGGCCAGTGACAAGACCGGGCTGATGGCATTCTTCGGCTTCAGCAACTGGGTGTTGGCGCTGATCGGCAACGATTACTTCGCGCCCAGGGCCGAATTCAATCCCTACACCCATACCTGGTCGCTGGGCGTGGAGGAGCAGTTCTACCTGCTGTTCCCGCTGCTGTTCCTTGCCTGGGCGCGCAGCGTGCGTGGGCGTTGGATCAGCCTGGGCCTGTTCGCAGTGGTCAGTGCGGCGTCGTTGCTGCATGCCGCTATGCTGGGCCTGCGCGAGGTGCCGCCGTCGTGGGCGTTCTACGCCACCAGCACGCGGTTGTGGCAATTGGGCGTTGGCGTGCTGTTGTTCCAGTTGCTGCATGTGCGCGAATCGCTGGATCCAGTGACGGGGGCGGCACTGAAGCGCGCCGCGCCCGTGTTTTCGCTGCTTGCGCTGGCGGCACTGGCGCTGTTGGGCTGGGCGTTGTGGACTGCACGGGCAGGGCATTCGCCGTGGCCCGATGGTCTGCTGCCGACCTTCGCTGCCGCAGGTCTGCTTTGGGCGCTGCATCATCATCCGCAGGCCTGGGTGGCACGCCTGCTGGCCAGTCGGCCGATGCGCTACATCGGCCTGCTGTCGTACTCACTGTATCTGTGGCACTGGCCGGTGTTCGTGCTGATGCGCTGGACCGTGGGCCTGCAGACACCGTTGCAGATGACCGCTGCGCTGGCGCTGGTGCTGCTGCTGTCGTGGCTGTCGTGGCGCTGGGTGGAACAACCATTCCGTGGCGGATTGGCGCAGCGTCTGCGCCCGGGGCGTTGGGCGCTGGCCGGCGCAGCCGTGCTGCTGGTGGCGGCTGGCACCCAGACCCTGCTGTACCTGCAGGCGCCACGGATATCACTGAGCACGGTCAGCCGGCATCCGGCCGACTGGTATCCCAACGGCAAGAGCGTTGCAGGCGATTATCCGGATTGTGCACTGGTGACGGGCAAACAGCGCTTCGCGGGTGGCAGCATGCGGACCTATGCCCGCGGGGCCTGCAAACGGCCGCTGTCGGCGGGCGCGCCGAAGCGGGTCTTCGTTGCCGGTGATTCGCATGCGATGGCCTACATCGAGCTGCTGCAGCGGCTGGCACTTGAGACCGGCTCGGAGGTCGTCCTCTACGGGCGAGGTGGATGCCCGCAGGTAAGCCTGCAGACGTGGCGTGGCGCGGGTGCCGGTTGCAGTGATTTCGACGCAGCAGTGCTCGCCGACGTCACGCGACGAGCGCAGCCAGGTGATGCCGTGGTACTGGTCTCACTGCGGATACCGCGCTTGTCCGACCAGTTTGTGTTGTTCGACGCGCAGGCACAGCTGGCGGGCGAGCTGACCCCGGAAGCCGCCGCAGGGCGTGAGGCCGACGTGGCCGAGGCGATCTTCCAGTGGAAGCCGTTGGCCGAGCGCGGCGTACGCATCGTACTGGAGGCCCCCAAGCCGGTATTGCCGGCGCCGCCCTACCGCTGTTCGGACCGCTTCAACGCGCGCAACGAGATCTGCCGCAACGGCCTGGACAGCACGCGCGAGGCGATGGAGACGCTGCGGGCGCCGATGCTGGGCAGCCTGCGGAAGGTGGCTGATGGCCTGCCGGGCGGCGTGCTGTGGGATCCGATGCCGGTGCTCTGCGACGACGTGCTGTGCCCGGCGCAGCGCGATGGCCGGCCGCTGTTCTTCGATGGCGACCACCTCAGCGCGCACGGCAACCGGGTGCTGCTGCCGTCGCTGCAGCGGGTGCTGCTGCAGCGCTGATCCTGCGCATGGTCAGTGCGCGCGACGGCGCCGTTTCCCGCGGATCAGTGGCAGGCTCAGGGCGAAGAAGCACAGCAGGGCGCCGACCAGGGCGAAGCCGCTGCCGGCCAGGAACGCCGTGCGGCCATCATCGATCTTCCATAGCTGGCCGGCAATGAGCGCGCCCAACACGCCACCGACACCGGACGAAAAGCCATACAGCAGGCCCTGGCCATGGCCGTTGAGGCGGCCCGGGAAATAGGTCGCCAGCATCTGCATCGCTGCAGCGAAGAACGCCGCAAAGCCCAGCGCGTGCGCGGTCTGCGCCAGCAGCATCACCGGCAGGTTCTCCGGGAACAAGGCGGTCACCGCCCAGCGCAGGCAGGAGCTGACCAGCGCGATCAGGAGCATCCAGCTGGCGTCGTAGCGGCGGAAGAAGCGGCCGATGGTGAAGAACACACCCACTTCGAACACCACGCCGATGGTCCACAGCAGGCCGAGCGTGGATGTGCGGTAGCCGTGATGGTCCATGTAGACCGAGAAGAACGTGTAGTACGGCCCGAACGAGAGCTGTTCCATGAAGGCGGCCAGGAAGAACGCCAACACTGGCGGCCGCCGCACGATCTGCCAGAAGCCGCTGGCGTCGCCCTCGGCTTTGCCGATGCCGCGTGCGTAGTGGTTGCGGAAGGCGGATGCGACCAGCAGGACGAACAGTGGCAGCATCATCCACGGCAGCAGCCCGGCGTGGCTGGTCGTGCCGTCGCCTTCAATCAGCCACCCGAACAGGGTGACGACGGCGATGAAGCCGAGCGAGCCCCAGACCCGGATCAGGCCGTAGCGATGGCTGTCACTGCCGAGATGGGTGAGGGTAATCGATTCGAACTGCGGCATCACCGCGTTGTAGAAGAAGCAGAACACCACCATCGCCGGGTACATCCATGGCTGCGGCAAGGGCAACAGGAAGGCGGCGAAGCTGATCAGGGTCAGGATGCAGCCGATGCGCAGCAGGCGGATCGGCCGTGGCGAGGCTGCCGCCAGCGAGGTCCAGGTGCTGGGCGCGACCACGCGCGTGGCATACCACAGGCCCATCATCACGCTGATCGCGGTCACGCTCATCCCGCGCGCGGTCAGGAACAGGCTCCAGTACGGAGTGAACGCGCCAAGTGCCGCGTAATAGAACAGGTAGAAGCTGGAGAGCCGGGCAACGGGGACAGTCATCGCGGAATGATGAAGCAAAAAAAGGGGACGGAGGGGATTAAGTCGTTTGTGCCGCAAGCGACTTAATCCCCTCCGTCCCTTTTTTTCGTGTCATTCGGGGTCGTAGTCGAGGTTGGAGGCGAGCCAGCGCTCGGCCTGGGCGCGGTCCACGCCCTTGCGCCGGGCGTAGTCGCTGACCTGCTCGCGGCTGAGGCGGCC
The DNA here is from genome assembly GCF_009659995.1 of Stenotrophomonas sp. MH181796. Classification (NCBI taxonomy): domain Bacteria; kingdom Pseudomonadati; phylum Pseudomonadota; class Gammaproteobacteria; order Lysobacterales; family Lysobacteraceae; genus Stenotrophomonas; species Stenotrophomonas sp. MH181796. The sequence continues at coordinate 203,358 of NZ_RAHU01000005.1, forward strand.
GACCACGAAGTACTGGCTCTGCGGATGGCTGAAGTAGTAGCCCGAAACGGCCGCCGTAGGCAGCATCGCGAAGCTCTCGGTCAGTTCCATGCCGGCGTTGGCTTCGGCCTGCAGCAGGTCGAACAGGCGCCGTTTCTCGCTGTGCTCCGGGCATGCCGGGTACCCTGGCGCCGGGCGGATGCCACGGTACTGCTCGTCGATCAGGGCTTCATTGTCCAGCGTTTCGGCGCGCTCATGGCCCCAGAATTCGGTACGCACGCGCTGGTGCAGGCGCTCGGCCAACGCCTCGGCGAAGCGGTCGGCGAGGGCCTTCAGCAGGATCGCGTTGTAGTCGTCATGCTCGGCCTCGAAGCGCGCGACATGCGCGTCGATGCCGATACCGGCGGTGACAGCGAAGGCGCCGATCCAATCCTGCCTGCCGCTGTCGGCCGGGGCGATGAAATCGGCCAGGCAGAAGTCCGGGCGCTCGGCCGGCTTGTCCACCTGCTGGCGCAGGAAGTGCAGCGTGGTCTCGCCCAGCGGGTGCTGCACGCGCACGTCGTCGCCGATGCTGTTGGCCGGCCACAGGCCGAATACGGCCTTGGCGGTCAGCCATTTCTCGCTGACGATGCGCTCGAGCATCGCGCGGGCGTCCTTGTACAGATCGCTGGCCTGGGTACCGACGATCTCGTCGGTGAGGATGGCCGGGAACTTGCCGGCCAGCTCCCAGGCCTGGAAGAACGGCGTCCAGTCGATGTAGTCGACCAGTTCGGCCAGCGGGTAGTCGTCGAATATGTGCAGGCCGGGCTGGTCCGGTGCCGGTGGTGTGTAGCTGTCCCAGCCGCCCTGGAATTTCTGCCCGCGCGCGTGTTCCAGCGAAACCAGGCGCTTGGCATCGCCACGGTTGCGATGGCGCGCGCGGATCTCGGCGTAGTCGGCCTCGTTGGCGGCGACGAAGGCCTCGCGCAGGTCACGCGAGATCAGCGACTGGGCTACGCCGACCGCGCGCGAGGCGTCCTTCACCCACACCGTAGGCGCTTTGTAGTGCGGGTCGATCTTCAGCGCGGTATGCGCGCGCGAGGTGGTGGCGCCGCCGATCAGCAGCGGCAGGTTGAAACCCTGGCGCTCCATCTCGCGGGCGACGTGGCTCATCTCCTCCAGCGAGGGAGTGATCAGCCCGGACAGGCCGATCAGGTCGGCGTTGTGCTCGCGCGCGGCATCGAGAATCTTCTGCGCCGGCACCATCACGCCAAGGTCGACCACCTCGAAGTTGTTGCAGGCCAGGACCACGCCGACGATGTTCTTGCCGATGTCATGCACATCACCCTTCACCGTGGCCATGATGATCTTGCCGTTGCTCTTGGCGGTGTCGCCACTGCGCGCCTTCTCGGCCTCGATGTAGGGCAGCAGATAGGCCACAGCCTTCTTCATCACGCGCGCGGATTTCACCACCTGCGGCAGGAACATCTTGCCGGCGCCGAACAGGTCGCCGACCACGTTCATGCCATCCATCAACGGACCTTCGATCACGTCCAGCGGGCGGCTGGAGGCCTGCCGGGCCAGCTCGGTGTCTTCCTCGACGAAGGCATCCAGGCCATGCACCAGCGCATGCGCCAGGCGCTGCGCCACCGGCTTGCCGCGCCAGGCCAGGTCTTCGGTCTTCGCCGCGCCCTTCTTGCCCTTGTAGCGCTCGGCGATCTCCAGCAGGCGCTCGGTGGCATCACTGCGGCGGTTGAGGATCACATCCTCCACGCGCTCGCGCAGCTCCGGTTCCAGTTCGTCGTAGATCGGCATCGCGCCGGCGTTGACGATGCCCATGTCCATGCCGGCGGCAATGGCGTGGTACAGGAACACCGAGTGGATGGCCTGGCGAACCGTTTCATTGCCACGGAACGAGAACGAGACGTTGGAAACACCGCCGGACACATGGCAGTGCGGCAGCGTCTGCTTGATGATGCGGGTGGCTTCGATGAAGTCCACCGCATAGTTGTCGTGCTCTTCGATGCCGGTGGCGACGGCGAAGATGTTCGGGTCGAAGATGATGTCCTGCGGTGGGAAGCCGATCTCGTCAACCAGGATGCGGTAGGCGCGGGTGCAGATCTCGACCTTGCGTGCGCAGGTGTCAGCCTGGCCGCTTTCGTCGAATGCCATCACCACCGCGGCCGCGCCATAGCGCAGGACCTTGCGTGCGTGCTCGCGGAACAGCGCCTCGCCTTCCTTCAGCGAGATCGAATTGACCACGCTCTTGCCCTGCAGGCACTTCAGGCCGGCCTCGATCACGCTCCACTTGGAGGAGTCGACCATCACCGGAATACGGGCGATGTCCGGCTCGGACATGATCAGGTTGAGGTAGCGGGTCATCGCCGCTTCCGAATCGATCAGGCCCTCGTCCATGTTGACGTCGAGGATCTGCGCGCCGCTGGCCACCTGCTGGCGGGCCACGTCCACCGCTTCTTCGTAGCGGCCTTCCTTGATGAGCTTGCGGAACTGCGCGCTGCCGGTGACGTTGGTGCGCTCGCCGACGTTGATGAACAGAAGGTCCGGAGTGATGACCAGAGGTTCCAGGCCGGACAGGCGGGTAGGGCGGACAGGCGTCATGGCAGGCGTCAGCTCAACAGCAATAGGGCGGGAAGTGCGGAACGGTGGCGGCGACATTCATGCGGCCTGCTCCTGGATACCGGGCAGGGCGCGCGGCGGCAGCCCGGCCACGGCCTCGGCGATTGCGCGGATATGGTCAGGGGTGGAGCCACAGCAGCCACCGACCAGGTTCAACAGGCCATCCTCGGCGAAACCGCGCAGGGTGCTGGCCATGTCCTCGGGCGTCTCGTCGTACTCGCCGAAGGCATTGGGCAGGCCTGCGTTGGGGTGCGCGCTGACGTAGCAGTCGGCGACCTGCGAAAGGGTTTCCACGTGCGGGCGCATCGCGTCGGCACCCAGTGCGCAGTTCAGGCCGATCGACAATGGGCGCGCATGCGCGAGCGACGCGTGGAAGGCCTCGGCGGTCTGCCCGGACAGGGTGCGTCCCGATGCGTCGGTGATGGTGCCGGAGATCATCACCGGCAACCGTGCGCCACGCGCATCGAAGGCTTCTTCCAGTGCATACAACGCGGCTTTCGCGTTGAGGGTGTCGAAGATGGTCTCGACCATGAGGGTGTCGGCCCCACCGTCGATCAGGCCTTCGATGGCTTCGCGATAGGTGTCGCGAAGTTCGTCGAAGCTGGTGTTGCGGAAGCCCGGATCGTTGACATCGGGGCTGATCGAGGCGGTGCGGCTGGTCGGGCCGATCACCCCGATCACGAAGCGCGGCTTGCCCGGCGTGGTTGCGGCCACGGCGTCGCAGCAGGTGCGGGCGACCGCAGCACCGGCCTTGTTCAACTCGTACACCAGGTGCTCGAGGTGGTAGTCGGCCTGGCTGACCGACGTGGCGTTGAAGGTGTTGGTTTCGACCAGATCCGCACCGGCGTCCAGGTAGGCGGTGTGGATGTCGGCGATGACCTGCGGCCGGGTCAGCAGCAGTAGATCGTTGTTGCCCTTCAGGTCATGGCCTTCCTGCACGGCGTGGTCGCAAGCGGGGCCATGCACATGATCGTAGCCACCGGCGAAGCGCTCGCCACGGTAGTCGTCTTCCTGCAGGCCATGGCGCTGGATCATGGTGCCCATTGCGCCGTCGATGATCAGGATCCGCTCACGCAGGGCGTCGAGCAGGGCATTGGCACGATCAGGATGCAGCCAGGGCAGGGCGGACATGGCGGTCTCGGCGTCAGGGCTTGTTGGCGATCAGTGAAATCACTTCAAAATGCGGCGGGCGCTTTTCGCGGGTAACCGTCTCCAGGCTGGATACCTGCAGGCCGGCCTTGTCGACGAATCTGCGCAGTTCCTTGTCGCTGAAGCCGAGGTTGACGTGGCCGTAGGCCTCCACCGCCGCCTTGTGCTCGTGGCGGGCCAGGCTGCACAGCAGCAGGCGGCCGCCAGGGCGCAGCACGCGCGCGGCTTCGGTGACCGCCTGCGCCGGTTTGCTGGCGTAGGTCAGCGCGTGCATCAGCACCACCAGGTCGAAGCTGCCGTCCTTGAAGGGCAGGGCATGCATGTCGCCCTCGCGCACTTCCACGTTGGGCAGGCGGCGCAGGCGTTCGCTGGCGGCAGCAACCACGCGCGCGCTGGTATCGATGCAGATGTAGCGCTTGGCATGCGGGGCGACCAGTTCGGCCAGCACGCCGTCGCCGGAGGCGATGTCGAGCACGTCGCCGGTCTCAAGCAGCGGCAACGCAGTGCGCGCGAGGGCTTCCCAGGTGCGGCCCGGGGAGTAGTGGCGCTCCATGTCGCCGGCCACGCTGTCGGCCCAGTTCTGGTCGGCGGCACGGTGGGCCAGCACGGCGGCAACCCGTTCAGCGTCCTGCCGCAGCAGCGGGTCGTCGCTTCCGTTGCTCAAGGCATGCCACAATGCGCGCTGCGCCGGGTCCAGCTGGGCCTCGTCGAAGCGGTAATAGGCCGACACGCCGGCACGGCGGTCACGGACCAGGCCGGCTTCCTTCAGGCGCGCCAGATGGGTGGACACGCGTGGCTGCGCCAGGCGGGTGATCGCCGACAGTTCGGCCACGGTCAGCTCTTCCTGCTCCAGCAGCGCCAGCAGGCGCACGCGGGTCGCATCGGCGAACACCTTGAGGCGGGTCGACCAATCTTCCAGATCCATAAATATCTACCTATCGCGATATAGAGATATATTCGCCGAGAAGGCCTTCCGCGGTCAAGTCGCTGGCGTACGGAAACTGGCGGGCCCCGGTACAATCGAGGCACCTGGGCGCGCGGTGCGCGGCCCATAACTTCATGTACCCGGGAGGGTGTTGTGGATTTCAGCTTTACTGAAGAGCAGTTGATGCTGCAGGACGTGGCGCGGCGCATCGCGCAGGAGAAGATCGGCCCGAGCGCGGAGCACCATGACCGCACCGGCGAGTTCCCGCTGGACAACATCCGCCTGCTGGGCGAGAACGGCCTGATGGGCATCGAAGTGCCGACCGAATACGGTGGCGCGGGCATGGACCCGGTGGCGTACGTGCTGGCGATGGTGGAGGTCGCCGCCGCCGACGCTGCCCACTCGACCATCATGTCGGTCAACAACTCGCTGTTCTGCAACGGCATCCTCACCCACGGTACCGAGGAACAGAAGCAGAAGTATGTGCGTGCCATCGCCGAAGGCGAGGCCATCGGCGCGTTCGCGCTGACCGAGCCGCAGTCCGGTTCGGATGCCACCGCCATGCGCTGCCGTGCAGTGAAGCAGGCCGATGGCACCTTCGTCATCAACGGCAAGAAGAGCTGGATCACCTCTGGCCCGGTGGCCAAGTACATCGTGCTGTTCGCGATGAGCGAGCCGGACAAGGGCGCGCGCGGCATTACCGCATTCCTGATCGATACTGACAAGGCGGGCTTCGGCCGTGGCAAGACCGAACCGAAGCTGGGCATTCGTGCCTCGGCCACCTGCGAGATCGAGTTCAACGATTACGTGGCACAGGCTGAGGATGTGCTGGGCCAGGAAGGCGAAGGCTTCAACATCGCCATGAGTGTGCTCGATGCCGGTCGCATCGGCATCGCCTCGCAGGCCATCGGCATCGCCCGGGCCGCGTATGAAGCGACCCTGGAATACGTGAAGGAGCGCAAGGCCTTCGGCGCGGCCATCGGCACCTTCCAGATGACCCAGGCGAAGATCGCCGACATGAAGTGCAAGCTGGACGCAGCGCTGCTGCTGACCCTGCGCGCTGCGTGGGTGAAGGGCCAGGGCAAGCGCTTCAGCACCGAAGCGGCAGTGGCCAAGCTGACGGCCTCGGAAGCGGCGATGTGGATCACCCACCAGGCCGTGCAGATCCACGGCGGCATGGGGTACTCGAAGGAAATGCCGCTGGAGCGCTACTTCCGTGATGCCAAGATCACCGAGATCTACGAGGGCACCTCGGAGATCCAGCGCCTGGTGATCGCCCGCAACGAGACCGGGCTGCGCTGATGGCCCCCCGACGGGGCGGCGATTGCCGCCCCGATTTTCCGCGCGGTCAACGCGGTAGTCGGCAGACGATGTTTCTTCCATCCCATTCACAGACGATCTGAAGTGATCCTTGTGGCGTGCTTGGAAACATGGTCACCCCATAGAGGCGGGCCGAGTCCACCCATCGTTCGAGTTCGTCTCGATCGTCGAAACGATAGCTACCTACGAACCCACGAGCCAATTCCGGATCGGTGACTGCACCGTCCGGAATCTTGTTGCCCTTCGCATCAAGACTTTCACCTTGCACATAGCGGGCTCTGTCAACTGACGAGGGCGTGATGACCAGGGTGGTCTTCGAGCCATCGCGCCATGTGATCCGGTAAACAGCGCTGTCAATGCCGATGGTCTTGCTGACGAAACTCAGTCCAATCGAGGAGAGGAAGGTCGCCATGCTGTTCCAGGCGACCGACGACGTTGTCGCGCCTGTGAAGGCCTTTCCGATGTCACCTTCCAGCCTTGATCGCTCGGTGGCCATCTGCACGACATCGTAGGCGTTGAGATTTTTGTGCTCTTCCGGAAATCGTATGCCATTGGCGGATTGCGGATCGTCTGGATGCACTTCGAACTGTGCGCCTCTACCGGCCCTTTGTCGTGCTGCGAACTGTGCTGTCGGCACGTTGTTGTCGAGCATGCCCATGATCCGGTTGAAGGATGCGTTGATCGGGTCGGGAATCACCGCTCTGGTTGCCCGATAGCGTCGTAGCTCTCGATCGTATTCCACATCGAAACCGTGAAGCCGCCGTTGCTGGAAGTCCGCGACGATGGTGGGGCCCGTGCCCGAGGCGATGGCCAGTGCGCGTGGATCACGACAGTTGTCGCAGACGAGGACGCCCTTGGCGCGGGCTTCCTGGATACTGCCGGCTGCAGACAACGCGCTGAGCAGCAGAGCAGAGTGGCTGAAGAAACGTAGAGCTTTTCCATCCATGATCGGTCTCCTGGGACGGCATTGGATCGATTGCCGTGGAAACATCTGGATAGCAACGATCAGGACATACCGGACCTCTGCACTGCCAGAAATCCAAAATTGGGGTTGTCTGCGAACCCGGGAGACGCCTTGAGCGCGAGTGTGGCGTGCGATCCCATACGGTGCAGCGGTGCGGTGTTCGCAATGTGGGCCGGATGCGACCTGTCTCCGGCGCCACCATGTGCACCGTGGTTGCACTGCTGCGCTGACACGTGGCACTGCAAAGCGCCAACCAAGGTTGGCGACTACCGGGTCAGCCGCAGCATTGGTAGATGCCAACCTTGGTTGGCAAGGCATCTACCATGCGCGAATGAAAAAGGCCCCGGATCGCTCCGGGGCCTTTTCATTTCAGCTCACCACCGGATCAACGATCCGGACGGTGGGCGGTTTCCGCATCGCGCTGGCGTTCCATGAACTCCTTGGACGGTTCATCCAGCTTGTCACCCAGCATGCGGCGGACGACCACGAAGAACACCGGGATCATCAGGAGGCCGAGCAGGGTGGCGAACAGCATGCCACCGATCACGCCGGTACCGATGGCGTGGCGGGAGTTGGCGCCGGCGCCGGTGGAGATCGCCATCGGGATCACGCCCATGATGAACGCGAACGAGGTCATCAGGATCGGGCGGAAGCGCAGGCGGGCCGCTTCGATGGTGGCGTCGCGCAGGTTCTTGCCTGCTGCGCGCTGCTCCACCGCGAACTCCACGATCAGGATCGCGTTCTTCGCCGCCAGGCCGATCACGGTGATCAGGCCGATCTTGAAGAACAGATCGTTGGGCAGGCCGCGCAGCATCGACAGGCCGAGGGCACCGAGCACGCCCAGCGGCACGACCAGCAGCACCGCCACCGGGATCGACCAGCTTTCGTACAGGGCCGCCAGGCACAGGAACACCACCACGATGGACAGCACCAGCAGCAGCGTCGCGGCGTTGCCGGCCAGGATTTCCTGGTAGGACATGCCCGACCAGTCGTAGCCGAAGCCGGCCGGCAGGTCGTCGTTGACGATGCTCTCCATGGTCTGCATTGCTTCACCCGAGCTGGTGCCCGGGGCCTGCGAGCCGACGATGTTGATCGCCGAGTAGCCGTTGTAGCGGCTCAGCGACGGCGGTGCCGACACCCATTCGGACTTGACCACCGTGTTGAGCGGGATCATCGCGTTGGTGCCGTCGGCATTCGTGGTCAGGCTGGACGGGCTGTAGAAGCTCTTCAGCGACTCCTGGCCGGTGCGATACGGGCCATCGGCCTGCATGGTCACGCGCTTGATGCGGCCTTCGTAGAAGAAGTCATTGACGTACACCGGGGCCAGCATCAGCTGGATGGTGCTGTACACGTCCGACACCGACATGCCCATCGACTGCGCCTGCACGCGGTCCACGTGCAGCTGTAGCTGCGGGGCGTTTTCCAGTCCGTTCGGGCGCACGCCGACCAGTGCCTCGGGCTTCTGCGCGGCGTTGCCGAGCAGGATGTTGCGCGCCTGGGTCAGCTGCTCGTAGCCGGCACCGCTGCGGTCCTGCAGCCACATGTCGAAGCCGCCGAACTGGCCGAGGCCCTGCACGGTGGGCAGGTTGACCACGAAGATCTGTGCTTCCTTGATGCCGTAGAACGCGCCGTTCATGTTCTGGATGAACTCGGGCGCGGTGAACTTGCGTTCCTCCCACGGCTTCAGGCGGATGAAGCCCATGCCCACGTTCTCGCCGGAACCGACGAAGCTGAAGCCGGCCACCTGCAGCATGCCTTCATAGCCATCCTGCTTTTCCAGGATGCCACGCATCTGCGCGAACACTTCGTTGGTCTGGCCCTTGGTCGAGCCCGGCGGCAGCTGTACGATCGCCAGCGCGTAGCCTTGGTCTTCTTCCGGCAGGAAGCTGCCCGGCATGCGGGTGAACAGGAAGCCGCACAGTGCGGTCAGCACCACGAACAGGATCATCCAGCGCGGCGCATGGCGCACCGCCGAGGTGATGTGGCCCACATAGGTGTGGCTGATCTTGTCGTAGTACTTGTTGAAGGTGCGGTAGACGATGTTCGGGTTGTCGTTGTGCGTCGGCTTGAGGAAGGTCGCGCACAGCGCCGGGGTGAAGCCCAGTGCCAGGAACGCCGAGAACGCCATCGAGATGGCGATGGTCAGCGCGAACTGCTTGTAGATCTCACCGGCGGCACCACCCTGCAGGGCGGACGGGATGAACACCGCGGCCAGCACGACGGTGATCGCCACCACCGCGCCGGTGATCTGGGTCATCGCCTTCTGCGTGGCCGGCTTCGGCGCCAGGCCTTCCTCGGTCATGATGCGTTCGACGTTCTCGATCACCACGATCGCGTCATCGACCACGATGCCGATCGCCAGCACCATCGCGAACAGGGTCAGCTGGTTGATCGTGAAGCCGATCATCCACATGCCCAGGAAGGTGCCGAGCAGGGCCACCGGGATGACCAGGGTCGGGATCAGCGTGGCGCGGAAGTTCTGCAGGAAGATCAGCATCACCAGGAACACCAGGAACACTGCTTCGAACAGTGTCTTGACCACTTCCTGGATGGAGATCTTGACGAAGGTGGTGCTGTCGTACGGCGAGAACCAGGTCACGCCGGACGGGAAGCTGGGCTGCAGCTCATCCATCTTGGCGCGTACCGCATCGGCCACGTTCAGGGCGTTGGCGCCCGGCAGCAGCTGGATGGCGAAGGCGCCGGTCGGCTTGCCGTTGTACTGGGTGTCGAAGCCGTAGTTGTTGGCACCGAAGGCAACGCGGGCGATGTCCTTCAGCAGCACGCGCGAGCCGTCAGCATTGGCGCGCAGGATGATGTTCTCGAACTCCTGCGGCGAGCTGAAGCGGCCTTCGGCCGAGACCGTGGCGGTGAAGTGCTGGCCTTCCGGCGACGGGTCCGAACCCAGCGCACCGGCAGCGAACTGCACGTTCTGCGCACGCACCGCGGCCAGCACCTGGCTGGCCGACAGGCCGTAGCCCTGCATCTTCTCCGGGTTCAGCCAGATGTTCATGGCGTACTCGGAACCGAACTGCTGGGTGCTGCCGACGCCGGGGATACGCGAGACCTGGTCGAGCACGCGCGAACCGACGATGTCGTTCAGGGCGTCACGGTTGATGGCCGGCGTATCGGACTGCAGCGCGATCACCATCAGGAAGCCGGCGTTGGCCTTGGCCACCACCACGCCCTGCTGGGTTACTTCCGAAGGCAGTCGTGGCGTGGCCAGCGAGACCTTGTTCTGTACCTGCACCTGGGCGATGTCCGGATCGGTACCGGTCTCGAAGGTCAGGGTGATCTGCGCACGGCCGTTGGAGGCCGACGAGGAGCTGAAGTACAGCAGGTGATCGATACCGGTCAGCTGCTGCTCGATCACCTGGGTGACCGATTTCTCGGTGGTGTCCGCACTGGCGCCCGGGTAGGTCGCCGAGACGGTGACCTGCGGCGGGGCGATGTTGGGATAGGACTCCACGCCCAGGTTGAGGATCGCGATCACGCCGCTGAGCGAGATCAGGATCGCAACCACCCAGGCGAAGACTGGATGTTCGATGAAAAATTTAGGCATGACGGAAGGTTCCCGTTACTGCTTGTTCGAATCGGTGGCGGCCGGCTTGGCCGCATCGGCCTGCTCGGGCTTGGCCGCGTCGGCCGGTGCCTTGCCTGCGGCCGGTGCTGCGCCCGCCGGAGCGGCGCCGCCTGCGGCAGGCTTGCCGTTGGCGTCCTGCCCCGGGGTCCACGGCTTGGCCACTGCCGGTGAACCTTCCTTGACCTTCTGCACGCCGGCCACGATCACCTTGTCACCGGCAGCCAGGCCGTCGCTGACCAGCCAGTTGCCGTTCTGCGCGCCATCGGTCTTCACGTTCTTGCGCACGACCTTGCCGTCGGCACCGACCACCATCACGTAGCCGCCGGTGGTGTCGCGCAGCAGCGCCTGCTGCGGCACCAGGTAGGCGTTGTTGCGCTCGCCGAGGTTGGCCTGGAAGCTGACGAAGGCGCCGGGCAGCAGGATCTGCTGCGGGTTCGGCAGCAGCGCACGCAGCGACACCGCGCCGGTGGCCGGGTCGACCGTGGTCGAGGAGAAGTCCAGCGTGCCCGGCTCGCTGTACGTGGTGCCGTCGGCCAGCTTGACGTTGACCGTGGCCTTGCCGTCGCCGGACAGCGCCAGCGCGCCCTTGGCCTGCTGCGCGCGCAGCTGGGTCAGCTCGTCCACGCTCAGCGAGAAGTTGACGTACAGCGGGTCGAGCTGGTCAACGGTGGTCAGCAGGGTCACATCGCCCTGGCCGACCAGCGCACCTTCGGTGACCTGCTGCTTGTTGGCCACGCCGCTGATCGGTGCGGTCACTTCGGTGTAGCCCAGGTTGATGCGCGAGGAGGTCACCGATGCTTCGGCCTGCTTGACCGCGGCCAGCGCGGTGCGCTCGGCCGATTCGGCATTGTCCAGGTCGGCCTTGGAGACGAACTGCTGCGGGGCCAGCGAACGTGCGCGGTCGGCGGCGACCTTGGCATTGGCGTAGGTCGCGCGGGCCGAGGCCAGCTGCGCCTCGGAGGCGTTGAGCGAGGCACGCAGCGGCGCCGGGTCGATCAGGAACAGGGGCTGGCCCTGCTTGACCTGCGAGCCTTCCTGGTAGACGCGCTTGAGCAGCACGCCGGGTACGCGTGCGCGGACGTCGGCGCTGCGGAACGGCGACAGGCGGCCGACCAGCTCGCGCTGCAGCGGCAGGGTCTGCGGCTTGGCGTCGATCACGCCCACCTCCGGCGGCGGGGGCATCTGCTGTTCCGGCTTCTTGCAGGCAGCCAGAGCGACAGCAACGGCGCACGTCAGGGCAAGGGTGCGGAGTGGGGCGGTCATCAGGAGGAACTCCGGGGTTGGTTTGAAGACGGGGCCGCCGACGGCTGAGGCGCGAACGCGCGCAGGAAGCTGTCGACGGAGAACTCTGCCCAGCGCCGACGCAGCTGCGCGTCATCACGATGGGGGGTATGGAAACGCTGTTTGTCGAAATCCTGACCGGCGATCATGCTCAGCAGCAGTTCGGCCATGAAGTGCGGGTCGTCATGCCGGAGCTGGCCACGCATGCAAACGGTTTCAATCCATTCAGCAAGATGAAGCGTCAGCGCGCCGGCGCCATGCCGGTACAGCGTACGCGCCTCTTCGGGAAACTGGGCCGCGTCGGCGGCGATCAGCCGACAGGCCTGCCCTACGTGCGGTTGGTTGAAATGCTCCAGGAAGTCGGTGGCGAACTGGAGCAGGCTGGCACGCAGGTCGTCAGTGCGGAGTGCACGAACCATGGCTCCGGTAGCGTGGCCGACATGGCGCTGCATCACCCGGCGCAGCAGTTCCTGCTTGTTGCCGTAGCGCGAGTACAGGGTCTGCTTGGAGCAGCCGGCATGCTGGGCCACCGCGTCCATGCTCATCTGCATGCCCTGCTGGGCCAACAGCTCGCGCACGGCATCGAACACGCGCTCATCGCGTGCGTCGAGGGCGACGGGGAGGTAGGCCGGGTTCACGCGGTGGACTATACCGTCCAGTTCAGGATTGTGGAATCGAATCGGCGTCGCCGCGTGTGTCTTCCGGTAACACGCTTTGCCGATCCTGTCGGCAGTGCTGAAGTGGGTGCCAGGACCATACCGGTGCGAACTGAATAGGCGTCTAAACCGCAGCAAACCCGAATCTACTTATTCCGTCCTGCAGCAAGGCCTTTTCGTGCGGTAGGGCTACAATTTCATTTTCCCAACTGAGCAAGCGCATCGCTCTGCCATGAAACCGCAAAAAACCGCAGCCAAGACCGTGAAAAACAAGACCAAACCAGCAGAGTCGGAGGTCGCAGTGACCGCTGGTTTCTCCCTGGAGCCGGTGTACACGGCATTGCGCAAGCGTTACCCCGCGGCCGCACAGGCCGAAGCGGTGGCCTTCGCCACTGACTTCTACAAGCGCATGGAGTCGGACGAGTTCCCGCACCACAGCGCTGAAGAGTGGGCCGCTCTCGCGGCTGAGACGCTGGAATTTGCCCGTGCCCGCAAGGCCGGCAAGGCCAACGTCCGCGTGTTCAATCCGACCGCGAAGGCCAATGGTTGGGAATCGCCGCACACCGTGCTGCAGATCGTCAACGATGACATGCCGTTCCTGGTCGACACCGTCACCATGTCGCTGGCCGAACAGGGCGTGGGCGTCCACGTGCTGGGCCACCCGGTGCTGCGCTTCACCCGCGACAAGGCCGGCAAGCTGGTCAAGGTCGGCGAGGGGGATGCCGAGTCGGTGATGCTGCTGGAAATCGACCGCCAGCCGGCCGAAGCCATGGCCGCCATCGAGCAGGCCATCAGCAAGGCGCTGGACGAAGTGCGTGCGATCGTGCGCGACTGGCAGCCGATGAAGGACAAGGCGCTGGCGCTGGCCGACGACCTGGGCAGCCGCCAGCTGCCGGTCGACGACGCGTCGCGCAAGGAAGCACAGGAATTCCTGCGCTGGGCCGCCGACAACCACTTCACCTTCTTCGGCTACCGCGAGTACCGCGTCGAGAAGCAGGGCAAGGAAGAGGTGCTGGCGCCGCTGAACGACACCGGCCTGGGCCTGATGCGCGGCAAGGACAAGTCCGCCGCACGTCCGGTCAAGACCCTGGCCGCGCAGGGCCTGAACACCACGTCCGGGCTGAAGGACGCGCTGATCCTGACCAAGACCAATGCCCGTTCGCGCGTGCACCGCGCCGGCTACATGGACTACATCGGCGTGCTGGAATTCGACGCCAAGGGCAAGATCATCGGCGAGCAGCGCTTCCTCGGCCTGTTCACCTCCAGCGCCTACAACCGTCGCCCGTGGGAAATCCCGCTGGTGCGCCAGCGCCACGAGCACGTGATGAAGCAGTCGGGCCTGGCCCCGGCCAGCCACAGCGGCAAGGCCCTGCGCCACATCCTGGAAACCCTGCCGCGCGAAGAACTGTTCCAGTCCAGCGAGGACGAACTGTTCCGCACTGCCATGGGCGTGCTGGGCCTGCAGGAGCGCGTGCGCAGCCGCCTGTTCCTGCGCCGTGACAAGTACAGCCGTTTCATCTCCGCGCTGGTCTACCTGCCGCGCGAGCGCTTCAACACCGACGTGCGCCTGCGCATCGAAGCGATGCTGAAGGACGCGCTGCATGGCGAATACGTGGACAGCTCGGTGGTGCTGGGCGAATCGCCGCTGGCCCAGGTGCACCTGATCGTGCGCCCGAAGCCGGGTGAGATGCTCGACGTCGATACCGCCGAACTGGAGCAGAAGCTGGCCCAGGTGCTGCGCAACTGGCAGGACGACCTGCGCGAAGCGCTGGTCACCCGCCACGGGGAGACCGAAGGCCTGCGCATCGCCGCCCGTATCGGCAAGGCACTGCCGGCCGGCTACATCGAAGACAACAGCACCGCGGTTGCCGCCAACGATGTCAGCCAGCTCGATGCCCTGACCGGCCCGGACGACCTGCGCCTGAGCCTGCAGGCCGTGCCGCGCGAAAGCGGTGATGGCCTGCGCCTGAAGCTGTATCGCCAGCTGGACGACATTCCGCTGTCGGACGCGCTGCCGATGATGGAAAACATGGGCCTGCGCGTGATCGCCGAGCGTCCGTACCGCCTGTCGGTCGACAACGCGCCGGTGTACGTGCAGGACTTCGAGGTCGAGTCGACCGCCGGCGCGATCGATGCCGCCAGCGTCGATGAAGCCTTCGGCGAGACCTTCGCCCGCGTCTGGCACGGCGATGCCGAGAACGACGGCTTCAACCGCCTGGTGCTGGCCGCTGGCCTGCACTGGCGCCAGGTCGCCATGCTGCGTGGCTACTGCAAGTACCTGCTGCAGACCGGCGTGCCGTTCTCGCAGGCCTACGTGGAAGGCACCTTCGCGCGCTACCCGCTGCTGGCCCGCCTGCTGGTCGAGCTGTTCGAAGCCCGCTTCGATCCGGCCACCGGCCACGAAGGCAAGGACGACATCGCTGCCGGCCAGGCCCAGCTGAAGGCGCACTTCGATGTACTGGCCGCTGGCGACGACGCCACCCTGAAGGTGCTCAAGACCGTGGTCGACGCCCGCAAGGGTGACCGCGACGCGCAGATGCAGGCCGCGCGCGATGCGCTGCTGAAGCTGATGGACCGCGTGTCCAGCCTGGACGAGGACCGCATCCTGCGCTCGTTCATGGGCGTGATCGACGCGACCCTGCGTACCAGCTACTACCAGACCGATGCCAACGGCCAGCACGGCCATGTCATCAGCTTCAAGTTCGATTCGGCGCTGGTGCCGGACCTGCCGAAACCGCGCCCGTACCGCGAAATCTTCGTCTACGGCCCGCGCGTGGAAGGTACCCACCTGCGCTTCGGCGCAGTCGCCCGTGGTGGCCTGCGCTGGTCGGACCGTCGTGAAGACTTCCGTACCGAAGTGCTGGGCCTGGTCAAGGCGCAGATGGTCAAGAACACCGTCATCGTGCCGGTCGGCGCGAAGGGCGGCTTCTTCGCCAAGACCCCGCCGGTGAACGGCGACCGTGATGCGATCTTCGCCAACGGCGTGGCCTGCTACAAGCTGTTCATCCAGGGCCTGCTGGACATCACCGACAACATCGTCAACAACAAGATCGTGCCGCCGGTGGATGTCGTGCGTCACGACATGGACGATCCGTACCTGGTGGTGGCCGCCGACAAGGGCACCGCGACCTTCTCCGACATCGCCAACGGCCTGGCCATCGCGCACGGCTTCTGGATGGGCGATGCATTCGCCTCCGGTGGTTCGGTGGGTTACGACCACAAGGGCATGGGCATCACCGCACGCGGTGCATGGGAGTCGGTCAAGCGCCACTTCCGTGCGCTGGGCCGTGACAGCCAGAGCCAGGACTTCACCGCGGTCGGCGTCGGCGACATGTCCGGCGACGTGTTCGGCAACGGCATGCTGCTGTCGCGCCACATCCGCCTGGTCGCTGCGTTCGATCATCGCCACATCTTCCTGGACCCGAACCCGGATGCAGCCACCACGTTCGTCGAACGTGAGCGCCTGTTCACCGTGCCGCGTTCGAGCTGGGCGGACTACGATGCCAAGCTGATCAGCAAGGGCGGCGGCGTGTACCCGCGCAGCCTGAAGTCGATCGAGATCACCCCGCAGGTGCGTGAAGTGCTGGGCCTGGACGAGAACGTCAAGGCGCTGTCGCCGAACGACCTGATGAGCGCGATCCTGAAGGCGCCGGTCGACCTGCTGTGGAACGGCGGCATCGGTACCTACGTCAAGGCCGCCAGCGAGCAGCACAGCGATGTCGGCGACCGCGCCAACAACGCCCTGCGCGTGAACGGTGGCGAGCTGCGCTGCAAGGTGGTGGGCGAGGGCGGCAACCTGGGCATGACCCAGCTGGGCCGCATCGAAGCTGCCCAGGCCGGCGTGCTGCTCAACACCGACTTCATCGACAACTCGGCCGGTGTCGACACCTCCGACCATGAAGTCAACATCAAGATCCTGCTCAACGATGTGGTGCGGGCCAAGAAGCTGACCGTCGAGCAGCGCAACAAGCTGCTGGCCTCGATGACCGATGAAGTCGCCGAGCTGGTGCTCAACGACAACTACCGCCAGAACCAGGCGCTGAGCCTGATGGAGCGGATGGCGGTCAAGCGCCTGGGTTCCAAGCAGCACTTCATCCGTACGCTTGAACAGCAGGGCCTGCTCGATCGCCAGATCGAATTCCTGCCGTCCGATGCCGAGCTGTCGCAGCGCAAGGCACGCGGCCAGGGCCTGACCCGTCCGGAACTGTCGGTGCTGCTGTCCTACTCCAAGCTGGTGGCGTTCGCCCAGCTGCTGGATTCGGACATCCCGGAAGATCCGTACCTGTCCAAGGAACTGCAGCGCTACTTCCCGACCCCGCTGCAGAAGAAGTACGCCGACGCGATGGAGCGTCACCGCCTGAAGCGCGAAATCATCGCCACGGCCGTGACCAACCAGACCATCAACCGCATGGGCGCCACCTTCCTGATGCGCATGCAGGAAGACACCGGCCGCTCCATCGCCGAGGTCGCCAAGGCCTACACCATCAGCCGTGAAACGCTGGATGCGCGCGCGCTGTGGGCGCAGATCGATGCCCTCGACGGCAAGGTGCCGGAGTCGGTGCAGATCGACGCACTGGAAGTGATCTGGAAGCTGCAGCGCTCGTTCGTGCGCTGGCTGCTGTCGCGCCCGGGTGCGATGCCGGGCATCACCGAAGCGGTCAACCGCTACCAGGGTCCGTTCAACGACATCCGCGTTGCGTCGGGTGTGCTGCCGGATTCGCAGCGTCCGACCTACGAAGCGCTGGTGGCCGAGTGGAAGGAAAAGGGCCTGCCTTCCGCCCTGGCGCAGCAGCTGGCCGAACTGCACTTCCTGGAGCCGGCGTTCGACATCATCGAGCTGGCCCGTACCCGCAAGCTGAAGCCGGTGGACGTGTCCAAGGTCCACTTCCGCCTGGGCGATGCCCTGCAGCTGCCGTGGCTGTTCGAGCAGGTCGACGCGCTGGAGGTCAATGGCCGTTGGCACGCCGTGGCACGTGGCGTGCTGCGTGACGAACTGGCCGCCAACCACCGCAACCTGGCGGGCCAGGTGCTGGGCACCAAGGGCAGCAGTGCTGAAGCGAAGGTGGCGGCCTGGATGGGGCGCGACGACAACAGCCTGCGCTTCACCCTGGCGATGCTGGCCGAACTGGCCGAGCAGAAGACCCTGGACTACCCGACCGTCTCGGTCGCCGTCCAGCGCCTGGGCCAGCTGGCCGCGCATGGTGCGTAAGCGCATTCGCGCTGACGCCCCACGGTTTGCTCTGCAAACCGTGGGCCCCATGCCAACCATGCTCCCAGACCCCCGCGCCGTTGGCGCGCCCCCCTGACTCAGGGGGGCTCCTGATCTGCAGCAGTTGGAGGAACGGCCCCGCGAAAGCGGGGCCGTTCTGTTTCTGCCTTTGGCCTTTTGCGACCACCTGTCCCGACGCCGGCTGTGAACCTGCCAGGTGGATGACCGGCATATCCGCCGGGACCGTGAGCACCATGGATGGCGCGATCGAGCCCCCAGGGACGGGTTTACGGCGTGTCCCGGCGGATATGCCGGTCATCCGCCCCGCGCGGTCCAACCCCCGGCGCTCGGTTATGCTCTTCATCAGTTCCCCCCGGATCCACCGATGAGCGACACCCCCCGCATCGCTTTCCTGGCCAGCACCACCGAGCCCGCGCAGATGGCCCGCGCCGCGATGGTCTCGCGCTATGGCGATCATGCGCCGGAGCAGGCCGACGTGCTGTGTCCGCTGGGTGGCGACGGCTTCATGCTGCAGACCCTGCATCGGCATGGTCACCTGGGCAAGCCGGTGTTCGGCATGAAGCTGGGCACCGTTGGTTTCCTGATGAACCAGTACCGCGGCGACGACGACGTGCAGGCCCGCATTGCCCGTGCCGAACCGGCCAATCTGCGCCCGCTGGAAATGGTGGCGCTGACCGAGTCGGGCACCAGCACCGGTTCGCTGGCCTACAACGATGTGTCGCTGCTGCGCCAGACCCGGCAGGCCGCGCATATCGGCATCGACCTCAACGGCCAGGAACGCGTGGCCGAGCTGATCGGTGACGGCGTGCTGGTGGCCACCCCGGCCGGCAGCACCGCCTACAACTATTCCGCGCACGGACCGGTGCTGCCGCTGGGCTCGCATACCATCGCGCTGACGCCGTTGGCCCCGTACCGGCCGCGCCGCTGGCGCGGGGCGATCCTCAAGGCAGACACCGAGGTGCGTTTCCGCGTGCTTGATCCGTACAAGCGCCCGGTCAGCGTCACAGCGGATTCGCACGAGACCCGCGACGTGGTCGAGGTGACCATCCGCGAGTCGAAGGACCGCCGCGTGACCCTGCTGTTCGACCCGGAGCACAACCTGGAAGACCGGATCCTGAGCGAACAGTTCGTTTTTTGACGACAATAGGCGGCCGGTCCCGCCGACCGCTTGAAGGACCCCCACCGATGGGCGACAACTCCCCCCGTTTGCTGACCGTCGCGGTGACCTCGCGCGCCCTGTTCGACCTCGAGGAAAGCCACGCGCTGTTCGAGAGCGATGGCGTGGCGGCCTATGCCGAATTCCAGCGCCAGCACGAGGACGATATCCTCGGCCCCGGCGTGGCCTTCCCGGTGGTGCGCAAGTTGCTGGCGCTGAACCAGGGCGCCAGCCCGGAGAACCCGCGGGTCGAGGTGATCCTGCTGTCGCGCAATTCGGCCGATACCGGCCTGCGCATCTTCAATTCGATCCAGCACTACGGCCTGGGCATCATCCGCGCGACGTTCACCGCCGGCGAGCCGACCTGGCCGTACGTGAAGCCGTTCGGCACCGACCTGTTCCTGTCGGCCAACCCGGAATCGGTGCGCAGCGCGCTGCGCCATGGCATCGCGGCGGCGACCATCCTGCCCAAGCCGCCGGGCGAAACCGCCGCCGCGGCGGCCGATCAGATCGATACCGGTCGCCCGGCCGGTCAGCTGCGCATCGCCTTCGACGGTGACGCCGTGATCTTCGGTGACGAGAGTGAGCGCATTTCGCGCGAGCAGGGCGTGGAAGCCTTTGGCCGCCACGAGCGCGAGCGGGCCCGCGAGCCGCTCAGCGGCGGGCCGTTCCGTGGCTTCCTGTCGGCGTTGCACACGCTGCAGGAAGTGTTCCCGGCCGGCGACAGTGCGCCGATCCGTACCGCGCTGGTCACCGCGCGATCGGCACCGGCGCATGAGCGGGTGATCCGCACCCTGCGCGAGTGGGGCGTGCGCCTGGACGAGGCGCTGTTCCTCGGAGGGCGCCACAAGGGGCCGTTCCTGCAGGCGTTCGGTGCCGACATCTTCTTCGATGATTCGCAGCACAACATCGACAGCGCCCGCGAGCATGTGGCCGCCGGCCACGTACCGCATGGTGTCGCCAACGAGGGGTAGGCTCTGGTAGTTGCCAACCTGGGTTGGCGCGATTCTGGATCCATGCCCACCAAGGTGAGCATCTACCAGAGCGCCATGCCCCGGTAGTCGCCAACCTTGGTTGGCGTGCATCCATGCCCACCAAGGTGGGCACCTACCGAAAGCAGCGCCATCGAAGGGCATGACCCGTCACGGGCTGCCGGACATCCCCAGCTGCAGGTCCACCACCTTCCAGCGCAGGCCCTGCGGTTCCAGCACCACCTTCAAGGGGGGCTGGCCGGGGCCGCGATCGACATCGATCACGAAGCGGTCCAGCGCTTCGAAATGATGTTCGGCATGCTTCAGCGGGCGCGCGGGTTCGGTCGGGCCGAAGGCATCGCCGCCCTGTAGTTCATTGCGGCCACGCTTCCACAGCACGTGGCCCTGCAGCATCGCGCCGATCCCGGTCGGGGTCACCATGGTGTCCACCGCGGCACCACCAAGCTGGTCGCCCAGCCCGTACAGCAGGGCACCGAACGGGCTTGCCGCCACATCCGGGCCGGCCTGGCGCACCAGATAGTCATTGAGCTGCGCGCGCAGGCTGCTGCGCACGCGCGGGAAATCGACGTAACGCTCCAGGCGCGCGGTGTCGCGCTGTTCGATGGCCTTGGACAGGCCATTGACGGTCATGTACGGGCCGCCGAACCACCAGGCGGCCAAGGCCAGGACCAGCAGCACAACGAGTGCGGTGAGTTTCTTCATGCCGCCCAGACTGCCGCAACCGCAGCAGCATGGGGTGAAGACTCAATGACTGGGTGATCCGCCGCCATCACCGAAGGCGCTCACCAGCTGTTGGCGTTCGGCTGCGGTCAGTGCCTCAAGCCGCGTCGCCAGCACTTCGTCCAGGCTGCCGGTGCGGGTGGTGCCCAAGATGCCACTGGCTACGCCGGGATGGCCGAGCGCGTAGGCAAACGCGGTCTGGGCCGGGCGCTGGCTGCGGATGGCGGCGAGTGCCTTCCGCATATTGCGTGCGCTGCGCATCAGTTGACGGCTGCTCGGCTTGAGCCAGGCCCTGGCCAGGTACCAGGCATCCGCCGGTCGTGGCAGGCGCGGGCGTGGTGGCAGCAGATGGCCCTGCGCCAGCACGGTGCCGGCCAGCACGCCGATGCCCACCGCATGCAACTGGTCGATGAGGGGTTCACGGTCCTGCTGCAGGGCGTTGTAGTCCAGAAGCACCACGTCGAACAGCATGGGATGGTCGATCATCCAGCGCAGGGTCGATGCCGTGTGCGTATTGATGCCGGTGTGCCGGATCAGCCCGCGTTCGCGCAGGCGTTGCAGTGCGGCCAGCAGGTCATCGTTGATGTCGTGCTGGCTGGCACCGTGCAGCTGGTAGATATCCAGGTAATCCAGGCCGAGGTTGCGCAGCGAGGCCTCGCAGCTGGCGGTGATGGCTGCCGGCGAGAAATTGCGTTGCTCGGCGCCGCTGACGCCGGCCTGGCCGGTCAGTGTGCCGCCCTTGCTGGAAATCACCAGCGACTCGCGCGGGTATCGCTTCAGCAACGGGCGCAGGATGCGGCCCAGTCGCGGCTCGGCGTGGAAACCGGAATAGTTGTGGCCGGTGTCCAACAGGTTCACGCCCTGTGCCAGTGCATGCTCGACCACGAGCGCGGCCGACTGTTCCGGGAAGCGGCGATGCCCCCAGAAGCCGGAACAGCCCAGGCCCACCGGCGAAACCGCCAGGCCGGTGCGGCCCAGCGTGCGACGTTGCTGTGCCAACGGCATCAGAACTCCAGGTCCAGCGCCGCGCACAGATAGTCGACGAACGGGCCGAGCCCGGCCAGATCCTTGCCCAGCGTGGACAGCAGGCGCGGGCCGGTCATGGTGGCGTCGTCCAGCGAGCGCCACATCACCCAGTTGCGGTGCTTGAGGTCATCGATGAATTCGAAGTCGGCCGGGAAGCCGCGCGGCGGACGCACCAGCTTCTCGCTCTCTTCGAAGTCGAAGCGCTTGCGCAGGGCCGGTGCATGCGCTGCGGCCTTCCAGCTGCCCGGGTTGTCGAGGATGAAGTGGCGCACGCGGCGCTGGGTCTCCGGTTCCGGATGCCACAGGCCGGCACCGACGAAGCTCTCGCCTGGCTGCAGGTGCACGTAGAACGAGGGCGCGGCCACCTCGCGGCGGCGCTCATGGAACAGGCGTGCACCCTGCCAGGTCTTGTACGGGGATTTGTCGTTGGAGAAGCGCGCGTCGCGATGGATGCGGAACAGCGAGCCGCCGACGCCGCGGGTATCGGCGCGGAAGTGGTCGCTGACCTCGGCCAGCGCCGGCTGAAGGTCGCCCAGCAGGCGCAGGAACGGCTGCCGCACGTGGTCTTCGTACTGCTGGCGGTGGTCGTTGAACCATGCCTTGTCGTTATGCCGCGCCAGACTGCGCAGGAACTTGAAGCTGGCGTCCGAAAAATAGGTACTCACAAGGTCTCCTGCAGGTGCTGGCCCCAGTCGCGCAGCGATTGCAGCAGGGCCTGGCGCCGCGCATCGTCGGGCGCTTCGGCGGCCAGTGCATCGAGCTGCTGCTGGTACTGGGGCAGGTTGAGTTCGCCCAGCCCGCCGTCTCCGAGCAGGCGCTGGCGGCGGTAATCCTGCCAGCGCTGGCGTTCAGCCGGCGCGAGGCTGTCGGGATGATTGCGCGCGCGGTAGCGGAACAGCAGCTCCGGCAGGCGCGGGTCGCGGAAGCGGCCTTCCAGCGCGGCCAGCTGCTCCGGTGCGGTGGTGCGTGCCAGCGCAAGCAGCGGCTTGTCGCCATTGCCGAGGAAGCCGTCGTAGAGCGAGGCATCGACGTCGGCCACGGTGGCGGCGCGGGGCTGGTTGTAGACCTGCCGGGCCTTCTCGGCCAGCTGCGGGGCGAACGCGCGCAGGCGTTCCACCTTGGCCTCGATCGCGGCCACGTCCAGACCGAGGCGTGCGTGGTCATCGGCGCGCAGGTGGTTCCAGGCGATCAGCGCCGGCACCTTGTTCAGGTGCACTTCCTTCAGCGGCACCCGCGCCACGCCTTCGGGCAGTTCACTGGCGCGCATGTACAGGCGCTGCGCGATCACCTCGGCCGGCAGTTCCAGCAGGTCGTCGATCTCGCCATCCAGGTCGAACACGATCACCCGGTTGTTGATGGTCGGGTGCGCGGCCAGCGGCAGCACCGGGGCCGCGCACAGGCGACTGGCCGGGTAGCGCATGGAAATGTGCAGTACCGGCTTCATCGCGGCCACGTCCAGCAGGCTGCCGACGAAGCGCTTGTCACGCAGCTTCAGGGCGTAGTCCCACAGGCGTGGCTGCGACTGCTTGAACAGCCGCGCCATGCCGATGGTGGCGCGCACGTCGGACAGCGCTTCGTGCGCATCGCCTTCGCGCACGTTGTTGGCTTCGGCCAGGTGTTCGAGCTTGAACGAGGTGGCGCCGTCCTCGCGTAGCGGCCACTGGATACCCTCCGGACGCATGGCGCGCATCAGCCGCAGCATGTCCAGCAGGTCCCAGCGCGAATTGCCGTTGCGCCACTCGCGTTCGTATGGGTCGTGGAAGTTGCGGAACAGCCCGTAGCGTACGAACTCATCGTCGAAGCGCAGCGTGTTGTAGCCCAGCGCACAGGTGCCGGGGCGCGACAGCTGCTCGTTGATGCGATCGAAGGCTTCGGCCTCGCTGATGCCCTCGGCCAGTGCCTGCTGCGGGGTGATGCCGGTGACCAGGGTGGCCATCGGTGAGGGCAGCAGGTCATCGGCCGGGCGCACGAAGAAGCTGACCGGGGTGTCGATTTCGTTGAGGTCGGCGTCGGTGCGGATCGCGGCGTACTGCGAGATGCGCGTGCGCCGCGGGTCCTGCCCGAAGGTTTCCAGGTCGTAGAACAGGAAGCTGTCAGCCATCAGTGCGCGCCCTCCAGGACCGGCAGCTGGGCGTGGATCTGTGCTTCCAGTGCGGCCCAGTCGATGTTGTCCAGTGAATCGTGACCTGCGGTGGCCGCCACCAGCATCTCGCGCTGGAGATCAGTGCGGCGCAGCGCTTCGGCGTACGGCGTGTGCAGGAAGGTGACCATCGTGTAGTGCGGTACGAATCGGGTCGGCCAGCGCCGCTGCAGTTCCTGTTCCAGCTCGCGCTGCAGCAGGAAGGCGGGATCGGCCACGCGGTCACGCATCTCCAGGTAGTTCTCCAGTGCCATCTGCTGGATGGCACGTGCATTCGGCTTGCGCTCGGCTTCGAACGCGGCGAACGCGCCTTCCAGATCATCCGCCTCCATCAGGTGGCGGGCCAGCGCAACGCAGTCCTCGAACGCGCAGTTCATGCCCTGGCCGTGGAACGGCACCATCGCATGCGCGGCGTCGCCGATCAGCACCGCGCGGCCCTGCTGGTGCCAGCGTTCCAGGGTGAGCGTGCCAAGCAGGCCCGGTGGATGCTGCTCCCAGTCCGCGCGCAGGTTCGGGATCAACGGCAGGGTGTCGGCGAACTCGCGCGCGAACAGCGCCTCGGCCTGCGCCCCGGTATTGACCGTGGCGAAGCTGGGATCGCCCTGGTTGGGCAGGAACAGGGTGACGGTGAAGGTGCCTTCGTGGTTGGGCAGGGCGATGCACATGTAGTGGCCGCGCGGCCAGATGTGCAGCGCATTGCGCTCGATGCGGAAGCTGCCATCGGCAGCCGGCGGGATCTCCAGCTCCTTGTAGGAGTGGTCGAGGAAGGCGATGTCCTCGCCCAGCGGCGCGCGCCGGTTCATCGCCGCACGCAGTGCCGAACCGGCACCGTCGGCACCGATCAGGGTGTCGAAACGGATATCGTGCGGGCTGTCGTCACGGTCATCGATGAAGCGTGCGTAACCCGCATCGAAATCGACGGTGTGCAGGCGGCGATGGAAGTGCACGGTGGCGCCAGCCTGTTCGGCCAGCTCCAGCAGCGTGGTGTTCAGGTCGCTGCGGTGGATCGACCAGATCACTTCGCTGTCGTCGCGGCCATAGCGCTGCAGCTGCGGCTCGCCGTCGCGTGGATGCACCATGCGCCCGCGCATCATCACCGCACGTGCCATCACCTCGTCTTCCACGCCGGCCTGGCGCAGTGCGTTGCGCCCACGCTCGGCCAACGCCAGGTTGATCGAGCGGCCGCTCTCGTAGTCGGCCACGCGCGGATCGCCGCGGCGTTCGTACAGGGTGATGCGCCAGCCCTGGCGTGACAGCAGGATGGCCAGCAGGGACCCGGCGAGGCCGGCACCGATAATGCTCAACGAGCGGGAAGCGTGTGCGATCAACGAACTGTCCAGCAGTAGGGGAGGGGCCGACTTAGAGGCCGGCCCAGGCTTCCACTTCCTCGACGAAGTGGTGCACGTCCAGGTAGCGGTTGTAGAGCGGGGTGGGCGAGATGCGGATCACGTCGGGTTCGCGCCAGTCGCCGAGCACGCCGATGCCGCGCAGATGCTCGAACAGCGCACGGCCGCGCTCGCGGCCACCGATCACGCGCAGCGACAACTGGCAGCCACGGCGCTGCGGCTCGGCCGGAGTGATGATGTCCAGCACGCCGGACAGGCGCGCACGGACCAGTGCTTCCAGCATGCCGGTCAGTGCCAGCGACTTGCTGCGCAGCGCCTCCATGCCGGCGCGCTCGAACAGGTCCAGCGAGGCGCGCAGCGGCGCCAGACCGAGGATTGGCGGATTGCTCAGCTGCCAGCCTTCGGCACCGATGGCCGGCGTGAACTGCGGTGCCATCTGGAAGCGGGTGGATTCCTCATGGCCCCACCAGCCAGCAAAGCGCGGCAGGGTAGTGTCGCGGTGGTGGCGCTCGTGCACGAAGGCGCCGGCAACCGCGCCTGGGCCGCTGTTGAGGTACTTGTAATGGCACCACACGGCGAAATCAGGGGCCACGTCATGCAGGCGCAGCGGCAGGTTGCCGACCGAGTGCGCCAGGTCGAAGCCGATGCGTGCGCCCTGCAGGCGTGCGGCGCGGGTGATCGCATCCAGGTCGAAGGCCTGGCCGGTGCGGTACTGCACGCCGGGCCACAACACCAGCGCCAAGCGCGGGCCGTATTCGGTGATGGCGCCCTCGATGGCGTTCAGCGAGATCGTGCCATTGGCTTCGTCCGGCTGCACTTCCACCAGGCATTCGGCCGGGTCGAAGCCATGGAAGCGGATCTGTGCTTCCACTGCGTGGCGGTCGGTCGGGAATGCGCCGGCTTCCATCAGGATCACCGGACGCTCGGCCGTCGGCCGGTAGAAGCTGACCATCATCAGGTGCAGGTTCACGCTCAGCGTGTTCATCGCCACCACTTCGCTGGGCAGCGCGCCGACCACGCGGGCCAGCTGCGCGCTCACCAGGCGGTGGTAGGACAGCCACTGCGTGGGGCCGGTGAAGTGGCCTTCCACCGCAAGTTCGCCCCACTGCTTCATCACTTCCTGCACCGCTGCCTGCGCGCCGCGCGGCTGCAGGCCCAGCGAGTTGCCGACGAAGTAGGTCTGCTCGCCGCCACCGTGGCGCGGAATCAGGAATTCATTGCGCAGCGGGCGCAGCGGATCGGCGGCGTCCAGGGCAATGGCGTGGGTGCGGCTGAGCAGGTCGGACATGGTCGGGCAACAGGCTGCAACGGGATCGCCAGTGTAGCGCCTGGGGCATGGCCCGGTAGCTGCCAACCCGGCACCCGCGCCGCATGACCCGGTAGTCGCCAACCTTGGTTGGCGCACGTACAAGCAAGCGCCCACCAAGGTGGGCAACTACCGTTCGATGGCTCAGCCCACCGCTGGCGCCGGCAGCGGGTCCACATGCCCGCACTCGCTGCAGGTACGCAGTTCCAGGTTGGCGTGATAGCGCGCAAACACCTTGGGCAGGTCGGTCTCGATGTTCTGCAGCGGGAAGAATTCTTCGTGCAGCTTGTGGTTGCAGCGCTCGCAGTGCCAGATCACGCCGTCCATCTCATGCGGCAGGCGCTTGCGCTCGACCACCAGGCCGACACCGCCGGGCGGGCGCCGCGGCGAGTGCGGCACCTTTGCCGGCAGCAGGAAGATCTCGCCGGCACGGATCGGAATGTCGCGCACCGCGCCGTCTTCCTGCACCTTCAGCACCATCTCACCTTCGAGCTGGTAGAACCACTCCGGGCCTTCGTCGTAGTGGTAGTCGGTACGCGAGTTCGGCCCGCCCACCACCATCACGATGAAATCGCCGTTATCGATCATCTTGTTGCCCACCGGCGGCTTCAGCAGGTGGCGGTTTTCTTCGATCCAGGCGTGCAGGTTGATCGGCGAAGCGAGCATGGTGGTCATCCGTCAGGGATCAGTCGCGCTTGCCCTTGCGCGGGACGTAGGACAGGGCCTTTTCATACGCAGGCTGCAGCTCTTCCTGCGAACCGACGTCGATGCCCATCTCGCGCACGCGTCCGTCCTTCAGGCTGTAGACCCAGCCGTGCACCATCAGCTTCTGGCCGCGGGCCCAGGCGTCCTGCACGATGGTCGAGCGGCACAGGTTGGCCACCTGCTCGATCACGTTCAGTTCGCACAGGCGTGCGTGCTTGAGCTCGTCGGTCTCGATCGCATCGAGGATGCCGGTGTGCTTCTGCATCACGTCGCCCACGTGGCGCAGCCAGTTGTCGGCCAGGCCGACGCGGGTGTTGTGCAGGCAGGCATGCACGCCGCCGCAGCCGTAGTGGCCGACGATCAGGATGTGCTTCACCTTCAGCTGGTCCACCGCGTACTGCACCACGCTCAGGCAGTTCAGGTCGGTGTGCGCGACCACGTTGGCGACGTTGCGGTGCACGAACACTTCACCCGGGGCCATGCCGATGATCTGGTTGGCCGGCACGCGCGAATCGGAACAGCCGATCCACAGGTACTCGGGGTGCTGCTGCTTGGCGAGCTGGTGGAAGAACTCGGGGTCTTCCTTCTCGATGCGGTCAGCCCAG
Source organism: Stenotrophomonas sp. MH181796 (assembly GCF_009659995.1). NCBI lineage: Bacteria > Pseudomonadati > Pseudomonadota > Gammaproteobacteria > Lysobacterales > Lysobacteraceae > Stenotrophomonas > Stenotrophomonas sp. MH181796. The sequence goes on from NZ_RAHU01000005.1 coordinate 231,054, forward strand.
TCGCGGTTGTTCTGCAGCAGTTTGTGGATGTCTTTCATGAATGGGTCCCTGGCGTCGGGTGGGGGCGCGCCGCAACCATCCGGCTGCGGCGCTGCGGGAATCTGGGGCGTTCAGTCGCTGCGGGCGGCCTGTTCGCGGTGCCAGCGCATCCACTGCGCCAACTCGGTGGAAGCGGGGGTGCCCAGCTGTTCCAGCTCGGCGATCACGGCGCGCTGGTTGGCATCGGGATGGTTCTGGCTCAGCTTGAGCTTCAGCTGCACCTGTTCGACCTGGAAACGGAAGCCGACGATGGCGCGCAGCTCCGGGCCATGTTCGGCACGCGTGGCATCGAACTGCCAGGCCTGGCCGACACTGGCTTCGAAGCGGTCGCTGATCGCGCCGACCAGTTCGGCCAGCGCCTCGGTATCGTCGAAGGTCTGCAGCTGGCCACACAGCTCGGCGGCGGCGTAGTTCCAGGTGGGTACCCGCGCAGCGGGTTCCTTGTCCGGATACCAGCTGGCCGAGACGTAGCCATGCGGACCATCGATCAGTACCTTGGCCGCGCCGCGGTGGCGCGACTGCGGGTTGGCGCGCGCCCAGTGGCCGCGCAGTTCGATCTGGTCGCCGTCACGCCGGTACAGCACCGGCATCCGGGTCAGCTCCGGCAGGCCATTGCTGCCGGGCGTGAGCACGGTAACGAACGGGTCGCGCGCCAGCAGGCGGTCCAGCCAGAGCAGATCGGTCTCGGCGAAGGCGCGCGGGGTGAACATGCAGGGGTCAGGCGCGCCCGCCCAGCGACTGGATCATGCGACCACGCAGGCCCTCATCGCTGTCGGCCTGCGGCGGCTGCACTTCGTGCAGGCTGAAGCCGCGCACCAGTGCGTCTTCCTCGTCGAGGCCGTCGTACTCGACGAATTCGGCGTCGAACAGCTGCGAACGCGCGGTGTCTTCGCTGTCATAGCTCAGCGTGTTGCCATCGCTGTCGAGCACTTCGGCGGTGCCGGCCGGGCGCACGCGCAGGCGCGCCCAGATCAGGGTGTTGCCGAGGCTGGCCAGCCACCAGCTGTCGCGCGAGGCGGTGATGTCATTCATGGATGTGTTACCAGAGCGAGGCCAGCCAGAGCAGGGCGGCCATGCCCAGTCCGGCCAGCAGGGTCAGCAGCGATACCCAGGCCGGCGTCGCCAGCCCGGACAGCGAGCGGTCCGGCTGCTGGCGATAGTCACGGCGCAGCAGCCAGGCCAGGGCATCGGGCTTGAGGAAGGCGCCACTGCCGAAGCGCTCGGCGAGCGCCGGATGGCGGTCGCGTACGTGCACCAGGGTCAGCGGCCAGAAGATCACGAAGGCACTGAACCCGGCCACTGCAACGCCGACGAAACAGAGGGCGAAGAACAGGGTCATGGGAGCGGTACCTCCGTGGTCGTGTGGGGCTTAGAAGTCCGCGCTGCCCGGGGCGCGCGGGTAGGGGATCGCATCGCGGATGTTGGACAGGCCACAGACGTAGACCACCAGGCGCTCGAAGCCCAGGCCGAAGCCGGCGTGCGGCACCGAACCATAGCGGCGGAAATCGCGATACCAGCTGTAGTGCTCACGATCCAGGCCGAACTGGGCCATGCGCGCGTCCAGCACGTCCAGGCGCTCTTCGCGCTGGCTGCCGCCGATGATCTCGCCGATGCCCGGGGCCAGCACGTCCATCGCGGCAACGGTCTTGCCGTCGTCGTTCAGGCGCATGTAGAAGGCCTTGATGTGCTCCGGATAGTTGGTTACCACCACCGGGCGGCCGACGTGTTCTTCGGTCAGCCAGCGCTCGTGCTCGGTCTGCAGGTCCAGGCCCCATTCGACCGGGAAGTCGAACTTCCTGCCGGACTTCTGCAGCAGGCTGACCGCATCGGTGTAGTCGATGCGCTCGAACGGCGCATTGATGAAGTCTTCCAGCTTGGTGATCGCGTTCTTGTCCACGCGCTCGGCGATGAAGGCAAGGTCGTCGCCACGCTCGTTCAGCACCGCGCGGAACAGGTACTTCAGGAACTCTTCGGCCAGGCGCGCGTCTTCGGCCAGGTCGGCGAAGGCGATTTCCGGCTCGATCATCCAGAACTCCGCCAGGTGGCGGGTGGTGTGGCTGTTCTCGGCGCGGAAGGTCGGGCCGAAGGTGTAGACCTTGCTCAGCGCCAGGCAGTAGGCCTCGACGTTCAGCTGGCCGGACACGGTCAGGAAGGTTTCCTTGCCGAAGAAGTCGCGGCTGAAGTCGATCGCGCCCTTTTCGTCACGCGGCAGGTTCACCATGTCCAGGGTGGACACGCGGAACATCTGGCCGGCGCCCTCGGCGTCGGAGGTGGTGATGATCGGGGTGCTGATCCAGTTGAAGCCGTTCTCGTGGAAGAAACGGTGCACGGCCTGGGCCAGGCAGTTGCGGATGCGGGTGACCGCGCCGAACAGGTTGGTGCGCGGGCGCAGGTGCGCCACTTCGCGCAGGAACTCCGGCGACATCGGCTTGGGCTGGATCGGGTAGGTGAGCGGATCTTCGACCCAGCCGACCACGTCCAGCGTGCTGGCCTGGATCTCGAATGACTGGCCCTTGCCCTGCGACTTCACCAGGGTGCCGGTGGCGATGACCGAGCAGCCGCTGGTCAGGCGCTTGATCTCATCGAAGTTGGCCAGGCTGTCGCCGGCCACGACCTGGATCGGCGCGAAGCAGGAGCCGTCGCTCACATTCACGAAAGCCAGATTCGCTGAACCGCGCACCGTGCGCACCCATCCGCGTACTGTGACTTCGCCGCCTTCCGGGATCTTCCCGGCAAGCGCATGTTCAACGCTGACCACCGTCATGACTTGAATCCTCTGCTGATCGACTCGATCTGTGAACACGGGAGTTTACCGGTTGCAGCGTTCTGCTTGCGAGGCATTTTTCGTGGCAACGGCTCCTTATAATGTCCCCGTACCTCTGGAGTAGCCCCATGGCCGTCAGCCTGACCCCCATTGCCTTCGAGCGCGTGCAGCGCTTTGTCGCCCAGACCCCCGGCGCGCTGGGCCTGCGTTTCGGCGTGACCAAGACCGGTTGCTCGGGCTGGGGTCACATCACCGACCTGGCCCGCGACGAGCGCGAGGGCGACACCGTGTTCGACCAGGACGGCGTGAAGATCTACGTCGACGCCAAGAGCCTGGCGCTGGTGGACGGCACCGTGATCGACTTCGGCAAGCACGGCCTGAGCGAAACGTTCACGTTCAGCAACCCGAACGCCACCGCCGAGTGTGGCTGCGGTGAAAGCTTCACCACCGACGCCGACAAGGCCTGAGGGCTGGTTCTGGCGTCCGCCGGGCATGGCCGGGCGGTGGTAGATGCCGACCTTGGTCGGCAGGGAAGGGATCCACGGATGGAACGACCGCTTTTCATTTATCACCCCAACGCCTACGCCCTCTCCTTCGAAGAGGTCGACGGGGTCTGCGACTGCTGTGGTCAGCCGCGCACACTGCGCTACCGGGGGCCGTTCTACTCCGTTCTGAGCCCCGATTACCTGTGCCCCTGGTGTATCGCCGATGGCAGGGCGGCGGCCAGTTACGAGGGTGAATTCACCGGCTGGAGCGATATCGAGGGGGTATCCCCGGATCCGGCCGATCCGCCGCCGACCATCGCCCGCGAGCTGCTGCTGGAGATCTGCGAGCGCACCCCGGGCTACTCGTCCTGGCAGCAGTCGGTCTGGCTCAGCCATTGTGAGCGGCCCTGCGCCTTCCTCGGTTACGCCGGTAGCGAGGACCTCCAGCCCATCCTCGACGAGGTCCGGCCCGACGTGGTCGAGGTCAATCCGCGCGACGCCGACTGGGTGCTTGAACACCTGAGCCGGGACGGGGAGATGATTGGCTGCCTGTTCCAGTGCCTGGAATGCGGCCAGCACCGCCTTCATGTGGATCTGGGGTAGCCCGGTTCAGGTTGCCCTGTGGCCCGCCGGTTGCCCGGCCACCCCATCTGCGCCATAATGCGCGGCTTCCTGCCTCCCTGGCGGGAATCCTTGCCCCACCGCGGTCTCAACGGCGGGGGGCTGTCCGGCCGCGAGGCCACATCCGAAAGGTAGAAAAAACATGAGTCGTCATTACGAAATCGTGTTCATGGTCCACCCGGACCAGAGCGAGCAGGTCCCGGCCATGATCGAGCGCTACAAGTCGCTGGTCGAGAACGGCAACGGCACCATCCACCGTCTGGAAGACTGGGGCCGCCGCCAGCTGGCATACCCGATCCAGAACCTGGTGAAGGCCCACTACGTGCTGCTGAACATCGAAGCCGACCAGGCCGTGCTGAACGAGCTGACCGAAAGCTTCCGCTTCAACGACGCCGTGCTGCGCAACCTGGTCATCAAGCGTGACGAGGCTGACACCGAGCAGTCGCTGATCATGAAGAGCAAGGACGAGAAGGGTGACAAGCCGGAGCGCGGTGAGCGCCGTCGTCGTGACGACGAAGAAGGCGAGTCCACCACCACCGCTGACAACGAAGCCGGCGACGACGCCGCTTCCGCCGCCTAAGGAGCCTTCCCATGTCCAAGTTCTTCCGTCGCCGCAAGTTCTGCAAGTTCACGGCTGAAGGTGTGAAGGAGATCGACTACAAGGATCTCAACACCCTGCGCCAGTACCTGACCGAGAACGGCAAGATCGTGCCGAGCCGCGTCACCGGTACCAAGTCGAAGTACCAGCGTCAGCTGGCGACCGCCGTCAAGCGCGCTCGCTTCCTGGCCCTGATCCCGTACACCGACAACCACGACGTCTGATGCCCGGCGGGGCGGCCCGGTGCCGCCCCCGCTGTGCCAGCTATTCGGACAGCCTTTGTTGCGGGGCATCGCCTCGCTAACGAATAACTCATCTGGAGCAATACCATGCAGCTGATCCTCCTGCAGAAAGTCACCAACCTCGGCAACCTGGGCGACCTGGTCGACGTGAAGCCGGGTTACGGCCGTAACTTCCTCGTGCCGCAGGGCAAGGCCGTGCCGGCCACCGAGAGCAACAAGGCCGAGTTCGAAGCCAAGCGCGCCGAATACGAAGCCAAGGCCCAGGCCATCCACGCCGACGCTGACGCCCGCAAGGCCAAGCTGGAAGGTGCGAGCGTGACCATCCCGGCCAACGCTTCGACCGAAGGCAAGCTGTACGGCTCGGTCGGCGCCCGCGAAATCGCCGATGCCTTCACCGCTGCCGGCCTGCCGGTCAGCAAGAGCGAAGTCATCCTGGGCGAAGGCGCCTTCCGCAACATCGGCGAATACGACGTGCTGGTCCACCTGCACGCCGACGTCGAGACCACCGTCAAGGTCGTCGTCGTCGCCGAAGCCTGATCCCACGCCGCAAGGCCTGGCATCACCGCAGAACGGGCGCCCGCAAGGGTGCCCGTTTTGTTTTGGGCGAATGTTGGACATATAGAGTCGAGGCGTGCTCGACTGATTGCTCAGGTCGTCTGGATGACGAATCGACCGCAGTCCATCGAAGGTGAGGGAATGTTGCGATCAAGCAACAGATAACCCATTCCGCCGACCAGAATTCCTCGGTGCGTGGGTGCTGCCCGGTTCAATCGGGAGCCGTTGATCTGGAGGATGAATTCCCGTCCATCGGTGCAATCGTCCTGAAGCCAGACGGGAATTCCGCCAATCTTGGCGATTCCGTTCGCGGCGTCATCAGGGATGGAGGCCGTGGCAGTGGTGATCAGGCGCGGATAAAAAGGGGGCGCTGCGCTGTCTGGACCGGATTCGTGGGGTGCGTAAGCGATGACACGTCCGCCAGTCAGTAGAGCGGTTTCGATGTAGGCATCGTCAATAACGTCATAAGGCGTGAAGATCGACACGCAGAGATCAGCTCTGATTTCGATCTTCTGGGCATGCGTTTGAACGAAGGGTGCAGGCAGGCTCGCAAGATGAAGCATCGGCTTCGCCTTTGCGTCGCAAGGCCAGGGAGTATCGGGAGGCAGGTATGGATTGCCTCCAAGAAAGGCGCGATTCCGGGCTTGGCCAAGGTGCTCAAACTTCAGCTCCTGGTAGGAAGGCTGGCTGGGGCTGTTCATCGGTCCATGCTGCAGCCTAGAGACGTGGCTGGCTAGGCTGACTCAAAAAATACATTTTAAAATCAAATATTTGGCTCATTGGGGAGGGGGCTGCGCGGTCCGAAAGCGACATTCAAGCGTGAAACGGAGTACGTGTACGGGCATTCTCGGCCGGTCATCCCGCCCGTGGAACATTCGCGCCGTTATACTCATTCCATTGTGTCACCCTTGGCTTCATTGAATTCTTTTGAAATCAATGGCTTGAGGTGCTGGCTGACCTGACATCCACAATACGGACGCCCCCAAAGCGCCTGTTGGAACCCAATCACGCCATGCGTCTTTCCACGATCAAGCTGTCCGGCTTCAAGTCGTTCGTCGATCCGACCACCCTGCACCTGCCGACCAACATGACCGGCGTGGTGGGGCCCAATGGCTGCGGCAAGTCGAACATCATCGACGCCGTGCGCTGGGTCATGGGCGAGAGTTCGGCCAGCCGCCTGCGCGGCGACTCGCTGACCGACGTGATCTTTTCCGGTTCCAATGCCCGCAAGCCGGTCTCGCAGGCCACCGTCGAGCTGATCTTCGACAATTCGGACCACACGATCTCCGGCGAATACGCCTCGTTCAACGAAATCTCGGTCAAGCGCACGGTCAGCCGCGACGGCACCAGCAACTATTACCTCAACGGCACCAAATGCCGCCGGCGCGACATCACCGACCTGTTCCTCGGCACCGGTCTGGGCCCGCGCAGCTACTCGATCATCGAACAGGGCATGATCAGCCAGATCATCGAGGCGCGCCCGGAAGACCTGCGCGTGTACCTGGAGGAGGCGGCCGGCATCTCCAAGTACAAGGAGCGCCGCAAGGAAACCGAGACCCGCATCCGCCACACCCGCGAGAACCTGGACCGGCTGGGCGACCTGCGCGACGAGATCAGCAAGCAGCTCGAACACCTCAAGCGCCAGGCCAAGCAGGCCGAGCAGTACCAGGCCCTGCAGGAAGAGCGCCGGGTCAAGGATGCCGAGTGGAAGGCCCTGGAGTTCCGCGGGTTGGACGGTCGCCTGTCCAAGCTGCGCGAAGGGCTGTCGCAGGAAGAGACGAAGCTGCAGCAGCTGATCGCCGACCAGCGTGACGCCGAGGCCCGCATCGAGACCTCGCGCGTTCGACGCGAAGAGGCCGCCGATGCGCTCAACACCGCGCAGGCTACGGTCTACCAGGTCGGCAGCACGCTGGCGCGCCTGGAACAGCAGATCCAGCACCAGCGCGAGCTGTCGCAGCGCCTGCACAAGGCGCGCGACGAGACCCGCCAGGCACTGGCCGAACTGGGCCAGCACATCAGCGGCGACGAGGCCAAGCTGATGGTGCTGCGCGAAGCGGTCGAGGCCGCCACCCCGCAGCTGGAGGAGCTGCAGGAAGAAAACGAGATAAAGCAGGAAAGCCTGCGCGAGGCCGAAGACCGGCTGGCCAGCTGGCAGCAGCGCTGGGAACAGCACACTTCGCAGAGTTCGGAGGCCTCGCGCGCCGGAGATGTCGAGCGCACGCGCGTGGACTACCTGGACAAGCAGATCCTCGATGCCGACCGCCGTCGCGAGGCCCTGGCCGCTGAGCGCGCCGGGCTGGACGTGGACGCGCTGGAAGAAGCTTTCGAGCAGCTGCACCTGCAGCACGACACGCAGAAGACCGCGCTGGATGAATTGAGCGAAGACGTCGAGCTGCGCAAGCAGGGCGTGGCGGAAGTGCAGGAACAGCAGCGCAATGGCCAGAACGAACTGGCCGAACTGCGCAAGCAGGCCAACGGCCTGCGCGGTCGCCTGGCTTCGCTGGAAACCCTGCAGCAGGCCGCGCTGGGCCAGGAGCAGGGCGCTGCCGTGGCGTGGCTGAAGGCGCGTGGACTGGATTCGGCAGCGCGTGTCGGCGAACGCCTGGACGTTGACGCCGGCTGGGAAAACGCGGTGGAAAGCGCGCTCGGCCAATTGATCGAAGGCGTGCTGGTTGATGATCCGGCCAGCCTGGTCGATGCCCTCGGCGAATTGGGCGAGGGCCACATCGCACTGGTTGCCAACGATGGCGCGGACCTGAAGGTCGCGCCGACCTCGCTGGCGGCCCACGTGCGTGGCCCGGCCGCGATCCGTCGCCTGCTGGCGCACCTGCACGCAGCCAAGGACCTGTCCGAGGCGAAGGTGTTGCAGGCCAGTCTTCCGGAAGGCGATTCGATCATCACCCAGAGCGGCGAGCGCCTGGGCCAGGGCTGGCTGCGAGTATCGCGCTCCGGTGCGGCCCAGCAGGGCGCGCTGCTGCGCGAACGTGAGATCAACGAGCTGCGCGAGCAGATCGAGCAACTGCAGGATCGCGAAGCCGAGCTGGAAGAACAGCTGAGTGGTTTCCGTGAGCAGTTGCAGGCCGCCGAGCAGCAGCGCGAAGACGCGCAGCGTGCGCTGTACCAGGCCCATCGTGCGGTCTCTGAACTGGCTGGCCAGCTGCAGGGCCAGCAGGGCAAGGTGGAAGCGGCGCGCACGCGCATCGACCGCATCGAAGGCGAACTGAAGCAGCTGCAGGAAACGCTGGAAGCCAACAACGAGCAGGCGCGTGAAGCGCGCTCGCGGCTGGAGAACGCGGTCAGCAGCATGGGCGACCTGGAATCGACCCGGCAGCGGCTGGAGGGTGAGCGCCGCCAGCTGACCGAAGCCCGCGACCTGGCCAGAGACGCCGCGCGAGCGGTGCGCGAGCGCTCGCACTCGTTGGCGCTGACCCTGGAATCGCAGCGGGCGCAGCTGGCTTCACTGAGCCAGGCGTTGGAACGCATGGGTACCCAGCGCGGGCAGCTGGATTCGCGACTGGGCGAACTGCATTCGCAGCTGGATGAAGGTGATTCGCCGGTCGAATCGCTGCAGGCCGAGCACCAGAATGCACTGGAAGAGCGCGTGCGGGCCGATCGCGTGCTGACCGAGGCGCGCACGCTGCTGGACGGCATCGACGCCGAGCTGCGCAATTACGAACAGACCCGCCACCAGCGCGACGAACAGGCGCTGGCCCAGCGCGAGCGTATCTCGCAGCGCAAGCTGGACCAGCAGGCGCTGGTGCTCAGCGCGGACACCCTGCAGGGCGCGGTGGAGAAGGCCGGGTTCGTACTGCAGGACGTGCTCAACGCATTGCCCGAGGACGCCCGCCTGGGTGACTGGGAGCAGGCCGTGCACCAGATCGATGGCCGCATGCGCCGGCTGGAGCCGGTCAACCTGGCCGCCATCCACGAGTACGGCGAGGCTTCGCAGCGCTCGGATTACCTGGATTCGCAGCACACCGACCTGACCACGGCGCTGGAAACCCTGGAAGATGCGATCCGCAAGATCGACCGCGAGACCCGCGGTCGTTTCAAGGACACCTTCGATCGTGTCAACGCTGGTGTGCAGGCGCTGTACCCGCGCCTGTTCGGTGGTGGCCACGCCTACCTGGAACTGACCGGTGAAGACCTGCTCGACACCGGTGTGACCATCATGGCGCGTCCGCCGGGCAAGCGCGTGTCCAGCATCTCGCTGCTGTCCGGCGGCGAGAAGGCGATGACCGCGGTGGCGCTGGTGTTCGCCATCTTCCAGCTGAACCCCGCGCCGTTCTGCCTGCTGGACGAGGTGGACGCGCCGCTGGACGAGGCCAACGTCGGCCGCCTGGCCAACATGGTCAAGGAAATGAGCGAAAAGGTGCAGTTCCTGTTCGTCAGCCACAACAAAGCGACGATGGAGGCCGCGCACCAGCTGTCGGGCGTGACCATGCGCGAGCCGGGCGTCAGCCGCCTGGTCAGCGTGGACCTGGAAGAAGCCGCGCGATTGGCGGGCGCGGCCTGACGTGCCATCCTAGTTACCTGAATGAACTAGCCGGAGAACCTATCGAATGTCCGACACGGCACTGTTGCGCATCGGCATCCTGGCCGCCGGCCTGCTGTTGATCGCCGCGATCTTCCTGTTTGGCCGTCCGAAAAAGAAGCCCCAGGGGCGTCGCGTGGAAGGCGCGGAACCGACCAGCGGCGAGCGCCGCGAGCCGGTACTGGGCGAAGACGGCGTCGCCGTGGCCGAGGGCCGCGTCGAACCGGGCATGCCCGGCGAAGGCGAGCAGGCGGAACTGGGCCTGGGCGAAACCGACCCCGGCGCGAGCGACCTTGGCAAGCGCGCCACCCAGGACTTCGACAAGATCGTCTCGCTGTTCGTGGCCGCCCGGGCCGGCGAACAGCTGCGTGGCGAAGACATCGTGGTGGCGGCCGAGAAGACCGGCCTGGTGTTCGGCCACATGAACGTGTTCCACCGGCTTGTGGAAGGCCATCCCGAGCGCGGCCCGATCTTCTCGATGGCCAGCATCATGAAGCCGGGCAGCTTCGACATGGCCAACATCCGTGCCATGGAAACGCCGGCGATCGCCTTCTTCCTGACATTGCCGGCGCCGCTGACGGCGCTGGACGCCTGGGAGAAGATGCTGCCGACCGTGCAGCGCATGGCTGAACTGCTGGATGGCGTGGTGCTGGATGACAGCCGCAATGCCCTGGGCCGCCAGCGCATCGCGCACATCCGTGACGAGCTGCGCGCCTACGACCGCCAGCACCAGGCCCCGCCGCTGACCAAGACCCCGCGCTGGTAAGCCCCCAACTGTAGAGTCGAGCCATGCTCGACTCAAGCTTGGAGCGACCGACCAAGCCATCGTGACCGGGCCCTTTGTTGATAAATGCCTTTCTGTAGAGTCGAGCCATGCTCGACTTGCGGATCCCCGGGTAAGCCCCAGTCGAGCATGGCTCGACTCTACAGGGTCGGCCATCCCTGACTCGCCTCTAGGGCGATCGATCTAACCACCGGCACCAGGCAAACGGATGATCGCCGAGCTGTGCCGCCAGCCCGGCGCGCACAGGATTCGCTGCGATGTACAGAGCTTGGTTTCTCAGGGACTCATCACATCGCACAGCGTGATCATGGTAACCGCGCTGCCAGAGTGGCCCGTTGATGCCTATGAGTCGGCTGCAGCGGGATTTCATCATCTGCACCGACGCGGCAAGGGTTCCTGAGCGCAGTTGCATCAACCAATGCACGTGATCTGGCATGACCGCCCATGCGAGGTTAAGGCATCGGCCCTCCTGCTGAATCCACTGCAGGCCCGCGACAACGACGGCGGCCTGGTGTGGATCATCAAAGTGCGGATGGCGCTGGTGAGTGACGGTGGTGATCGCGTAGACGTTCCGCAGTTGCGACCAACGGCCTCTCAGGAGACGTGGACTGGGCATGCCTCAGCATTGGCTGGCCGAGGCAGCTTGGATATCGCTTGAGTGCGGTCAGGCTTGTAGGGAAGGCCCCAGTCGAGCATGGCTCGACTCTACAGGGGCCCAGGTCGGCACCCACAACAGTAGATCCACGCCATGCGTGGATAGGGCGAACCAAGGTTCGCCCCCACCAACAGGGTCAGGCCGGTACGCCGGCCACCTTTGCGAATGCCCTGCGGAACGCGGCCATTTCCTCCTCGGTGCCGACGGTCACGCGCACGCGCTGTGGCCAGATCGGCCAGCTGCGTCCGATCACCACGCCGTTGTCCGCCATCGCCTTGGCGAACGCGCTGCCATCGCGTTGCACGTCGACCACGAAGCAGTTCGCTTCCGACGGCAGGCAGCTGAAACCACGCTTTCCCAGCCACGCGATGGTGGCCTGCCGCACCTTGGCATTCTGCAGGCGGCGCTGCGGAATCAACTGCGGATCGCGCAGGCTGGCCAGTGCAGCGGCCAGTGCCGGCACGGGTAGCGGGTTGTCGCCCAGGCTGGCCAGTTCGCGCAGACGGTCGGGATGTGCGGCCGCCGCGCCCAGGCGCAGGCCGGCCATGCCGTACAGCTTGGAGAACGTGCGCAGCACGATCAGGTCATCGCGCTGCGCTACCTGCGTGATCAGGCTGGGTTGCTCGCTGTACTGCAGGTAGGCCTCGTCGACCAGCACGCGGGTGGAAGCGGGTTTGTGGGCCAGCAGCCAGGCGAGCTCATCCGGCGGGCTGATCGAACCGGTCGGGTTGTTGGGGTTGCACACATACAGCAGCCCGGTCGGGCGTGCGTGTGCGGCGGCGGCCATCGCACGCAGGTCGTGTGCACCGTCCTCGCGCAGCGGCACTTTCTGCACGTGTGCACCGTGTGCGGCGGCGACCTCGCCCAGCGTCTCGAAGGTCGGGTCGGCCACTACCAGCCCCGCCTGCGGGCCGGTCCATAGCACGGCGGCGCGGTTCAGCGGCTCGCTGGAGCCGGGATAGAGGCGCATATGGTCGGCCGGAATGCCGGCTTGCTCAATGAAGGCATCGCGCACTTGGCCCGCCAGGTCGAAGCGGTAGCGGCCGCAGCTGGCGATGCTGTCGCGCGCCGCCTGCTGGGCTGCGGGCGAGGGGCCGTACGGGCATTCGTTGAAGTTCAGTAGTACGGCGCCTTCGGCAGGGGCGGGGGCGGCGGCTGTCGCGGGTTGGGTGTGGCCGAGCTGCGGCAGTCCGCTGCCGGCGACGGCGAGGCTGGCACCGGCCAGTTGCAGGAAGCGTCGACGGGAAGCGGGCAGGGTCACGGGCAGGATTCCGAAGGGCGACCGTCGCACGCTAGCGCCGGTGGGGATGGGCGGCAAGCTGCTTTTTGTGGAGTCGAATCATGCTTGACTGCAGATGTGCCAACCAAGGTTGGCACCTACCAGAGCGGGGAGTGGTTGGCACGTACCAGAGCGGGGGAGTGGATGGCACGTACCAGGGCGGGGGAGTGGATGGCGCCTGCCAGAGCGAGGGAGGACCCGTCGAGCTTGGCTCGACTCTACAAAAGGCGGTGGCGTTACAGGGGCTGACAGCCGGGCGCGGTAGAATCCCCGGCCATCCCAGAACCACCGGATCCCGATGAGCCCCAGCCCCGCCGAACGCGCCGAAGACCTTCGCCGGCAGATCGCCCAGGCCAACCGCGCCTATCACGAGCTGGACGCGCCGGAGATCCCCGACGTCGACTACGACCGGATGGTGCGCGAGCTGGAAGCGCTGGAGCGCGAGCACCCGGAACTGGCCCGTGCCGACAGCCCGACCCAGCAGGTCGGTGCGCGCCCCTCCGGCCGCTTCCCGGAAGTGCGCCACGCGGTGCCGATGCTGTCGCTGTCCAATGCTTTCAGCGATGAGGAGGTGGCCGATTTCGTGCGCCGCATCGATGAGCGCCTGGGTCGTCGCAGCCTGCGGTTCTCGGCCGAGCCGAAGATGGACGGCCTGGCGATCAGCCTGCGCTACGAAGACGGGCATTTCGTGTTGGGCGCGACCCGTGGCGATGGCAGTACCGGCGAGGACGTGACCGCCAACCTGCGCGAGATCGGTGACATTCCCAAGCGCCTGCACGGCAAGGACTGGCCGGATGTGCTGGAGGTGCGCGGCGAGGTCTACATGGCCCGCGCCGACTTCGAGGCCTACAACGAACGTGCGCGGCTGCAGGGCGGCAAGGTGTTGGCCAACCCGCGCAATGCCGCCGCCGGTTCGCTGCGCCAGCTCGACCCGAAGATCAGTGCGCAGCGCAGGCTGAGTTTCTTCGCCTACGGCACTGGCGAAGTGCAGGGCGGCGAGCTGCCGGATACTCATTCGGGCACACTGGCCCAGCTTGGTGCCTGGGGCTTCCCGGTCAGTGAGCTGTGCAAGGTGGTGGAAGGCACCGACGGCCTGCTGGGCTACTACCGCGACATCGGTGAGCGCCGCGATGGCCTGCCGTTTGATATCGATGGCGTGGTGTACAAGCTGGATGACCGTGCCGGCCAGCAGGCGATGGGCTTCGTTTCGCGCGCGCCGCGCTGGGCCATCGCGCACAAATTCCCCGCGCAGGAACAGAGCACCACGGTGGAGGCGATCGAGATCCAGATCGGCCGCACCGGTGCCGCCACACCGGTCGCGCGACTGGCGCCGGTGGCGGTGGCCGGCGTGATCGTGTCCAATGCCACGCTGCACAACGCCGACCAGATCGCACGCCTGGATGTGCGCGTGGGCGACAGCGTGATCGTGCGCCGCGCCGGTGACGTGATTCCGGAAGTGGTCAGCGTCATTCTCGACCGCCGCCCGCAGGGCACCACGCCGTGGCAGATGCCGACGCGCTGCCCGGTGTGCGGCTCGGAGATCGTGCGCGAGGAAGGTGCGGCGGCGTGGCGCTGCTCGGGCGAGCTGTCCTGCCCGGCGCAGCGCAAGGAGGCCATCGCCCATTTTGCTTCGCGTCGTGCAATGGATATCGACGGCCTCGGCGACAAGTACATCGAAACCCTGGTTGACGCCGGCATCGTCAGGAGCGTGGCTGATCTGTATCGCCTCAACCGCGACCAGCTGCTGCACCTGAAGCTGGTGCTGGATGCCGAGGATCCGTCGGCACTGGCCGCTGCGCTGAAGCTGCACCTGCCCGCCGAAGGCAGTGGTGCGGTGCTCAATGCGGTGCTCAGGCTGGATGGCAACGATCCGGGCTGGCGCGCACAGGCGCTGGCACAGCCGGCCAGCTTCGAATGGAACACGAAGAAGATCGCCACCAAGTGGGCCGACAACCTGATCGCGGCGATCGACGCCAGCCGTGCGGCCACGCTGGAGCGCCTGCTGTTCGCGCTTGGCATCGAGCACGTGGGCGAGAGCACCGCCAAGGCGCTGGCGCAGTGGTTCGGTGACCTGGAGCTGATCCGCCACCTGCCATGGCCGTTGTTCAAGCGTGTGCCGGACATCGGCGGTGAAGTGGCGCGTTCGCTTGGCCACTTCTTCGAGCAGCAGGGCAACCAGCAGGCCATCGATGACCTGCTGCAGGTCGGCCAGGTGCGCATCAGTGATGTGCATGCGCCCAGCGCCAAGCTGCGCGAGGGCCTGGATCTGGCGCAACTGCTGGTCGAATCGGAAATCCCCGGCATCACCCGCCTGCGTGCGGAGAAGCTGGTGGCTGCGTTGCCGGGCGCTCAGGCGGTGCTGGATGCCGAGCATGGCCAGTTCGTCAACGCCGGCCTGCCGGACGACACTGCACGCGGCCTGGCTGAGTGGCTTGATGCCGATGGCCATGGTGTGATGCTGCTGGCGGCCGAGAAGGCGATGCAGCAGATCCTGGCCAAGGCGCCGGCGCTGGCCGAGATCGTGGCCGGCCCGCTGGATGGTCAGACCGTGGTGCTGACCGGCACCCTGGCCCAGCTCACCCGCGATGCCGCCAAGGAACGCCTGGAAGCGCTGGGTGCCAAGGTTTCCGGCAGCGTGTCGAAGAAGACCAGCTTCGTGGTGGCCGGTACCGAGGCCGGCTCCAAGCTGGACAAGGCGCAATCGCTGGGCGTGCCGGTGTGGGACGAAGACCGCCTGCTGGCCTACCTTGCCGAGCACGAATGATGACCCCGCCGGGTGCCTCGCGCCCGGCATGAAAGACAAAGGAACACCGATGCAGACCGCCCCGCTGGATTTCCGCCTGGCCACCCGTGCCGACGAGGACCTGTTGATCGCGTTGATGCGCGAGTTCTACGCCGAAGACAGGATCGACTTCGATGATGCGCGCGTGCGTCGCGGCGTGGATGCGCTGCTGGCCGACCCGCGCAATGGCGAAGTGCTGCTGTGGCTGGACGAGGCAGGCGAGGTGGTCGGCTACGCGGTGATCGCGATGGGCTTCAGCCTGGAGCAGGGCGGCCACTTCATGCTGCTGGATGAGCTGTACCTGAGCCACCGCGCGCGCGGCCGCGGCCGCGGCAAGCAGGCGCTGGCCATCTGCGAACAGCGCGCTCGCGGGCGTGGCGTCAGCCGTCTGCGGCTGGAAGTGAACCACCACAACGAACTGGCCCGGCGCCTGTACCTGGCCAGTGGCTACATCGATGACACCCGCGATCTGCTGACCCTGCCGCTGGATCATCCGCGCCCGGAGGGCATCCTGTGAGCGAGGCCCTGCTGCGCGCGCTGCAGCAGCGTGCCGCACTCAATGCGCTGGTGCGCCGCTTCTTCGCCGAGCGCGATGTGCTGGAGGTGGAAACACCGATCCTGTCGGTGGCAGGCAACACCGAGCCGAACATCGACAGCTTCCATACCGATTTCACCGGGCATGTCGATGCCGGTGGCCGTCGCCGTTGGCTGCGCACGTCGCCGGAGTATCCGCTCAAGCGACTGCTGGCGGCAGGCGTGGGCGACTGCTACGAACTGGGCAGGGTGTTCCGCAACGGCGAGGCCGGCGGCCGCCACAACCCGGAATTCACCATGCTGGAGTGGTATCGGGTCGGCTGGGACCACCACCGGTTGGTGCAGGAGACCGCCGAGCTGGTCGGCCAGGCGCTGGCCCTGGTCGGGCGCAGTGCGACCCTGCGCGTGCTCAGCTACCGCGAGCTGTTCCAGCAGCATGTGGACGTGGACCCGTTCGAGGCCGATGAGACCGCGCTGCGTAACGCGCTGGGCGAGGTGCACATCGACCCGGTCGGGCTGACCCGCGACGATTGGCTGGATCTGCTGATGACCCACCGCATCCAGCCGCACTTCGATGACGCGGTGATGACCGTGGTCCACGACTGGCCGGCCAGCCAGGCGGCGCTGGCCCGCATCCGTGCCGGCACGCCGCCGCTGGCCGAGCGTTTCGAGCTGTATCTGGGCGCGGTGGAGCTGGCCAACGGCTATCACGAACTGAACGACGCGCAGGAGCAGCGCACGCGCTTCCAGCGTGACCTGCAGCGCCGCCACGAACGCGGCCAGGTGCAGCCGGCGCTGGACGAAGCCTTGCTGGCTGCGCTGCCCTCGATGCCGGCCTGCGCCGGCGTGGCGGTGGGCGTGGACCGGCTGCTGATGGCGATGAATCGCACGCCGCGCATCGCCGACGTGTTGGCCTATGACTTCGCCCACGCCTGATCTTCGCGGTTTTCTGAATATCGAAGACTGAACGGATTGCCGCGTTTCCGTGCTTGCTTCGGTAAGCAGGATGATGCTCTTATCACGGCAGATGCGGGACACTGGCATCGGAATTCGTCCACTCCTGTTGGGGAAGGCATTGGTCAAGTGGTTTGCGGTCGTCGCGGTACCGGTCTACTCCATTGCGTTGTGGGGTGCCTGGCTGCCGTCGTCGGCGTCTGCCCAGCAGGTGGGTTATGACGGCGAAGTGGTGACCTGCGAATCGCGCGACATGGGCTGGGTGCATTGCGATATCGATGTCAGCAACGGCGTCGATCTTGTGCGCCAGCTCTCCAACAGCAGCTGTATCCGTGGCAGCGAGTGGGGCACCGACCGTAGTGGCGTGTGGGTCACCCTGGGCTGCCGCGCCGAGTTCCGCGCGCGCCGTGCCGCGGGTGCCGCAGCGGCCGCGAACGAAGGCAAGCGCCTGGTCCGCCGCGTGGTGCGCTGCGAATCCAATGGTCGTCCGCAGAGCTGCCCGGTGCGCCTCGACGGTGCCCCCGTGCGTCTGTTGCGGCAGCTGTCGGCACTGCCATGCCGGGAAGGGCAGGGCTGGGGCTACAAGCGCAACGAAGTCTGGACCAGCCGCGGCTGCCAGGGAGATTTCGAGGTGGCCGACGATGACGGCCGCTTCGTCGATGTGCCACGCCGGCTGACCTGCGAATCGAAGTCGAAGAAGCGCCGGTTCTGCGGGGCCAGCATCTCGGTCGGTGCCGTCGTCTCCGAGCAGCTGTCCAGCACGCCGTGCGAGGAAGGCAGCACCTGGGGCTGGAACCGCAACGGGATCTGGGTGGATGGCGGCTGCCGCGCCGAATTCTCGGTGAATTGAGTCCGGGCGGGCTCCAACCACGTGGGGCGTGGCCCTACAATGGGCCCATGAACACTGCCTCTGACATCGACTACGCCCGTTACGACCACATCCGCCCGATCCTGTGGACCGGCGATGCCCTGCAACTGCTGGACCAGCGCAAGCTGCCGTTCGTGGTCGAGCATGTGGTCTGCCATGACAGTGACGAGGTTGCCGCCGCCATCCACGCGCTGACCGTGCGCGGTGCGCCGGCGATCGGCATTGCCGCGGCCTGGGGCGTGGTGCTGGCCGCACGTGACGTGCAGGCCGCCGATGGGGCGCATGCATTGCAGCAGCTGGAACCGGCGCTGCAGCGCCTCAACGCATCGCGCCCGACCGCCGTCAATCTGGCCTGGGCGCTGGCACGCATGCGCCGCTGCCTGAACGCCGCCGGCGCCGACTGGAAGACGTTGCTGGAAGCGGAAGCGCAGGCCATCGCCGAGGAAGACCTGGCCGCCAACCGCCACATGGGCGCGCTGGGCGCGGGCCTGATCGAGGCCGGCAGTGGCGTGCTGACCCACTGCAACACCGGCTCGCTGGCCACCGCCGGCTTCGGCACCGCACTGGGCGTGATCCGTGCCGGCATGGCCCAGCACCGCATCGCCCGCGTGTTCGCCGGCGAGACCCGTCCGTGGCTGCAGGGCGCACGTCTGACCGTATGGGAACTGCAGCAGGATGGCATCGACGCCACCCTGATCGCCGATTCCGCCGCCTCGCACCTGATGAAGACCGGTGCGGTGCAATGGGTGATCGTCGGTGCAGACCGCATCTGCGCCAACGGCGATACCGCCAACAAGATCGGTACCTACCAGCTGGCCATCGCCGCCCGCCACCACGGTGTCAAATTCATGGTGGTGGCGCCGTCCTCGACCGTGGACATGGAGACCGTGGATGGCAGCCAGATCGAGATCGAGCAGCGTGATCCGGGCGAACTCTACGGCGTGGGCGGTACCCGCACCGTGGCCGAGGGCATTGCCGCCTGGAACCCGGTGTTCGACGTCACCCCGGGCGAGCTGATCGACGCCATCGTGACCGAGCGCGGGGTGATCCTGAACCCGACCACCGAGAACATGCGCGCCGCCTTCGGCGGTTGAGGCACAGGGAAAGGGGCAGCGTGACCTCCGCCCCCGGTAGTGCCGGCCGCTGGCCGGCAACCCTCTAAGTTCCTGATTTGTGCCGGTAAAATCTCCGTAAAGGGAGGCGGGAAACGGCCTGTTGTGGTAGTATCCACAGGTTGAATCGAGGTTCCGGCACGACCCCCTCCCGCAGAGGGCTGCGCCGGACTGGACCGCTACCAGACAACGGAACCCGAATGGCAGAAAACGCCAAGGAAATCATCCAGGTCAACCTGGAAGACGAGATGCGCAAGAGCTACCTCGATTACGCGATGAGCGTGATCGTGGGTCGCGCGCTCCCGGATGCGCGCGATGGCCTCAAGCCGGTGCATCGCCGCGTGCTGTTCGCGATGAACGAACTCAACGCGCACAGCAACAAGCCCTACTTCAAGTCGGCGCGTATCGTCGGTGACGTCATCGGTAAGTACCACCCGCATGGCGATCAGTCGGTGTACGACACGCTGGTGCGCCTGGCACAGCCGTTCTCGCTGCGTTACATGCTGGTCGATGGCCAGGGTAACTTCGGCTCGATCGATGGCGACTCCGCCGCGGCGATGCGATACACCGAAGCGCGCATGTCGCGCCTCGCGCATGAGCTGATGGCCGACATCGACAAGGAAACCGTCGATTTCCAGCCCAACTACGACGAGAAGGAACTGGAGCCGACGGTCATGCCGACCCGGTTCCCGAACCTGCTGGTCAATGGTTCGGCTGGTATCGCGGTGGGCATGGCCACCAACATCCCGCCGCACAACCTGAGCGAATCGATCAACGCCTGCATCGCGCTGATCGATAATCCGGAAATCGATGTCGACGGCCTGATGGAGTACATCCCGGGCCCGGATTTCCCGACTGCCGGCATCATCAATGGTACCGCCGGCATCGTCGCCGGCTACCGCACCGGCCGTGGCCGCGTGCGCATCCGTGCCAAGGCCGATATCGAAGTGGCCGACAACGGTCGCGAATCGATCATCGTCACTGAAATTCCTTACCAGGTGAACAAGGCGCGTCTGATCGAAAAGATCGCCGAGCTGGTCAAGGAAAAGAAGATCGAAGGCATCAGCGAGCTGCGCGATGAGTCCGACAAGGACGGCATGCGCATCTACATCGAGATCAAGCGCGGTGAATCTGCCGAGGTTGTGCTGAACAACCTGTACCAGCAGACGCAGATGGAATCGGTGTTCGGCATCAACATGGTGGCGCTGGTCGATGGCCGCCCGCAGTTGATGAACCTCAAGCAGATGCTCGAGGCGTTCGTCCGCCACCGTCGCGAAGTGGTCACCCGCCGCACCGTGTTCGAGCTGCGCAAGGCGCGCGCCCGTGCCCACGTGCTGGAAGGCCTGACCGTTGCGCTGGCCAACATCGACGAGATGATCGAGCTGATCAAGACCTCGCCGAACCCGAATGAAGCACGCGAGCGCATGCTGGCGCGCGTGTGGGAGCCGGGCCTGGTCGGTGCGATGCTGGGTGCCGCCGGTGCCGAAGCCTCGCGTCCGGAAGACCTGCCCAAGGGCGTGGGCCTGATCGAGGGCGGCTACCAGCTGACCGAGATCCAGGCCACCCAGATCCTGGAAATGCGCCTGCACCGCCTGACCGGGCTGGAGCAGGACCGCCTGACCGACGAGTACAAGCAGCTGCTGGAAGTGATCGCCGGGCTGATCCACATCCTGGAAGATCCCGACCGCCTGCTGCAGGTGATCCGCGAGGAGCTGGTCAACGTCAAGGCCGAGTTCGGCGACGAGCGTCGTACCGAAATCCGCCACAGCGAAGAAGACCTGGACATCCTCGACCTGATCGCGCCGGAAGACGTGGTGGTCACCGTGTCGCATGCCGGTTACGTGAAGCGGCAGCCGGTGAGCGTGTACCGCGCACAGCGTCGTGGTGGCCGTGGCCGCAGTGCGGCAGCGACCAAGGAAGAGGATTTCATCGAACAGCTGTGGCTGGTCAACACGCACGATACGCTGCTGACCTTCACCAGCTCGGGCAAGGTGTTCTGGCTGCCGGTGTACCAGCTGCCCGAAGCCGGTTCGAATGCCCGCGGCCGTCCGATCATCAACTGGATCCCGCTGGAGCCGGGCGAACGCGTTCAGGCCGTGCTGCCGGTACGTGAATACGCCGATGGCCAGTTCGTGTTCTTCGCCACCAAGAACGGTACGGTCAAGAAGACCCCGCTGGGCGAGTTTGCCTTCCGTCTGGCCCGCGGCAAGATCGCGATCAACCTGGACGAGGGCGATGCCCTGGTCGGCGTCGGCCTGACCGATGGCGAGCGTGACATCCTGCTGTTCGCCTCCAACGGCAAGACCGTGCGCTTCGGTGAAGACAAGGTCCGCTCGATGGGCCGTACCGCCACCGGCGTGCGCGGCATCAAGATGCCGGCCGGCGAGGAAGTGGTCAGCCTGATCGTGGCCGAAAGTGCCGGTGGCATCGAGGACGACAACGAGGACGACAACGGCGTCGAGGAAGCCGCCGCCAATGGCGATGCGGTGATCGACGGCGCCGATGACGCCAGCGTGCAGTACATCCTCACCGCCACCGAGAACGGCTACGGCAAGCGCACCCCGCTGCCGGACTACCCGCGCAAGGGCCGTGGTACGCAGGGCGTGATCGGCATCCAGACCACCGAGCGCAACGGCAAGCTGGTCGCCGCGGTGCTGATGGGCTCCGGCGACGAAGTCCTGCTGATCTCCGATGGCGGCACCCTGGTGCGTACGCGTGGCTCGGAAATCAGCCGCGTCGGCCGCAACACCCAGGGCGTGACCCTGATCCGCCTGTCCAAGGACGAGAAGCTGCAGGCGGTGGAGCGCATGGATGCCTCGATCGACGAGGACGAGGACGAGGTGGCTGTCGCCACCCCGGCCGCGACCGACGGCACCCCGGCTGCTGCCAGCAGCGAGGACGCCGCGCAGGAGTGATCCTGCCATCAGGTTGAGGTACCCGACGACGCCGGCCCTGTGCCGGCGTCGTCGTATCCGGGTGCCGCACATACGCGCGCGCTTCACGTCGGCGGTGGGATAACGGCGCATGCTGCCCCCGGAGATCGACGATGTCCGCCACGCCGCAGTCCGCTACTGCCCCCGTCCGCGCTTCCCGGCATCCCCTCGTTACCGTGCTGTCGCTGCTGCTGGTCGTGCTCGGCCTGGCCATCGGCGGCCTGGGTGCGTGGCTGCTCAGCCTGGGGGGATCGGCGTACTACGCCATTGCCGGGCTCGGCCTGCTGGTCAGTGGCATCCTGTTGTTCGGCAACCGCCGCAGCGGCGCGCTGCTGTACGCGCTGGTGTTCATCGGCACGTTGCTGTGGACCTGGTGGGAATCGGGCAGCGACTACTGGCGCTGGGTACCGCGGCTCGGGCTGGTGACCGCGCTCGGCATCGTGCTGGCGCTGCTGGCGCCGACCCTGCGCGAGCCGGTTTCAAAACGCCTGTCGCGCAGCACGGCGGGCGTGCTGATGCTGGTGTTCGTGGCCGCCTTCGGATTGGCGTTCGCGCCGCACGGCGAAGTGGACGGGCACCAGCCGTTCCCGGAAGGCGCAGTCAGTGCCGGACTGGAACCTACGCGCGATACCACGGGCCTGCAGCCGGCCGACCAGCCCGCGGATGGCGACTGGCCTGCGTGGGGACGCAGCAATGCGGGCACCCGCTACTCGCCGTTGCAGCAGATCACGCCAGCCAATGTGGCCACGTTGCAACCGGCCTGGCAGTTCCGCACCGGGGATATGCCGAAGAAGCGCTGGGGCGCGGAAACCACGCCGCTGAAGATCGGCGACCGCCTGTACCTGTGCACCGCGCGCAACCGCCTGATCGCGCTCGATGCCGCCAGTGGCAAGGAGCTGTGGCGCTTCGACCCCAAGGTGAAGGACGCTTCGATCCCGTACACCGCCGCCTGCCGTGGGGTGAGCTACTACGAGCAGCCCAGCATGCCGGTCCTTGCCGATGCCACGCTGGCCGATGCCGCGGCCGATCTGGCGTTGCCGGAACCGCCGCTCAGCGTCACCCGCAGTGCTGCGCCGGGCACCCGTCCGGCCTGCTGGGCGCGCATCATCGAAGGCACGCTGGACGGCCGCATCATCGCGGTGGATGCGGACAGCGGCCGTCCCTGCGCCAACTTCGGCAACAACGGCCAGGTCGACATCACCCTGGGCATGGGCGAGGTGCCACCGGGTTACGTGTCGATCACCTCGCCACCGGCCATCGTGCGTGGCGTGATCGTGACCGGTCACCAGGTGCTGGACGGGCAGCGCCGCGATGCGCCGTCGGGTGTGATCCAGGCCTACGATGCCATCACCGGCAAGCTGCGCTGGGCGTGGGACATGGACCAGCCCGAGCGCAGCGGTCTGCCACCGCGCGAGCAGACCTATACGCGCGGCACGCCCAACATGTGGACCACCGCCACCGGTGATGAGGCGCTGGGCCTGGTCTACCTGCCGCTGGGCAACTCCGCAGGCGACTACTGGAGCGGCTCGCGCACGGAAAACCAGAATCGCTACTCGACCTCGCTGGTGGCGATCGACGTGGCCACCGGCAAGCCGGCCTGGCATTTCCAGGCGGTGCGCAAGGACGTGTGGGATTACGACCTGGGTTCGCAGGCCAGCCTGATCGATTACCCGACCGCTGCCGGCAAAGTGCCGGCGATCCTGCTGCCGACCAAACAGGGCGACATCTACATCCTCGACCGCCGCAACGGCCAGTTGCTGAGTGCTGCCGAGGAGCGCAAGGTGCCCATCGGTGGTGTTGAACCCGAGCAGCGCTCGCCCACGCAACTGTTCTCGCTGTATCACACGTTGCGCCGCGAGCATGAGCTGACCGAGCGCGACATGTGGGGCATCAGCCCGATCGACCAGCTGGTCTGCCGCATCCAGTTCCGCAAGGCCTACTACGAAGGTTTCTACACACCGCCGAGCAGTGACCGCCATTCCATCGAGTACCCCGGCTACAACGGCGGCTCGGACTGGGGCAGCGTGTCCATCGATACGCGTCGTGGCGTGATCGTGGCCAACTACAACGACATGCCCAACTACAACCGACTGGTGCCGCGTGCCGAGGCCGATCGCCTGGGTTGGCTGCCGCGCGAAAAGATCCGGTTCGACAAGGGCGGCGCTGAGGGCGCGGGCGACCCACAGGTGGGCACGCCCTATGCCATCCAGGTCAATGCCGGTTGGCGCCTGCCGTTCACCGGTCTGCTGTGCAAGCAGCCGCCCTATGGTGGCATCCGTGCCATCGACCTGCGCACCGGCAAACTGCTGTGGGACCGCCCGTTCGGCAGTGCACGTGGCAATGGACCCTTCGGCATCCGCTCCGGCCTGCCGATCGAGATCGGCACGCCGAACAATGGCGGCTCGGTGGTGACCGCCAGCGGCCTGATCTTCATCGCCGCCGCCACCGATGATCTGCTGCGTGCCATCGACCTGAAGACCGGCAAGGAACTGTGGCACGCCAAGCTGCCTGCCGGTGGCCAGGCCAACCCGATGGTGTACGAGCAGGGCGGGCGCCAGTACGTGGTGATCATGGCCGGCGGCCACCATTTCATGGAAACCCCGAACGGCGATTACGTGATGGCGTTTGCGTTGCCGAGGTAACCGCAAGGGAGGCGGTGGGCCGCCCCCGTTGCATGACGCTGGATCACACCGTCACTACCACCTTGCCGATCTGCTCGTTCGATTCCAGGTAACGGTGTGCGTCCTGGATCTGCGTGAACGGGAATACCTTGGCGATCTTCGGCGCCAGCGTGCCCTGGTCCAGGCCGTTGACGATGAAGGCCTTGGCACGTGCCAGCGCGGCATCGTCGGAGACGATTTCCGAGTACAGGTAACCCTTCAGCGTCAGTGACTTGCCCAGCACGTTGAACAACGGGAACGGGGTGGGTTCACTGCTCAGCGCGCCGTACTCCAGCAGGATGCCGCCACGCGCCATGGCTTCGGTCAGCGGTACGAACTGCGGGCCACCGATCGGATCGAACACCACGCGGGCGCCGGCACCGCCGGTGATGCGCGCGACGTCGGCCACCAGATCCTGTTCCTGGGTGGCGATGACATGGGCGGCACCGGCGTCGAGCAGGGCCTGGCGCTTGCCCGGGCCTCGCGTTACCGCGATCGGCGTGGCGCCCACCGCGTTGGCGATCTGGATCGCGGCCAGTCCGACGCTGCTGCTGGCAGCGGTGATGATGACGAAATCTCCGGCGGACAAGTGCGCCTGCTCCAACAGCGCCCCCCAGGCGGTGACGTACTGCATCCACACTGCGGCGGCCGTTTCAAAGTCCAATGCCTGCGGATGCTTGACCACCAGTCGTGCCGGCACGTTGGCCAGTTCGCCGTAGGTGCCCCAGCGCGCGATATCCAGTGGCGGCACCACGCTGACCGCATCGCCCGCGGTGAATCCGCTCACGGCACTGCCGACGGCTTCGACCACACCGGCCGCTTCGTAGCCGAGGCGACTGGGGAACTGCGCCTCCTGCAGGTAGGCGCCGTTGCGGAACATCACCTCGGCGCGGTTCAGGCCGATGGCCTTGACCCGGATCTGGACTTCGTCGGCGGCGGGGGCGGGAACGTCGATGTTGTCGATGCGCAGTACATCGGCGTTACCGTATTCGTGGATGCGGACAATCTGGCTCATGGGGGCTCCTGGACAAGGCCAGCGCTGAGGCCGGCGGAAAGGTGAGGCCTACTGTGCGCGTGGCCTGCATCCAGAATAAGGGGTAATCTTGGGTTTCATTGAAAAACAATTGTTTGCAATGGACCTGATCGCTCCCCTGCGTACCTTCGTGAAAGTGGCCGAGGTCGGCTCCTTCGCCGCTGCTGCCGACGCGCTGGACCTGTCGCCGCAGCTGGTCGGCAAACACGTGCAGTCGCTGGAACTCCACCTGGGCGTGCGCCTGCTCAACCGCACCACGCGCAAGCAGAGCCTGACCGACTTCGGCCAGGCCTACCTGGCGCGGGCGCGGGTGATCCTGGAGGAAGTGGAGGGGGCCGAGCAGCTGGCTGAAGTGGCGCGCGGGCGGCCGATGGGGCGCCTGCGCATCAGTGCGCCGGTCACCTTCGGCGTGCACGCGCTGGGCCCGGCGGTGGTGGCTTACATGCAACAGTACCCGGACGTGCAGGTCGATCTGAACCTGTCCAACAGCCTGGTGGACATCGTCGAGGACGGCTACGACCTGGTGTTCCGTACCGGTGACCTGGCCGACAGCGGGCTGGTGGCACGACGGCTGGGGCCGTATCCACTGGTCCTGTGTGCCTCGCCGGACTATCTGGCCTCGCGCCCGGCCATTACCCATCCCGATGACCTGAGCCGGCACGAGTGCCTGGGCTTCGCGCATTCGGTCATCCGCACGCGCTGGAGTTTCCGCGATGTCGATGGCAGCGTGCTGACCGTACCGGTGTCCAGCCGCTTCATGGTCAACCAGGCCGAACCGCTGTTGACTGCGGCCGTGGGAGGGCTGGGATTGATCCTGCAGCCCTACGAAATGCTTGCCGCCGCACTGGCGCGTGGTGAACTGGTGGAAGTGCTGCCGGACCATGTGCCGGTATCGACGTGGATCAACCTGGTGTATCCGCGCGACCGCCAGCTGACGCCCAAGCTGCGCAGCTTCCTGGACTTCTGCGTGGCGCGATTCAGCGAACAGAGCATGGCGCGGCGATAGCGAGGCCATCGGGTGGCATGGTTGCCATCAACTGCGAAGGATCGCGCCCTCATGTCGTTTCATTGGCCACAACGTGCCGCGCGCGTTCTGCCCTTGGTGCTGCCCGCATTGCTGCTCACCACCGGATTGCCAGCTGCCGAGCATCCAGCACAGGCGCTGGCGGAGTGGGAAGCACGCGGTCGTACTGAAGGCCTGGCCCGACCTGACACGGTCTGCCAGGACTTCCTGCAGGCAATGGGACGGAAACCAGAGGGACTGGAATACATCGGCTGCAGTCAGGACGATGCGTCCTACATCAAGCCGATGGAAGCCCACTACCGGGTTGCGGGTGCCGGGGCAGCGAAGATCGAAGCCTTCCTGCACGCAACGTTCGGCCTGCCGGCGTTGCGTTACGTCTGCTGTGGCTGGAGCAGCGGTGAACCCTATTACTGGCGCGAAGGTCCGGACGCGGTGAGGTACCAGATCGGCATGGGCGTGGAATCCCTGCCGCACGCGCAGAGTGAATGGCATCGCATCGAGGCATTCAATGTAACGGTTGAGGTGTTTCGCCAGAGTCCCTAGCGCCGATGCGGCGGACGCAGCCTTGGTCTAGGATGCATCCAAGGATCCCGCAAAGGAACGGCCATGAAGGCGGTTGGACGTTTGTTTCTCTGCAATGCGCTGGCCTGTTCGGTTCTGATGGCTACCCCGGTTTTTCCAGCAGTAGGCGCAACCTCTGCCGAGCGTGCACATCCACGTGCGCAGGACGCCATCGATGACTGGCTGGCAGCCTTCAATGCCGGCAGCCTCGAGGATCTGCAGGCATTCGCCGATACCTACGCGAAGAAGGAGGGCAGCGGCCCCAGGGACTATCTCGAGTTCCGCGGGAGTACCGGCCCACTGCGCGTACTGGAAACAATCCAGAGCACGCCCAACCGGGCGAAGCTGCTGGTGCTGGGCCAGCTGAACGAACGCGCGATGTGGGTGACGGCCAGCATGGACCCGGACAATCCGGCGCACCTGAAGCAGTTCCAGATCGAAGGTACTGAAACGCCGGACAAGTACAAGCCAGGGCGTGTTGCGTTGCCTGCCCTGATGGCGGATGCCGAAACGAAGCTGGAGGCACTGCGTGCACAGGACGCGCTGTCGGGCGCATTGCTGGTGGCACGTAACGGCGAGGTGCTGCTGGACTGGCGCGGTGGCGAGGCGGATCGCGAAGGCGGGATTCCGGTGGATGCGGGCACACGCTTCCGGTTGGCCTCGTCCAACAAGATGTTCACCGCCGTGGCCCTCCTGCAGCTGGTGCAGGCCGGCACGGTGGGGCTGGACGATACGATCGGCAGGCACCTGCCGGACTATCCGAACAAGGCCGTTGCCGATGAGGTGACCGTTCGCCAGCTGTTGACCCACACCAGCGGTCTGGGCGATTTTTTCGGTGATGATTTCGATCAGTATTCGGCCTCGCTGAAGACGCTGGATGATTACGTGCAGCGCTTCGCCAAGGATGCGCCGCAGTTCACGCCTGGCAGCCAGGACAGCTATTCCAACTATGGCTTCATCGTGCTTGGGCGGATCATCGAGGCCGTCTCCGGGCAGTCGTACTACGCCTATGTGGAGCAACACATCCTGCGCCCGGCAGGCATGACCGGCACCGGCTTCGAGCCGGAAACAGTGACGGTGCCACAGCGTGCCGTCGCCTACACGAAGCAGGATGGGCAATGGATGCGCGAAACGAAGTCGCTGCCCTGGCGCGGCATGTCGGCCGGTGGTGGTTACAGCACGGTAGGCGACATGATGAAGTTCGCCGAGGCGCTACAAAGCGGAAAACTGGTCTCACCTGCATTGCTGCAGCAGGCCACCACGGCGCAGAACCACAAGGGCTGGTACGGCTATGGTTTCGTGGTGCAGGGCGAGGGCAGGGAGCACCAGTACGGCCATGAAGGCGGTGCGCCCGGCTCCAACAGTGCCATCGTGGTGCTGCCTGCACAGGGCTATGTGATCGTTGGGCTGGCCAATGTCGATCCGGATGCGATCGGTAACGTGGTCAACTACATCGCGCGACGGGTGCCGCTTTGATCGCGATGCGTGCCGGTCATTCCGGCACACGCACCATCTTCGTCATCAGGTGTTCCACCACACCCGCCGGGTCTGCCGTGCGACCGACATGCGTGCTCGACATCTGCACGACCGAGCTGCGCTTGGCGGTGAGGAAATGGAAGCGCGCGCGCGCCGGCAGCTGCGCGATCGGCCCGGCGCTGGCATCACCGCGGCAGATTGCCACGATCGCATCCAGCCACGGTTGCAACGCGTCCTGGTCCAGCGCCGGCGCGAACGCGTGCAGGCGTGCCGGATCGATTTCGATGGCCGCCTCCAGATGACGCGCGCCCGGGCAGGAGACGATCACCCCGACATTGATGAACTCTTCGCGTTCCACCCGCGGTACCACGCGGATGACTGCATAGTCATACGTGTGCAGCGTGGGCACGGATGGCCTCCTGCACGAACACCGCACGAACCTTCAGGCGGTGCTTGAGATAATCGATGTAGCCTTGGCGATAGGCCTGCGGGCTGTCGAATGCCGGCTCGTTGACCAGCCAGCTGTCCGGCACCAGGCCGACGATCCGCTCGATCTCGGCATCGGTCAGGCGGGCGGCCAGTTCGGCATCCACCTCGGCGATGCGGCTGGCGAACGACAGCAGCACATGGTCACGGATCAGTATGAAGGGCTTCTCGCAGGCATCTCCGGCGTTGGCCCAGTCGTGATGGAAGTACATCGCCGCGCCGTGATCGATCAGGTACAGCCTGCGGTGCCACACCATCAGATTGGGATTGCGCGTGGTGCGATCGACATTACTGGTGAATGCATCGAACCAGACGATGCGCGAGGCCAGGTCGGCGTCCACCGGCATTGCTGCCGGGTCGTAGTTGATCGCACCGGGCAGGTAGTCCAGGCCCAGGTTCAGGCCTTCGCTGGCGCGGATCAGTTCCTGGATTTCCGGGTCCGGCTCGGTGCGGGCGAACTCGCGGTCCAGTTCGACGAACAGGATTTCCGGAATCGGCAGGCCCAGCGCACGTGCCATTTCGCCGGCAATCAGCTCGGCGATCAGTGCCTTCGGGCCCTGGCCGGCGCCACGGAACTTCAGCACGGCCATGCCGTCGTCATCGGTCTCGACCACGGCGGGCAGAGAGCCACCTTCCCGCAAGGGGGTGATGTAGCGGAGGGCATGTACGGTGCGCATGGGCGCATTCTAGCGTGGCGCCGGGGCAGGCGTGCCTCAGCAGAGCGGGGCGCCAGCTTAATGAACGGGTACCACGCGAACCACCTTTTACAGGTCGCCCGCAATCTTCACTTGTTCCTTCCGCGCAGAGTGGCAGCATTCGTTCCAACGGAGCAACACACCCGCGTGTGACCTTCAACAGGAGGCCCTCATGCCGCTACAGTGCAGCTGTCACGCTTCACCGTGTATGCAACGCAACGCGTGGTGTTGACCTTGACCTGACACGGTCACGCCATCGGTACGGATGGCCGTCCCCCGCAGTCCCAGACACCTTTCACCCATCGCGCCCCGGTGTTGCCCGGTTGGTCCTGCGATCCAGGGACTTGCGCCCCAAGAGAGATCCCTGCGTTGCCGTCGACGCTGGCAACGTGGGGCCGCCGAATCCACGCTATCCCCACAGGCTTTGGAGGTGCACCGATGAGCGACGAATTCAATCCCATGCTGCCCCCACTGGACGATGCCAAGGCCGAGGAAATGATCGGCAAGGTCGTGCTGGTCGGTGTCACCCGCTATGGTGGCGACGGCCAGGTGCAGGGTCTGGAGCAGTACGCGGGCACCGTGCTGCGCATCAGTGCCGACGAAGGCGTGGTACTGGCCGACGAAGGCGATGGTCATGAGCGTTACCTGCCGCCCATGCTCGACCAGTACCAGCGGGCCGAGCCCGGCGAGTACCGCATGCGCAACAGTGGCATGATCGTGGTCGACCCCGATTACCTGACGGCCTGGGACCTGCACGCCCAGCAGTGATGACAGACCACGTCTGGCAGGGGCCGGCCCATCGCCGGCCTCTCCGCGTGCGTCCCACTTTGCCCCATCCGGCCACTAGTCCTTCCGGCCCATTCCCGTTGCCTCCTGCGGTGCTAGATTCGGGCCCTTGCCCGTCCTCGGGCGCCCATTCACACCCCAGGGGATAAGGATGCTGATCCGTCGAACCTCTCTGGCGGCGGCTGTTGCCGTTGCCACCGTCGGCCTGCTGGCCGCTGGCCCGGCCTTCGCTGATTACGCGAAGCCGCCGGAACACCTGCTCAAGGTGCTGAAGGCACCGCCGCCGCCGGCACCGAACGTGGCCCCGGGCGGCCAACGCCTGCTGCTGACCACCGCGCAGACCTACCCGTCGATCAGCCGCGTGGCCCAGCCCTACCTGAAGCTGGCCGGTGTGCGCCTGGAGCCGAAGAACCGCAGCCGCCATGACACCCCCGGTGGCTATGGCATTCCGGCCTGCGTGGCCGACTTCACCCTGGTTGATATCGGCAGCGGCAAGGAAACCAAGGTCAACCTGCCGCAGGGCTGCGCCACCGGCGCGCTGTGGTCGGCCGACGGCAGCCATTTCGCCTTCCAGAACGCGGTCGATACCAGCGTGCAGCTGTGGGTCGGCGATGCCGCCACCGGCCAGGTGAAGCAGG
Source organism: Stenotrophomonas sp. MH181796 (assembly GCF_009659995.1). Taxonomy (NCBI): domain Bacteria; kingdom Pseudomonadati; phylum Pseudomonadota; class Gammaproteobacteria; order Lysobacterales; family Lysobacteraceae; genus Stenotrophomonas; species Stenotrophomonas sp. MH181796. The sequence goes on from NZ_RAHU01000005.1 coordinate 262,152, forward strand.
TGCCGAACGTGCAGCTGAACCCGATCTTCGGCAACACCGTGCAGTGGCTGGGCGGCAGCCACAACCTGCTGGTGAAACTGGTGCCGGCCAACCAGGGCCCGGCGCCGTCCAATGGTGGTGTGCCGACCGGTCCGGATGCGCAGGAGTCGCTGGGCAGCAGCGGCGAAAGCAGCACCTACGAGGCCCGCGACACGCTGACCAGCGTGCATGACGAAAAGCTGTTCGCCTACTACGGTGCCTCGCAGCTGGCCGTGGTCGATACCGCCGCGGGCAGCGTGCGCCCGGTGGGGCAGCCGGCGCTGTTCAACGAGGTCAGCGCCGCGCCCGATGGCGTGCATGTGCTGACCGAGTCGATCAAGGCACCGTACTCGCATGCCGTGACCTACCAGCGCTTCGCCAATGATGTGGCGGTGCTGGATATCAGCAACGGCCGCAGCACACCGATCGCCAGCCTGCCGCTGGCCGACCGCGTGCCGGTGCACGGCGTGCCGGAAGGCCCGCGCGGTTTCGACTGGCGTGCCACCGATCCGGCCACCCTGGTCTATGCCGAAGCGCTGGACAAGGGCGACTGGAAGGTCAGCGTGCCGCATCGCGATCGCGTGCTGATGCTGAAGGCACCGTTCAACGGCAAGCCGACCGAAATCACGCGCACCGCGCAGCGTTTTGAGGGCTTCGCGTGGACCGCCGATCCGGCCGTGGCCTTCCAGTACGAGAACGACGAGAACCGTCATTGGATGCAGACCCGCGTCGTCGACGTGGACCAGCCGAAGAAGGAAGGTCGCCTGCTGTGGGACATGTCCAGCGATGAGCTGTACGGCAACCCCGGCAACCTGGTCTTCACGCGTTTGCCGAATGGCGCGCAGGTCGTGCGCCAGGACGGCAACCATGTGTTCCTCAGCGGCCGTGGCGCCTCACCGCAGGGCGACCGCCCGTTCCTGGACCGCCTGGACCTGGGCACGCTGAAGAGCGAGCGTCTGTTCCGCAGCAGTGCCGATGCCTACGAACAGTTCCTCGGTTTCAGCAACACGCCGGGCCGCTACCTGACCTGGCACCAGTCGGTGATCGATCCGCCGAACGCCTTCATCCGTCAGCAGGGTGAGTCAGTGGCCGATGCGAAGGCCGGCGAGGCGCAGTTCGCGTCGACCACGACCGCGCTGACCAAACTGGTCGACCCGACCCCGGAAGTGCGCCAGATCAAGAAGCAGTTGGTGACCTACAAACGTGCCGACGGCGTGGACCTGTCGTTCACCCTGTACACGCCGCCGGGCTACAAGGAAGGCCAGCGCGTGCCGGCGATCCTGTACGCCTACCCGGCCGACTTCGCCAACGCCGCGCAGGCGGGGCAGGTGTCCGGTTCGCAGCAGACCTTCACCCGTCTGCAGCCGTACCGCCTGATGCTGCTGGCCGGCTACGCGATCATCGACAACGCCTCGTTCCCGATCGTGGGTGACCCGAAGAACGCCTACGACACCTACCTGGAGCAGCTGGAAGCCGACGCCAAGGCGGCCGTGGACAAGGCCGTGGACATGGGCGTGGTCGACCGCAACCGCATTGGCGTGACCGGTCACAGCCACGGCGGCCTGATGACCGCCAACCTGATCGCGCACACCAACCTGTTCAAGGCCGGCGTGGCGACCAGCGGTTCGTACAACAAGACCTTCACCCCGTTCGGCTTCCAGAACGAGCGTCGCTCGGTGTGGCAGGCGCAGGACGTGTACCTGAAGGCCTCGCCGTTCTTCTACGCCGACAAGATCAAGCTGCCGCTGCTGCTGGTCCATGGTGAGGACGACGCCAACCCGGGCACCGAGCCGTTCCAGTCACGCAAGCTGTACCAGGCCATTCGTGGCAACGGCGGCACCACCCGCCTGGTGATGCTGCCGAACGAACCGCACTGGTACACCGCGCTGGAGTCCAACGAGCAGCTGGTGTCGGAGATGCTTAACTGGTTCGACACCTACGTGAAGAACGCAAAGTAAGGGCACAGGAAGGCCGCCTCAGGGCGGCCTTCCTGCATCCTGTAGAGCCGAGCCCGTGCTCGGTTGCTTGTTTGCCTGTAAACAGATTGAAGTGCTCTGCAATCAACTGTGGAGACTCGGTAACGACGTGTTACCGGCACATTCGCAGGCCATGAAAATGGTCTAGTCTGATCGTGTAAGTCCGTCCCGGGTCGATGCAATGAAAGCCATCCTTCTTGCTGCAGCGTTGTCGTTGGTCCTGGTCTCAACTGCAAGTGCTCAGCCGCTGCCTGCCGAGCTGGCGCAGCTGGGGATCATCGCCGGCATGCCTTACGCCAAGGCCAAGCGCCTGCTGGACGCCGCCGGCTGGCAGGCGAAGCCGGCGCAGGGCGCGCCGGAGTCACTGGAAGGCTTTCCCGAAGTCGGATGCCAGAAAGGCGGAAAGCAGTGCGCAACGACGTTTGAAAAGGGCGAACAGCAGGTCGCGGTGCGGCTGGGCACTACCCTGGCAGGGCAGCCGTTCGTGCAGGGCGCTGACTGAGCGTCTGCCGCACTCACGCCAGCGGTAAACGGTCCTGCGCGTGCGCCAAACGATCATGCAGCTCGCGCACGTGCTCGGCCTTGGCATTCACCTGGGTGGCATCACCGAAGCTGCGCAGATAGGCGCAGGCCGCGAAGCCGGCGCTCTTCTTTTCGTACTCGGCAATCCAGGCCAGTCGATCCGGGTTGTTGGCCTGTTCGGCTGACCACGCGGCCACCGGCGGGCGGATGCGGTACTTCAGGCCCACGCGCCACGGCTTCGGGGTCAGTCGCGCACGGAAGCAGTGCTGCAGCCGGCACATGCGTGCGTACAGGGGGTCGGTGCCCAGTGCCTTGAAGAACGCCTGCAGCTGCTCGTCCTCGGGCGAGAACGTGGCATGCATGGCGAGCACGCGCAGGCCAGCCGGCGTGCGGTAGGTGCGCAGGTGCCACTCCGGATGCTGTTCGCTGAAGGCCGCGACCCGCTGCAGGGCCACGCCTTCGGCGCCGCCGGCTGCGGCCAGGCGGCGCTTGCGCTGCATCAGCATCGCGGTGTTCACCAGCACCACGGCCGCCACACCCAATACCAGTCCCACCAGCCAGTGCCACAGCAGGGTGCCGATGATGGCGCCAGCGAACAGCAGCACCGCGGCGATGAGAGCGGGCATCACGCAACCCGCGGGTGGTTGCGCATGGTCGATGTCGGCAAACAGTACGTCCGGTGTGTTCAGGCACAGCGCCCCGTAGCTGTTGCGGGTGATGATGACATCGCCGTCGCGCCGTACGATCTGCTCGCGGATCGGCACCCCCTCCACGCCGTAGTTGCTGCGCACTTCGCGGCGCGGCAGCGCCTGCCCTGCAAGGATGGCGTTGAGCGCTTCGTTGGCACGGCGGTCGGCGTGCGCCTGAGCTTCGGCAGGGCTTTCGTCGGACCAGCCGAAGCGGCGCACGACCACCGGCCGGCCGCGGAAGCGGGCCTGCAGACGGGCTTCGGCCCAGTACGCGGGAACGATCATCATCGTGCGGTGCTCCATCTTCCATGGCAGGTGCCGAAGCGAGTCTGGCACAGCGGCGGGGCGCCCGCATCCGACTGCTGCGGCGGGCTGGGGGGAGTGATAGATTGCGCGCTTCGCATGCACTCCACCAAGGACGGAGCGATGTCCACGATCCTGCGCGGCCTGTTGGCCCTGGCCTGTGCCGGGGCGGTGGGTGTGGCCACGGCGGCGGTACCGGCAGGGCCGCAGATCCTCACCGAGGATGTCAGTCGTTTCTATGCACTTTATGACAGCGCCGGCGGCAAGCCCAATGTTGCGCAGCTGCGTGGATACCTGGCCGAAGGGTCGGCTGGCCTGGCTGAGTTGGCCAAGGCGCGCCGGGTCACGCCCGAACGCATTGCCGAGTCCATCGCCAGCCAGCCCGAGCTGTATGCTCAGGGACGAAACTGCCTGGCCGAACTGCCCGCGGTGAAACAACGCCTGACGCAGGTGTTTTCCAACCTGCAGGCGATCTACCCGCAGACCCGGTTCCCGCCGGTGACCATCGCGGTGGGCCGCGGCCGGCCGGTCGGGCTGACCTCGAAAAGCGGCGTGATCATCGGCCTGGAAGCGCTGTGCGCGGCCGACTTCATGAATCCCAATGTGCAGGACCGCTTCGTGCACGTGATCGCACACGAGTACGTGCACATCCAGCAGACCGGCCTGATCGACTTCGAGCCGGGAGATCCGCGGGCAACAGTGCTGCGCGTGTCGCTGGGCGAAGGCATCGCCGAGTTCATCACCGAACTGATTTCCGGCAACGTCGGCAATGGGCGACATGCGGCGTGGACGCGCGGCAGGGAAGTGCATATCGAGAGCGCATTCGCACTGGATCTGGACAGCACCGATCTGTCGCCGTGGCTGTACAACTACAAGCCCGGTTCGCAGGAACCCTATGATCTGGGCTACTGGGTGGGCTACCGCATCGCCAAGGCCTATTACCTGCAGGCCAAGGACAAGCGTGACGCAGTGCGCGCGCTGATCCAGCAGGACAACCCGAAGACGATCCTGGCCGCCAGCGGCTGGACGCCGGGTATGTGGATGCCGGCCAAGGTGACCGGTGTGGCGGCGCGGTCGGCGGCACGCTGAGCGCGGGGCCGCGCGCTAGACTGGCCCGGACATCCAAGGGAGAGACCCGATGCGTTCCGTGTCCGGCGGCCTGGCCGCGGTTGCCCTCGGTATCGCGCTGAGCGCCCAAGGGGTAGCGGCCGATACGCCCGCGATCAACCCGTTGCTGGTGGAGCCTGTCGAAAGCCTGCGCCCGGACGAAGTGCGCTTCATGCAGCAGCGCCTGGCCGATTGGCCGGAACTGCAGCATTACCGCGACGCCAACGCACGACTGCCTGCCGCCGTACCGGGGCAACCACGCGTCGTGCTCTTCGGTGACTCGATCACCGAAGGCTGGGGCAGGGAAGGCAGTTCGGCGTTCTTCCCCGGCAAGGGCTGGCTCAACCGCGGCATCAGCGGTCAGACCACGGCGCAGATGCTGGTGCGGTTCCCGCAGGACGTGCTGGCACTGAAGCCGCAGGTGGTGGTGATCCTGGCCGGCACCAACGACATTGCCGGCAACACTGGCCCCTCCACACAGTCGATGATCGAAGACAACCTGCACGCGATGGTGGACCTGGCCCGCGCACATGGCATTCGTGTGGTGCTGGCATCGGTGCTGCCGGTCAGCGATTACCCGTGGCTGACGGGCACAATGCCTGCGCCCAAGGTGCGTGCATTGAACACGGCATTGAAGCGCTATGCCGATGCGAAGCAGCTGGTCTATCTGGACTACTACACGCCGATGGCCAATGCGGTCGGAGGCCTCGACCCGCAGTTGGCCGACGACGGCGTGCATCCCACGGCGAAGGGCTATGCGGTGATGGCGCCGCTGGCCGAGGCGGCGGTCAAGCGCGCGCTGCAGCAGAAGTAGCGTCAGCGGGCAGGCTCGCCAGCAGCCAGTCACAGAAGCTGATCACCAGCGGATCGGCTGTGCTGTCCTCGTGTATCAGCCAGCTCCAGCGCGGACCGCGCACGCGTGCCTCATCCAGGGCTTGCAGCAGGCCTTGTTCGCAGGCGCGTGCGGCCAGCAGCTCGCTGACCAGCGCGATACCGAGCCCTTCGCACGCGGCATCCAGCAGTTGCCCGGGCTCGGAGAAATTCATGCCCTCGCGGCGCTGGCCGACATCGGCGCCCCCCTGTACCTGCCACTGGCTCCAGTCGATTTCGCGCTCGCCATGCAGGGTCAGGCGTTCTTGTACCGGTGTGGCGAGCAGCGCCGGATGGCAGGCTGGATAGAGACGGTCCTGCAGCAGTACGCGATGCTGGCACTGCGCCTGTGAGTCGAGGTCGTCACGCACCGCCACGTCCAGCGTCTGCGTGGTCATGTCCGGTGCATCCTCGCTGGTCAGCAGCCACAGGTCGGCGCCGGGGTGCAGGCGATGGAACCCGGCCAGGCGCGGCACCAGCCAATGGCGAGCAAAGGCCGGGCTGGTGTTGACGATCAGTTGATTCGGCTTGCGGTACTGATCGAGCCGGCGGATGCCGCTGGCCAGCTGCCGCAGCAGGGACTGGGTGGTTTCCAGCAGGTCGATGCCGGCGTCGGTGAGGGTCACGCTGCGGCCTTGCCGGAAGAACAGTGGTTGTTGCAGCGATGCCTCCAGGCCCCGGATCTGCTGGCTGATGGCCGACTGGGTCAGGTGCAGTTCCTCAGCCGCACGGTGGAAGCTGCCGAGCCGGGCGGCAGCCTCGAAACCCCGCAGGGCGTTCAGCGGTGGCCAGTGCTTGAGCATTCTGATAAGTAAAACTGTTCAATTGTTGGCTGAATCTATCGTTTGTTCTTATGTGTCGGCAAGGGCAGCATAGCGCCCATCCCGCACCGGCCCTGGAGCCCGTCATGAGCAACCGTCGTCACTTCCTCACCCAACTGGCGGGCGCCGCCGGCCTTGGCGGCCTGGCCGCTCTGGGCCTGGCCGGGCTGCCGGGTCGCGTATCCGCAGCAGGGCCAGGTGCGGGGACTTGGCGCATGCCGGACGAGCACGGGCCGCAGGAACGCGTGTTCCTGGCCTTCGCCGCGCAACCGAGGGTGTGGGGCGCGCAGGCCGATGCGGTGAACACCACCGTGGCGCGGCTGGCCCGCACCATCGCACGCCACCAGCCGGTCAGCGTGCTGTGCCGCCCTGCACAGCTCAAGCAGGCGCAGGACCGCTGCGGCCGCGACAACATCGAGTTCCTGGACGTGCCCTTGGATGACATCTGGGTGCGCGATTACGGTGGTTGCTTCGTCACCAATGACCGGGGCGGGCTGGGCCTGGTCGACTTCAACTTCAACGGCTGGGGCGGCAAGCAGAGCGCGCGCAACGATGGCGCGGTGGCGCCGTGGCTGGCACAGGTGACCGGTGCGACGCTGCTGGAAAGCGATCTGGTGGGCGAGGGCGGTGGCATCGAAGTCGACGGCCACGGCACGGCCATCCTCACCGAAAGCTGCTGGGTCAACCGCAACCGCAATCCGGACTGGTCGCGCGCGGATATCGAGGCCGAGCTGAAGCACCACCTCGGCCTGCGCAAGGTGATCTGGATGCCCGGTATCGCCGGCAAGGACATCACCGATGCACACGTGGATTTCTATGCGCGCTTCGTACGCCCGGGCGTGGTGATCGCCAATCTGGACAACGATCCGGAGTCCTACGATTACGACCTGACCCGCGAGCATCTGCAGATCCTGCGCGGGGCCACCGATGCCGACGGCCGTCGCCTGCAGGTGCATACGCTGCCGCCGCCGCTGGACGGACGCGACAACGTGCATACCCGCGACAACGACGATCTGGCGATGGGCTACATCAACTACCTGCCGATCAACGGCGCGGTGGTCGCACCGCAGTTCGGAGACGACGAAGCCGATGGATTCTGCCGTGAACTACTGGAAGACATGTATCCCGGCCGCGTGATCGAACAGGTGGATATCGATGCCATCGCCGGTGGCGGTGGCGGCATCCATTGCGTGACCAAGAACATGCCGAAGGTGGGCTGACGCGCCTCAGGCATCGTCCTGCTTCAATGCGGCATCGGCCGCCAGCAGCGCCTCGGCGGCCACACTGAGCGGCGGCGACGGCGGGGCGACCACGCCGATCGCTTCCATCATCTTCGGCATGCCCAGGAACTGCCGCGCACGGCGGTCGTAGATGCCGGTGACCAGCAGCGCGCGCGTGGCGATCTTCTGTTCGGCGCCGATCAGTACGCGCTGCTCCATGATGCCGCGCGAACCGACCCAGCCGACCAGCCGCGTTTCCAGGGTGAAGCGCTGGAATGGCTTGAGTTCGCGGCGGAACTGGATGGTGCCGGCACCGACGATCGGTGCCCACTTCTCGCGTAGCGCCACCCGGCCCAGGCCCATGCGCAGGATCAGGTCCAGCCGGCCCAGGTCGAAGATGTTCCAGTAGCGGCCGTTGGTCATGTGCAGGTTGCTGTCCAGGTCATTGGGCAGTACCCGGAACTGCAGCCGCGAGACCCCGAACGGCGCCTCCAGCTTGGGCCGGAACAGGCTGCACAGCAGCAGATGGAGCAGGCGGAACCAGAGATTCATGGTTATGACGACTGTTATAGAATCGCCGGTACGCTAATCTATGACGACTGTCCTGGCAAGGAGCCTGCCGTGAGCCCGCGCCCCTCTGATGCGCCACAACGCGTGATTGATGCTGCGGCACAGATGCTGGCGCGTGTGGGCCTCAATGCCACCAGCATCCGTGAGGTGACCAAGCTGGCCGAGGCGCCGCTGGGTTCCACCTACCACCACTTTCCCGGCGGCAAGCAGGAGCTGCTGGCGCGTGCCACCCATATGGCCGGCGACAAGATCGAAGCGCTGCTGGTGGAGCTGCTGAAGGGCGGCGCAGTGCAGGGTCTGCAGCAGTTCCTGGCGATGTGGCGCGAGCGCCTGCTGCGCACCGATTTCCGCGCTGGCTGCCCGGTGCTGGCCGCTGCGGTTGAGGAGCCGGTGGAGGCCATGCCCAGCCAGCCGCGTGCCGCTGCTGCCGAAGTGTTCGCGCGCTGGCAGGGCCACCTGGCGGCGGCGTTCGTCGCCGAAGGTCACAACCCGGCCGCGGCGGCCGGACTGGCCAGCCTGGTGATTGCCAGCGTGGAAGGTGCGGTGGCGATGTGCCGCGCGCTGCAGGACATCGGCCCGTTCGACCAGGTGGCCGCGCAGTTGCTGAAAGCCGCTGCGCCGCCTTGATCCGGCTGCACGGTCGCGGGAGACTCGGCGCAGGCCCTGACTGGACGCCGCCATGGACGAATCGCACTGCCGCTACCTGATCGAGCACTACCTGCTGGCCTACAACCGCTTCGACATCGATGCCATGCTGGCGGTGCTGGCGCACAACGTGCGCTTCGAAAACCATAGCGGTGGCCAGCTGACGATGGTCACCGAAGGCATCGATGCCTTCGGCGAACTGGCGCGGCAATCGGCCCAGATGTTCCACGAGCGCGAGCAGCGGTTGCTTGAGCTGACGTTCGAGGATGATGTGGCGCTGGCCAGCATCGGCTGGCGTGGCGTGTTCGCGCAGGACATTCCAGATGGTCCGGGCGCGGGCACGGAACTGGCCCTGCAGGGACGCAGCGAGTTCGCTTTTGAGGACGGTCGCATCGTGCGGATCATCGACCGCAGCTGAGGAACGGCCGCCCAGGTCCGCCGTCTGGACAGCGGACCTGCCCGCGGTAGAATCCGCCCACCACCGCTTACGCGTGCCCGGCAAGGATGTCCGCATGCAGTATCAGGTTTTCGAGCTTCCACGCTGCACGATCCGCGGCATCCGTTGGCGCCGATGAAACGCACCCGTTTCTTTTCACGCAGCCCGTTGAAGTTGCCGATGAACCGCGGCAGTGAAGTCGTGCGCGCGCGGCAGCATCTGCAGCAACGCGGCTGGCCGCGCCTGCAGATGGCATTGATCGTGGCCCTGACCGGTGCGGCCGGTTTCCTTGCCTCGCATCTGCTGCGTCTGGCCGGTATCGACGCAATGCTGCTTCGCTACCCGATGGCCGTGCTGTTGGCCTATGGCGTGTTCCTGCTGCTGATGTGGATCTGGATCCGCTGGCGCTGGGACAACGTGCTGGATGGCCTGTCGCCGGATGTGGGTAGTGGCAGCCCATCGCCTCGCGGAAGTGCCGTGGAAGCACCGTGGAACGGCATCGGTGGCCGTTCCGGAGGTGGCGGCGCGTCAGCTTCGTGGAATGAGTCGGCGCGGGTCAGCGGCGGCGATGCCGGTGAGCTGCCGTTGACCGGCCTGGCCGAAGACGAAGCGGGCCTGCCGTTGCTGGCGATCCTCGGCATCGTCGCGCTGGTGGCGACCGTCCTGCTGGCCAGCGTGTGGGTGGTGTGGGCGGCGCCGGTGCTGATGGCCGAGCTGCTGGTGGACGCCGCCATCGCCGGTGGCCTGTACCGGCGCATGCAGGGCATGCAGGAGCAGGGATGGTGGCGGGTATGCGTGACGCACACGATCTGGCCGCTGCTCGGCCTGCTGCTGTTCTTCGCTGTGCTGGGTTGGCTTGCGCAGGCGCTGGCGCCAGGAGCGACCCACCTGCTGCAGGTCATTCAAGCGCTGTAGCGCCACGTTCCCGGCCGATATCCCAACCTGCTTCATTTCTTCGAGGAGCTTCATGCGACAGCGCATTGCACGGAAGCGCATCCTGACGACAGCGGTCGTCCTGTTCGTGGCTGCTGGCGCAGCGCTGATGGCCAGCGTGCGCCCACAGTGGCGGCAGGATGTCAGCCCGCCTCCGATCAACCTGGGAACGGCACGGATGCAGGCCGAGGTGATGGCAGAGCTCATCGACCTGCGACCGACACCGCCAGGAAAGCCGCCGGTACCGCCGATTCCAATGAAGGCAGTCTCCTCCGCGATGCTGACCGGCAACAGTGGGTTCGCGATCGCGGAGGTGCCACTGGCAGATGTCGCGCCAGCACACTTCGAGCCGCGCGACCGGGAGCCCGACATGCCATTCGCTGTGATGGAATGGACTGCGCCTGCCTGCGGTGAAGGAGACCCCGCCCCGGTCTGCCAGGTTCGTCACAACGTCGTCGAGTGGCGCGATGATGACAGTGCGGCGTCCTTTCAACTTCAGCAGCATCTGGAGGCGATGCTGCAGGTTGCGAACCGCCGGGCTGTACGCGTACCCGACCTCGCGTTTGAGCTTGCGCATGTGCGAGCGCAACGGATGACGTGGGACGAGCTTCAGCAACGGCGCGCACGCGGCGTCGAGGGATGCACGGATGGCCCGGGCAAGCCGGATCTGGGCGTCGTCTATCTGCAGCGTCCTGTGTTCAGCCTGGACGGGAACTGGGCAATGGCATCGGTTGCCTCGGATCTGTGCAGTGGAGGAACGGCGATGCGCGTCCTCTACCTTCTGCACCGCAGCAAGGACGGATGGGAGCGTGTTCGAGTGGAGCCTGTCCGCTACATGAGCTTTGGCCACGGCCTGTGGCCCGCGTTGCCGGAGTCGTGATGACAGATTCCTCGTTCAAGCCAGACCGTGACTGCCAACAGCGGATCGCCTGGCGGCGCATTGCATCGTTGGCGGCGGCGCTGTCGGCTTTGGCTCTCATGGCCGGAATCTGCAGCCTGCGCCCGAGGTGGCAGCAGGAAATCGGTCCGCCGCCGGTCAACCTGGGAACCGCGCAGATGCAGGCTGAGGCGATGGCGCTGGTGATTCGGCAGGGTCCTCCATTCCGTCTTCCAGCCCCGCCAGTGCCGCAGCCGACGCCGGTTCTGCCATTGCCGTCGAGCGGCGTGCCCACCGCACCGCAGACGCCGTCCGCCCCCGCCGATCGATGGCGCCCGCAGGAGCAGCCGCAGTTGACCGACCCGGTGGGGCAGGACATCTACGTGATGGAGCAGACGTTGCCCTATTGCTGGCCGGGCAGCAGTGCCTCCACCTGCCAGGAGGTGGATGATCTGGTCCTGCCGCTGGACGACCGGTGGCCGCCGCAGATCCACGCGCTGCGGTTGCAGCTGCAGGCGGATCTGGTTCCTGCCAATCGCCGTCCCGCGCCAGTACCCGCAGCCGCATTGGCCGGTGCGCAGCGGATGGATGCCGAAGGTCTTCGAGCGCTGCGGGAGCGCGGGTGCGCATCAACGGCGCAGCAGCCGTCCCATCCGTATGATCAGTTCGTCCATCTGACCTGGCCCGTTTTCAGCGGCGATGGGCGGTGGGCCATGATCGCCGTCGCCTGGGATTCGTGCTCCGTCGATTTCGTCTACCGGGAGCTGGTCGTACTGCATCGGGAACAGGGACGCTGGATGAGCGAACCCCCGGAACGAGGTCTGGGCGGCGTATGGGATGGCCGCGTACTGCGGCCCTGGAAGTACGCCCATTGACGAGAGGGGCAGAGGGCGCCGGATCACACCCGGCGCCGCCTGCGGTCATCAGTCAAAGCGCAAGCGCACGCCTGCATAGACGCCACGACCTTCGCCCGGCGTCGAGCGGGCGACATCCTTGCCGGCATCGTCGTAGCCCGGTGTGACCGTGGCGGCGTAGCGGCGGTTGCCGATGTTGCGCATCTCCGCCCAGGCCTGCCAGCGGCCACCGGGTGCGTCGTAGCCGATGCGGCTGCCGAAGATCACACGGCTGTCGGCCCAGTAGCTGTTGGCGTAGTCGACGGCGATGCGCGAGGCGTATTCGGTATTGAGCGCAGCGTACAGGCCGGAGGCGTGATCGAAGCGCAGCTCGGCCTGGTAGGCGTGGCGCGGCAGGCCGGGCAGGCGGTTGCTGCCGAAACGCGCATCGTGGCGATAGCGGAAGTCGCTGAAGGTGTACGCCTGGCGCAAGGACAGGCGGCCCGGTGCTGCCTGCCACAGCGTGCTGTCCAATCCGGCTTCGATGCCGCGGTGCACGGTGGGGCTGGCGTTGTTCTCGGCGATGAACAGGTTCGGCACCGGCTGCAGCTCGACGCTCAGCAGTTCGTGGTTCACGTGTGCGTAGTAACCGGTCAGTTCCCAGCGGCCCAGCGCCGCGTCACCGCGCGCGCCCAGTTCCAGCGTGGTGGCGGTCTGGTTCTGCATCGGTACCGGCGCGCGCTGGCGGCCGGTGGACGGGCCATTGCCCGGCCCGAAGTACTGGTTGGAACCCCAGATCATCGACCACGGATGCGGTGCTTCCACTGAGCGGCTGAGGTTGCCGAACCACTGGGTCTGCGCGCTGTGCTGCCAGGTGAAGCCCAGTCGGGGCGCGTAGTCCCAGTCGCGGTCGCGCAGGCGGCCGCCGCTGCTCGGCCAGGTCACCTGCACATCGCGGCGGGTGTTGATCAGTGCCAGCCCGGTCTGCATGCGCAGGCGATCGTTCAAGGTGAGGGTATTGCCGACGTGCAGCGTGCTGTCGGTGCCGTGGTGGCGGAAGTCACGCGTGCGCGTACCGGCGGCGTAGCCGTTGCTGGCAAAGCGCAGCGACTCGCGCACATCGGCGTCCAGATCGTGGGTGACGCGAAGGCCGACCGTGGTTTCGCTGTCCAGGCCGAACAGCCGGTGGCGATGGCGGTAGTCCAGCGTGGCGTTGAGGTTGGCGTAGTCCAACTGCTGGCGGTACAGGCTCTCGTTCAAGTCCATCGGGTACGTGTGGTAGACCAGCCCGGCCTGCAGCGAGGAATCCTCATCGATCTGCAGCGTGGTGACGTTGCCCAGCCACGTGCTGCCCGGCTGCGGGCGACGCGCATCGATGGCCAGATTGGCCGGGTTGACCGCATGCGGGTCGTTGCGGATCTGGTCGCGGGTCAGGCGACCGGGTGTTTCGTGATTGGTTTCGCGGTAGCGCACGAAGAAGCGCGTCTGCAGGTCGGGGGTGATCTGCCAGCCGATGTTGGCCATCGCGCCCTTGCCATCGCCGCGCGCATGGCGCTGGTAACCGTCGAATTCGGTATCGGTGTAGGCCAGGAAGTAGTCGACATCACCACTGACGCCGCCCCAGCTGATGCCGCGCTTCTGGTAGCCACGGCTGCCGGCTTCGTAGTGCAGCTGTACGCCCGCCGAATCACGACTGCTGCGGCTGACGTAGTCGATGGCACCGCCCAGCGCCAGCGCGCCGCGCTCGAAGCCGTTGGCGCCGCGCAGTACTTCCACGCGGGACAGCCACAGAGGTTCCAGCAGCTCGTAGGGCGTGCCGCCCGGGCCGGTCAGTGGCAGGCCGTCGATCGACACCGCAATACCCGAGGCATGCGCGCCGGGGCCCCGGTTGATGCCCGAGCCACGGATCGAAATCTTGGTGCCCTCATTACCCGGCGACTGCGCGCTGATGCCCGGTTGGTAGGCCAGCACATCGGCACTGCTGGACAGTCGGCTGTCGGCCTTGGCCACGTCGATGACGTTGCTCGCGCCGGGTACGCGCTTCAGCGCCTCGCGCGCCTGGGCGCTGGCATCGGCAGCAGCGGTGACCTGCACGGCATCCAGCGTGGTGGCCTGCGGCGCAGCAGCGGCGGTGGTGGAGAGGCCAAGGGAAACGGCCAGGAACAACAGCGACGGGGTGGGGCGGTACGACGAGAGCGACATGCGGAAATGCTGTAAACCACAAAAGTGGCGCGCAAGTTAACAGGTCGGCGGCCCCGCGTCACCCACCGCTCGCGTATGGGTGACGTGGCATCCATGTAGAGTCGAGCCATGCTCGACTGCTTTTCTCTACGGAGCAGGCTTCGCCAGCGCCTTGGCCTTTGCATACAGCCGATCAGCCGTTTCCTTCTCACCCAGCGCCGCATGGCACTCGGCCAGGCTGTCCCAGGCATTGGCCGAATCCGGATACAGCTCGGTGTTGAGCGTGAACACCTTCACCGCCTTGCGTGCACCGAGACTTTCGCGGATGGCATACCCATCGGAATTGATCGCGCCTTCCAGCTCGCTGGCAGCAACCTTGTTGCTGTCGCGCAGCCAGCGATGCACTGCTTCGGCCGCGCCGGCGCTGTCATCCAGCGCATACGCGATCAGTCGCTCGGACAGCACCGCATGCGGAAACTCCTCCGGCGCGGCCACCGCCATCGTGCTCTCGACCAGCGTGCTCGACCAGACATTGCGGGCGCTGCCGTTGGTCAGGTACACGAACACCCAGTAGCCGCTGGCCAGGGTGCCCTTGTAGGCCAGCCGCGCACGTACACGGGTGCCGCCATCGTGGCCGACCTGGGTGTAGCCGTCGCTGCGGGTGGTGTCCCAGCCCGTGGAGAAGAAATTGCTGCCGCCGCCGGCCAGTTTCTGCGGCTGCCAGAGTTTTTCCAGGGTCGCCGTGCGCAGCAGCTTGCCGGTCGCCAGCGCCTGCAGGAAACGGTTCATGTCACCCACGGTGGTCTGCAGATCGGCATGGCCCCAACCGTAGTCCGGCCAGGGGTCTTCGTTCGCTGGCTGCAGCTGGCCGTCCTTGCCGATGTACGGCACCGCTGCGCGCTGCACCGGCACGTTGGCTGCTCCCCATGAAGTGCGGGTCATCTTCAGCGGCTGCAGGATGCGTTCGCGCGCGATGGCCGGGTAGGGCTTGCGGTAATGTGCTTCCAGCAACGCCGTCAGTACCAGGTAGTTGGCCTGCGTGTACTGCACGCGGCTGCCGGTGGCGAACTGCATCGGCGCCGCCGCAGCCACCTTCAGCGCAGCTGCAAGGTCGGGCGCCACACCGGGGTAGCCCTTGCTCACC
This sequence comes from Stenotrophomonas sp. MH181796, assembly GCF_009659995.1. NCBI lineage: Bacteria > Pseudomonadati > Pseudomonadota > Gammaproteobacteria > Lysobacterales > Lysobacteraceae > Stenotrophomonas > Stenotrophomonas sp. MH181796. Next base: position 277,297 of record NZ_RAHU01000005.1, read on the forward strand.
CAGCGGTTGTCCACCCGGTCGTAGTACTCGCCGATACCGGAACTGTGGTTGATGAAATCGCGTATGCGGATTGCCTGCCAAGCAGCCGGAAGGTCCGGAACATAACGGCTGGCCGGCGCGTCCAGATCCACCTTGCCCTGGTCGACCAGCTGCATCACCAGTGTGCTGGTCAGCAGCTTGGCCATCGATTGCGCGGCGAAGATGGTATCGACAGTGGCAGGCGCATGGGCAGCGGGATCGCGTTCGCCGCTGGCGCCCTGATAAAGCACCTGGCCATTGTGTGCGACCAGTACCGCCTGGCTGGCGATGCCGTAGCGCTCGCGGTTGGCCTGCAGTTGGGTGTCGAGCTGATTGGAAAGATCGCCAGGGGACTCACGCGCGGAAGCGATCGGAACGGCGAAGAGGGCACAGAGCAATGCGGCAGCAAGGGTGCGGTACATCGCGGTGATCCGTCGGCGGTGATGGCGCATGTTGGTCACGGCGGGAGAGCGGGTCAAGGGCACCGATTCCCGCATCAGGGAGAGCCGGCCAGCGGCCGGCACTACCCTACGTTTCCGGTAGTGCCGGCCGCTGGCCGGCACCCCTACGATCAGCCCAGGATGCCCGGCAGATCCAGTCCCTTTTCCTTCGCGCAATCAATCGCGATCTCATAGCCTGCATCGGCATGGCGCATCACGCCTGTGGCCGGGTCGTTCCACAGCACGCGGCCAATCCGCTTGGCCGCGGCCTCGGTGCCGTCGCAGACGATCACCATGCCGGCGTGCTGCGAGAAGCCCATGCCGACGCCACCGCCGTGGTGCAGCGACACCCAGGTCGCGCCGCTGGCGGTGTTGAGCAGGGCGTTCAGCAGCGGCCAGTCGGACACCGCATCGGAGCCGTCGGCCATCGCTTCGGTTTCGCGGTTTGGCGACGCCACGCTGCCGCTGTCCAGGTGGTCACGACCAATCACCACCGGTGCCTTCAGTTCACCGTTGGCGACCATTTCGTTGAAGGCCAGACCGAGGCGATCGCGGTCACCCAGGCCCACCCAGCAGATGCGTGCCGGCAGGCCCTGGAACTTGATCTTCTCGGCAGCCATGTCCAGCCAGCGGTGCAGGTGCGGGTTGTCCGGAATCAGTTCCTTCACCTTGGCATCGGTCTTGGCGATGTCTTCCGGGTCGCCGCTCAGTGCGGCCCAGCGGAACGGGCCGATGCCGCGGCAGAACAGCGGGCGGATGTAGGCCGGCACGAAACCCGGGAAGTCGAAGGCATTGGCCACACCTTCTTCCAGTGCCATCTGCCGCAGGTTGTTGCCGTAGTCCACGGTCGGCACGCCCAGCGCGTGGAAGCCGAGCATGGCGCGGATGTGGTTGGCCATCGACGCGCGCGCGGCCTTCTCCACTTCCTTGGGGGCGGAAACGCGCTTCTCATCCCACTGCTCGACCGTCCAGCCCTGCGGCAGGTAGCCGTTCACCGGGTCGTGCGCGGAGGTCTGGTCGGTCAGCAGGTCCGGCTTCACGCCGCGCTTGAGCAGTTCGGCCAGCACGTCGGCCACATTGCCGAGCAGGCCCACCGACTTCGGCGTACCGGCCTTGCACGATTCATCGATCAGGCGCAGCGCTTCGTCCAGGTTGTCGGTCCAGGTATCCAGGTAGCCGGTGCGCAGGCGCATGTCGATGCTGCTCTTGCGGCACTCGACGGCCAGGCAGGAGGCGCCGGCCATTACGGCAGCCAACGGCTGCGCGCCACCCATGCCGCCCAGGCCGCCGGTGAACAGCCACTTCCCGGTCAGGTCGCCACCGAAGTGCTGGCGTCCCATTTCCACGAAGGTCTCGTAGGTGCCCTGTACGATGCCCTGCGCGCCGATGTAGATCCAGCTGCCGGCGGTCATCTGGCCGTACATGGCCAGGCCTTTCTTATCCAGCTCGTTGAAGTGGTCCCAGTTGGCCCAGCGCGGCACCAGGTTGGAATTGGCGATCAGCACGCGCGGTGCATCGGCGTGGGTGCGGAACACGCCCACCGGCTTGCCCGACTGCACCAGCAGGGTCTGGTCATCGTCCAGACGCTTGAGCGTCTCGACGATGGCATCGAAGCTCTCCCAGTCGCGCGCGGCGCGGCCGATGCCGCCATACACCACCAGTTCCTGCGGGCGCTCGGCCACGTCCGGGTGCAGGTTGTTCATCAGCATGCGCAGCGGCGCTTCGGTCAGCCAGCTCTTGGCGTTGAGCGTGGTGCCGGTCGGCGCGGCAATGGTGCGGGTCGGGTCGTTGCGGGTCATGCGGCGCTCCGGTTCGTAGCGAATTCAAGGCAGGCGTTGAGCACCTGCGCCAGGGTGTGGCGCAGCGGTGCGGCGTGGTCGGGGTCGAGCGGGGTGGGCCAGCTGTGTTCGTCCACCTGGTCCGGCAGGGGTTCGTGCATGTAGCCGCGGCAGGCCAGTTCCATCTGCAGGCTGTGCACGCCGCCGGCGATGTTGCTGTAGTGGCGGGTGATCCAGCCGCCCTTGAAGCGGCCGTTGCGCACCTGGCTCATGCCGCTGATCTTCAGCAGGTTCTCCACCACATCGCTCAAGGCGTTGTCGCAGGACGTGTCCGGTGCGCCGGACGGGCCGGCGGTACCAAGGTTGAACTGCGGCAGCTCGCCTTCGAACAGGTGCGGGATATGTGAGCGGATCGAGTGTGCGTCATACACCACGACAGTGCCGAACCTCGCACGCAGGCGCGTGATCTGTGCGGCCAGCGCATCGTGGTAAGGCAGGAAATACGTGTCGCGGCGACGGGCGATTTCCGCGTCATCCGGTTCGCGCCCGGCGTGGTACAGCGGCTGGTTGTCGAAGGTGGTCAGCGGACACAGGCCGGTGGTGTTCTGACCCGGGTACAGCGACGCACCGCTGGGATCGCGGTTGAGGTCGATCACCGAACGCGAGATCGCCGAGCGCACCGTGGTTGCGCCCATGCCGCGCACGAAGTCGTACAGTTCGTGCACCCACCAGTCGGCGTCGCGACGGGCCAGCCACGGCGAGTGGTAGTCGCCGATCAGGTCGTGCGGCAGCTCGCTGCCGGTATGCGGAAAGCTGACGATCAGCGGGGCATCGCCTTCGTGCACCGTCAGCCATTCGGGATGGACATTCATGCCTGCGGTTCCACAGTCGGCAGCAGCTCCGCCAAACCCTGTGCCAGCGCGCCGCTGCGCACCAGGTTCGTGGCGGTCACCATGTCCGGGTGGAAGTAGCGGTCTTCTTCCAGCGTCGGCACTTGTGCACGCAGTGTGGCGCGCACGGATTCCAGCGCGGCACTGGAGCGCAGCGGCGCGTGGAAGTCGCAGCCCTGCGCGGCGGCCAGCAGCTCGATGCCGATCACGTTGGCGGCATTTTCGGCCATCTGCATCAGGCGGCGCGCACCGTGCGCGGCCATCGACACATGGTCTTCCTGATTGGCCGAGGTCGGGATCGAATCGACACTGGCCGGGTAGGCGCGCTGCTTGTTTTCCGAGACCAGCGCGGCGGCGGTCACCTGCGGAATCATGAAGCCGGAATTCAGGCCCGGGCGCGGGGTCAGGAACGCCGGCAGGCCGGACAGCGCCGGGTCGACCAGCATCGCCAGGCGGCGCTCGCTGATCGAACCGATCTCGCACACCGCCATCGCCAGCATGTCGGCGGCGAAGGCGACCGGCTCGGCGTGGAAGTTGCCGCCGGACAGTGCTTCGCCGGTGTCGGTGAACACCAGCGGATTGTCGGACACGCCGTTGGCTTCGATTTCCAGCGTGGTTGCGGCCTGGCGCAGGATGTCCAGCGCTGCGCCCATCACCTGCGGCTGGCAGCGCAGGCAGTACGGGTCCTGCACGCGCACGTCGTTGTCGCGGTGCGATTCGCGGATGTCCGAGCCCTGCATCAGCGTGCGCAGCGTGGCCGCAGTGGCGATCTGTCCGCGCTGGCCGCGGATGGCATGGATGCGCGGGTCGAACGGCGTGTCGGAACCCTTGGCCGCTTCCACCGACAGCGCGCCGGTGACCAGCGCGGCCTGGAACACGGTCTCGATCTCGAACAGGCCGGCCAACGCATAGGCGGTGGAGAACTGGGTGCCGTTGAGCAGGGCCAGGCCTTCCTTCGCGCCCAGCTCGATCGGTTGCAGGCCGGCACGTGCCAGCGCATCGACCGCCGGCAGGCGCTCGTCACCGATGAAGGCTTCACCCACGCCCAGCATCACGCTGGCCAGGTGCGAGAGCGGTGCCAGGTCACCCGAGGCACCCACCGAGCCCTGTGCGGGCACCACCGGCAGCACGCCCTTGACCAGCATCGCTTCGAGCAGCAGCAGGGTCTCCTCGCGGATGCCCGAGGCACCCTGCGCCAGGCTGACCAGCTTCAGCGCCATCATCAGGCGCACCACGCTGGCCGGCATCGGCTCGCCCACACCGGCCGCATGCGAAAGCACGATGTTCCGCTGCAGGGTAGCCAGGTCTTCGCGCTCGATGCGCACGCTGGCCAGCTTGCCGAAGCCGGTGTTGATGCCATACACCGGCGCGCCCTTGGCGACGATGGCGGCGACGGCCGCCGCACTGGCGCGCACCACCGGCAGCGCGGCCGGGTCCAGTGCAAGCGGCGCACCGCGATAGACCTGCCGCCACTGGGCGAGAGTGACATGGCCGGGGCGAAGAACCAGGGTGTTGCTCATGTGTTGCTCCAGGAGGCAGGCAGGTCGGGCTGTCCGCGCACCACGCGCGCGTGCAGCGGGTTGAATCCAATGCGATAGACCAGGTCGGCGGGGGCGTCGATGTCCCAGATCGCCAGGTCGCAGTCCAGGCCCACGGCCAGGCGGCCGATGCGGTTGCCATGGCCCAGCGCGCGCGCCGCTTCACGGGTGAAGCCGGCGATGCACTCGTCCACGGTCAGGCGGAACAGGGTGGCGCCCATGTTCATCGCCAGCAGCGGACTGGTCAGCGGCGAGGTGCCCGGGTTGCTGTCGGTGGCCAGCGCCAGCGGCACGCCGGCCGCACGCAGCGCCGCGATCGGCGGCAGGGTGGTATCGCGGGTGAAATAGAAGGCGCCGGGCAGCAGCACGGCGACGGTGCCGGCCGCCGCCATCGCGGCGATGCCGGCATCGTCCAGGTGTTCGATATGGTCGGCCGAGAGTGCGCCGAAGCTGGCGGCCAGTTCGGCGCCATGCTGGTTGCTCAGCTGCTCGGCGTGGATCTTCACCGCCAGCCCGTTGGCGCGCGCTGCTTCGAAGACCTGCCGCGCCTGCGCCGGCGAGAAGGCGATGTTCTCGCAGAACACATCCACCGATTCGGCCAGGCCTTCGGCGGCGATGGCCGGGATCATCACGTTGCACACCTCGTCGGTGTACTCCTGTGCTTCGCGGCCCGGCGGAATCGCGTGCGCGCCGAGGAAGGTGGTCACCACGTTGACCCGGCATTCCTCGCCCAGCGCGCGCGCCACCTGCAGCTGCTTGCGTTCGTCGGGCAGGGTCAGGCCGTAGCCGGACTTGATCTCGAGGGTGGTCACGCCTTCGGCGCGCATCGCCAGCAGGCGTGGCCGGCTTTCGCTGGCCAGCTGTTCCGGCGTGGCGGCGCGGGTGGCGCGCACGGTGGAGACGATGCCGCCGCCGGCACGGGCGATGTCGGCATAGCTGACGCCCTGCAGGCGCTGCTCGAATTCGTTGGCGCGGTTGCCGGCGTAGACCAGATGGGTGTGGCAGTCGATCAGGCCCGGCGAGATCCAGCGGCCTTCACCGTCGATGCGGGTGGTCGGCTGCAGCTGGGCATCGCTGCCGGCGGTACCCACATGGACGATGCGACCGTCGGCGCAGGCCAGTACGCCATCGCGGATGACACCCAGCCCCTCGCCATCGAGGGTGATCAGGTGAACGTTGGACCAGAGGGTATCGACGTGCATGGCATCCACAACGCGGCTGTGCTTATATGTCTATACAATATAGGTGTCCATTTCGGGTTGTCCAGCCATGTCCGATTCGCGTTCCCCGCACAGTTTCCATGCCGCCCACGCCCTGCTGGTCGAGGGTTGGGCCCGTGATGTCCGCCTGCAGGTGCAGGACGGTCGCATCACGGCGATCCACACGGGGCAGGGCGCCCAGCACGGCGACACCCGCGTCGGCATCCTGGTGCCGGGCCTGCCCAACCTGCACAGCCACGCCTTCCAGCGCGGCATGGCTGGGCTGACCGAGATCGGCGGCGGCGACGGTGACAGCTTCTGGAGCTGGCGCGAGCTGATGTATCGCTTCCTGGCCCATCTGCGCCCGGACGCGGTGCAGGCCATCGCCGCCCAGGCCTACATGGAAATGCTGGAAAGCGGCTTCACCCGCGTCGGTGAATTCCACTACCTGCACCACGATGCTGACGGCCGGCCGTATGCCAACCGTGCCGAGATGAGCGCGCGGATTGCGGCGGCGGCCGACCAGACCGGCATCGGCCTGACCCTGCTGCCGGTGTTCTATGCGCACGCCGATTTCGGCGGTGCGGCGCCGAATCCCGCGCAGCGTCGCTTGATCCACGATGTGGACGGTTTCGCGCAGCTGTTGGATGCCGCCAGGCCGGCATTGGCCGCGCTGCCCGATGCGGTGCTCGGCATTGCACCGCACAGCCTGCGTGCGGTCACCGGAGAGGAACTGAGTGCCCTGCTGCCGCTGACCGACGGCCCGGTGCACATCCACATCGCCGAACAGGTGCGCGAAGTTGAGGCCTGCCTGGCCTGGAGCGGCCAGCGCCCGGTGCAGTGGCTGTACAACCATGCGCCGGTGGATGCGCGCTGGTGCCTGGTGCATGCCACCCACATCACCGATGACGAGCGCGCGGCCATCGTCGCCAGCCACGCCGTGGCTGGCCTGTGCCCGATCACCGAGGCCAATCTGGGCGATGGCCTGTTCCCGATGCAGGCGTTCGCGCGGGAGGGCGGTCGCTTCGGTGTCGGTTCCGATTCCAATGTGCTGATTGATGCGGCCGAAGAACTGCGCCTGCTTGAATACGGCCAACGCCTGACCCTGCGCGGGCGCAATGTGCTGGCACCGGATGCCACCCGCAGCACCGGCCGCTTCCTGTTCGAGGGCGCACTGCAGGGCGGTGCACAGGCCCTGGGCGTGGCCGCCGGCCTGCAGGTCGGCGCCAGTGCCGACCTGGTCGAGCTGGATGCTTCGCACCCGGCGCTACAGGCGCGACAGGACGACGCATGGCTTGACAGCTGGATGTTCGCCGCACGTAATGGCGCGTTGCGATCGGTCTGGCGCCATGGCCGCCAATGCGTGGCCGAGGGCCGCCACCTGCAGCGCGAGGCGATCACCAGCGCCTTTGCTGCCGCCCTGCGCGGCGTGCTGGGCTGATCGCATCCCGCCACTGAGACCCCATCACGTGAAGGCCAGCAAGTCCGCCACGCTCAACCAGCGTATCCGCAGCGATCTGGAAAGCCGCATCCTCAGCGGAGAGTGGGCGCCGGGCTTCCGTATTCCGTACGAGCACGAGCTGATGGAGCAGTACGGCTGCTCGCGGATGACGGTGAACAAGGTGCTGACTGCGCTGGCCGAGAGCGGCATGATCGAGCGCCGCCGTCGCGCCGGCTCATTCGTGGCGCGGCAGCCCCCGCACCTGGAGCAGGTGGCGCTGGAGATTCCCGATATCGCGATGGAGGTCGGCTCGCGCGGCCATCAGTACGCCTATCGTCTGCTGCAGCGCGACCTGCGCCTGGCCGATGCCGGCAATGCCGGCGAAGTGGAGCTGGCCGGCAGCGAAATGCTGCTGGCGATGCGCTGCCTGCACCTGGCTGACGGCCGCCCGCTGGCACTGGAGCATCGCCTGATCAGCCCGGTGGGCGTGCCCGAGGTACTGGAGGTCGATTTCAGCACCACTGCACCGGGCAGCTGGCTGCTGCAGAACGTCTCGTGGACCCGTGCCCAGCACCGCATCAGTGCCTGGGGCGCGGACACCGCCACCGCCAAGCTGCTGGAGGTGAAGCCGGGCACCGCCTGTCTGGTGATCGAGCGCCTGACCTGGCGCGGTGAGCAGCCGATCACCCGTGTGCGTCAGGTGTTCCTCGGCGACGCCTGGGACCTGGTGGCGCGCTTCGCGCCTGGGGCAAGGTAGGGTCGACCCCGCTCGGGACACACTGTCGCCTTGAACTCTGTCGGGGCGTGTGTACGATGTGTATCGTCCCCGCATGAAGAGCAGGGACCTCATCCGGGATCTGGAGGCGGCAGGTTGGACCTGTCGCTGGATTCGCGGATCCCATCATGTATTCGTGCACCCGCAGCACCCTCACATCATCACCGTGCCTCACCCAAGGAAGGATCTGGGCAAAGGGCTGGTGCAGGCGTTGCGGAAGCTCGCAGGACTGACGTAGGAGGGCCCATGCGATATCCAGTCTTGATCGAGGCAGGTGATGAGCGCACCGCGTGGGGTGTGGTCGTTCCGGATCTGCCGGGGTGCTTCTCGGCGGCCGACACGCTTGATGATGCGCTCACTGCGGCGGAAGAGGCCGCGCTCGCCTGGATTGATGCGGCCCTGGATGAGGGACGCTCGATTCCGACACCTTCGGCACCGCAGAAAATCGCCGCCGAGGCATCCAAGGACATCCGTTGGATTCTTGCGTACATCTGCATTGATCCGGCTCTACTGGACGACACTATCGAGCGGGTCAATATCAGCCTGCCACGCCGGATCCTGGCGAGGCTGGATGCGCAGGCCAGAGCGGCGGGTGAATCGCGCTCCAGTTACATCGCCCATCTCGCGGCATTGGGCTGAGCAGGCGCCCTGTAGAGCCGAGCCATGCTCGGCTGCTGTTCGCGCGATGCGCGATGAGTCGAGCGTGGCTCGACGCTACAGAGGCATCCACGCATGGCGTGGATCTACAGACACCCCAATCAATACGTAGCGCACTGCCGCCAGCGTACGGGCTCATCCACGCCAGGGCGGGCGTTGAGCTGGATGCGCACGTTACGCAGGGCGGGGTAGTGCAGCACTTCCTCGCAGACCTGCGGCCACACCGCGTCCAGCTCGCCGGTGCGGTTGATCGCCAGCGTCTGCCGGGTCAGCCAGACACCGCTGGCGATGCCGGGCTTGCCAGCCAAGGCACGGGACAGATCGGCCTGGAAGCGCTCGAGCGTGGCGGCATCCGGGTTGGGATTGCTGCGCGCATCGGTTGAGGGCGTCGGCGCAGGCGCCGTGGTCGGCGGTGTGGTGGCGGGGGGCGGCGCCAGTTCGGGCGCCGCTTCAACCGCAGGCGCAACCGGCGCGGGGGCGCCCGTCTCCTCGGCAACGGGCGGAGCGTCCTGCACATGCAGCCCTTGCAGGCTCAGTCCCACCAGCAGGCCCAGCGTCACCGCGGCGAGCGCGGCTATGGCAATGCGGCGCAGGGCTTCATGGCGGGCACTGGCGCGCACACGGGTTTCGATTTCTGCCGGCAGATAGGGCTGCAGCAACGGCCACAGGCGCGGGCCGTCCAGCACCTCGACGGCCTGCTTCTCGGCGGCGCTGCGGCCGTCGCGTTCGATCCGGCCCTCGGTCAGCAGCACGCCGCCCTTGGCGCCGGCCAGGCGCGCGGCCGCCCCCAGTTCGTTCACTGCGGCGGTACCGATGCGGTAGGCCAGGCCGTGCTTGCAGGACACCAGCCACTGGTTGGGACCATCGCTGAGCAGGAAGTCGCTGCTCGGCTCGCGGGACTCCTCGGCCGGGTCGTTCAGTTCACGCAGGCCGCGCTGTTCGCGCAGCATGCGTTTGACCAGCACGGAGAATTCGCGCCAGTGCATGCCAGCCAAGGCCTGCAGGCCGAGTTGCATCTCCTTCTGCCGCCGCTTGATCCACCACAGATAGACAACGGCCAGGGAACAGGTAAGCAGGGCCGACAGCAGGGCCAGGATCCAAGGGAGCATGCAGGAGGTGCGCGGAAGGGGCGAATGCGGAGGACGACAGTGTAAAGGTCGTGCCGCATCGCTGGATCAGGAGGTTCCTGACAGGAAACGTGATGGCGCGCGCAGATCGGTATACGGCGGACACGAAAAACCCGCCAATCCTGAAGCCGTGAGGGGAGGGAACAAACGGCAGCCGAAGCGATTGGCGGGTTGCTCGCGATTGTCAATCAAAATTTATTGCATTGCAACAATGGCATTCAGGGCACGCTGTCGGGCGACTGATGGCTGCCCGGGGCGGGAGCATCGGCGCCCGAAGCGGCACGGTTCTCCAGCTTGGCCAGGCGCGCATGCAGGGCGTCGATGCGGGCTTCCAGCGCGGTCACCTCGTCCGCAGTGGGGACATGCAGGCGCTTGAGCACGCCCTGCACCTGGTCATCAAAGGCCTTTTCAACCTTGTTCCAGGTGCCGGAGGCCTTCTCCCGGGCCTCGTCCAGCGAGGTTTCGACGTTGTCGCGCCAACCCGGGCCCTGTTCGCCGTGGCGTTCACGGCGGCGGGCCTCCCAGGCTTCGCCTTCCTTCACCAGGCCATCGAAGAAGCGGCTGCCTTCAGCCTGTGCACGGCCCAGGGCGCCCAGGCCTGCCAGCCAGACCTGCTGGGCCGAATCGCTGAGCTTGCGCGAGAAGCGCTCGGCCTGGTCACCGAAAGAGGCGTCGTCGTTGCGGCGGTCGTCGTTTTCGTAGTGGTTCATCGCACTTCCCGTGGGAGTTGGGCCTGTCCCGAGAGTAGCGCGCGATGGCGTTGCACGGCCGTGACGGCCGCCGCCGGGGTTCAGCCCAGCTTTTCCTTCAGCACGCGCTGGATCTCGCCTTCGACCATGCCCTTCATCGCCGACAGCAGGAAGCCCAGCTTGGCGGTGACGCGCACGGCGCCCGGCTGCAGTTCGATCGCACCGTCCACGCCGCTGCCGGAGAAGTTCAGCACATCGGCGGTCCAGGACGACTTCAGGCCGAAGCGCTCGGACAACTTGGCGGCAACCTGTTCGATCGCGGCACGCGCCTGTGCGTCGGGCAGGGCGTGGGCGTGGCGGACATCGATGGTGGACATACGGGCTCCTGGCGCAGGGCGGGGATGATCAATAGAGGGCGAGCATTGTGCGCATCGAGGGCCTTCGCGCCAAGCACTCATCGTGGGTTCTTCTTCGTTGGCGACCAACCTGCTAGGCTGCGCCGCGTGCAGAACCTGCTTGTTCACTTCAGTCAACAACAACAGCCCGACCAGCCGCTGCGGCCCGGGGTGCAACGCATCGTGCGCCAGGCCAACGGTAGTGTGCGGCTCGGCGATGCCGGCAACGGTGCCCTTCTGCTGGCGCAGTTCTGCATGGATGATCGCGGCCTCTGGCTGCAGGTCGGTAACGGTATCCGCGGCATCCACGTGAATGGTCGCCCGGTTCGCCGGATGGCCCTGCTGCGTGCAGGCGATGCGGTGTACGTGGATGGCGTGGAAATGGTCCTGCAGGGCGAAGTCGAGAGCCTGCTGCAGGCGCCCGCACCGAAAAACGACGATGGCTCCGATGAGCAGCAGCGGCTGCTGCGCGGCGTCGGCGGGCTGCACCATGGGCGCAGCTATACCCTGTCGCGGGCCCGCCTGATCGGCCGCGGCAACGACGCCGACATCGCCATCGACGATCCTGCGTTCGCCGAACAGCATGCCCGCGTGGAAGTGCACGGCGAGCGCGTGCTGCTGCGTGACCTGGGCAGTGCCGACGGCACCCGGGTCAATGGCGTGGCCGTGCGCCACTGCTGGCTGCAGGCGGGCGACCAGGTGGTGTTCGATGGGCAGCACCGGTTCGTGCTGGAAGTGCCGCACGACCCGCGCCGGCGTCCGCTGCCTGCGGAAGACGAGTCCAGCCAGGAGGCCGAACAGACCCCGGTGCTGCCGGCCGCGCCGCGCAAGGTCCGGCGCTGGCCGTGGCTGCTGGTGAGTGCGCTGCTGCTGGCCGCACTGCTCAGCCTGCTGCTCTGGTTCGGCGCGCGGTGATCTGAATCCGCTGGAGCCGCCTTGGTGGGTGCCGACCTTGGTCGGCACGCTTCTCCGGTGGGCTTGACGCCTGCGGCGTACGCCGACCAAGGTCGGCGACTACCGGGGCAATGCTCCTGGTCTGAATCCGCTGGATCCGCTCTGGTAGGTGCCGACCTTGGTCGGCACGCTCCTTCGGCGGGTTTGACGCCTGACGGCGTACGCCGAGCAAGGTCGGCGATTGCCGGGGCAATGCTCCTGGTCTGAATCCGCTGGATCCGCTCTGGTAGGTGCCGACCTTGGTCGGCACGCTTCTTCGCCGGGTTTGACGCCTGACGGCGTACGCCGAGCAAGGTCGGCGATTGCCGGGGCAATGCTCCTGGTCTGAATCCGCTGGATCCGCTCTGGTAGGTGCCGACCTTGGTCGGCACGCTTCTTCGCCGGGTTTGACGCCTGACGGCGTACGCCGAGCAAGGTCGGCGATTGCCGGGGCAATGCTCCTGGTCTGAATCCGCTGGATCCGCTCTGGTAGGTGCCGACCTTGGTCGGCACGCTTCTTCGCCGGGTTTGACGCCTGACGGCGTACGCCGAGCAAGGTCGGCGATTGCCGGGGCAATGCTCCTGGTCTGAATCCGCTGGATCCGCTCTGGTAGGTGCCGACCTTGGTCGGCACGCTTCTTCGCCGGGTTTGACGCCTGACGGCGTACGCCGAGCAAGGTCGGCGATTGCCGGGGCAATGCTCCTGGTCTGAATCCGCTGGATCCGCTCTGGTAGGTGCCGACCTTGGTCGGCACGCTTCTTCGCCGGGTTTGACGCCTGACGGCGTACGCCGAGCAAGGTCGGCGACTACCGGCGCCGTGCTGGCGGCCAATGGATTCCAATGAAACCAAATTTCCCTTGCCGCACTAGGCCGCAAGGCTGGTGCACTGCGGCATACTAGGGGTCTTGCCCCACAGGTGTGACATGACGCGCGCGTTCAACTTCAGTGCCGGCCCTGCGACCTTGCCGGAATCGGTCCTGCGCCAGGCGCAGGCGGAAATGCTGGACTGGCACGGTACCGGTGCCTCGATCGTGGAAATGAGCCATCGCGGTGCGGAGTTCATGTCCGTGGCCGCCGAGGCCGAGGCCGACCTGCGTCGCCTGCTCGATATCCCCGAAGACTATGCGGTGCTGTTCCTGTCCGGTGGTGCCACCACCCAGCAGGCGCTGATCCCGCTCAACTTCGCCGCCCCCGGCCAGCGTGCCGACTATGTGGTCAGTGGCCACTGGGGCAAGACCGCGGTCAAGCAGGCCGGTGTCTACGTCGACGTCAACATTGCCGCCAGCAGCGAGGCCGATGGCTACCGCACGCTGCCGCCGCGTGCCGACTGGCAGCTCTCACCCGATGCCGCCTACGTGCACATCACCGCCAACGAGACCATCCACGGCGTCGAGTTCCGTGATGTGCCCGACACCGGCAGCGTCCCGCTGATCGCCGACTTCAGCTCGTCCATCGCCAGTGAACCGCTGGATGTGCGCCGCTATGGCGTGATCTACGCCGGCGCGCAGAAGAACCTGGGCCCGGTCGGCATCGCGGTGATGATCATCCGCCGCGACCTGCTCGAGCGCAGCGGCCAGCCGCGTGCGGACATCTTTGATTACCGCTCGCACGTTGCCCGCGATTCGATGCTCAACACCCCGCCGACCTGGAACTGGTATCTGGCTGGCCTGGTGTTCAAGTGGATGCTGGCCGAAGGCGGCGTGGCCGAGTTTGCCAAGCGCAATGCCGCCAAGGCCGCGCTGGTGTACGGCGCCATTGACGGCTCCGGCGGTTTCTATCGCAATGAAGTGGCGCACGCGGCACGTTCGCGGATGAACATCCCGTTCTTCCTGCCCAGTGCCGAGCTCGATGCGCGTTTCGTCGCCGAAGCCAAGGCCGCCGGCCTGCTGGCGCTGAAGGGCCACAAGGTGGTGGGTGGCATCCGCGCCTCGCTGTACAACGCCATGCCGCTGGCCGGGGCCGAGGCGCTGGTCGCCTTCATGGCCGATTTCCAGCAGCGTCACGGCTGAGCAATGAACGGCGCGCACCGTCGGGTGCGTGCCCCGCAACAAGGAATTCCGATGGCAAGCAGCAAATCCAGCAAGAAGGCGCCGAAGAAGGCCGAACCGGCCAAGGACAGCGCGCCCACCAGGGCGAAGGGCAAGTCCAAGGCCGCGTCGAACCCGGCACCCACCCTGGCGCCGCTGGCGCTGGCCGATGTGCGCTCGAAGATCGACCAGATCGACCGCGACATCCAGAGCCTGATCGCCGAGCGCGCGCGTTTCGCCCACCAGGTCGGCAAGGCCAAGGGCAAGCTCGCCGCTGCCGTCGACTACTACCGCCCCGAGCGCGAAGCGCAGGTGCTGCGCATGGTGGTGGACCGCAACGAAGGCCCGCTCAGCGATGAGCTGCTGGTGCACGTCTACCGCGAGATCATGTCGGCCTGCCTGGCCCAGCAGGAGCCGCTGAAGATCGGCTACCTCGGCCCGGAAGGCACCTTCAGCCAGCAGGCCGTGCTCAAGCACTTCGGCCGCTCCGCGCTGGGCCTGCCGATGGCCAGCATCGAAGAAGTGTTCCAGGAAGTGGAAGCGGGCAACGCCGATTTCGGCGTGGTGCCGGTGGAGAATTCGGGGCAGGGCACCATCCAGATCACCCTGGACATGTTCCTGACCTCCAACCTGAAGATCTGTGGCGAAGTGGAACTGCGCGTGCAGCAGTACCTGATGTCGCGCAGTGGCCGGATCGAGGACATCGAGCGCATCTATGCGCACCCGCAGTCGTTCATGCAGACCTCGGCGTGGCTGCGCGCCAACCTGCCGAAGGCCGAGAAGATTCCGGTATCCAGCAACGCCGAAGGTGCGCGCCGTGCGCGCAACGCCGACGACGCGGCGGCCATTGGTGGCGAGAGCGCCGGCCACGTGTACGGCCTGAAGAAGGTGGTCACCAAGCCGATCCAGAACGATGCCGACAACACCACCCGCTTCCTGGTGGTGGGCCGCAACATCTTCCCGACCTCCGGCCACGACCGCACGTCGGTGCTGGTGTTCATCCATGACAAGCCCGGTGCGCTGTTCGACGTGCTCAGCCCGTTCGCCCGCCACGGCATCAGCATGAACCGCATCGAGTCGCGGCCGTCGCACCACGGCAAGTGGGAATACGGCTTCTTCATCGACCTGGCCGGCCACATCGACGATGCGCCGATGCAGGCGGCGCTGGCCGAACTGGAAGCGCACTCGGCGCAGATCAAGGTGCTGGGCTCCTACCCGGTGGCCGTGCCCTGAGTGCTGCCGCGGCGGCCACGGCCGCCGCTCCCTGATGCATCGCCGGCGCTGCTGGCGTTTACGGAATGATCGAACGATGAGCAACGCGCAACACTGGATCGCCCGCAAGGGCCAGCCGCTGCAGGGCAGCCTGACCATTCCCGGCGACAAGTCGGTCTCGCACCGCTCGGTGATGTTCGCCGCGCTGGCCGATGGCACCTCGCATATCGAAGGTTTCCTGGAAGGCGAAGACACCCGCGCCACTGCGCGCATCTTCGGCCAGCTGGGCGTGCGCATCGAAACCCCCAGCCCGTCGCAGCGCATCGTGCACGGCGTCGGCATCGACGGCCTGAAGGCGCCGGATGCGCCGCTGGACTGCGGCAACGCCGGTACCGGCATGCGCCTGTTGGCCGGCCTGCTGGCGGGCCAGGCGTTCGACTGCACGCTGATCGGCGATGAGTCGCTGTCCGGCCGCCCGATGCGCCGTGTCACCGGCCCGCTGTCGCAGATGGGCGCGAAGATCGACACCCAGGACGACGGGACGCCGCCGCTGCACGTGCATGGCGGGCAATCGCTGCACGGCATCGACTTCGCCTCGCCGGTGGCCAGTGCGCAGATCAAGTCGGCGGTACTGCTGGCCGGCTTGTACGCGCAGGGCGAAACCCAGGTGACCGAACCGCACCCGACCCGCGACTACACCGAGCGCATGCTGTCCGCGTTCGGCGTGGACATCGAATTCTCGCCCGGCAAGGCACGCCTGCGTGGTGGTCAGCGCCTGCGCGCTACTGACATCGTGGTGCCGGCCGACTTCTCCTCGGCCGCGTTCTATCTGGTTGCGGCCAGCATCATTCCCGGCTCCGAGCTGCGCCTGAAGCAGGTCGGCCTGAACCCGCGCCGCACCGGCCTGCTGCACGCGCTGCGCTTGATGGGTGCGGACATCACCGAAGAGAATCCGGCCGAGCAGGGCGGTGAACCGGTGGCGGATCTGGTGGTGCGCTACGCTCCGCTGAAGGGGGCACGCATTCCGGAAGCACTGGTGCCGGACATGATCGACGAGTTCCCGGCGCTGTTCGTGGCCGCCGCCGCCGCCGAAGGCCAGACCGTGGTGAGCGGTGCGGCCGAGCTGCGGGTGAAGGAATCCGACCGCCTTGCCGCGATGGCCACCGGCCTGCGCGCGCTGGGCATGCAGGTGGACGAAACCGAAGACGGTGCCACCCTGCACGGCGGTGTGCGCCTGGGCAGCGGCACCATCGAAAGCCACGGTGACCATCGCATCGCCATGGCCTTCGCCATCGCCGGCCAGATCAGTGACGGCGAAGTGCGCATCAACGATATCGCCAACGTCGCTACGTCCTTCCCGGACTTCGATGGCCTGGCGCGCAGCGCCGGGTTCAATCTGGCCTGAAAGGCCACGCCCGGCGGATGACGCAACCCGGTGGGTGCCAACCTCGGTTGGCACGCTCATATCGCCCGGTAGGTGCCAACCTTGGTTGGCACGCTCACATCACCCGGTAGGTGCCGACCTTGGTCGGCACGCTTCTCCGCATAAAAGGACGGAGGCCGAAGCCTCCGTCGAAACATCACGAACCCCTCGTCCGCGATCAACGCTGCTCGGTGCGGAAATCCACCGGGACCCGCACCACGCTTGCTACTGCACGGCCTTCCTGCATCGCCGGCTGGAACTTCCAGTTCTGCACGGTGCTGAGCACCGCACGATCCAGGTCGCGGCTGCGCTCGCCGCTGCGCGAAACGATCGCAGCGTTGGCGACATTGCCACGGGTATCGACATTCAGGCTGGCGATCACGCTGCCCTGCACGCCACTGCGCAGTGCGGCAGCGGGGTAGGTGGGCATGCGGTTGCTGGCCAGCGGGCGCGCTTCGCGATTGCGTATCGCCGGTGCGGCCTTGTGCTGGCGGGAGGCTGGTGCAGCCTGGCGCGTTGCAGGTGCTGCTGCATCGGTCGCCGCAGCCTGCTCAGGGGCGGGCAACATGCGCTCACCGACCGGTGCCGGCGCCACATCCTCCTGGTTGGAATGGCGCAGCCACAGCAGGGCGGCTGCAAACATCGCCACGATCAGCGCGATCCACATCCAGGGCGACGTGGGCTTGTGCTGCACGCTCGAATCCTGCTGCAGCTGCGGCGAATGAAGGTCTTCGTGGGTGGTGGCAGTCATCGCAAACTCCTTCCGTCAACTGACGACGTGGGAAGTGTTGCCCGAGCCATGGACGAGAAGTGTCAGCGTTGCGTCAACGCCACCGGCAGGGTTCAGTTTGCCTGCCGGGAAGCGTTCAGTTACTGCGTCTTGAAGTCGAACGGTACTTCAATGCTGCCGGGCACGGCCTGGCCATTGCTCTGCGCCGGGGTGAAGCGCCAGCGGCGCACGGCATCGGTGGCGGCACGGTCGAGCTCGCGTGAGCCGCTGCGCTGGATCACTGTGGCGTTGTTCGGGTAGCCGGTGGCATCCACATCCACGCGTACCACCACCGTGCCGGTTTCACCTGCGCGCAGGGCGGCGGCGGGGTATGACGGCGGCGGTGACTGGCCAGCAATCGGCATCGGCTGGCTGTTGCCGGTCGCGGCCGGCGCCGCGCCCGGGGCGGCCGGGGCCGGCTCGGCGATCGGGGCGGGTGGCGGCGGAGCGGTTTCGACCAGCTTCGGCGCTTCTTCCTCCACCGGTGCCGGCTTGGCGTCAGGCATGTCGCTGGAACCGGCTGCAGCGGCCAAGGGTTCCGGCAGGGGCTCGACCTGGGCGGTTTCCTGCGGGGTCTGTGCGGCCGGGTCGGCGCGGAAGAACTCCTTGTCACGGCCGGTCAGCCAGACCAGCACGAACAGCAGCATGCCCACGCCGAAGGCGATGCCGGCGATCTTCAGGGCGTTGCGCGGGATATGCACAGTGAACGACTTGGCGGACGACGAGCGGGGTGCAGACATGGACCGGACCAGTACGGAATAGCCCGATTCTGCCACGCCGGGAATGAACCGGGCGGCAGAAATCCGTATAACAAGCGATAATCCCATCCCTGATACCCACCACGACACCTGCCATGCTTGATCCAGCCCTGCTCCGCCACCAGCCCGCCGACCTCGCCGAACGCCTGCGCACCAGCCGCGGCTTCGAGCTCGACGTGTCTGCCCTGGAGTCCCTGGAGGCCGATCGCAAGCGCATCCAGGTGCGGACCCAGGAGCTGCAGAGCCTGCGTAACAGCCGTTCCAAGGCCATCGGCCAGGCCAAGGCGAAGGGCGAGGACGTGTCGGCCATCATGGCCGAGGTCGCTGCCTTCGCCGACGAGCTGAAGGCTTCGGAAGTGGCGCTGGACGAGCTGCGCGAGAAGATCGATGCCATTTCGATGGGCATTCCGAACCTGCCGGCCGATGACGTGCCGGCCGGTGCCGACGAGAACGACAACGTCGAGCAGGCGCGCTGGGGAACCCCGCGCCAGTTCGACTTCAAGGTGCTCGATCACGTCGAACTGGGCGCCCGCAACGGTTGGCTGGACGGCGAAACCGCCGCCAAGCTGTCCGGTTCGCGCTTCACCGTGCTGCGCGGCCCGATTGCGCGCCTGCACCGCGCCCTGGCCCAGTTCATGGTCGACCTGCACACCGGTGAGCACGGCTACGAGGAAACCAACGTGCCGCTGCTGGTCAACGCCGATTCGCTGCGCGGCACCAGCCAGCTGCCGAAGTTCGAGGACGACCTGTTCAAGACCGCCGTGGGTGATTCCACGCGTTACCTGATCCCGACCTCGGAAGTACCGCTGACCAACATCGTGCGCGATGAGATCGTCGATGCCGAACGCCTGCCGCTGCGCATGACCGCCCACTCGATGTGCTTCCGTGCCGAGGCCGGCAGCGGTGGCCGCGACGTGCGCGGCATGATCCGCCAGCATCAGTTCGAGAAGGTCGAGCTGGTCTCGATCAGCCGCCCGGAGGACAGCGACGCCGAACACCAGCGCATGACCCGTTGCGCCGAAGTGGTGCTGGAAAAGCTGGGCCTGCCGTACCGCAAGGTGCTGCTGTGCACCGGCGACATGGGCTTCTCGGCGGTGAAGACCTACGATCTGGAAGTCTGGCTGCCGTCGCAGGAGACGTACCGCGAAATCTCCTCGTGCTCGAACTGTGGTGATTTCCAGGCCCGCCGCATGCAGGCCCGCTGGCGCAACCCGGCCACTGGCAAACCGGAACTGGCGCATACCTTGAACGGTTCGGGCGTGGCGGTGGGCCGCGCGATGATCGCGGTGATGGAGAACTACCAGAACGCCGACGGCAGCATCACCGTACCGGAAGCGCTGCGCCCGTACATGGGTGGCTTGGAAACCATCGGCTGATAGTCGATGGGGTAGGTGCCATGCTTGCATGGCACTGCTTTGGCTCTGGTGGGTGCCATGCTTGCATGGCACTGCTTTGGCTCTGGTGGGTGCCATGCTTGCACGGCACTGCTCTGGCTTTGGTGGGTGCCATGCTTGCACGGCACTGCTCTGGCTCTGGTGGGTGCCATGCTTGCATGGCACCGAATCCACGCATGGCGTGGACCTACAATGCGGGGTACATCCACGCCATGCGTGGATGTACCGCGCAATCACCCCACAACCCGCAGCTTCTCCAACGGCACCCAGCCCGGTTCGCCCGTCTCCGGCACGCACCACGCCCAGCCATTGAGCGTGCGCTGCCCGCGCAGCACCTGCCCGGGATCCACATCCAGTTCCCGCGCGCAGTAATCTTCCGTGGCAAACGCGCCACCCTGCGCATCGCGGCCGATCACCGGCGCCGGCACGAATCCGGGCTGCTGGCCCTCGGCTTCGCACAGGAACCAGTCATCCCAGCCCTCGGGGCCTTCATAACATTCGCCCACCACCAGCGCCTGCCCGCGGCGTAGGGTGATCGGGTGCGGAAACTCGCTGCGGTGCGCAGTCGTCACGATGTAGTCCATGCCGCAAGCCTAGCGCGTCCAAAAGAAAACGGCCCCGCAAAGCGGGGCCGCCAGGGTGGGCCGGGATGGGGGAGGGGATCCCGGCCCGCGTTCAGCGCCCAGACGAGGAGAGAGGGGCGCTGAACGTTGGAACGCGTTACGCAGCGACGGCTTCATCCGCTGCGTGCGACGGCAGTGCTGCCAGCGCGCCGGCAATGGCGTCTTCACGGTGCTGCGGCGAGTAGGCGATGCCTTCGGCACGCACGAATTCGACTTCGTTGATGCCCATGAAGGCGAACACCTGGCGCAGGAACGGCTCCTGGAAGTCGGCCGGCGAGTCGGTGTAGATGCCGCCGCGGCTGCTGGCGATGATCACCCGCTTGCCACCGGCCAGGCCCACCGGGCCGTTCTCGGTGTACTTGAAGGTGCGGCCGGCCACGGCCACGCGGTCGATCCAGGCCTTCAGCGTGGACGGAATGCTGAAGTTGTACATCGGCGCGCCGATCACCACGATGTCGGCCTCCAGGAACTGCTGCATCACCTGTTCAGCGTCGGTCGCCTCGGCGGCATCGGTCTTGGCCAGCGAGCTGCTGCGCAGATGCGGTACCGGATTGGCGTCAAGATCGCGATAATCGACCTGCAGGCCGTCGATCTGGCCCGTGAAGCGGGCGACCACGGCGGCCGACAGCTGGCGCGAGACGGAGTTGTCGCCAAGCACGCTGGCGTCGAGATGCAGAAGCTTCATGGCAGTCACCTATGTTCTGGGAGGAAGGGGCGGGGTGGCCCCGCCGACGGAGAGAACGATAGGTTGTTGCAAAGACGGAATAAAGGTGATTGAATGCCACGTATTGTTCTAGATATGGAACTCGGGCATGCATGACCTGAATGATCTGTACTACTTCGCGATGGTGGTCGACCACGGCGGGTTCGCCGCCGCCGAGCGCGCGCTGGGCATTCCCAAGTCGCGACTGAGCCGCCGCATCAGCCAGCTGGAAACCGACCTGGGCGTGCGCCTGCTGCAGCGCTCCACGCGTCGTTTTGCCGTTACCGACGTGGGCACCAGCGTGCACCGCCATGCGCAGACGATGCTGGCCGAAGCACAGGCCGCCCGCGAAGTGGTGGACCGCCTCAGCGCCGAACCGCGCGGCGTAGTGCGCGCCAGCGTGCCGGTGTCGCTGGCGCAGATGCAGCTGCCCAAGCTGCTGCCCAAGTTCCTTGAGCAGTACCCGAAGGTGCGCCTGCAGTTGAACATCAGCAACCGCCGCGTGGACATCATCAATGAAGGCTACGACGTGGCCCTGCGCGTGCGTTCGCGCCTGGACGACGACGGCAGCCTGGTGATGCGCAGCTTCGGCCAGGTGCAGGAACTGCTGGTAGCCAGCCCGAAGTACCTGGACCGCGCCGGCCGCCCGAAGGACCCGGAAGAGCTGACCCAGCACGTCACCCTGAGCATCAGCGAAGACGAAGCGCGCCAGCGCTGGGAGCTGCATGGCCCGGAAGGCGAAGTGCGCCGGGTCGACCTGCAGCCGCGCGTGGCCGGTTTCGACTTCCCGCTGCTGCAGAGCATGGTGAAGGACGGTTTCGGCATCACCATGCTGCCGGAAACCGTCTGCGCCGACGCCGTGCGCAACGGCGAGCTGGAAGTGGTGCTGCCGGACTGGTCGCTGCCGCAGGGCGTGTGCCATGCCGTGTTCGCCTCGCGCCGCGGCCTGCTGCCGGCGGTACGCGTGTTCATCGACTTCCTGGCCGAGCACCTGCCGCCGCAGCTGGAGGCCTCGCGCCTGGATTGCGGTGGCGCCTGTGAAAAGGCCAAGGAGCGGATCAAGGCCAGTGCACTGGGTGCGCTGGCGGTGGATGCCGGCTGAGAGAGCTGACGGTAGCGCCGGGCCATGCCCGGCGTTGTTGTTTTCCGGCGCCGATCACTTCCGGCCGAACAGCCGGTCCCAGAAGCTGCGGCGTCGCGGCGCGGCCGGTGGCGGTTCGGCTGCAACGACGGGCGCTTCCAGCACCGCCATCAACTCTGCGCTGCGTGGCTTCTTCAGGAACCGCGCGTAGTCCAGGTAGCTGGTGACCTTGCTCATGTGCAGGCGCTCGGGCATCGCCGGCAATGCACCTCCCTGCAGCAGCACCCGCAATGCCTGCGGACGGTCCAGGCGGATCGCCTCGAACATTGCGGTGCCGCCACAGCCCGGCTCGATCTGGTTGGCGCGCTGCGGCGCGTCCTTCAGCAGGGGGCGCAGTGCCTCTACGTCGTCCCGTTCCACGGCAGCTACCAGCCTGGCCAGCGCCTCGGCTTCCGCAGGTGGCAGGTTGTCCCGGTAGGCCTGATCGGCGATCTCGCGCTCGTCGCGCCCATCACCGCCCTCGATGCAGAGGAAGTCGGTGACCAGCGCGACTGGAGTGCCGGACGTATCCAGCGCCCAGTAGCTGGGATAGACGCCATCGCCCCAGCCACTGGTGAATACGACCAGGCCGTGTGGTGAGTCTTCGCCCCACGGACGGTACTCGGCGCCTTCATCGAGGCCCTCGTGGTCGATCAGTGCATCCGACCACGTGTTGTCTTCGTCGCCATCGGCCTGTTCGATCAGGGTCAGCAGCGCCCGCTGGGTGTCTGTATCCATGAAGCAGCCGATGCCGGCGTCGACCGGGTAGCCGATGAAACTGTCCTCATCGAGTCCAGTCAGGTCCTGCGTGGTCCAGCGCGCCATCTGCCAGTGCAGGGCAGACGCGGTGAGCAACTGGCGCGGCTTGAACCAGACCACGGCCAGCGCCGGGCGGCCGCTATGCACGATGACTTCGACCGAGTGCCGGCCCAGCGGGGCAGTGTAGTCAGCCAGCGCGGGTGCCTCGGCCTGGACCAGCGGATCGCAGACCACCAGGTGCCCGCTGCTGACCGGCAGGTGCCCGGCGAAGGTGCGGTGCAGGGCCACCGCAGCCAACTGGGTGTCATCCAGCAGGGTGGTGCGCAGGTTGGCCAGATCGAGATGGGCCATGGCGGCTCCGATTGCAGTGGAGGCCCCACCGTGCCGGATGCGGAGGGCAGGGGCAAGGGTGGTCTTGGGCAAATGCCGTTCACGTGCGAGAATACGCCGCTGCCCGGGCAACCGGGACCCGATTGGAGAGATGGCCGAGCGGTTTAAGGCACCGGTCTTGAAAACCGGCGAAGGGTTAAACCTTCCGTGGGTTCGAATCCCACTCTCTCCGCCAAGATTTCAGGTAAGTCATTGAACGAAGGGGCTTATCTTGTTGAGCTTCGTGTCGTTCCCTACTTTGTTCCCTAAGCGTTCCACTGGTTACAATTGGGCAGCCAAGAAGGGGAGTGGTTATGACGAAGTCAACTACGTTCGAAGTCGCCTACGGCCCCTTGGTCGATGTCTGCAAGGCTCATGGCATTTCGCGGACGCGAGCATTCCAATACGCTCGTGACGGTCTCTTGGAGACGTTCCCGATGGGTAACCGGACCTTCGTGTATGTCGCTAGCGTGCATGCGCTTCCAGAACGCCTGGGGCTAGCACGTCGCAGAGCCGAAACGGAAGCGCAGTAGCTGAGCCGGCCTTACCGGGAGTGCCGCAGAAATGGCTCGCATTAAACGACGGATGGGCGCTTTACTAGCGATAGCCTCTTGAACACCCGCCGGACCTGGGTGGCCGTCCACCGCTTCCCTCTGCGTGTCAGCCAGCCGTGCGCATTGAGCCAAGTCGCGTACTCAGTCAGGCTCATCCCAGGTTGTTCTTGCATTGCCCTGTAAAGCAATTCTCCAGTCTCAATGCTGTAACTGTCTGCCAGTAGGCGCCGCTTTTGGTTCGCTCGATTGGTGTCCTGATTTCGGACTTGCCCTAGGTGTGGATTTCCGCCTGGCCTCGCCATCCTCTTCCTATTTGCGAAATGTAAAGCAGCCATACAAATACCTCACGAGAGCACAGAAACGCAATGCTCCGCGAGGAACGCAATGGAAGACCAGAAATACGAAGCGCGACAAACCGAGCTGCAGAAGGGGTTAGCAGGTCATTTCCTGCAGGACGACTACAACGCCTTCGTTACCTTGACCTTCAAGTCTGAAGACTCAGTTAGCTACCACCACGCTGAGAAGACCTTTGGTCGCTTCCTCCACGCGCTCCGGTGCAGCCTGTACAAGGAAAGATGCACGTACAGGATGCCCTTGATTCCGGTCGTTGAAAGTTATCCAGGGAGGTCGTTGTGCAGCGGCGCTCCTTATGACCCCATCGAGCGGACTCATATCCATTGCTGCATCAAGCTTCCCGGAAATCCACTAGACCATAAGGAACTGGTTAGGGAGAAGTGGCTTGCTGCAGGCGAAGTATGCGGAGACCCACATGTCTACGACCGAAATGGCGACAGGTGGTTCATTGAGATTGCAACGCCTGCCGAAATGAGGACGTACGTCAACTACTCATTGAAGCAGTGCTGCAGCGACCACCAGCCTGTGCTCTGGAACTTTGCGCGCAAGATTCGGACTGCTTGATTAGCGGCTAGACTGCTTCCCTGCTGGGCGCGAAAGTTAAGGTTGTACATCGCTGAAGTCTTTGGAGTTGGGCAAACATGCCCAGCCCTCGACTTAATATTGTCTAATACAAAGCGAGTGGGATTGAAAGTCCTAAATTAGAGCAGTGGAGGCTGGTGAGGATTGGGCTTCCTCTTGCGCCGCACGCCTTCACTGGTATCTACGTAAGACGAGCCTCCTTCGGCGACTTCTGTCACAGTAGGGACGGTATATCCCGCCACAACCACTTCTCCCAGCTCGTTGTAACGTCGAATTACATTGAGCGTACATCGTATAGTGGTTCCATGCTGAAATTTAACCCTTTTTGCGACAACGTCCGCCTTGAAGGAGTGGTCCAGCATGGCGAATGAAATGGCAGCGCCGTTAAAGAAACCGCGCCACTGTTGATTGGCGTCAATTAGCACGGGCGCGAAAATTTCAATTACTGCTTCTTCATAAATCTCAGGGGGCAGCTTGTCGGAGTGCAGAACGAAATCCGAGAAGACCGACCGGTTTACCGTGGGCTCGATAGAGTTCGAATCAAGTCGTGCCTTTGGTGAGAACGATACCGCAGTTACTTTGTCGTACGAAACCAAGTTCTTGTAAAAGTTCGACCTCCGTACAGCTATTCGTCCACTCATGTTCAACGCGTCGGCCACATCAAGGGCGCGCCGCTCTAGTGCACCATCAGGGTCGACCTCAGTGCTAAGTGCCTTTATTTCTAGCCTTAGCTTCTGAATCTCCAGCTCCTTCTTCTCCTTCTCCAAACTGGAAAGCTGCTCGTCCTCTTTGGGCGAACAAGAGAAAAGGATGGCAAAAATTGCGACAATTAGGGTTAGTTGCTTGTCATTGCGGCCTATCGCCTTCCAGACATCCCGAAGCCCACCTTCTTGATGTGCATAGCTTTCGACGACGGTGCTTACGTCGAGGTATTTGGCAATCTCATAGATGACCGAAAGTGCCTCGCGCTCGCATTTGTTGCGAACGCTCGCATCCATGGAGTGCGAACCACCAACTAGATGGTAGTGCAGCTCAAGATATGAACTCTCCATGCTCGTCTCGCTCCATCCGTATATGCATTAGGCGCTTCAAAGTCCGCCAGGCCGTCAAACCATCCTTGCATTGCTTTTAGACTTGGTTGCGGCAGGGGTTTTTTACCACGCGCTGTGTGTGCTCATCTAGTTGTTTGCTCTAGGTCCATCAGAAATAGCGGATGACGGGATATGCGCGAGGGGCCGCTCCCGCAGCGCCGCTCAAGTGCTTCGTGTAGACGACTTTGTCCCCTAGTTTCAATGGGGAGCCATAGACGCAGCTCACATGGAAGAAGACATCACCCCCTGGTCCCGCGATGAAACCCCACTTCTTGTGGTCTGCAATGTGCCTCACGTGCCCCTGCTCTCTGGGGGCGGCGTTGTAGCAAAGATTGCCGCAAAGTATTACCAGCTCATCGGCATCAGGCCGAGCATTGGGGTCCTTGGTCATACAAGAGGCTGACAATTCAAGAATCTGTGCCGCAAGAGGCTTGAACTGTGGATTGCTCAATACGAATGCGGGAAGCTCGACTGTCTCGCCGGCTACAATTTTGGATACGGCGGCTAGGCCTTTCCCAAATGGCAGGGCCCCCGTCACGAACTGAAACGCAAGGGCCCCTAGTGACCAGATATCGGCCTTCGTTGTCACCTTCTTTGGCGTTTCGATTGCTTCTGGCGACATGTAAGGAAGTGCGCCCACAGCGGTGTCTGAGAGGAGCATTGTCTCGCCACCGCCAGCTGCAGCCTCTTCAAGTTCGCTTTCGGCCAACTTTGCTACACCAAAATCCGTGACTTTTACTGAGCTCAGGTTGTAGTCATCCGAAACCATCACATTCGTTGGTTTCAGGTCGCGATGGATAACACCTGCGTGGTGAGCGGCAGAAACACCTTTCGCTAGGTGATGGAACAGCCTGGCCGCAGTGTAAGGGTCGAGCGACGGTGTGTGCTCCAGTATCGCCTTAGACAAATCTGCGCCTTCAATGAACTCTTCAATGAGGAAGCGCACGCCATCTTCTTTCACGTAGTCCAAAGTCTTTGCGACGTTTGGATGATTAACTCGAGCAGCTACAACTGCGCTTCGCTTAAAGCGCTTGGTCGCAGAGTTATTCTTCGGTGTCTTTAGTGCAACTGTCCGGCCCGTCAGCGAGTCGTAAGCCTTATAGACAAGCTGCATGCCGCCTTGCGCATGGTAGTGTTCAACCTTATAGCGCCCTCCTATGACTTGTCCATCCTTGATTAAGTCGTTCATAGGACCACCTCTGGGTGTGAAAGGTCAAATGTAATGTACTTCCGAGCAGCGCCGCGCTCTGGCGCACCTAGTGCAACCACACATGACTCGGGCAGTGATTGCCCTTGGGTCGCAAGGCCGTAATTTATGTAGACCTCGCCTGAAAGCTCGGCCACAAAGAAACGAAATCCGTCGTACGATATCTTGACCGATGCAACATTCGCCCAGCTTGCGGTAACGCTGCGCTTGCTCTTCGTTAGCAGATGCGGCTGACCTTGGTAAACTGCTAACGCTTGATGCCGGTCATGCAAAAGGTGCCTGGCGAGAGCATCGCGAACGACCTGCATAGTTGGCCGCCTATTGGGGTTGACATCCATGCAAGATTCTAAGAGTCGAAGAACCTCGTCGGAGAGGCCAGAATTGAACTGGTCAAAGAACAACGCTGGTAGGCCAGTCGGCCGTGTTGGGGTTCGCAACGCGGCAGGAATGCCCTTCGCAACAACATGCAGGGCAGTCGCACCAAACGCATAGACATCGACTGCAAATGTAAACGTGGCGGGCGCATCAAATAGCTCTGGTGCTGCGAATCCGTACGTCCCAACAAAGCCCATTGTCGAGGAATTGCGGTTCTGGTCTCTCGCCAGGCCGAAGTCAAAAATCTTGATGACACCTTCTGGGTCAATCTTCATGTTGTTCGGCTTTACATCGCGATGTATTACTCCCGCCAAATGAATGTCCGCGATTCCTGCCGCAATCTGCCACAGATGCTTGTAGGTCGCTTCAGCGTCAGTGGGTAGTGCGGGAAGATGGCACAAGTCGTGCCCTTCAACATACTCTTGAACGATGCCATGGCCTTCTCCCACCTCAAGAAGGTCCAGTACCTGTACCACATGCTTAGAGCGAAGCTTCAACAGCGCGGAGATTTCATCAGCCATGCGGCGGCTCTCTGTCACCTCCTGAAGAACCTTGATTGCTACGTTTCGTTCGAGGATGGTGTCCTTGCACAAGTAAACAGAGCTCATTCCACCATTCAGCGGTCCATCGATGATTTTGTATCGCTCTGGAAACATGTCAGTCCTAGTCGTCCGTGTCCTGGGAGAACCTTAGCTGCACCTGAGATGCTGCTTCCTCATCTTCATTCATCTCATCGCCATCCCGCAAAGAAGTCGCTTTCAAGTGCTGACCTTTGCTCTTTGGAGTCGCCTTTCGTCTATTTCGTTTAGGTCTCGACAGTCTTTCCTCCCTAAGGTCGGTAGCCTTCCGGGGAGGCGTTGCATCTGCAGCGGGCTCCTGAGGCAGTTGGTCAGGCTTGAGAGAGGAAGACTGGGCTTTGCTCAGTTGAGGGCGTGGCTCAATTGGTAGAAAGTACGCTACTTCACCAAAGCAATCCCAGATATTCAGAATGCCAGGCTCTTCGTCTCGGGGCGCTTCCAGCTCCAGCGGTAAGCCCATAAGCACCACTGTGGAATTATCCGGGCCCCCAGCCCACTTCGAAATCTCAACTATACGGCGGGCGACAACCGCAGGCGGGAGCTCTTTTCCAGTTTCGAGCAGCTGAGCGAAGAGGCGAGAGTCAGGGCTGACAAAGTACGCGCCATCGCTACAGAGCAAAAGCTTCCGCGCTTCCCTTTTGTCGAACTCGTGGACTTTCAAGACTAGTTCTGGGCCGATTCCCAAATGCTGCAAGAGCATAGTCTGCTCCGAAGCTGCGGCCTCTCTGTCTATGCCGAGCATGCCGGCGAGCGTATCATCGGTCGACCACTGCGTTAGCTTATTCGAAGAATACTCGTAAAGCCGGCTGTCGCCGACGCTTGCCCAGCACGACCTGCCGGCCTGGGTGAGTAGCACTGCGGTAAGAGTGGTGCCGCTCTTGCCTCTGAACTGTTGGTTCAAAAGCGCGTTAGCATCCTTCAGCGCCTTTTCGAGCCACACGGATGGCTTGGTGTTGGCTATGAGCGCTGATTGATAGACGGAGTCTGCAATGACGGCTAAGGCGACAGACGCAGCCTGGTCGCCTGATTGGAGGCCGCCGATGCCATCCGCCACCATTGACAGCACGAATTGATTGCCGAACCTGTCGCATCCGCGACAAGTGGCCGCTCTGTCCTGATTCTCAGTCCTAACAAGGCCCGTATCCGTGGCCATTCCTATGGGATGGGAGCCGGCCGCTCGGGCACCTCCAGTTGGGAGTGGCCTCAAAAACCATTCAGCAAGCTGACGATAGAACATGCCTTCGAAGGGAGTCATGACGCTCTTAGGAGTGCGGATGGTTCGATGATAACTGGGCGCGCCACCCTACGCAGCTTGTAGTTGATTGGAGTGGGGTGTCCCAATTGGTATACAACTTGGGACGGCCTAGTCTGCGTTTCAAAACCCATTCCAGAATGGTATTATCGTAACGTCTAGAGCTTGTGGGACAAAGAATGCAAGTCATCGGCTACGCGCGGGTAAGTTCAGCAGGGCAATCGCTGGATGTTCAACTGGACAAGCTGCACAGGGCAGGTTGCAGCCGGGTCTACCAAGAGAAGCGCTCTGGCCGTCAGGCTGACAACCGTCCGGAGCTACAAGCGGCGTTGGAGTACCTTCGCGACGGGGACACGCTAGTCGTGTGTCGCTTGGACCGCATGGCTCGGTCAGTGCTGGACCTCGCCAAGATTGCCGACCGACTCAAGCGGAAGGGTGTCAGTCTCCGGGTGCTCGACCAAGGTCTGGATACCACCACGTCAGAAGGCAAGCTGATGTTTAACTTGCTAGGCGCCTTCGCAGAGTTCGAGGCTGATATCCGTGCCGAGCGCCAGCGAGATGGCATTGCACTCGCTCAGCAGAAGGGCACCCGGTTTGGTCGCAAGAAGGCACTCACCAGTGAGCAGGAAGAGCGCATCCGAGCGCTTCGGGCCGAGGAAGGGTTTAGCATCGAGCAACTAGCTGAACGCTTTTCCATCAGCAGGAGCAGCGTGTACCGTGCCCTGAGGCTCGCTCCTAAGGCTTAAGTAGTTCCAAAAGCGCCTCACGCTTCCTGGCCCGTAGCGCCCGAAAGCGAATTAGTAGAGCCTCCTCCTGCGCATTGTTGGCGCGCAGCTCGTTTTCCTTTCCAGCCGCAGGCCCGGTTACGGCATTCGTTTCCCCGCAAATCAGCTCATCCAAAGAGCGGTCTAACGCAGCCCGCAGGGCAAGAAGGACGCGGAAGCCAGGTGTTTCGCGTCCATTCTCCCAGGCCGAGACCGAGGCCTTTGTGACCCCGATAGCGAAGCCAAGCTGCTCCTGTGTCAGCCCCGAGGCTGCTCGCGCCTCACGCAATCTGTCGCCAAAACCCTTCATCTGGACTGCCTGCTGGACTAGGCAAACAAAATATGGAGTGTCCGCACCGCTGTCGTTCGGCGTGGCTTGACTCTATTGGTTCGGAGAATCCATACTTTGTCCGTGCGGACATGCTAGACACCCCGGTTGCGTTCAGAGCAATTGTTTGTTCGCGCTGGAGGGTGCACTTGGATGTCGCGCGAGGCCCTACTCCGCAGGGAATTAGAGCTGCTGACTAGGCTAGTAAGGTGCTTATGAGTTAGTCAGGGCTTGCTGGACCGGGATGGGGTAATCATTCGACTAGGGGACAGCTATGAACGAGAGTGGGTCGGACGCCAGCGCCACGTATGCGTTGCCTGAACACGTCCGTATGAATTTGAAGAAGCACCAACGACATGCCCCAGGAATGACATGTCTGGAATGCGGATACACCGGACTCGTGGGCATCAAATCTAGTTGGAGGCCGTGGTACGCAACGTGGTGGGGAAGCACGCTCCTCTCCGCCGCAGCAGCGTGCGTCGCATTTGTCTTGTTCGGCGGTATCGGAGTGGTGGCTGCATTCGTGGTTGGTGCGTTGGTCAGCGGCGTGGCGATGTCTGGAAGCCATGAAGTCTATTCCTGCCCGAACTGCGAAGCAGACCTTCAACGCCGCTAACCAAGCCTCGCTTCCTTACAACAATCCCCGCATCAAAGGAGAACCATGCGCGTCGTTCGCCCTCTCTGCACTGTATTACTCCCCATTCTCCTCGCTGGCTGTGACCAGCTCACGGCCATGACTGGCCCGAGTGAGATGGTCTCATTCGGGTTCGTCAGACCCGTGTCATGCGAACGGCGTGGACCAGTCAGCTTCAACTGCGTGATGCGCAATCACATGAGCGCTCCCAGGGAGGCCAACATGGAGTGTGTGGGCTTTGACGGTCAAAAGCGCATGGTGGGCAGGCCCAAGAACGTGCACGCAATGATGGGCGTTACCCTGATGCCGGGAGAGGAGCGCGTTGCCACCATCTTCTACGAGAAGGGGGTCGAAAGCCTTGTATGTGTTGACGTAAAGGACAGCATTCCGGCGTTCAATAGGGTGCAGGAGTTGATCGCCGACCCCGGCGCGCGGGACATCACTTCCGTGCTTGCTCTGTAGATGGCAGAAGGGGTGAAAAAGTTCACACGACAACCAGGCTGCAGAGACAACAAGTTTGGCGTTTTGTGGATTCGCGCAGACAGGGACTCCTCCCTACATCCCGCGTAGCGCTCTCAGAGACCCAAAATCCTTATCTCTTCGGACATTGCACTTTAAGGAAAGAGCACATGCTGAATCGGTTTGCCATCGCGGTGTCCCTTGCATTCGTTCCACTTGGCTCCCAGGCACAGAGCCATCTCACCGTCACCGGCCAGTGGGAATATCACGATGCGTCCCGAATGGAGACGGACGAGGGACTCAATGTCTGCTTCCAGCTGGACGCGACTTCTGTAGCCCGGAATCCGCAGCTACAACAGTGGGGCGGCGCTCTTTGCCTGTCAAACCCTTCGGAGGGCGCAAAGCTCCTTGGGGTCGTGCAGGCCGCCCAGAGGCCCGGGTGCAAGTACGTAGCAAAAGGAACGGCTACCGTCGTGCTCGCCAATGTGAGGTTGCTGCCGGAAGATGAAATGTATGACGAGCGCATTGAAGCTCGCCTCATGCAGGTGCGGGTGAATCGTGTGACATCCGCACTTGGCAGTGACTGTGACCGCTCCATCACTTCGCGAGGATTCGCGTCTATCCACGAGGCCATCGCTGCACTAGGAACTCATCCAAGCTATGCAGGTGTGTCGGCATCAGATTTCGTGCGTATAGATGCCGGCAATGGCTACGCTGAGCTTGATGCGAGCACGCAGATGTGGTTGCCGCGAGGTGCCTCAAACATGCTGGTGACGTACTACGAAGGCAACTCCGGTTTGCATGAGCTGGGCGTCTATCGGTATGAAGGGGGCCGGTGGCACAACGCGAGTAGTGATGTGCTGCCTGGGTACACTGAGAGCGCCAAGAAGTTCAAAGGGACCAACTTCTACTTGGACAGCAGCAACGGAAGGCCGGTACTGAGAAGCCTTCCGGGGAGGGAGGCATGGACTTACGCAAATGGTCGCTTTGCGCGGCAGCGGTAGCTTGGCCAGGGCTGCGCTGGTCCTGGCCTAGCCGCTACGGCTTGGCGTGGCAGTAGTCCGCCCAGTCTTGCATGAGGGGAACTCGCTTTTTGAACATATCAGAACGGAAGTAGGCTGCCTCGGTCTTGGATTTGATGACGTGTCCAAGCGATAGCTCTGCCGCTTCTCTACTGTGATGGGTGGCCTCGGCGGCCCAATCTCTGAAGGAGCTTCGGAAGCCGTGGCATGTCTGTCCCGCTCTTAGCGACTTCAGGAGTTTCAAGGAGGCCGCAGTTGTGATGGACTTACCTGGCTTCCCAGGAAACAGGAAAGCGTCCCCCGATGTTGGAAGGCTGGTCAGCAATGCAATGGCTTGGGCGGATAGGGGGATAGCGTGTTCCGTTCCGGTCTTCGTGCGTGACCCTGGAATTTTCCAGATTCCATTGGTCAAGTTGAACTCCTCCCATCGAGCGGCCGAAGCTTCGCCGGGACGAGTCGCTGTAAGAATCTGGAGGCGCAGGCAGGCTGCGGACAGGTCAGTCTTGGACGCCAGCTCGCGCATCAGGGCTGGCACTTCTGTGTAGTCTAATGCAGGTCTGTGTGCGACCTTTTTTACCTTCGCAGGGGAGGGAAGGAGGCTGCGAAGATTGCCGCGCCATGCAGCAGGGTTGTCGCCCTCGCGATAGTTGTTGGCCTTCGCCCAATCAAGGACTCGTTCCATTCGTGCCCTGACTCTGGTCGCGGTCTCGGTCTTATCGAGCCAGATTTGCTTCAGCACCTCGTATACATGGTCCACATTGATTTCTGAAACGGGTATGTCCTGAATCGAGGCGCAGTGTGTTTTGAGGGTCGAGGTCCATTGCGCTTTGTGCTTTGCGTTCCGCCATTCGTGCTCATGTGTCGCAATGCAGTGCAGTGCACACTCTCCGAAGGTTATTTGTCTTGCCAGGCCGCGCCGCGCCGCTTTCAGTGCGTCTCTTTTTGCGCGCAATGGGTCTATGCCTGTCGCGAGTTCAGCTCGGAGCTGCTGGGCGCGATGCCTCGCTCGCGCAAGGCTTACATCTCTGACCGAGCCTAGTCCCAAGTCCTTCAACTTACCCGTGAGCCGGTCTCGGTAGCGGAAAACCCAAGTCTTACGACCACTGTCCTTCTTGACGTACAGATACAGGTTGCCGCCGTCACTGTGCCTGCCCGGGCCTGCGTTTTTGACTGCCACCGCTGTGAGCATTGCCTGATTTCGTTCCCATCTTTGTTCCCTACATGATAGCCTGGCTGGGCGGGAACGGTCTAGACTCTATTTGTATTTCATGGCCTACAAGTGTCTGATTTATAAGATTGTAAGTGAGTTGTGTGGACGGACTGGATAAAATTTGTATTCTGGTTTGGATGACACTCTCTCCGCCACCGTTTCGTGTAAGTCATTGATTTTGAAAAATAAAATCATTCGACTCTAAATTCGGTATGCCAGCTGGTATGCCACCCCCGCTTGGGTATACATGGACAGATCTGGACGCCACCTCTGGCTGACAGAGGCTGGCTTCGTTCGACGCTTCGGGGGCATTCCAAGAGTTGCGTTGCTCAGTCTGAGGCGACTTCGTGACGTCTGCGATGGCCCCTCGCGGTCGGCAATCAGGGGGTCCTGATTTCTGCCCATGGCACGGGGGAGGCTCAGCGGCGAGGGAGGTTGTGGGCGCAGCTGCCGACTTCCTGGCTACGCTTACTCAAGATCGTCGGAGGCGTTGGTGAGGCGGACGCGGCTTCATCATTGCGTGTCGCGAAGTCTGTAAAGCCGTCAGCTGACGGCGCTTCTTAGGCAAAGCGGCCCCTTAGTACTTCCGGCCGTCTCCCGGCGAAGCTTGGGCGGGTGATCGCACGAGCCTGGAGCAGATAAATCGTTGCATTTGGACCATCTGCTGTCGCAAATAGCTTGCTTAGCCCAGAAGTCTCCTGAGCGGGACTTTGATTGCTTGGGCCGTAGGTCGCAACGTTCTTGTCGCCGCGTTCGATCATGCAGATGTAGAACCTGTGGACCCAAGCCGCTTCCGCGAAATCTTCGTATGAGAGTCTAGGGGCCCTTCCGAAATCCCTTACTTTGAACAAGTAGCTGTCACCGCGGGCGAAAGCCTCGCGCCGGGATTGTAGTGGCACCATCGAGATGGCCAGAGAGCGGATCACGGCCAGCGCGCTGTGCATACTGGCCGTGGATGCGGGCTTCCGTGGGCGACGTGCGCCGATATCTTCTAGAGGATGGTCTCAAGGTCGGGTTCAGCCCCGTTTTCACGGACACTTACAAGAAGGCCGATTCAGGCCATGAGGAGTGTTCATGTCAAAGCGTAGGAAGTTCAGTGCCGAGTTCAAGCGCGGTGCGGTTGAGCAGGCGAGCCAGCCCGGCATCAGCTGCGCCCAGGTGGCCCGGGAGCTGGGAATTCGCGACAGCCTGCTAACCCGCTGGAAGCGCGAGGCGCAGAATCCAGAAGCGGCCGCTTTCGGCGGCGCCGGAACGCCACGGGACGAAGAGTTGGCTCGACTCAAGCGTGAATTGGCGCGGGTGAAGAAGGAACGGGATTTTTTGCGAGAAGCGGCGACGTTCTTTGCAAAGGGATCATCCTGAGGTATCAGGTGATCGAACGTTGCCGCGATGAGTTTCCGATCCGGCTGATGTGCCGGTGCCTGAAGGTATCGGCCAGCGGCTACTACGAGTGGAGTAAGCGCCCTGCGAGCGCCCGGCAGGTCGACAATGAGCGCCTGGTGGTAAGGATGCGCGAACTGCATGAAGACAACCGGGGTACTCTGGGAGCTGGCCGCATGCGCGAAGACTTGGCTGAGGAAGGCGAGATCGCCAGCCTGAACCGGGTCGCGCGCCTGATGGCGGCCGACGGCCTGCAGGGCTGGCCCCGGCGGAAGCGTCGCGGGAAGCGTGGCAGCCCGTCCGTAACGCCGCCGGGCGTGGTCAACCTGCTTGAACGCGATTTTCTCGCGCTGGAGCCGGAAACCAAGTGGGTCACGGACATCACCGAGATCAAGACCCAGCAGGGCAAGCTGTATCTGTGCATCGTGCTGGATCTTTACGACCAGCGCATTGTGGGCTGGTCAATGCACGATCGACAGGATCGCCAGATGGTGATCCGGGCGGTGCAGATGGCGGTCTGGCAGCGTCAAGGCAGCGATGAGGTGATCCTGCATTCGGATCGTGGCAGTCAGTTCCGCAGCGGTGACTACCAAGGATATCTCGCGGCTAACGGGCTGATCTGATCAATGAGCGCTGTGGGGCATTGCGGCGACAACGCGGCCTGCGAAGGCTCTTTTGGGCTGCTCAAGCGTGAGCGAGTCTATCGAACGAGCTACCCGACACTGGATGCAGCAAGAGCGGATGTGTTTGACTACATCGAGCGACGCCACAACCCAAGGATGCGGCGAAGGGTCGCCAGGCAGGATCAGAAGGTTGCAGCTCTTTTAGAACCGTCCGTGATATCGGGGTAGAACCCGACCGGTCAACTAGTGACTAGGCGGCCACAAGTGGCGCCAATGCAAAAAGCCTAGCTCGGCGGCCCCTTTCTAATGGCGGTCGAGCCGGCAGCTGCATGGGAGAACTGGCGCTTAGCGTGGAGCGAACTGGATACGCGCTTCGAAGGCTCGTCGTACCTGCTGGAACAAGGCGCGGAATGCAGGATAGTCCTCCGCTTCGCAGAGTGCTTCAGAGCCACGTACAGCGTATTCTTCCAGGCGATGGTCCGCTATGACGGTCTGATCCTTTTGACGCCACTGGACACTATAGCGGCCAGCCGCATTGGTGTAGGTGCTGTCTTCCGGTATTTCCATGATCTTCACAGTTGCCGGGAAGTGCATTGAGTATCGCTCTTCGCGCAGTTTTGGCAGGCACCAGAATGGAGCGGTGTTCTCCGGTTTCGGCGTTTCAAGCACGGCATCACGGATCGATTTCAGAGCGAAGGCCTGCGGCAATGCGCTGGAACCACTGCGGCTGAAGTCGAGATTCTGCAGTGCGTTGACTGTTACCGAAAAGTTAAGCGGTTTCGTCAGATCCTGCGGCTGTGCGTCAAAAGACATTCTGCCAACACCCTCCATCCCTGCGTCGACAATCATCCTGGCCACCACCGCAACCTGCTCTCGGGCCGGCAGCCCGGCAATGGCCCCACGCATGTGAGATTCCTGTTCTGCACCTGGATCAAAGCGGGTCGAAGCAATCACATTCCCATCGCCTGCGTACCGGTACTCGGTGTAACTCGTCTGTCGATTGCTGGAGGTTTCCAGTGGAGGGGTGCGGCCCAGTCTGCCATCGGCTGCATGTACCACTGGCCGCCCACGCACAGATCCCGGGAGCTCACCGAAGCGAGAGAACTCTGCCGTTGGATCCGTGTACAAGTCGAGGGCCGGCACGTATAGGATGACGTGATCGAAATGACCCACCACAGGAAGAGCGGGAAGAACAGGCCCCGTGCGCATGCCCACCAGCACCGGCGTGCTTTCGATGCCCTTGGCAGCAAGAAGTGCCTGAAGTAGTGCCACTTTGTCCTTGCAATCCCCGTACTGCCTGTCCAACACCAGCGAGGCGGCATTGGGCTCCAATCCACCATTACTCAGGTACACCGCGACATAGCGGATATTGGCCGTAACCCAGCGATGCAGCGCTGCTGCCTGATCGTGCGGCTCCTGTAGTCCCTCGGTCAGGCGTTCTGCCAACGCGGTAATGGCGGGAGTAACGCTTGCAGCTTCGGCGGCCTTGATATGGTAGGCGCGCCCAACTTGTCCCCATTCGGCGAAGTTGCTGGCCAGGATGGCTGGGCCGAAAGATCCCTCCGGCGGCTGCGCGGAAGGCTTCGCCAGCGGGGTTTGATTACGATGTTCCCATACCCATTTTTCCATACCATCGGCTCGGGAGTGGTCAAGGCCGCCGGCGTCTCGCAGCCGGACCTTCATAGCTATCGACTCCGGCGCAATGATCGTGACGCGTGCATCCCGCACAGTGGTGTAAGGACTGAAGACCTCCATTAGACCGGCGTAGCCCTCAAACAATGGCTTGATTTGGGTAAAGCGCGTCTTGAGTACGATCGTCGCCCCCCTGCTCAGCCGCGGGTAGACGATCACCCGGGCCTTACCATCGGCGTGACTGGCCGGTGCTGCGCCGGCTTGCTGCTGTTGTGTGTAGATGCTTTCCTTCGGCACATCGTGACGTTGTCCTGCTGGATCTAGTACGTATGCCTCGAGAACCTCTACCGACTGGCGTCCCTCAATGTAATCGATGGATTCCTGACTCATCGCCTCCACAGCCGCTTGGGTATGGAGTAGCAGAACCCGCTCGTCCATTGACACAGTGCTTCCGTCCGCTCGGAATTCCTTTGTTCGGTGTGAGCGGAGTACTTCGACGTCCTCCTGTCCTCCTTCTTCGCCAGCGAGCGGTGCGGCAGACAATACTGGGCTGAGAAGCGCCAGGCCCAGGCCGATTGCAAGGACGTTCGGGCGCCCTGCCGCTGAGGGATGAGAGAACGTTAGGCTGCGAGCCTTTGTGAAAGTGAACACGGAAACTCCCATAGTGCTACGCGACCTCGTCATTAGTTCGAAGCCAAACATAGCGGTCGCCTAAGAGAATTCCTCTAAAGAGGGTCTCTACTCCACCTAACTCTTTCTAATTTCTTCAGCCCATTGAGCTAGCGGAGCTATTCTTGGGCGCTCCGATGTGGAATCTAGATGGAGTTCACCGACAATTTCTGCCAAGGGCCAAGCTGTGACAGCTCATACATATTCGCTTGGATGCGAGTGCCTATGGTCAGACTTCTGACCAAGTCACTCTGCTGTTGCAGGGAAGAAGCTGCTGGCCGTACAGCTGTTCGAGAATGGCGTCATCAAGGATGCCTTTCAAAAAAAAGGGTGGGCGACGCGCCGGATGCTGGTGTGGCGTTTGACGGAGCGCGTGCTCACCGAGGGATCAGCGCCGGCCGCGGTACGGATGGCCTCATGGTCGTGTCGCAGTCGCACTGCCAGTGTCTCGTGATTCACGCACTGCACCGGCCGATCGTGCGCCACCCACAGTACCAGGGCGACGCATAGCGACGGCGTAAGATGATAGCGGCGCGCGCGAGCAGATGCCGACTAGGCTGGTCGCATGGAGGGCAACGCCCGAGCCTGCCTGTCGTGGCCGATGCGCAGCTTCAGGGATGTATCACGATGGCGCTTGCACAGGATCGGTCTATGTCCGGGAAGGCGAAAGTGGATAGGGGCGTCCGTGTTTGACAGGAGGTGCTTCGCGTGCGCCCGCCGGGGCGCTGTGCTTGGACGGATTGGCATTGTCGGAGATACGGGTCGGGCGACGGAAGTTCCCGGGCTCTACTATGGGCAGGCTGGGCCCGTCGGACCAGCTAACAACATCGATCACGGACTCACACGGTTGCCGCCGGCCAAAATTGAGATAAAGATGATCTCCTGAAGAGGAGGGGCCTCAACGCGAGCTTGAGGCGATCACGTGCTTGCCGCGGCTTTGTGCGTGCTGAGCTGGCCCGCTACGGCGAATCGTTCCAGCGGCAGCCTCCCTGATGCAGCCGGTCGGGCTGTGTCTTGGCCGTGGAGCCTGCCGGCGCCACCACTGATGCCGCCGTCTGCCGCACCCGTCAATCCCTGACCGCAGCCGGACGCGATCTGCCTGGTGAGATCAGCCATTCCAAGCTGCGCCTCTGTGGGGATCTCATTCCACCAGCATGATCCGCAATGGTAAGCCGATGCCGATGGAAGTCGCGCTCTCTGCGTTTGTAGCTCTGGCGAGCGGAGCGAGGCCGGGGATGCGGAGTGACCCGAGAGATCAATTGACAACGATTGAGGTTGGCAGAGATGGCTGCCGCACAGTGGTTCTGCAGTATGGAGGCTCCCATTATTGAGGAGGCATCCATGCTCTCGCTCGAACCAGATAGGTTCCCCGTGCCTCTAGGACCGGAAGAGCTGATGCGCGCAATGAACAACGACGAGTTGGTGGTGTTGTACCAGCCCAAAGTTGAATGCGGCAGCCGTCGGGTGGTTGGTGCCGAGGCGCTGGTACGCTGGCAACATCCCCGACTGGGCCTTCTCGCTCCGGCCCACTTCATCGGGCTCGCTGAGCAGGCTGAGCTCAGCCATCGGTTGGGTCGATGGGTGCTCAATCGCGTCTGTGCCCAACTTCGGGAGTGGGGCGATAGCGGGAACGCCGACTGGTCGATCGCCGTCAACGTTTCTCCAGTGGAGCTCCAGCACCATGACTTTTGCGGGCAGGTGCGCGATGCACTGCGCCTCAACGGCATTGCAGGGGAGAAGCTGACCTTGGAAGTCGCCGAGTCTTGCCTGAGGCAGCAGGCGGGCGGCGATTGTAGTGCGCTGTCGGATCTGTTCGCCGACGGCGTGAAGATTGCGTTGAGGGAATTCGGTGACTATTTTCCCAGCCTTGCACGGCTTAAGCGTCTTCCCATCAATGAAGTGAAGATCGGCCGGGTGTTTGTTGCCGAGGTGGATACTAATCCGGTGGACTCTAACATCGTGTCGACCATCGTGACGCTAGGGGCAATCCTTGGACTGAGGGTGGTGGCTGAGGGTGTCGACCGCCCAGAGCAATTGCATGCGATAGAGCTTCTAGCTTGCGACCAGAGCCAGGGTCTGGTTCACGGCCCTCCGATCAGCGGCGGTCTTTTCCAGCGCAGATTCGGGTTGCAGGCGGGCACGCCCGCCGTGAGCGCTTCGCGAGTGGTGATGGAGGCGGCCTTTGGATGAGATCGACGATCAGGCATCGCCCATCCGACTGCGCCTGTGTGCACTGATGCTTCAATACTTCCAGACGCCACGACCTGGCTTTCGGATCTCACGAATGCGCCTCTCAGAATACTCAACTGACGATATTCGTGAAGTGTTCCACCAGCTGCGGCGACACCGATGGCTGGAAGCAACCGTTGCCTTCGATATCGAAGGCAACCGGTTCGAAGGGCTGGTGATCTCGTTGACGCCGTGGGGGCGCGCGGCCGCGCGGGCGCTGTTGGCCGAGATAGCGACCGACGCCGACGCAGCCTGTCAGAAAGGTCTCTTGGAGTAGCCTCTACGTCACTGACAGGGGCCGCTACACCCTGCCTTGCGGACTGATCGGGAGGCAGGGCCGCCGTCTTTCCAACGAGGATGGCGCATCTGCCAGTGACAGCAACCCTGCTTCGATCTCGTTTATGGAGGGGTTCGCAGTATCCAGGGAATCCTTCTGCGGCAGATCAGTATGTGCAACGGGAGAGCATCACTGCGTATGCGACAGATGGTTGGTGTGCGAGGACTGACCTCGGGCTTCGTCTTGCGGGCGCTAAACGAAGCCCTATAGCAGGTGGCTTGCTGGCGAGGGCCGGTTGTGTGGAAAGTAGCGCTACGCGCCGCCAATTGCAGGTCACGGCATCAGACATTGTGCTGGGTGAAAATCAATGTGCGGCGATGAATGCTGGCGCCCTTTGATGCCCCTCGCCCGGAGGGTCGATTAACCTTCACAATCAGCCGGCCTTGAACGCCGCTCGTCCGTTGAGATTACTGGCTTAACCGCAAGGGCAGCCAGTAATGCAAGAAATCTGTTCAACCGCTGGCGACGGGTCGCTCGTTCACCGCGCACCCTCGCAGCTTGGCTGCGTCGGGTGCCTGCGACGAGTTCGCTATGCGGATACGACATGGCAACGATATCGGTACCCCGGTGGCCGCTACAGGTTTGCACCAGATGTTCAGGCGATTCGGCCGCCGGTGGTGACGGTGCGCAGTTGTCGCAGATCGCACAAAGTCTGCGCCATTCCAAAGAGCATCGGCTGCGCGGACGGATCACCCGCAACCAGCATATCGCCGCTATCCCAGTCAAATTCGGATGCCTTCAATCCGGCTGATCTCGCGTATCTAATTGATATATAAGGGAAAGATTTATTGTTTAGAGGGATTGAGAAAGAATGATCCCCAGAGGATTTCCTCGAATTGTGGGCGCTCTTACAGTCCGCTCCGGCTTGCTTCCTAGATGAAAGAGATGGAGCTCCACCTCTCCGGGCTAGGGCGCGTCATCTGGTTCATTGATCGACACTCCCATTCTTCTGCTGCCATCTGGTGCTATCGCATCGGGCCTGACTAACCGCCAGTTGGTAGCCGGGAATGAGTGGACGCCAATGTTCCTTCATACCAACATGGAGTACCAAAGTGCTTAGAAATATTCGCGGAATCTCATTCTTAATGCTCTCAATGGCAGCCGCTGCCACCCAGGCCTCGGATGGTCGAATCAACTTCGTTGGCGAACTTACGGCCCAGACCTGCACAATCACAGTTAACGGGCAGGTTAGCCCGGCGCCAGCTACCGTCACGCTTCCCACGGTTTCCGCTGCTAGGCTTTCGGCCGCTGGCCAGGTGGCGGGGCAAACCGCCTTCAATGTGTCGTTGAGTAACTGCGACCCGACCGAGGGAAGCGTCGCCGCATTCTTTGAAGCAGGTGCGTCGGTCGATCCGCTGAGTGGAAACCTTCGTAACACGGGCACCGCCGAAGAGGTGCAGCTGCAGCTTGTCGACGGCATGAACGGGAATCCTATTAGGGTCGGGGATACGGCGCAGAGAACAAGCACCAGTAGCATTCCGCTGCAGACTGATGGTAGCGCCCTATTGCCGTATGCAGTCCAGTACTACGCAACGGGCGCCACGACAGCGGGTACGGTCTTGAGCTTTGTGACTTATTCCATCAACTATCAATAAGGCTCTGTGGCCCGGTCCTGAATTTCGGCCGACCGGGCCGCAGTTGACATCATGGAATATCTCAATTCTTCCTGCCGCGCATTTGCAGTCGCCATGTTGCTTATGGCAAGTGGTTCAGTGTCAGCCTCGATTGTCATTACCGGAACGCGGATCATCTACCCGGCCGAAGTTTCCGAGATTACGGTGAAGCTGAACAACAACGGCACGCGTCCGGCGCTTGTCCAGTCGTGGATAGATCGCGGGGACGTCACATCTACTCCAAGTAGCGCTGATGCTCCCTTCATGCTTTCGCCGCCGCTCACTCGAGTCGATCCGGGAAGGGGGCAGTCCTTGCGTGTGATGGCTGCCGCGCCCAATCTTCCAAAAGATCGCGAATCAGTGTTCTGGCTAAACGTCCTCGACATTCCTCCGGAGGTCCAGGCTAAGTCGGACGCCAATTTCCTGCAGATGGCGTTCCGTTCGCGAATCAAGATGTTCTTCCGTCCTTCGGGGTTGCCCGGCAGCTCGACCGACGCGATGTCCCGCGTAGAGTGGCGGTTGGCGGCCGCCGAGGGTGGTGAGGGGTACGTTCTGCATGCATTTAATCCCACCGCTTTTCACGTGTCGCTCGTTGGGCTGACTGTGGGTCGTGGTGAGCAACGAGTGCAATCTGAGGACGGCATGATCGGACCGCAGGAGACGAAGTCCTTTGCTGTGAAGACGCTGGCGGTACCGCTATCGGAGAATGCTGACGTGAGTTTTTCTGCGATCAACGATCACGGTGCTCTGATTCAGATAAATGCGCGCCTGGAGCAGTGAAGGTGGTGATATCTGCCCATCCCCAGTGCTCAATTGGGCGTCCTGCCGCTTGGGGTAATCGCATTCTGTCTCCGCGTAGGCGCATGTTGGCCGTACGGATGATGCAGGTCATGCTCCTTTCCTCAACTTCCCATGCTGCGGCAGTGCATGCCAAGGGCATCCAGTTCAACGCGGCGTTTCTACCCTTGGATTCTCGCGATCTGGATCTAAGCCGGTATCGTGAAGGTAATCCAGTGAAACCGGGCATCTATCGTGTTGACGTGGTACTCAATGGCTTGTTGCGCACCCGGCACGACATTCGTATCGACGGCGAAGAGGATGGGAGCAACCCGGTGGTCTGCATTAGCCCATCCCTATTGCAATCGCTCGGGGTTGATGCCAGCCATACGAGCGCTACAGACGGCAGTGATGATTGCACCCATTTGCCTCTGCTGATTGACGGTGCGACTGCAGTATTTTCGTTGGAGGATCTCCAGCTCGAACTCACGATCCCCCAGGCTGCGCTAGTACGCCAGCCGCGAGGATACGTAAGCCCTGAGACTTGGGACGAAGGCGTCACCGCGGCGATGCTAGGTTACACCTTCAGTGCGCATTCCTTGCAGGTGCACTCCGGTCGCCACGATTCAGCCGCCCTGTGGCTCGATGGCGGTTTTAACGTCGGCGCATGGCGCGCACGCCATCTTGGCTCAATGCACTGGAATGGCCAAGCGGGCATCCAGTACAACGCGCTAGATACCTTCATCCAGCGGGACATTACGTCATGGCGGAGCCAGTTCACCGTTGGTCAGATGAATGCCCGCAGCGATGCCTTTGAGACGGTCCGGTTCGAAGGTGTTCAATTGTCCAGTGACGATCGTATGCTGCCAAGTTCGCTTCGCGGCTATGCACCCGTGGTTCGGGGCATCGCTCGAACTACCGCCCGTGTGGCGGTGCGCCAGGCCGGAAATCTGTTGTTGGAAACCACCGTCGCGCCCGGCGCATTCGTTATCGACGATCTCTATGCAACGGGTTATGGGGGGAATCTTGAAGTTACCGTTTCTGAAGATGATGGTACGCAGCAGACATTTGTGGTTCCGTTCGCTTCCGTCAATCAGCTGCTACGCCCCGG
Source organism: Stenotrophomonas sp. MH181796 (assembly GCF_009659995.1). Taxonomy (NCBI): domain Bacteria; kingdom Pseudomonadati; phylum Pseudomonadota; class Gammaproteobacteria; order Lysobacterales; family Lysobacteraceae; genus Stenotrophomonas; species Stenotrophomonas sp. MH181796. The sequence continues at coordinate 321,116 of NZ_RAHU01000005.1, forward strand.
AGCGGTGCGCTATACCAGCAGTTGCTGGGCGGCTTCGAAGTCCTTATCTAGATCAGGTTCCGTTCTTCCTTCAGGGGGAGCTGCAGTATGGTCTGAGTAATTCAATGACAACCTATGGTGGCATTCAGGCCGCCGAGGGCTATTTTTCGCTCGTCGGTGGGATGGCCTTCTCGACACCGATCGGCGCAATGGCGGTCGATCTTAGTCATGCTACTGCATCTGTTGGCAATTCAAAGCACGACGGACAAAGCTTGAGGTTGACCTATAGCAAGCAACTTCTTTCGCGGGGTACCAACTTCTCGCTGGCTGCCTATCGATTCTCTACGCGCGGCTATCTGGACTTCGCTACGGCCGCAATGCAACTGGATGTAGGTGGCTGTGTGTTTGATTGCGCCCGTCCACAAAGTCGTCTGGCGGTTAATGTAGATCAGAATCTAGGCCGTTTCGGGCATGTTTCCTTCAGTGGGTACAGTCAAACGTATTGGCAGGGTGCGCAGCGCGATCTGCAGTATCAGATTAGCTATAGCCGGCAAATCGGGCGTGCGAGTTTCGGCCTTAGCGCGTCACGGACCCACGCAAGGCATGGCGTCCCGGATCGTCGTTTGCTTGCCACGCTGAGCTTGCCATTGGGGGGGCGAGATCGAAGCGCGCCTTCTCAGTTCACGACGCAGTTCGGGCACAATTCGAAAACGGGCAGCGATGGTCGTCTGTCAATTAGCGGTGCGGCTGGGGCTGACCGCGAGTACTCATATGGCGTTTCGCTTTCCCGCGATGCAGGTGCCGGGAATAGCGTTGCTGTCAATGGCCAATGGTCCGGATCTAAGGCTTCAGTCAACGGCACTGCTTCACAAGGTGGCGGCTATCGGAGTCTGTCGCTAGGTGCGACAGGAACGATTGTCGCACATAGCTCAGGGCTGACCTTCAGTCCATTCAAGGGCGAGACGATGGCAGTAGTTCAGGCGCATGGTGCCGTCGGTGCCAAGGTTGTCGGATACCCGGGGCTGCGACTGGACAGGTGGGGACGCGCGATCATTCCTTACCTTCGCCCCTATGAACTGAACGAAGTCGCGATTGATCCGATTGGCACTGCGATGGACGTCGAATTGCGTGAAACGAGCCGAAACGTTGCTCCACGGGCAGGTGCGATTCTTATGGTGGAGTACGATACCCACAAGGGTCGTGCCGTTCTACTTCAAGTGCACCAGCAGAATGGCCAGGTTGTGCCATTCGGGGCCACAGTTGAGGATGCGTCAGGGGTCTCGGTAGGAGTGGTAGGGCAGGCGGGGCAGTTGTATGCGCGCGTGTCAGATGAATCCAAGGTGTTGCACATTCGCTGGGGCGGTAGCGGTCAGCAATGCTCTGTGGCGGTACCCCTGGTGCTATCAGGTATGACGACACTCGAGTCCGTACAGTGTATTCCGGGTTCGTCTCCGCAGATAGGAGCGCACCATTGATGACGCCGATAACAGAATAGCTGGTGTTTTGCAGCAGGCCAAGATCCTTTGGCATGCGCTTCCGGTTCCTCCGAATACTGCGTGTTAGGTCGAGTTTTGGCAAGGAATGGAGGCTTTCAGTGTCACTGTTTAGGTGAGTTGAAGGGCGGTCTGGTGGTATTTTTCGTTAATGGGAAAATCAATGGGATGGCGCTGGTTGATTCGGGGATGAGTTTTCAAGTGCGGGATTTATGAATATTATCGCCCGTCAATCTGTCATGAGTCATTGGTGGTGAGTAGTTCTGTTTGTGTTAAGAGATTGGTTGATAATTTCATGAATAAACTTGGGTGCCTGGTGGCCATCATTTTTCTCCGAAAGGGGTTTTTCTTGTTGCTTGGCGTGTGTATTGGTGCTTTTTCCTCATTTGAGGTTATTGCACAGACCATTTTGTGCTCGGCTGTCGGGGATGAGCACCGCCAAATGCCTTTGCAAGTCGGCACCCTTTCCGTTAGAGGGGATGTGCCTCTCGGTAGTATTGTATATAGGCAGAAGTTTGAGCGCCAAGCTGGTAGCACGCTATCCTGCACAGGGCAGGCAGGGCGGGTACTGGATCCGGCGACGAGACGCCCTATCAGGGTGTATCCAGAATTTTCCGCTAAATACACCTTCGAGTACAATTCGACCCCGCTCTCCCTTAGTGGTTGGAATCAGGGAGTCTTTGCCGGAAAGGTTTATAATACTGGGGTGCCGGGTCTCGGTGTTGCTTTCATTCGAGGTAACCAGCCTGGTGCAATCCCTAGTTCAAGTAGGATCGTTTTTCCAGAAACTCTGGTCGGTCATCAACAGTGTCCGGATAGTCATGTGGGCGCTCTTTCCGCGACATCTTGCACGCTGCAGTTTGCTAGCAATCTCTCGTTCGACCTGCTGTTGATAAAGATTGGAAATGTGGCTCCTGGCGTTATCGCCGCGTCGTCACTACCGACGCCTGTTATGCGAGTTCAGGTTGGTACGGCGGATCCCGTAAGCATAGTTGTACCTATTACAGGCAGCATATCTATGCTTTCTTCGACCTGTAGCACCCCCGATATTAATGTCGAGATGGGAAGTCATAGCATTGGGGAGTTGGCGGCGGCTCGGGCCTCGGCTTGGAAGGGTTTTGAGATTCGTCTTCTTGGTTGCCCGGGCTTCATGGGGAGCTTCACCGCAGAGGGCCCCATTTGGATGGCTCCATCTTCTATTCCTGCGGACAACCGCTTGGGACTACGTAACACCCAGACGCCGGGCCGATTTACCCGCGCCGGGACAATGCCCAACACATTGTCATACAGAATAGACCCAACAGTGGCTCCGATCGATGCTGAAAACGGTGTGCTGAGTTTGGATCCTGCTCTAGGAGGGAGTCCAGCGCCGGCCACCGGCATAGCTGTTCAGATTTCCGATAGCTCGGGTAGGCCGTTGCCTTTAGGTGAGGCCCACTCTAGCGGGCTAAATTTGCAATCGAGTCCTCAGGACTACTCTATTCCTCTTCGGGCCCGCTATGTTCGCGGTGAGGGGGCGCTTGCGCCTGGGCCGGCAGTCAGCTCGGCAACGTTCACTATCATTTATCATTGAAATTTGTCAGAGGTTGAGATGGAGGTAGCTCAATTGTTTATTGAGTTCAGTAACTGCTGTTGCGCACCTGGTGCTGGGCAGAGTTCTGGGATGCGAGGATGCCGCTGCCGATAAGCTGTAGTTGGGCGCCATCTGGCGTTATAGAGGGAAATATCCACAATGCTGGTGGAGCAATGGCATCCACCCTGCGAGGTATCCAGGTCATTACAGTGGGCGGGTATTCTGCGGAAGGCGCGTTCGCATTGGAGGGTCGCGTGATTACCGGCGCCGATGACTATCTTCTGCACAAGGTCCGTGGCAACGAGAACGCCTGGTGACTGCAGTTCGTATGCGGGACTGCGCCACCGGCCCTGCCCGCCGCTCCGGAGCCTGTGGCACCACCGACAGGTCCCGCGGCGGCCGAAATGCTGGCGCCGCGGGTGCGTCTGGAAATTGGCGCCTATCAGACCAGTATGGCGGCGCCACAGGAGATGCTTTAGCTGCGCTACCACAGCCGTCATCCGCGGCAGCGGGTCGGGCGGCCTGCACCCGCGTGGACAGTGCGAGGGCGCATGAAATGCGGAGAACTCACTTCATTCAGACGCAAGCCCCCAGAGTATTTTTTGTCGGCAACCATCCGTCTACAGGAATGTGGGTTATGCTCATGCAGGTATTGCATGGAGCACGGCTTTGGCCTCACATTGTGCGCTCTGGTACTGCCCCTGTGACGGTCGGCGCGTACTGCCTTACCCGCAAGGAGAGTTCTGCTTGATCGCAGTGTTTTCCAGATATTTCTGCCGCATGGGTGGGTCCCGATGAATACGCCATGGCCTGCGGGCGCGCAGGGGCTGCAGATCGGCGATCTGCTGATCGACCTGCGCTATCGGCGCCTGATCTCTGCCGAGGGCAGCGTTGAGCTGCAGCAGCGCATCTTCGAGTTGCTGTTGCTGCTGATTTCCGAGCCGGACAAGCTGTTCACCCGCCAGGAGCTGTTCGATCGCCTGTGGGCCGGGTTAGTGGTGGATGACGCCAATCTGTCACAGAGCATCTGGCTGCTGCGCAAGGCGCTGGGCGATTCGCGCCGCGAGTGGATACGTACGATCGCCAAGCGCGGCTATGTGTTCCACCCACCGGGGCCGGTGCAATGGCTCGATGCGATGCCTGCGCTGCACACTGAAACACAACCGGCACCTCCGGCAACGTCGGACGGTGTGGTCGGGTGTGCAGAGGATGGCACGGACCCGCAACCGATCCAGCAAGCACCGGGCGGCCGCGAACCTGAAGCCGAACCTGGCATGGTCGCCACCGCCGTGACCGGGACCACGCGGCCGTCCCTCCGCCGGTTGACGCGTCTGGTCGCTATGGTCGCGCTGCTGCTGGTGGCCGGCGTGCTGGCGCTGTGGGCATTCTCGCCGCGTAAGAACGATCAGGTGTCCGTGGCGTTGATGAGCGTACCGACACGCAGTGACGCCGATGCCGCCTGGGCCACCGATCTGCTTCGCCACTGGACCGGATGGAAGCTGCAGCAGCTACCCGATGTGCGGCTGTTGAAGGGTGAAGATCTACTTGCCGACAAGGGCAGTGCAGCGCCCACCGTCGTTCTGTTGAGCACCACCCGTAGCGCTGATGGCAAGCAGCTCACGCTACGCGCTCGGGTGCAGCACCGGGGCCGTGACCGGGTGTTCGAGAAGGTTGCCACGCTGGCCACCGCACCCACGGCCATCGACGATCTCTCGCGGCAACTGGTCAGACTGCTGGCACCGGACGCGCAGGACACGTGGCCCCTGCTGGAGGTGGACGGCACCACGGCGCAGCGCTACGCCTCTGTCGCCGCTGCCTACGACCGGGGTGACTGGCGAGCGGTGCAGCAGGGTGCCAGCAGCATCCTGACCCAGGCGCCGCGATTCGGACTGATGCATGTGCAGTTGGCGGCTGCGCAATCCGAGCTCGGCGAGAGCCTGGAAGCTGTCCGCCATATGCAACTCGCAAACACCTTGCTGGTGCCGTTGCCCGACACAGGGCGCCAGTCGCTGGGCGCGATGCAGCTCGAAATGGACCAGAGGCGCGCTGCGGATGCCGAGAGGGCCGTGCGGCAACTGCTCACCGCACATCCGCAGCATGTGCCATACCAGCTGCGATATGCGCGTCTGTTGATCGGCACCGGCAAGTTCGACACGGCGATTAGTTATCTCGACAGTACCGAGCACGCCGAAGGCGCGAGCGTGGATGCCCGCTTCCAGCGGGCGTTGTTATATGGCAATGCCTACTACGGGAAGGCGCAGTTCGAGCAGGCAAAGCGCGCCGCGCGATCCGCCCGTGACATCGCCATTGCCGCAGACATGCGCGTACAGGCTGCGCAGGCGACCCTGCTGGAAGCCAACATCATTGCGACGGTGGACCCGACGCAGGGTGAACAGGTCTATCGTCTTGCGGCGGCACAGCTGAAGAGCGCCGGGGCCATTGAGCAGGCCGAGTACGCCGATGTACTGGCCACCGTGCACGCAGGTCAGGTCGCGCGTGACCCGGGAATGATCGAGGAGGCCCTGCAGCGGGCCGAGCGTGCCGGCAACCTGCTGCTGGTCGCGAACATCCAGGTGACCCTTGCCGGTCTCAGCCCCTCTGTCGAAGGTCGCCTGCACTGGGTGCGGGAGGCGCTGCAGACTGCGCGCGAACTGGGCAACCTGAACATGCAAGGCCAGTTCGAGGTGGAGCTGGCAATGGACGACATGTTCCAGCTTCGGCTTCCGGAGGCCCAGGCCCGGGCGACCCAGATACAGGCGCTGGGGTTGCAGGGTGTTGCTGGAGTCCGGGCAAACCTCGCGCTGTCGCGCATCTTCGAAGTACAGGGACGGCTGCGTGATGCAAGCGAGGCCAGCGGCCTTGCCCTGCAGGCGGCGCGCGAGGCCGGCGCAGTGACCAGCAACAGTCGGGCCCAGGTTGGATGCCAACGCCTGCGCATCAGCACCTACCTCGGCACGGCGCCGGAGGCCGATGCGACGACCGCCTGCACGCAGGCGGACGATGCCCCCTCCCGGTTCACGTCCGCGTCGTCGCAGGCGCTGGTGGCACTGCTGGTCCACGACCACGCCAAAGCGCGGCAACACTATGAGGTGGCACGGGCGTTGATCGACGGTGCCGACGCAGGGCGGATCGTCGGCAACCATTCACTGGGGGGCGAGCGCCTGCGCATGGCCGTAATCGCACTACGCCTCGGTGACATCCCAGCCGCCGAGCGCGATGCGGTCGTCCTACAGGCGTCGACCCAGCAGGGTGGATTGGTACCGCTGATCCGTGCGTCATTGATCGTACTTGAGGCGGAGATCAGTGCCGCCCGAGGCAACTGGAACGCCAGCCGCCGTCAGACGGCCACGGCGCGCAGCCTGCTGCCCGAGGCGGAAGCCGAGTTGCGACATCGCCTGGACCTGCTGCAGGTTGCCGACGCGCAGCGTCACGCACGGTCCTCCGAAGCCATCGAGCTGGGCAGGCAGCTTTACAGGCAGGCCGGAAGTGAGGGCGACCTGCGCACCCAGTTGCAGGTGCTCAGCTTGCTGCCGGCATCGGCGCAGCCGTCCTTGGGCGCCGACGTGGCCAGCGTCAAGGGCCGCCAGACGGCCTTGCCCGGCGCAACGATGGGGTGGTTGTCACCCCAGGAGCAAACGGGGCGTGACCAGCTCCAGCCCGCGCTGACAGGGCCGGCGCAGGGCCGGTAGAGACAGAAGTGAGGCGCCGTCAGAAGCTGGTCGCGCCGTGCCGTGCCACGCTGACGTCCTTATGCGTGCGTCTGCGCGTGGAAAGGACAACAGCATGTATTTGCAGATCAGTCTTGTTGCAGTGATGTTGAGTGTTTCACCGTGGCTGCCTGGGTGGCCCGTGGCCCTGCAGTCCCCCGCGGACCTGCGGCCACCGCAGACCCCAGCCTCCGCTGCGATGTCGATGCCCGCGCCGCTGCCGCATGTGGCTATCCCTCCACTGGCCGGGTTGCCCCCTGGCCAGGACCTTCCCGCACTGCAGCGGGACCGGACGAGCCTGATTGCGCCGACACCGACCCGACCGGCGCTGCAGCCATGCCCCACCTTGGCCGACGCCCGCGCGGGCACCGTCGTGCGCGAGGGCAGGGCCGTGCCGGAAGGTGTGGCCTTCCCCGCACTGCACGCGACGCCACCCAAGCTCTGGCAGAACGGGCGCTGCGCCGGCGAAGGAATGCGGTGATCTTGCACGTAGGCCGAGAGATGAATTGACATCAATTGAGCCAGCGCCAGAAGCCGGATTGACGGATTTTCACGAGCATGGCCGCTCCCTGATGGAGCCTAGGCCATGTCGAGCCTTGCAGCCGCCACTGGCGGCATCACCCCCACCCACGAAGACCTGCTGTGGGCGCTGGACAACGACCAACTGATCCTGCTGTACCAGCCGAAACTGGACTGCGGCAGCCACCGCGTGGTCGGCGCCGAAGCGCTCGTGCGCTGGCAGCACCCGCGGCTGGGCCTGGTTCCCCCCGGCCGGTTCATCCAACTCGCCGAGCAGACCGGTGCGATCCATCGGTTGGGGCACTGGGTGTTGAGGGCAGCCTGTCGACAGCTGCGGCTGTGGAGGGCGGCAGGCAACCTCGGCTGGTCGGTCGCCGTCAACGTCTCCCCGCTGCAACTGCGTTGCGCCCACTTCGCGCAGCGGCTGCTGGACTGCCTGGCCCAGCAGGGCGTGCCGGCGAACCGGCTGATCCTGGAGATCACCGAATCGAACCTGATTGAGGATACCGAAGTGCCCCGGAGCCAGCTGCTCGCACTTCACGCCGCAGGTGTCAGGATCTCCCTGGACGACTTCGGTACCGGCTTTTCCAACCTGGCGCGGCTCAAGCAACTGCCCGTGGATGAGCTGAAGATTGATCGTTTGTTCGTCAGCGACGTCGATCGTAACGAGGTGGCCCCGTCGATCATCGTGGCCATCGTCGCCATGGCCTCGATCCTGGGGGTACGAGTGGTGGCCGAAGGCGTAGAGCGCGAGTCCCAGCTAAGTGAGCTGGAGCGACTTGGATGCAATGAGACCCAGGGCTACCTGCACGCACCGCCAATCAGCGGCGAGCGTTTCCTGACACGGTTCGGAACCTACCCCCCTTGCTTTGAGGCGGTGGCGGACAGCCGCCAGGCGGCGGCCTATGGATGACCATGTCTGGGTATCGACAGCGCTATGCCATCAACTGCTACGCCATTTCCGGGTCGCCAGACTGGGCGTCCGGATAGCCCAGCTTGGCCTTGCTCCATACGCTTCCCGCGAGATCCGCAACGAGTTCCAGCAGATGCGACGGTGGCGTTGGCTGGAGGTTGCCGTGATGCAACCTCCAGCCACGGGCCAAAGCACGCTCGATGTAACTGAGACCTCTCCCTGGGAGTGGCAATGGAGGCCAATATCTGTTCAAGAAAAGAGGGGGTACACGATTTTTCCCGGCTCGCTGCTGCGGCTCTTCTCCCGCTTCGCGAAGGCAGTTCTGACAAAAGCAATTACCTTTCCTTGCTCTTCCTGCCTCAGTCTAAGTTCGGCACTGCCAGCCAGTTCGCCTCCTTGCCATGCAGCAAGGGCTACACCTCGGACGGTGTGCCTTTGCCTTGGAGCGACTTAATGACGGATTTTCAGATCGAATGGTAGCCACGCTCGCATGCAACAGAGCTCTTGCCCGTTGATTCCAAGCGCCGGACGAGTGCCTTTGTGATCCAGCTTTTCGCGCCGTCCTCGGTATCAGGACAGATTCCGCCTTCCTGCTCCGCACATGTCGTGGCTTTGTGTATATTGTTATTGTGTAACATTCCTGTCAGGTTGGCCCTGACTAGCCTGAAGCTCTCTCTGCACTCGATGAGCCGGTCGCCATCTTGGTGAGTTGTCGCTTCCGCGTGTGCCCCTTGCAAAGGAGTTGAGTCATGCGCAGTACTCTGTTGTTCTCGGCCGTGTTGCTTGCGCTGGGTGGCTGCAAGCCGGCGGACGAATTATCCGGTTCATCTGCAGAGGCGTTGAAAGCAGCGAGCCCTGCAAGCATTGATGAGGTCGAACTGATAAGCCGCGATGCGCTGTTCGGCAATCCCGAGCGTATCGGCGTACAGATCAGCCCGGACGGCAGGCACTTGAGCTGGATCGCTCCAGTGGAAGGTGTTCTCAATGTGTGGGTCGCTCCAGCCGATGACTTGTCTGCGGCAACAGCGGTGACTGCGAATAAGGGCCGCGGTATCCGCAATTATTCATGGTCCTATCACCCCGGCACCTTGCTGTACCTGAGCGACACCGGTGGCGACGAGGATTTCCACGTTTTCGCAGTCGACGTCATGTCAAAGCAGGAGAGGGATCTCTCGCCTTTCCCAAAGACTCGTGCGAAGGTTGTCGAGGTCAGTCACCTGCATCCAGATTCGGTGCTGGTGGCGATGAACGATCGCGATCCAAAGTGGCATGATCTGTACCGTGTCGATCTCCTCAGTGGCAAGCGCACGCTGTTGGAGAAGAACGACGCCGAGATCGGTGGTTACCTGGCTGATGCCGACTACAGGGTTCGCTTTGCCTCACGCTCTCGCCCTGACGGCGGCAGCGAAGTGCTCAGGCCGGACGGCAAGGGTGGCTGGACCAAGATTGATGATATTCCGTTCGAAGACGTCCTGACGACAGGGCCGGGAGGTCTGACCAACGACGGTGCCACTCTCTATTTCCTTGATTCGCGCAACCGTGACACGTCCGCGCTCTATGCGGTGGATTCGAGCAGCGGCAAGCGGACCCTGGTGTTTGAGGACGTGCGAGCCGACGTTGGAGGCAGTCTGTCTGATCCGACCACCGGCAAGGTGCAGGCAGTGGCGGTGGACTACCTGCGCGAGGAGTGGAAGGTGCTGGACGATAGTATCGCAGCAGATCTGACGAAGCTGCGTGAGATAGGCCCGGGCGACTTCTCGGTCGAATCCCGAACGCTTGACGACAAGTCTTGGATCGTCGCCTATTCGACGGCCGAGCAGCCGACCACGTACTACCGCTACGATCGTTCGCAAGATCGCAAGTTGACCAAGCTGTTCACTGCCCGGCCGGCGCTGGATGGCAAGCCGTTGGTGCCGATGTGGCCGACGGAAATCAAGGCGCGCGATGGCCTGTCGCTGGTCAGCTACCTGACTTTGCCGAAGCCTGCAGATCCCGACGGCGATGGCAAGCCGAACAAGCCGACGCCGATGGTGTTGATGGTGCACGGCGGGCCTTGGGCTCGCGACAGCTACGGCTACAGCAGTGGTGTGCAGTGGTTGGCTAACCGTGGATACGCGGTGCTGCAGGTCAATTTCCGTGGCTCGACCGGGTTCGGCAAGGCATTCACCAACGCTGGCAACGGAGAGTGGGCTGGCAAGATGCATGAAGACCTGTTGGATGCGGTGCAATGGGCTGTGCAAAAGGGTGTGACTACGCCGGAGCAGGTCGCGATCTTGGGCGGCAGCTATGGTGGCTATGCAACCCTTGTTGGATTGACCTTTACCCCGGATACGTTCAAATGCGGTGTCGATGTCGTGGGTCCATCCAATCTCAATACACTACTGTCGACAATTCCCCCATATTGGGCATCGGGTTTTGAGCAGATGGTTCGACGCGTCGGTGATCCGCGCACTGAAAGCGGCAAGAAGCTGTTGGCTGAGCGTTCGCCCCTGACGCATGTCGACCGCATCACCCGGCCCCTCTTGATTGGGCAAGGCGCCAACGACCCCCGGGTCAATCAGGCCGAGAGTGACCAGATCGTCGCAGCAATGCAGGCCAAGGAAATCCCGGTGACCTATGCGCTGTTCCCGGACGAAGGACACGGTTTCAGCCGTCCAGAGAACAGCAAGGCATTCAATGCTGTCGCCGAGGGATTCCTGGCGCGATGCCTAGGGGGGCGCGCGCAGCCGATTGGCAACGACTTCACTGGCTCCAGTATCTCAGTGCCGGCGGGCGAAGACGGGGTTCCAGGTCTGTCCGAAGCACTGAAAGTGCATGCCCCGACGGTGAAGAAGTAGACGGTTGCCATCAATAAGGGCTCGGCTGGGCCCGGTTTCTTGCGCGGTCTCACCGGAGCATTTGCCGCAGCGGGGCGGAGCTCATCCCGCCCCGCCGTTCCGACTCATCAGTAGGTATGGGAAAGAGCGATAGGGTGGACATCACCCAGCGGCGTTTGAGCGGCGGGGCATTGCTTGCTGGCAAGGCACTGGGTGAATCTGGAGCCGGAGCCCCCCCTCCGTGCAGTGTTGTGCGTGTACCTGGCCTAGCGGTAGAGGACAGTAGTCGCCGCGCCCGCTTGGCGGCCGCCGATAGGTGAATGTGAAGCGGCTGACGAATCAACTTGCACTTCGATTGTCGTCGCACTACACCGCCATGCGAAGTGCTGCCACGCAGCTACTAGCGGGATTCATAGTTGGCATGGGAAGAGCGCGATGCGGTGTCGAACCTTAGCGCTTGGCATAAGCCAGATAGGTAGGGCACTCCGGTGGCACTTTCGCCACCATCTGCTTCGACTTGCTCTCGACTGGGGCAAGGACGCCCTCTAAGTGTAAGCACTTCGTCGGCTAGGGCATCAAGGTACGGCGTACAGCACTGCAGTGAGAAGCGATTGTTGGCCGTTCCTAAGTTGCGGCCATCGCACAGGCAGAATTTTCCTTTAGGTTACTTCGAGGATAGTCAATGAGAATCTCGAATTCTTCGTTCTCCCCCTTTATCTCCCGATCAATGCTGAGCATGGCAACGTCAATTGCCCTGTTGGTGGGTCTTTCCACGCTCGATGCGCAGGCAAGCAGCTTTCATCTGAATGGCGACACGATCTACTACTCCGGTCGCGTCGAGAGCAGCGATCCTAGAGATCTGCAGCACATGCTCATCTCGCCCGTCATCACGCTCTAGGCCTTTGGGTAGCTCTGCCCAATTGGTAGGTTGTCTGGCAAATAGTCGACTCCCGGCTGAACAAGGCTGAGAAGGATTATCTAATGCTAAGTCGCTCTCAGTCGGTACACGATGTTTCAAATTTTGACGAAAGGAACTTTGATGAGAAAATCAAGGCTTAGTATTGCGCTAGCTGGATTGGCTGGAGCTGGCGCATTGGCAGGAATCGAGGACGCTGGAGCGATGAATTACCATGTCCGTGGCGACCGAGTATATATGTCGGGGGGGGTAACTCTTGCCGACGTAGCCGCGCTTCCAGTGTTGCTGGCGAGGGCAAACGCAGAGGGTCGGCCGATTCGCGAGGTAGTCCTGCGTACGTCGAACGGAGGAGTCTTGTTGTCGGGTGAGTGGTTGCAGGGCGTGATCCGTATTTCCGGCCTGAACACCATCGTGTCCGGTCACTGCGTTTCGTCCTGCTCGATCATGCAGTCCGGTGGCGTCGAGCGTTATCTAGCCGGCGACCTGCCGATCGTTGACTCGGTGCAGATCCACGCGGCCAGCAGTAGCGGCAACGTTGTCTACGCACCGTCGCCGCGCATGACCCAGATCTATACCGGCAACTATGGCGGCGGCATGGATGCGGAGCTGCTTCGCAAAGCTATGTACGATGTTGTTCAGCCTAACGGATTGCTGGTATTCAGTGATCCGGGCCGTAGCTCGGGCGCGTCTGTTACATTCGATCCAGTAGGGGATGGGGTAAGTATTGAGAGTTTTAATGGTCATAGCATTTATAGTAATAATATTATTACTCGGGTAGGCTATCGCGCTCCGGGTGACACCCTTTGGGTCGATAAAGATATTGGTGGTGATATAAATCCTGGTTATCTTAGAACTAATAGGGAGCTGCATGCGCTTGTCGATAGGGATGCTGCGCATTATTACATTTCTCCTTTAGGGTCCTATCTAAACTTGGCAATAGCCGCCTATAACTTTGCATTGGGAGAGGGTGGGTCAGTTCAAGCTGTACTGCGTGAACCCGGCATACAGGCTCTTCTCCATTCAACGTTGTTAATGACAGACGAGGGGGGCGCCATCCTTGGCGATTCGGCAGGCGTGATCCGACTGTTGAATGGCGCGGTCTGGCGGACAGGTGAGACCACCGGTGCGGATTTAATGTTGGTGGAGAATGGCGTAATCGCCCTGGAAGGGGGCGGGTTGCGCACGGACGAGTTGCGAGTATTGCCAGCCGGTACCGTGGTCGGCCATGGTGACGTTGCTGGTACAGCGATGGATCTCAGCGCGCTGATCAGCGGTACCCGTCCGTCCTGGCGCGAGGACGGTTTCAATCGCCTGCGCGTGTTCGGGACACTGATGCCACGCGGCGGCGATCTGGTTACCCATGGACGTGTCAACATCATGCCGGGCGGCAAAGTGCTGTTCGATGTGACCGAGAACGACGACACTGGCAGAGGTCGCCTACGCGTCGGGAGCTTCTTTGATCAGCTCAGCGGCAAGATGAACGACGGAGCGCTGCTGGTTTCCAGGGGGGCCTTCCTTGAACTGAATGTGGCGCAGGGTTACTACGGCCAAGATTTCCATCGTGATTTGGTGCAGGGGCCGATCTCCCAGGGCGGTTTCGAAGAGGTCGTACGCCTCGGTGACACCGGCTATAGTGCCAGTATCACTAGTGGTGATGTGTTCCGTCCGCGCCACAACTCGCTGCTGAGTTTCAACGTGAAGCAGACCGCCGATGGCCTGTGGCTGACTGCCAACCCGGGGTTCGAGCAGCTGGGCCTGTTCGCCAATGGCAGCTCCGGCGATGGCCTGGGCCGCGCGCTGGCGACCGCTTCCGATCGCAAGGATCGTGGTCTGAGATCGCTGCTTGGTGCGCTGCAGTTCGCCGACCGCGACGTGATCGCCCAACAGTCCGGTGCCCTGCGCGGTGACGCGCACGCCAGCTTACGCCTGGCCGACAACGCCCTGCTTGGCAGCATCGGCAACATGGTCCAGCAGCATCAGGCGGCGATGCGCAGTGCCGGTGGCGATGCCGACGGCCTGGCCCTGCGGGTCGCACAGTCGATGTCGGCGCAGCCGGGCATGCGCCATGGCAGCCTGTTCAACCAGCTCGCCATGCACCTCGTTGAGCCCGCCGCTGCAAGCGAGGGCGGCCGCGCTGCCGGCAGTGAGCGCAACCATGGTATCTGGGCGCGCGGCTTTGCCAGCCATGGCCGCATCGATGCCGACGGTGGCGTAGCCGGCCTGAGCCACACCATCGGTGGCATCGTGGTCGGTGCCGATACCCGCGTGGCCGATGACCGCGTGACCCTGGGCGTCAGCGTGGCCGCGGCGGACATGTCGACCAAGGCCAGCGATGGCTCTGGTTTCACTGGTGACGTGCGTGCGCTGGACGTGGGCGGCTACCTCGATGCGACGTACGCGCGCGGCTATCTGTCGGCGGCCGTGCGCTACACCGATCTGCGCCACGATACCCGTCGCAGCATCAACGGCATCGAAGGCCTGCAGCAGCCGCTGCGCGCCAAGTACAGCAACGATGCGATCTCCGCACGAGCGGAGCATGCGTTCTCCTTCACCACCGGCAAGGGCCTGGTGGTCCAGCCGTTGCTGCCCGTGGTGGACTACGCGCGTACCTCGGCCACCCGCTTCAACGAAGGGCAGGGCGCCGGTGCGCTGGTTGGCCGCAGCGGCAGCCTGGAGAGCATCCGCGTGGGCGCGGGCCTGCAGCTGTTCAAGACCTTCGAGGGCAACAACGGCGAGCGCATCACCCCGCGCGCCCGGGTGGTCTGGCAGAAGGAACTGGGCGATTCGCAGGCCCGCTACAACACCGGCTTCGCCGCGGCACCGGATCTTGTGTTCGGCAGCAACAGTCAGGTGGTGGGCGAGCAGGTGCTGGCCTGGAACGTGGGCGTGACCAGTCGGGCCAGCGAGCGCTTGTCAGTGATGGTCGACTATGTCGGCGAACGCCGCGATGGGCAGCTTCAGAATGGCGTGATGTTGGGTCTTGGCTATAAGTTCTAAGTTTAAACCGGCAGCGGCGGTCCCCGTGCCGTCGCTGCCCTCTTGAGATGATTGTGAGTGCTAGACCGACTGGGCGCGGAATAGCGCTTGGCTAACGGCCTTAAGTCGTAGGTGATGCCCACGATCGAGTCGTTCGGTCTGGCCCCGGATTCAAATTGTCGATCCAACTGACGGGAGCCAAATGCTCTGAGCCACTGGCAGGCTAGTACCGGAAGCCGCTCTTGCCATTGTCCCAGATATTTTCCTCGGTTATCAATGGCGCTATGCGCTTCTCGATACCGCCGAGCGCGCCTTCTGGCGCGTGGATTGCGTATTGGTACGGTTTGGATCCGGCTAGGCGCTGAGCAAGTCGCTCAGCCAGCTCAACCAGCTGTGGTTGAGTCAGCTCGCCGGGTAGTGCGATCTCATGCTCGCGATAGGCGGAACCGTTGGCGCGCTCGTGGCGATCGGCCATGCTCCGAACGTTTTGGGATCGTCCTTGGCCCAGGTCGGCAGGTTGCCTTGACTAGCGTGGACCAAGTCCTCGCGTTCGCTGTGCGATCCCTCTCGCTGGATGTAGCTGCTGTGTCTGCGAGCGGTGCCTTTTTTGCCGCTCTTGATACTGTAGTGGAAGCTTGCCATTGCTTTATCAGCCTTTCTCTATGCGTAAGCGAAAAAGGCCAACAAGATTGCTCTTGTTGGCCTGTGTGGAGTGGAGTGGTTCGTTAGCGAATGCGGTGTGATAGAGAAACGGTAAGTGCGCGTGCTACAGCCCCCTGTATGCATCGCTCTTTGGCAGTCTTGTTGGGGGCTAACACTGACTCTGCTACTACAGTTCCATATCGAGTCCTCTATAGAGGCGCTGCTCTAACAGCGCCTCCCACTACGGACATCTCTCTATTCCTGTCAGCTACGAGCCCATCACTTCCATATACATAGGGGTGGTGATGTAAGAAATTATCGATGTACTCCAGAAGCGACTTATCATCAGATCCTTGGCTGGGTGCACGCATGTCAAGTTCACCTCTGTCATCCTCATTTCTTAGGCGTGACGGATGACAGGTCGATGCTGATCGAACCGCTCCTGTCTTGAGTTCCTGTCGAGCAGTCGCGCGTGACTCTACCCCTGGTCGATCCGATGCCATTGTGATTCCCCGACAGCTGCAAGCAGTGCTTGTCAATGAGAGCTAAGGAGAGCGCAACCTAGGTCGGGCGCTGAGGACTATCGTTGCCACAATGCGTCTATGTGCTGCCGAGTCGATGCTGATGCTTGAAGATAGAGTGGCCGTTGTGGTCTCATCGTGAGGCAAGCTATTGGATGGCTAGATCGCCAAAGAGGTGTGGGATGGCTACGAGTGAAGGTGTAGAGCCCGGCAAGAACCTGGAGGGTCGTAAGTGGCCATCAGACTTTGCGGGACGGAACCTATTTGAGCGCGGTCCAGATTGGCGCAACAATGCCATGCTTGGCTGGACTGGCTTCCCGATGGGTCTGTACGCGGCCGGTTACAAGGACGCTGCAGATGCCATTCTGTACGCGCTGAGTCAGCAGAAAGCCAGTCTGGATAGCGTGGTTTATCCGCTGGTGTTCGTCTACAGGCAGGGCATTGAGCTTCAGTTGAAGATGTTGCTGCCGCTTGCAAGGAGACTGGCTGAGAAGGCGTCCAAGAATGACCACAGTCATGGGCTGATGCCAATGTGGAGCGAGCTGCGTCCACTTCTGGAGGAGTTGACCCCGCATGA
Source organism: Stenotrophomonas sp. MH181796 (assembly GCF_009659995.1). Lineage (NCBI taxonomy): Bacteria > Pseudomonadati > Pseudomonadota > Gammaproteobacteria > Lysobacterales > Lysobacteraceae > Stenotrophomonas > Stenotrophomonas sp. MH181796. Next base: position 337,748 of record NZ_RAHU01000005.1, read on the forward strand.
AGATGATGCTGAGCTTCCCGCTATTGAGAGCTTCATCGAGCAGATTGACAAAGTAGATCCGCAGTCGTTTTCGTTCCGGTACCCAACCACAAAGCAGGGGTCTGAGTCGCTGCCAGATCTGCGGCATATCAACGTCCGGCAGCTCAGCGAAATCATGGATAGCATCTTCAGGATGCTTGGTGGAATTCACTCTGAGTTGGGAGAGATGGACCAAGTGGGTGAGGACTTCCAGTTCTAGCCGCATGCGGAGCCCCTAGGGGGAGGCTTAATCGAACTGCGCGAAGCTTTCGCAGTCAAGTAGTGTGTCCAGCGAATTCGACAAGTTCACTCGGTACTTCCGATCAAGTCCAGCTTGGCGAGCCCTTGAGATTGATGCCTTCTCGGTCATCACGTATGTGAAGTAGGCGTAGGAAGGATCTCGCATGCGCAAGAATCCCATAGCCCGGAACGGGTAGAGGATTTCTGGCGCCACGCTGATGCTGTTAGGGGTTCAGCAGCTTCTGGATGTCCTTCAAGGGCAGCCACAGCTTTAGCGGGTCAGACTCTGCAGCCTGAAATCCGAACTTCTCGTAGAAAGGAGCCGCATCCTCCTTTGCATCTACGAACATTCCGGACACCCCGATGGTTTCGCTCACCTGTGCTGCTCGCGTGATGGCTTCCATGAGGAGCATCGCGCCGAAGCCGCGTCCCTTCAGCTGCTGATGAACCGCCAAACGGCCCATTCGCACGACCGGGACATTGCGCGGCAATTTTGAGCCCGCTGGCGGGAGTTCGTCGTTCATCACCTGCGCTGATGACAGGCTGAAAAAGCCTAGGACCGTGGTGTCTGTGACGTCCTTGAATCCTGCCTGATGCCAAGCATCCAGAGTCCCCTTGGCTGGGATTGCCACGAACGTGCGGCTGATGCCGCGGCTCTGGTGCTGGTTCGCCGTCTTGCGAAGCCAGTCGTTCAACTTCTCGTTACCGCAGTCGAAATCAGCGCGGCTTAGGTGTCCAGCGAACGGTACTACTTCTACTTCTAGTGTCATGGTCTCTGCTCTCCATATGTTGTTTTAAGGAGGCAGCGAGACGATCGGGGACGGGCTTGGGGTTGTCGAGCGCATCCAGAAATCTCTGCATGTCGTTCTGGCTCAATCGAATTATCGAGTGTTCCTCAATGATTCTCTCTGCTTCCCTAAGCGCGGCCTGGGCAACGAACTGGTTCGTCGTTGTTGCCGTCATCTCAGCTGCCTGTTCAATTGCTTGCTGCGCATAAGCGGTGACCCGGGTCGTTATCCTTGCCCTGTCATTACTGGTCGCATGCATCGGTAACTCCTTCTCTCATTTCGTATTTGCCAAAGCAGACCAAGCCTTGAGCTCGGTTGGTGCCTGGCGTCTGGTTGGTGCGGTGCCGTCTACTTCATGTCATCTCCCCTGTCCTGGTAGGCGCTCAGTATATGGTGGTGGTGCCAAAATGGCAACCGTGGACTAATCCATATAGAAATAAAGTGCAATAGTTTGAGGTTGTAGTTTATCCTGCGTTCAGTTTGTAATGGCGACCTGCTCTGAGGACAGATCATGTCCGCTGAAGTTGGTGTCGTCGTGGCGGAAGGTGAGCGGGTCTGCTGCAGGTCTGTAGTGGTCAATTCTTTGAGGCGGGCTAGACTGTTTGCTTCCAGGCCTTGCTGCCTGGCGTCGGGTGATGTTGGCATCTTCAGGTGGGCATCTGCAGATGGTTGAACTTCTACTGGACAGCGGCGCCGCTGTGGCACCGCTGGACTTTGAGCGGCGCAACGCACTCGTGATGGCTGACGCTCGCAATCACGTAGAGGTGGTAGTGCGTTTGCAGGTGGTAGGAGCCCAGTTGCCGCCCGGTTTGGCAGAGGCGCCGCCGCTGGACTGGCCTGACCCAGGTGACGGAGGTGAATCCGCTGCGGTGGTGCGGGGCTACTTGTTGGCCTATCACGAGTGGGAAAAGAGGACTACGGGGTACGCATCGTAAAAAGCCTTCCGGCAAGTCCTCACGCAAGGGCGCGCCAAAGGTGTAAGCGTAGCAAGGGCTTGCCGCTATTTCGGCATCAACCGGCAGGCGTTCTATCAGGCTGGACGCCGTCATCGGCGGCGACACGCTGCCGATGCCACGGCACTGGCACTTGTGAGCGATTGCCGTGCGCGCCAGCTGCGGATCGGTACGCGCAAGCTGCACCATTTGATCGAACCGAAGCTACAGGCGGCGGGATTCGCTCTGGGGCGCGAAAAGGGCGCCCTATGGCTTGTAGTGAGCCTACCCCTGAGGGCGGGGATCAGGCACTTGGCCGCCTGCGAATCCCTTGTAAGGCAGAGATGCCCTGCTATCGGCAGCCGCCAGCTCGGCTGAGCTGAGGCGCATCTTCGCAATCTCAATCGCTGCTTTGTGATCGCCCATGATGTAGGCCAAACGGAGGTAGGCTGCACCATCTACCGCGTTTGGCACTTTCGATTCGCGGTACGACTCCGAGATCGCGTATAGCGCGTAGAAGTTGCCTGATAGCACCTGATTTCGGAGCATCACCTGGCCGTCCGTGAAATTTTTGTCCATGGCAATCCGTTTTCCCAGCACCGCAGAGGCATTGGGGTCACCCGCTGACGCTTTTTGTTGCAGTACATCCAGCGACTCTGAACGCAGTCGCTCGAGTTCGGCTTGCGATGGATACTTGTGGCGGATCAGCCACTCGGCTTCTTCTAGCGATTTTGCCTGCAACGGTCCGGCGTCTCTGCAGTCTCCAGTGCACAGGCGCTGTGCAACTGCATTGGAGTCAATGAGTCCGCCAATTTTTGATTGCTGCGACGCGATGGCGTGTGGTGCCTGATCCGGGTTGGCGGTCCGCGAAACGGCTCGTTCTGCCGTCGTTGACATGCTGCTCTGGTCAGAGGCCGTTTGTTCTGAGCAGGTAGTTGAAGTGACCACGAAAATGGCTGCAAAAAGGATCGATCTGGTGTGCATTTATTGTGCCCACATATATTGTTCTGGACCTGGGTCCACCACTTGGAACATGACGCATCTTCCGTCACTGAGCGCCATTTCTCGCCGATCGAATTTCGCGTGTCAATGAGATCGATGATCCCGTACGGAACGTAGTTTTCGAGGGACATGCCCACTGCACGTTGATGTTCAATGAGCGAGATCATGGAGTTCTGATTGTCATTGGCCTCTGCGTCGAACGCTTTCAGCATCTGGATGCAGTACTGCTCCGGTTTGGTCAACGTTCTCCCTGCGCGAGACTGACTGGTATCCACTAACGTAGGACAGGCCTGATCTCCCCCATTGGTTTGGGAAGATTTTTCCCCGGCCGCAGATCGACTATCGTGATGGTGAGTAAGCCGTAGGAGGAACTCTGGACCGGCGGTGGTGCGGCTGACGGGTTGTCTGGATGGTGCTGGATTTCCAATGAGGTGTCGTTTCCTGGCTTGGTGTGCGACGCCACTCTTGTCGTTATTGATATGCGACAAGTACGCGTGAATCAGGCGCAGGCTCGTCATTGGCTTGGAGGGGACGTTGCAGCCATCCATCTCGGGCCTGCTTGCTGCCTCCGCGGCCGTCACACGGCCATCGAACAATCAGGTCATCTTGCACCACGTGAGATGGGCGAGCGCCTATGCATGAAGACAGATACACTCATCCCCGACGCCCGCCGTTCGGCTTGTTATGGCACAGCGGATAGCTTGAGCACGACCGGAAGGCTCCATGCGGCCCATTGCGATCCACAAACACGCCCACCTTGCACACCGGGCAGCGCTCTTCGTGGATGGCCGCGCCTGAAATCGCGGTCACTTCCACCGCCCCGTCCTTCACCAGCTCATCCAGGAATGGCGAGTGCTTGCCCTGCAGCGTGAACATCGCAACCGACCGTCGCGCCCGCGTCAGCGCGACATAGAACAAGCGTCGCTCTTCGCTCAGTGGGTAGGCATCACCCTCCGGCATCGCCAGCGAAAGCACCGGATCATCCGACCTCAGGCTCGGGAAGCTGCGATTGATCATGCCCGGCAGGATCACGTAATCCGCCTCGCGCCCCTTCGATCGATGCGCGGTCAGGAACTCGACGTCCATTGTGCTGCCGAAGGCCGTCTTCCAATCCGAAGGCACTGCACCCTGATCCGCGCGGTAGCGCCCCAGGACAAAGATCGTCACGCGGCCAGTGCGACCCTGTGGAACGGCCCCGCACAGCAGCTGCTGGTGCAGCTTGGCGAGGTACTGGCGAACACCATCCTGCACCTCCTCACGCCGATTCATCTGGAACGCCTGCAGCACCGGGCCCATAGCCGGCGCAGCAGAGCGAACTTCCTTGGTGATCTGCGCGGGATTGCGGCTGATGAAGCGGCTGGACACATCACACAGTGCCTGTGGGCAGCGGAACGTCTGTTCCAGTTTCAGCACCTGGCCGTGTCCCATCCATTCGCGGAATCCGGTCATCACCGAAACATCGGCGCCGGCGAAGCGATTGATCGATTGCCAGTCATCGCCCACCGCAAACAGGTGGCGGCCCGGTTGGCTGACCAGGGCGCGGCAGAGGCGAGCGCGGGCCCGCGAGGCATCCTGGAACTCGTCCGCCATCACCAGATCGTAGGGCGATTCATAGTGACCCTGTTCCAGCAGCCCGGCCGCCATGTTGAGCATGTCTTCGAAGTCGATGCCACGCTCGTCCGCCAATGCCTCGTCCCAGGCCTGGAGAACCGGCCCGGCGATTTCCAGGAAGCGCCGGTAGCGTTCCTTGAACTGGTCTTCGGGCATCTGCCGCAGGCGTGCGGCCATAGCGTCCAGCGTCAGGCAGTTGCTCTTGGCATGGGCAATGAAGGTGCGCATCAAGCCGATCAGGTCTGCGTCCGGCATTGGTCTGGCGCCCTGGTCGGGCAGCTCGCGGTCCGGGTTCGGGTCGAGCTCGACGTTGGACTCGTCCAACCTCTCGGCCAGATGGCGCAGGGCGTCTCCGCTGCGCAGGCCATACGAGGTGGTCTCGACAAGAGCCGTGCCACGCGCTGCATGCTGCTCGCGCTTCCAATGCATGCCTTCGGCGTAGTTGGCGAAATGCTTTGGCGGCTGGCCACCGGCATCCAACGCAAAGTGCTCGTGATACAGCCCGGCGTCCGGATAATAGAAATCGGGGCGATACTGGCGATGGGTGTCGGTCGCCGTATCGAATTCGTAGCGCCGTTCGTAGTCGTAGGTCACGCCGTTGTAGAACAGCCAGTCGGCGATGACGCACTCTTCCAGGCTTTTCACCCGCTCACCCTGCAGTGTGCGGATATAGGGCGTGCCATCGCGGTCGTAGCCATCGGCCATCATTTCGGCACCGAACGGCGGAAGATCGCGCCCGAACACCAGGCGGAACATATCCCACTGGGTGCGGAAGTGGGTCGAGCGGTCCTTCAGGTCGTCCACCAGTTCGGCAAGCTTGTTGAAGCCCTGCGTCGCGTCGATGGCCCATTCCGGAATGTCGGGTTTGCGTCCCGTTGCCTTGGCGATGATGGCCAGGCCCAGGGCGTGGAAGGTCCGGGCCTCCACCACGGTATCGCCCATGCCGAGCCGGTCGAAGGATTGCTGCGCGCGTTCCTCCAGCTCCTTGGCAGCGTCCTTGTTGAAGGCGAGCATCACGATCCGCTCGGGTTCGACGAAGCCGCGGTCGATGGCATAGGCCGCCTTGGCGACCATCGTGGAGGTCTTGCCGGAGCCGGCCGCGGCCACGACCTGCACGCGGTTGTCGAAGCAGATGACGGCGCGGGCCTGTTCCTCGGTCAGGGGCTTGCTCTCGACCCGGTCGAGGAAGTCCTTGGCCAGCACCTGCTCACGCGTTGCCATGGTCGCGTTGGCGTCGGCCCAGATGGCGGGCCAATCCAGATGCCAGTCATTCAGTGCCTCAAGCGCAACCAGATGGCGGCTGGAGCGCAGGTCGCCGTGCACGTTCGCATCGAGGAACAGACTCTCCAGCTCATCCGGGGAGAGCGGCAGGGCGGGCCGATCAGCCAGCAACGCCTGCTGCTGCTCATGGGTGATCCAGCGTCGGCTGGCGTGACCTCGATCAGTCAGTGCGTCCGCCGCGCTCAACCAGGCTTGGATCTGCTCGAGGATGTCCTCGAACAGGCCCTTGCGCCCACGCGTGCTGCGCGCGAAGAGCAGGGTCCGCACAGCCGCTGCAAGCTGGGACGCTTGCCCGTTGGGCAGGCCGCCCACGGACACGGAACCGCTGTCGGTCTGCAATGAAACGCTGGCCCAGAAAAGCCCAGGAATGACCTGCACGCTGTGATCGTCATCCACGCGCTGCCGGTACTGTTGGCCTGCGATGTTCAGCTCGATGCATTCGCCATCCAGCCGCAACCGCCAGTGTGGCGAGCGTGTCACACGTTGGCCCCAGCCCGAGGGGCGCCATTCCATAGACATCCAGGTACTGCCTTGCAAGCGTCAACCGGGCATGTAGAGCCCCCAAGCCCGCATGATAAGGGGCCTTGATGTTGCATGGGGTCTTTCACTAGAGGGCAGGGCGCATCCAGATGCCGTCTATCTCAGCTCGCCCAACCACCCGGCGCATGGCATCATGAAATGCCTGAATCCAAGAGCTGGCCATGGAAATTGATTGGAACCAAATCGGAACCTTGAAGCACATCGGTGGCGGCTACGATATCCGGACGGATCCATTGAACATCCTGGTGACCACTGCGAAGCAGGGGCACGAGGGCGAAGTCGCTGACATGCTTATCGTGATGGACGATGGAACCGTCATTCCACCGGACGGGATCATGCGTCTGGCACGGGCGCCGGGCCGGATCCGTTAGGCGATCCGGAACCTGCTGCGTCAGCAGTAGTGAACGCCTGCCACGTGCAGTCGCGGCAGGTGGAACGCTGCCTGGTTCCGTGAAGACGAAGGCTGCGTGGGGCTGGCCTACAGCATCACGTGGTCTTTGCAACTCGGAGGACCGGCATTGCTAAGTTCGCTTGGCATCCATCACAGGAACCTGCAATGACCCAGACGTCCACGCGTGTACTGCTCGGCCTCTGCCTGATCCCGGCCGCAGCCTTCGCACAATCCGACCGCCAGGTGGCCGAGGACATGGTTACCCGCGCTGCCAATGTCTGCCCCGGCCACAGCAACGAGCGCACCACGCCTACAGTGAAAAAGGTGCCGGTCGGCGCACTGCGGGTCATGCTCGATCGTGGGCTGGTGATGTGCCCGGACCGCCGGCTGGATGCCTCTGCACCCGCGGTGTTCTACGGCCGCATTGGTGTATTTGGTTGGAATCCGGAGGTGCCGGCTGCTGCGACGGTGGTTGTCGCCAAGATCGATCAGATGACCCGCAAGGATGAATACCCGGTGGAAACGCTGGTGTGGGATGCCAAGGGCGCGGCCCTCACCCAGCAGACGGTTCCGGCGTTCGAGCCGCGCCCCGGTGCGGCGGTGCTGTACAAGGTGCGCTGAGCGTCGCGCTACCTGGTAGATGCCCACCTTGGTGGGCGTTCGGGTCCTCGCGCGTGGTGACGGAGTCGTGCCCACCAAGGTGGGCACCTACCAAAGCGATGCGACGTGGCATCCGGTAATGAAGCGCGATCAGGCGCTTGGCCCACCATGGTGGGCAGCTACCCGTATCGGGGCGCTACCTTGTCGGAGCATCTGCCGTCTGTGCGGCCACCATCGCCTGCTGCATCTCCTTCAGCGACAGATAGCCATCGCCATCAGTATCCAGTCCCGCGAAATACTTCGCGATTTCCGGCACCACCGCGGCTTCCTTCCTGCTGATCTTTCCGTCTTTGTCGGCATCCATTTCCTTGAATGCGACGTCGATCGAATCGGCCTTTCTGCTGAAACGTTCCTGCTGGAATCTCGCGTACTCGGCCTTGTCGACGTGCCCATCCTTGTTGGCGTCCATCGCGGTGAACGTGGAATCGATATAGCCCTGTCCAGGGTCGGCCGGTGCGGCTGCGGCAAGCAACGGGGCAACACAGAGTGCAATCAACAATGTGGTCCTGGTCATGGGTTCCTTTTCCTTGGGGGGCAGTCAGCGGCAGGGATAGGTGTAGCCGTCGGCGCTGCGGTAGGTATCGTTGCGGCGGTCATAGTTGCCGTAGCGGCGTATGCAGTAGTCGGCGCGCTCGCGGGTCTCGCGTTCGCGCTTGGCGGCTGCGGCAATCACACCAGCCACCACCGCCGCGCCCACTACACCCACCACTACGCCGGTTGTCCTGGCCTCGTGGCGGCGCTCGCGTTCCCGATCACGTTCGCGCTCACGCTCACGGCGCTCCCATGCATCACGATCGCGGTCACGGTAGTCCTGGTTCCACTGCGGGCTGTAGCGGTCGCCGCGTTGCGCATGGGCGTCGCCGGAGTAAGGCAACAACACCAACAGGTTCGCAGCCGCCGCCAGCAACAGCGCGGCTCTTCCTGGTTTCATGAACATCGTCAAGCTCCTGTGCGGACATTGTCGGTAGCTGCAGTAGACCCTGCAGACATTGCGCGAACCTGCCGCCACTGCAGGCAGTGCAGTGGCTATTGAACCAGCGCCTCCACCGGATCCAACTGGGCGGCGCGCCGCGCTGGCAGGAAGCCGAAACCAATGCCGATCAGGCTGGAACAGGCGAAGGCGGCCAGAATCGAATTGGCAGAGAACACCAGGCTGAAACCCACGTTGGCCAGCTCCAACGCGGCGCCCAGCGCCAGGGCTACGCCGATACCGAGCATTCCGCCGAGCAGGCACACCAGCACCGATTCGATCAGGAACTGCTGCAGGATGTCGCTGCGTCGCGCGCCCACCGCCATGCGCACGCCGATCTCGCGTGTGCGCTCGGTCACCGACACCAGCATGATGTTCATCACCCCGATTCCACCCACCACCAGCGCGATGGCGGCGATGGAGCTGATCATCATGGTAAGGATGCCGGTGGTCTGTTCGATGGACTGCCGGATCTGGGCGTTGTTGCTCATGTAGAAATCGGTGCTGCCGTGGCGGCGTGCGAGCAATCGCCCGATGGCCCGCTCGGCCACTTCCATGCTGATTGCATCGGAGACGCGCACGGTGATGCTGGACACATGGCTCTGCCCCAGCATGCGCGCCATGGTGGTGGTGTAGGGCAGCCACACCCGCAGCAGTGAGGCGTCGCCGACGGCGCCGGCGTCCTTCTTCACCACGCCCACCACGCGTACCGGCACGTTGCCCAGCAGCAGGGTCTGGCCGATCGGGTCTTCCTGTGCTGCGAAGAACCGTGCACGCGTATTGGCATCGATCACCACCACCTGCTGGTAGCCTGCCACGGCAGGTGGGCCGAAGAAGGCGCCTTCGCCCAGCTTCAAGCCGTGCACACGGAAGTACTGCTCACTCACGCCCTGCATCTGCACGTTGGCCGAGCGGTTGCCGCGCTGGGTAGTGCCGCTGCTGGCGACGCCGGGCGTGGCGCTGTCCACGAACGGCTGCCCGGCCAGCGCCATGTTGTCGCCGGGCGTCAGGGTTTCCACCTGTGCGGCGTGCACGTCGCCGAAGCCGGAGCCCGGATAGATCTCGATGGTGTTTGTGCCCAGCGAGGAGATGTTGGACAGGATGGCCTGCCGTGCGCCGGTGCCCAGCGCCACCACCGCCACCACCGATGCAATGCCGATGATGATGCCGAGCATGGTCAGGAAGGTACGCATGCGGTGCGCGTTCATCGCGCGCAGGGCCATGCGGAAGGCTTCGCCGAAGCGGTCGCGCATGGCCTGCCAGCCACTGCCTTCGCTGCGCTGCGGCAGGGCCGTCGCTGGCGCTCCTGCCAGCAGGAGCCTGCCCGTGGCACGATCATCGACAATGCGGCCATCGCGGATTTCGATGATGCGCTGTGCATGTTCGGCCACGGCCATGTCGTGGGTAACCAGCACCACGGTGTGGCCCTCGGCATGCAACTCGCCCAGGATCTTCATCACCTCCTGGCCTGAATGTGTATCCAGTGCGCCCGTCGGCTCATCGGCGAAGATCACCGCGCCGCCGTTCATCAGTGCGCGCGCAATCGAAACACGCTGCTGCTGGCCGCCTGACAGTTCGCCAGGCAGGTGCTGCAGGCGCTCGCCCAGGCCAAGCCGCGCCAGCAGCTCGGCCGCGCGGGCGTGGCGCGTGGCAGCCGGCATCCCCGCATAGATCGCCGGAACTTCCACGTTGCCCAGCGCGGTCAGGTCGGTCAGCAGGTGGTAGCGCTGGAAGATGAAACCAAAGTGCTCACGGCGCAGTTCGGCCAGTTCGTCCGGTGACATCTGCGCGGTCTCGCGACCGGTGATCTGATACGCGCCGGCCGAGGGCCGGTCCAGGCAGCCCAGAATGTTCATCAGCGTGGATTTGCCCGAGCCGGATTGGCCGACGATGGCCACCAGCTCACCGGCGCGGATATCCAGGTCGATGCCGTCGAGCACGACCAGGGTCTGTTCGCCGGCTGCGAATTCACGGCGGATGCCGCGCACGCGCAGCAGTGGTGCGTCCTGCGTCACGTCCATCATGGCTGCGCGGCGGCTGTGGTGGCAGCATCGCCGGTCTGCGCCAGTACCACCTGCTCGCCCTCCTGCAGGCCACTGCGCACTTCCACGTTGATCTGGTCGTCCAGCCCGGTGGTGATGCGCCGCAGGGCCGGGTGGCCATCCGCGCCGCGCACCTGCACGCTGTAACTGCCATCGGTGGCGCGCGCACCCAGCGCGGCCGAGGGAATGGTCAGCACGCCCTTGGCGCGCCCCAGCACGATGCGTACCTGCGCCGTCATGTAGCTGCGCAGGCGGCCATCGGCGTTGTCTACGTCGAACTGGCCGTTGTAGTACATGGCGGTGCGGCTGGCGCCCGCCGAAGCACCTGCCGGAGCGAAGCCGGAGGTGTCTTCGTTGGTGATCGATTCGGGAGCCGGCGCAATGTCGCGCAGCGTACTGCTGTAGCGACGTCCTGCGTCGCCAAGAATGGTGAAGAACGCTTCCTGGCCAATGGAGGTATGCACGACATCTGCCTCGGAAATCTCCGCGTATACCGTCATCACGTCCTGGTTTCCCAGCATCACGATGGTCGGTGCGCTCTGTACCGCGTTCACGGTCTGCCCCTGGCGCGCCACCACGGCCAGCACGGTGCCGTCGGTGGGGGCGGTGATACGGGTGTACTCGAGGTTGGTCTGCGCGATATCCACCTCGGTCTGCCGCCGCACGATCTCACCTTCCAGCGCGGCGATCTGTTCCCGGGTGGCATCGACCCTGGCCTTGGCCGCATCGACGTCGGCGCGTGCCACGAGCTGCGACGCGACCAGCTGCCGTTGTCGATGCAGTGTCAGCTCGAGCTGGCGCAGGTCGGTGGCCAATGCATCGCGGTTGGCACGCGCGGTGCGCTGTGCGGCCCGGGCGCTCAGCAGTGCATTGCGCTGGGTCCGCGAGTCGATATCGGCGATGGGATCGCCGGCCCTCACCTTGTCGCCCAGCTTTACATGCAGGGTGTCGATGCGGCCAGAAACCTGTGCACCCACGCTTACCAGTCGCGAGGGCTTCAGCGTGCCAGTGGCCTCCACCACCTGTTCGATGTTGCCGCGAACGACCGGTGCAACCTGCAGTTGTGGTGGCGGTGCGGGCCGAAGCCAGGCAAACAGAATCAGCGCGCTGCACAGCAGGGCGACAGCAATGATGAGCGCACGACGGCGCTTGCGCGGTACGGCGCTCATCTGCGCAGCATCCAGGGGAGACAGGTCATCGGTAGTCCTCGCGACAGAAGAAGTGCACGTCTGTCGTGGCAGAAGTGGAGGTCTGTCGAGTCTCGATGCGCTGGATTGCGTGAACCTTGCGGGTCTATCGTCGTGTCAGCGTCCGGCAGGAAGGGCGAGCAGTGCTGCGGCGATGAACTGCAGGCCACTACCGAGAACCAGCAGCGCATTGCGCAGGCGGTGGCTTGCCAGCCGCGCACCGCAGAGTTGACTCGCCGCGCCGGCCAACAACCAGAAGAACGTTGCAACCGGCAGCTTCGTCATGCCTGCACCGATGGCGATCGGCAGCGCACTGGCAATCATTGCCCCGGCGGCATGACCATCCAGAGCGCGCAGCAGCGGTGGCGTTGGGCGCGAGGTTGCCGCTCGCCATGCTGCCAGCCCATGCAGGGCGGCATGCACGGCGACGAACAGGAATACGGCAGCGGTCGCCGCTGCACTCGTGTGCCGATACGTTGAAGCCACCAGCGCAATGCCGGGCAGCAGCAGGAACAAGGCGCCGAACAGCCGCAGCAGCATGCCGGTGCGCTCGACTTCGGGAACTGTCCGCAGCCACAGTGGCCAATGTTGCAGGCCGAGCGCGGGGCCAGAGCGTGGGCGACGATTCCATGCGGCAGACGTAAGGCCCGGCGAATTCCGCAGTGGCACAGTGCGCGTGGAAGAGGACGGTGGAGGAGCTCCCTGGGTCACATGCAGGCTTCCTGTCAGATCCGGACGCAGCACCCTCAGGGGTGCCACTCACCTGAATGCTGGGCAGCGAACATTGCCGCAACCTTGCGCCTCAACCGCGGCCGCTGCGCCTGGACAGCCGAGAGTCATCCACGTGGGGGAGGCGCTCAGTGCGCCGGCGCCGGCGCACCGGTGACGCCTGGATGCAGCGGGAACTCGACGCGGATCAGGGCACCGCCAGCGGGTGCATCCAGAATCGTGACGTGGCCGCCGTGGCGGTCCATCACCTGCCGCACCAGATTCAAGCCCAATCCGGCGCCTGTCTGCCGGGGGCGCAGGCGCTGGAAGGGTTCGAACACGCGTTCGCGCTGGTCGACCGGAATGCCGGGGCCATCGTCTTCCACCTCAAGGCTGCTGCCCTGCACGCGCACGATGATGTGGCGCCCACCGTGCTCGGCGGCATTCAGCACCAGGTTGGAGAGCACACGTTCGATGGCGCCGGGCTCGCCCAGTACCGGGAAATTCGGTTCCACCGCCAGGGCGACCGTCTTGTCGGACTGGATCAGCAGGGGGGCCAGATCGGCGACGACCCGCTTGGCTACGCGCGCCAGGTTGAGGGAGTCCTTCGGGCCATTTTCTTCCATGCGGTGCAGGTCCAGAAGCTGCTCGGCCAGCGTTGCCAGCCGAGCGACTTCCACGGCCAGGCTGCGCGAGGTGGAATCATCGGTCGCATCGATCTTCAAGCGCAGGATGGCGATCGGCGTGCGCAGCTCATGGGCGGCGGCGGCGATGAAGCGGCGTTGCCGTTCGTGCTCTTCGTCCAGGCGGTCCAGCGCTTCGTTCACCGCGGTCACCAGGGGGGCGATCTCTACCGGCACTGCGGTCTCTGTCAGGCGGATGCCGCGGCGGCTGGCGGAGATGTTGCGTGCTTCCTGCGCGATGCGTTCCACGCCGGCCAGAGCGCGACGCACGATGATCGGGGTCAGGATGATGGTGGCCAGGCCCAGCAGCAGGAAGATCGGCAGGGTGATGATGTGTGCAGCCAACGCCATCTGCCAAGTCAGCGTATCGGTTTCGCCATGCGCCATGATGGTCAGCTTGCCGGCCGGACCGCTGTGCTGGCGTATCACCGTGGCCAGGCCATCGTTGCGGCCGCGTCCGCGCAGGTCGCCGTAGGGAATGCCGTCGAGGGCGCCGACCAGCGAGGCATAGGCAGGCGGAACGTCGCCGAAGGTCACATGGTGCCCATGTTCATCCTCGGCGATGAACCACGCGCCGGGGACGATCTTCAGCAGTTCGTCCAGCTCCGGTGTGTGTTCCACATACAGTTCGCCCTTGCTGTCGCGGTGAACGGCCTCTGCCGCCACCGGGGCGAAGGTCTGGATGGTGTAGTAGCCGCCGCTGTCGACACGCACCAGCACCATCAGCAGCGCGAAGAACGCCACCAGCAGTGCGAGCAGCTGGTAGATCAGCGTTTTGACGATCAGCGGGCGCTTCAGTGAGGGTCGAAGCGCCATTACTTCGTTTCCCGCATCAGATAGCCGACACCCCGGATGGCATGGATTTCCACCCTCGCATCCGCGTCGGCCAGTTTGCGCCGCAAGCGTGAGACATGCGAGTCCAGCGTATTGGAATGGATGCCGTCGTCGAAGCCGTACACCGCCATTTCAATGGACTCGCGCAGCACGGTGCGGCCCAGTCGGCGGGCGAGGACCGCCAACACGCGGATCTCGCGGCGCGGAAGCTCCAGCCGCTGTCCGCCCACGCTGGCCTCGCCCGAAGCGGGGTCGAACAGCAGCCGGCCGATGCTCACCGGCTCTACCTGCATGCCGCTCGGCCGGCGCCCGGCTGCACGGATCCGCGCGAACAGTTCTTCCAGTGCGAAGGGTTTGGCCAGGTAGTCGTCGGCCCCTTCATCCAGGCCGGCGATGCGGTCCGGTAACTGCCCCAGCGCGCTGAGCACGATGATCGGTACCCCGGGGTTGCGCTCACGCAACAGTGAAATCAATCCCAGCCCGTCACCGTCGGGCAGGGTGCGGTCCAGCAACACCAGGTCGTGCGATCCGAGCAGGGCTGCTTCGCGGGCCATCGCCAGGGTGCTGGCCAGGTCCACCACGTAGCGCTCGCGCTGCAGGGCGGACTTCAAGGTAGCGGCCAGTTCGGATTCGTCTTCGATCAGCAGGATGTGCATCGGCGGGAGTGGGTCGGGAACGGGGGCGCCAGGCCGGCTTCGGCACGGGCCGGCACCGTATTACAGGAACATTGCGTGAACATGGCGTGCCTTCAGGGCATCCGGTGACACTAAGGGCCGCTTGGCGCAAGGTTCCCGCAATCCGGGCACGCCAGCCTTGGCGCCCGTTCGCTGATCCCAAGGCCTTGAAGTGTCCATGAAGTTGTTTGTCCCGCTGCTGTTCGTTGCCGCGCTGGGCGGCTGCACCACCGCCAGGATGACCGTCTCCCCCGATGGACGCCGTGGCGTTTCCATCGACTGCAGCGGTTCCAGTTCCTGGAATGGCTGCTACGAAAAGGCTGGTCAGATGTGCCCAGGAGGCTATGTGGTCTTCAGCAAGGATGGCGACGACGGCAACACCATTGCCGTGGCGAACAAGAATGGGTTCACCTCCATCCAGATGGCCACCCGCTCGATGCTGGTGGCATGCTCGCACTGACGCTCGAAGGGGAGGTGGGTTGCCACCTCCCCTCGGTGCGCTCTGCGAGCGGCGTCAGAAACTGGCTTTCGGTTACGGGAGCCCGCAGTTGCCCTTCGCCATGCAGGCGACGAACGCGGGGTAACACACCTTCTCGCCCTTGCCGGCGGCCAGGCAATCACTATAAGCGTCGTGACAAGGGCGGCAGCGATCCGGTTGAGCGGTCGCGCTGCCGATTCCAAGCGTCAGTGCAATGGCGGTGACAACAACAGACAGTTTGAATCCCATCTTCATGTTCCACTCCTTTGACAGCCCTCCTTGGGCAACGGCGACGCTATAGGCGGAGGTGGTCGCGCACAAGTGACTGGAAGCATCGGAGGTTTCGGAAACGGGTGAACCCGTGTCACGCAATGACCGCTTGCCTTTGGTGGGCTCAGCCACAGGGGCGCCCTTTCAGAAGCTGTAGGCGGCCTGCACATACACCCGCCGCGGCTCGCCCGGGAAGTGCCCGTTGCGCTCGATGAAGCCGCTGGCGGCATACACCTTGTCGAACAGGTTCTTGACGTTGGCCTGGAGCTGCCATTGCTTCCACGTGGTCTTCCAGCTCATGTCGAACACGGTATGGGCCTTCACCGTCTGTCCATCCAGGCTCACGCGCTCGTCCACATGATCGGCACCAAAGCCGATGGCGGAGTTGATCGCCGGCAGGTCGTAGCGGGTCCACAACCCCAGCTTGTTGTGCGGTGCATTGGCGAAGCGGCCACCGGAGGCATTGGTGATGCCGTTCGGGCCGGCGTCCTTCACCCGTGCGTCGTTGTAGGCGTAGGTCAGGTTCACCACCCAGCGCTCGGTGACGTCGGCCAGCAGGTCCAGTTCCATGCCGGTGCTGCGCACCAGCCCAAGCGCGGCCAGCTGGTTCACCCCGTCCATTACTTCACCGGTGGCCTGCACGATGTTGCTGCGGTCGATGCGGTACGCCGCCATGTTCAAGGTCACGCGATCGGCCAACAGGGATTTCATGCCGACCTCCCACTGCTTGCTGCGCTCGGCATCGAACGGGCCGCCGGCAGCGGGATTCTGGTTGGCCGCGCTTTGCGGCACGAAACCGCTGGCCACGTTGGCGTAGATGTTCAAGCCGTCGCGGACGGTGAACGTGCTGCCCAGGCGCCAGCTGAGGTCGCTGCCATCGACACTGCTGCGGCCAATGCGGTCGTCGTCCTTGAAGCCATCCCAGCGCAACCCGGCCAGCACATGCCAGCGTGTGGTCAGCGCCAGTTCGTCCTGCAGGTAGGCACCGTGGCGCGTGCTGCGGGTGGAGGTGCTGCGCCAGGGCAGGGCGCCCAGGTTGTAGTCATGCCAGGTGCTGGCCCCATAGATCGGGTGGAACAGATCGATGCCGCGTACCGGCCCGGCGCCGCGCGCAAGGTCGGCGCTGTTGGCGGTCTGCGCAGTGAAATCCGCATCCAGTTGGTACACATCGGCGCCAAACAGCACCTTGTGCTCGACTGCGCCGGTGTTGATCCTCCAGACCGCATTGGCGTTGGCGGTGAACGCCTCGTTGTCGCGGATCTGGTTGCGCAGCTGGCGCGTCATCCACTCGGCCACACCATCGCGGTCACGATCGATCAGTCCCATCGGCTCGTGGTACATCTGGTGTTCGTTGTTGCTGAACCAGCGGGCGGCGAAATCCACGTCCAGAGTGTCGCGTGGCGCGAAGCGATACTGTGCCAGCGCCACCTTGGCCCGCATGTCGAGAAAGTCGCTGGCCTCGTTGTGGTTCCAGCGGCGATCGGTGAGGAAGGTGCCTGCATCGTTCACCGGCACGCCGCGCAAGCGGTTGCCGCCCAGGTCCTGGGTGATGTTGGTGAACTGCAGCACCAGCTCGCCGGTCCGGCCGATGTCGAAGGCCAGAGAGGCATCGCCGATCACGCTCTCGCTGTCGGCATTCCAGCGCAGCCCCTGTTCGCCGTCGGCATACAGGCCGGCACGGTAGCGAACGGTGCCGGCGGTGTTCAGCGGGCCGGTTCCTTCGATCGAGCCGGCACGGAAGTTCTTGTTGCCCAGCTGCACTTCAATGCGCCGTTCGGCGGTGGCCCTGGGCTTGCGGGTCACATAGTTGATGACACCCCCGGCATCGCCGCCGCCATACAAGGCACCGGCCGGACCCTTCAGTACTTCCACGCGCTCGATGTTGAACAGCTGCGGCACCGAAAAGCCGGCATACGGGTCACCGCGCAGGCCGTCATAGAGCACGTTCTCCTGGCGGAATCCGCGCAGGGTCACCCCGGCATAGCTGAAGAAGCTGATGCCGCTGATGCTGCGGTACAGGTCGGTCACCTGGCGCGCGGCCTGGTCGTCGATCAACTCGCGCGGGATCACCTGGATCGACTGTGGAACCTGCTCGAGTGGTGTATCGGTGCGGGTGCCGACCGCCGCATCGTCCACCCGGTACAGCGTCTGGGCGCGGCCGCGGACCTCCACTTTGTCCAGGTCCCTGGGGGCGGCAGTCTGGGGCTCGGCGGCCTGCGCGAGCGGGGCCAGGGGCAGGGTAAACGCAAGGCACAGGGCGCGCTGCAAGGCTGTCGGACGGGGCATGGGGGGAGTTGGCATGGCTGCAAATGAGAAAGATTAGCATTTGCAACACTTCGTGACCTATCCCCCGCATGCGCTATGGACGTGCGTGCGGGTCCGTGTAGGGGGTGCCGGCGAGGGCCGCCAGCACGCCGGTGGCACCACGCACGATCACCTGCACCATGGCCTCGCGCGGATCCTCGCCTTGCAGCTGGCTGGCCAGTCCCTTCTCATAGGCGGCCACCATTGATGCCATCAGCATGGCCGCGGCCAGTCGGGCTTCTGCGTCATTGGTGTCCCGGCCTGCGGAGACCGCCATCAACTGTGCGAGGTCATCGGTCAGCTGGGCCTGCAATCGGCGTGCATGCGCGACCAGCATGCGCGACCAGCACCGGGCTGCCGGCCACGGTGGCCCAGAAGGCGGCCGCGCCGCCATTGATCCGCAGCAGGGGATGGCCACGGTCCAGCAGTTCGCGGACAAGTGACTGGAAGGCGGCCAGTGGAGTCAGGCCGCTGCGCGCCGCCATGCCCTCGCGCAGCAGCGCCCGCGCTTCCTCGTCGCGGTCGAACACCAGGTCCTCCTTGCTGGCGAAATAGTTGAAGACCGTCTTGCGCGAGACCCCGGCGGCCTCGGCAATCCCGGACATGGACACGGCTTCGAAGCCGTGCCGGATGATCAGTTCGGTGGCGACGTCCGAAATCAATTGGCGGGTCTCGGCCTTGCGCTGCTCGCGGCGGCCCGGAGGCGGGGTCATGGGCGGTTCACTTGTTGAAACGTACACCGAGTGTAACATTCGAATCTACAGAGCGCCGGCCCGGTGCTCACAAGGAATTCCCATGGTGTACGACGTCGTGATTGCCGGCGCTGGCCCGGTCGGTCTGTTCCTGTCCTGCGAACTGGCCCTGGCCGGGTGTTCGGTCGCGGTGCTGGAGCAGGCCGAGGTGCCCGAATCACCGCTGAAGCGGCTGCCCTTTGGACTGCGCGGTTTGAACGCGCCCACGCTGGAAGCGCTGGACCGGCGCGGTCTGCTGGACGCGGTCGCCGCCAGCCAGGTGCTGAAACCGGACAAGGGCGCACCACCACCCGGCACGGCTCACTGGCTGGCGCAGCCGCGGCCGCTGGGTGGCCATTTCGCTGGCATCCCGTTCGCGCTGGACAACGTGGACATCGAGCGTTGGCGCTGGCGACTGCCAACGCCGGTGGGGGTGCAGATGGCGATTGAGCTGCAGGCGCTGGAGGCGGTGTTGGCCGAGCGGGCAAGCGGGTTGGGCGTACGCATCGACCGCGGTTGCGCAGTGCAGGCGGTGACAGCGGAGGAGGCGCAGGTTGCGGTGCAGACCGGACGCGGCAGGGTATACGGCCGTTGGCTGGTCGGTTGCGATGGTGCCCGCAGCACCGTGCGCAAGCAGTCGGGCTTCAGCTTCGCTGGCACCGAGCCGGAGTTCACCGGCCATTCGCTGCGGGTCGAGCTGGCAGATCCGTCGGTGCTCACGCCGGGGCGCCAGTACACCGCGCACGGCATGTGCAATTTCAATCCACCGGATGTGCTGGCGCTGGCCGATTTCGACGGTGGTGCTGGCCATCGGACCGTGCTCGACCAGGGTGCCGCGCAGGCGTTGCTGCGTCGGGTCTCCGGCCGCGATGCAACGATCACCGCGCTGCATCTGGCCACCACCTGGACCGATGCCGCACGCCAGGCCACGGCCTATCGCAACGGCCGCGTGCTGCTGGCCGGTGACGCCGCGCACATGCACTCGCCCTTGGGTGGGCAGGGGTTGAACCTCGGTATCGGTGACGCAATGAACCTCGGCTGGAAGCTGGCCGCCGTGGTGCGGGGTGATGCTGATGAGGCACTGCTGGACAGCTATCAGGCCGAACGCCATCCGATCGGCGCCAGGGTGCTGGACTGGTCACGCGCGCAGGTTGCGCTGATGCGTCCGGGGACTGGCGCACGCGCGCTGGCGACGGTGATGGCGGATCTGGCCGACACCCGTGATGGTGCGACCTATCTGGCCGAACGGGTCTGGGGCGTTGCCCAGCAGCTCGATCTGGGCGATGGCCATCCGTTGGTCGGTCGCAGCGTACCGGACGTCCTGCTGGCCGATGGCCGCCGCCCAGGGGAGGTGCTGAGGGCAGGGCAGGGCGCGCTGCTGGTGTTCGAGACAGGGGCTCCGTTGCTGCAGGCTGTTGAATGCTTGCCGCAACGCCCTCCATGCATCATGTCGGAGCAGGAGGGCGTGCTGGGGCTGGGCGCGGTTCTGGTCCGCCCCGATGGCATCGTCGCCTGGGCCTGCGACGCGGGCGGTGATAAGACGGGGTTGCCCCAGGCGTTGCAGCGCTGGTTCGGGATGGCCGCCTGACCCTCACGGTGAAGGCGCAGCCGTGCAGGCTGCGCCGGCCACGATTACAGATCCTTCTTCTTGCCGCTCAGGTCGATCGGCCGGTCACTGCCCTTGCGCTCGCTCGACCACACTTCCATGCCCTTGTTGCAACGGCTCTCGCGGGCGGCCACGTCGCGCGGCAGATCCTTCAGGTGCGGCGATTCCTGGCAGGCCTGGTGCATGTTGCTGTCGTCATAGGTGGCGCAGGCACTGAGCGATGCCAGGGCGATGGCGGTCAGGGCGGCGCGGTACAGGGGCTGCAGGGTCATGGGTGGTCTCGGGGTGATGCCGGAGCGGCCATGGCATTCCAATCCGTGATGCTGGGCACGCACAATCCGACCGATCGCACTTGTTATTTTGTAACGTTTTGGTGATAGTCGGGCACTTGCGTGGTCAGGCGATGCAGACCACCAGCACCGTGCACAGTGCCAGCATCAGCACGAAGACGCGGCGGCTCAGCGCGAGGCACGCGAGGTAGGCGGCCAGCGCCCAGGCGCCCAGCACGGCGCAGGCCAGCAGCCACAATCCCGTCGCCATCAACGAGCCGTTGGTCAGTACCGACAGGGCGATCGCCTTGAACAGCGCCACGCCGAGTACCCCGCCGAGTACACCCGCCTGCAGGGCAACGGCATCGTGGCAGGCAGGGGCGGGGTGGTGGAGCATGCGGGCCGGAGTTGTCATACGGAAGGGGGGGGCGCAGCTACTGTGCCCGACCGCATATCCACGCCGTGTGTTCTTCGCGTGCGTCAAACGCATGCAGCGCGACGTCCTCAGTCGAACTCGCCCTCGGCCGACTCGAGCCGCTGCCGGTAGGCCGCGCGGTGCTGGTACAGGCGCTGGCATTCGGCCGACCTGTGGATGCGGCTGCCGGGTTCGTTGGCCACCGAGTCGCACATCCGCGCGATGTGGTTGTTCTCCGCCAGCTCGGTGACGAAGAACACGGCGGTGATACCGGTGCCGAGCAGCACGACATACAGCAGGCGGCTGAGCCAGCGCGACAGCTTCCGCTCGAAGTGCTGCTGGATGGTCAGGTCGAAGCGGATGATGCTGAGCACGATCCAGACGATGGCGACCAGGAAGCAGATCGTGGGCAGCAGGCCGCGCCAGATTCCTGCTTCGTACACCGACTCGCTGTAATGGACCGCTGCACCGGCACCGGCGATGGCGATCGCCAGCGCCCAGTTGCGGCCCAGCGAGAGCAGGTCATCGAGCAGCTTTTCGCGGTTCCTGGTTGGTCCTGCTGCCACGGTGGTTCCTTCTGCGTGCTGCGACCGGCGACGGATTGCCGCCGATCGTGCAGATGGTGGAGCATCGCTTCGACGATGAGAAGCCTGCCCGCTCAGTTGCCGCCCGCGCGTGCACCGATCCAGCGCCGGTAGCGGCGGGTCCGGCATTTACCGGCCGCCTGTGCCAGCAGCAGTGCCCATACCGGTGAGACACCCGGCGCGGTGGGGCGGCGGCGGCTCAGCCGAGCCAACTGGTATTTCACCGCCGCCATGTGTGCGCTGGCCGCCAGCGGCTTGCTGCGCCAGTTGATGTTGCGCAACGCGGGCACCTGGTCGCGGCCCTGTTGCCAGTGGTGTGGCAGATCCGGCTCGATCGCCAGCGCGGTGGCAATGCCGACCATCGCAACGCCGCTGTCCAGTACCTGCTCGGCCACCGCGCGGCGGCGGATGCCGCCGGTGACCATCAGCGGCATCGTCGCCACCGTGGCGATCTCACGCGCGAACTCCAGAAAGTAGGCCTCGCGGGCCAGGCTGCGCTCGTCGCGCGCGGCGCCGGTCATGGCCGGTGCTTCATAGCTGCCACCGGACAGCTCGACCAGATCCACGCCGAGTGGCGCCAGCATCTCCACCACGGCGCGCGCATCCTCGGGCGAGAAGCCGCCGCGCTGGAAATCTGCGGAGTTGAGCTTCACCGCCACTGCGAAGGCGGGCGACACCGCCGCGCGCACGCCCTGCACGATCTCCAGCAGCAGGCGTGCACGGTTGTCCAGGCTGCCGCCCCAGCGATCCTCGCGACGGTTCGACAGTGGCGACAGGAACTGGCTGAGCAGGTAGCCGTGCGCGGCATGGATTTCCACACCACTGAAACCGGCACGTTCGGCCAGCTCGGCGCTGCGGATGAAGCGGGCGATCACGTCTTCGATATCCGCCTCGGTCATCGCCCGCGGCGGCGCGAACTGTTTGGACAGTGCGCCCATGTCCAAGGGGACCGCCGAAGGCGCCAATGCCGGTTGGCCGAGGGCGGCCGGCATCTGCCGCCCGGGATGGTTGATCTGCATCCACATCTGCACCCCGCGCGAGCGCGCGGTGTCGGCCCAGGCGATGAAGCGCTCCAGGTGGCGATCGTCTTCCAGTACCACGCCGCCCGGGCCGGTCATGGCGCGGCCATCGACCATCACGTTGCCGGTGATGATCACGCCGGCGCCGCCGTCGGCCCAGCGCTGGTAGAGCTCCAGCAGCGCGGCCGAGGGCGCGTGATCGTCGTCGGCCATGTTTTCCTCCATCGCCGCCTTGGCGATGCGGTTGCGGATGACGGCACCGGAAGGCAGTGCCAGGGGCGAGAACAGCGACATCGGACAGCTCCAGGACAGGGGAATGGCGCTACGCTAACCTTCAAGTTTGATTGAAGGTCAACGGGTTCCAATGTCGAGGATTCAGGCAGATGAAGATCGGTGAGCTGGCCCGCCTCACGGGCCTGGCAGCGTCGCGGATCCGCTTCTATGAGGACGCCGGACTGCTGACAGTGCAGCGCCAGGCCAATGGGTACCGCGATTACCCGGAGCAGGCGGTACTGCTGCTGGAGCTGATCACCGGTGCACAGCGCGCAGGCTTCAGCCTGGACGAGATCCGCGCGCTGCTGCCACCGGACATGGGCCAGTGGCAGCACGATGCACTGATCACGATGCTGCAGCAGAAGGTGGTCGACATCGAGGCGCTGCAGTTGCGGCTGGCACAGAGCCGGACGCACCTGCTGGCTCTGATCGAAGACATCCAGGCGCGGCCGGAAGGCATTGATTGCGCCGCCAATTCGCGGCGGGTGCTGGACCGCGTGAAGCGTGGTGAGCTGGCGCGGCCGACGCTGGCGGCGGGCGATGTGGCGATGCTGCGACCGGATCGCCGCCGCCGCAGGGGTGGCGACTGACGACCCGGCACGGTAGTCAGTGGCTGCCGGCGACGGCGGCCTTGCGCTTCTTGTCCAGCATCACCGCCACGCACCACAGCAGCAGGCCGCCGATCGCGGTGGCCGCGCCGACGTAGCCGGTGCTGGCCGGGCTGAAGCCGGCGCTGATCGCCATGCCGCCCAGCCACGGGCCGAGTGCATTGGCGGTATTGAAGGCGGCATGGTTGGAGGCGGCGGCCAAGGTCTGCGCCTCGCCGGCCACGTCCATCAGGCGGGTCTGCAGCACCGCAGCCAGCGCGCCCATGGTGCCGACGGTGATGATCATCGGGCCGATGGTCCACACCGACTGTGCGGCCAGCGGATACAGCAGCAGCATCACGATCGACCACAGCAGCACCACGGCGGCGGCCTTGAAGTGGAACTTGTCCACCAGCCAGCCACCGGCGATGTTGCCGATGATCGCGCCGATGCCGAACACGCCCACCGCCAGCGGCATCCACGATTCAGCCACGCCGGTGACCTGCACCAGGGTGGGTGCCAGGTAGGTGAACACGCAGAACATGCCGGCGAAGCCGACCGCGCCGATCGCCAGTGCCAGCCACACCTGGGTGGTATTGAACGCGCGCAGTTCGCGCATCGGCGAAGTTCGCACCTCATCCGGGTCCGGCAGCAGGAAGCGCGCGATCATCGCCACGGTGGCAATGGCCAGCACGCTGACCAGGGCGAAGGCGGTGCGCCAGCTGAGCTGCTGGCCGAGCCAGGTGGTCAGCGGATTGCCGACCAGGATCGCGATCGACAGGCCCAGCAGCACCCGCGACATCGCCTGGCCGCGCTGGCCGGCGGGGCTGATCGCCGCTGCGACCAGCATTGCTACGCCGAAGTAGGCGCCGTGCGGCAGGCCGGCAACAAAACGTGCCACCAGCATCGTGCCGTAGTTCGGGGCCAGCGCACTGGCCAGATTGCCAATGGCATAGAAACCCATCAGCGCCAGCAGCAGCTTGCGGCGCGGGAAGCTGGCGCCGACGAAGGCCAGGATCGGCGCACCGACCACCACGCCGATGGCGTAGGCGCTGATCAGGTGGCCGACCTGGGTTTCGGAGATCGACAGCCCACGGCTGATTTCCAGCATCAGGCCCATGCTGGCGAACTCGCTGGTGCCGATGGCGAAGCCGCCCAGTGACAGGGCGAGGATGATCAGGGTGCGCTGACGGGGCGTCAGCCGCGCAGCCAGGGAAGAGTTGGGGCTCATGCGGGGGCGCGATGGGGGCGGGGAGCCGGGCATTGTACTGCTGCAACGCAGCAGGGATCACCGCATGCTGCCAAGAAACAGCGTTCGGCCGGTGGAGTCCACGGCCGGTCAGGCCCGGATATGCATGTCGCTCCAGATGGCGAACGCGACGGGTTCCATCTGCGTCTCCAGCTCGGCGAGCACGATGTCGCGAACCCTGATCAGGGCCGCGTGGTGTGCGGACAGTGACGTGTCGCGGGTGCCCGTGGTGGATCCAGGTCCGCCAACACACTGCTCCAGCGAGCAGGCCGCCTCCATCAGGTGCTGCAGGCGCTGCTGCGGCGTGGCTCCGCTCCCCGCATCCGACGACGATTGACGCTGGCCCAGTGCAGCGAGGGCCATGCTGTACTTGCCGCGCAGGCGCTCGGCCAGCGCGGGGGCCAGCTGCCGCAGGCGCCTTGGATGGGCGTTGTCCGCGATATCGGCCAGCTTCACTTTCAAGGCCAGTGGATGTTCACGGATGCGTGCGTAATAGTGGGTTGCATCCTGCGCGCTG
This sequence comes from Stenotrophomonas sp. MH181796, assembly GCF_009659995.1. Classification (NCBI taxonomy): domain Bacteria; kingdom Pseudomonadati; phylum Pseudomonadota; class Gammaproteobacteria; order Lysobacterales; family Lysobacteraceae; genus Stenotrophomonas; species Stenotrophomonas sp. MH181796. The sequence goes on from NZ_RAHU01000005.1 coordinate 362,611, forward strand.
TGGCGGCTGAGCAGGTTGACCGTGTCGCGAATCGGCGGTGGAAACGCCTGCATCCGGTCAGCGAAGTCCGGACAGTCCTTGACCACATCGTGCAGCCACGCTGCGGCCTTGGCCATGTCATCGTCGCGGATCGCCGCCGCCACTCGCGCCACATGCTCGATATAGGGGTGGCCGGCCTTGTCCTGTTGCCCTGCGTGGGCTTCGGTGGCCAATGCGCGTGCCTGGGCAACCCAGTCCATGTTCGCGTCCTGCAGATGGAGGCTCGATTATCACCCGGCTTTCGCGCCAGGGCGTTGACTGGCCGTGGAGCGCTGGTTAGTGTGACGCCACCTGCAAGCTGCAGGTGTCTACCGAGTGTGGTTTTTCATGTTGGAGAGTGTCGTCATCGGATAACCCTTCCCGTGTGTCTTCCGGGAGCGGTTATCGAATGCGTGGTTCCTTGGCCGGGCGCTGTTGGCAGCCCGTGTCGTCCGCATTTCCGATTACGCAGGATCTCTCTTTCCATGAATATCTCCCGAGCGGAGCAGAGGACGCTGCACGTCCTCGCCCAGGGTGGCTGCATTGCCTGCAGCCGTGATGGCTCAGGCCGCGTGCGCGGTGTCGAATGCTTCAACCGTGAAGGACTGCTGCTGAGCGATTGCACGTTGGCCGTCTTCAGGAAGCTGAAAAACAAGCGCCTGATCAGTTCGCACGATGGCCGCCCCTACCGGATCAATCGTGCCGGACTGGTCGCGGTGCGCCCGCAGCTGGACAATCGCTGATGCACGATGCATCGCTTCTTTTCCATTGTGTTTCCATGGCGCGGCAATGCCGCGTCGACCGAGGTGTCCCTTGAACTACATTCTTCGTACCGAAAATTCCGCTGACATCGCCGGCATCCATGCGTTGACCCGCGCTGCCTTTGCCAACGCGGCACACAGCAGCCACACGGAGCAGTTCATCGTCGATGCGCTTCGCGTGCGCGGCGAGCTGGCGGTTTCACTGGTGGCCGAGGTGGATGGACACTTGGCCGGCCATGTGGCGGCCTCGCCGGTATCGATCAGCGATGGCAGTCGCGGTTGGTTTGGCCTGGGGCCGATCTCGGTATTGCCCGAATGGCAGGGGCAGGGCATCGGTGCGGCGTTGATGCGGGCAGCATTGGAAGCCCTGCGACAACAGGGCGCACAGGGCTGCGTGCTGCTGGGCGAGCCGGCGTACTACGGCCGCTTCGGCTTCCGTGCCGAGCCAGGCCTGGTGCTGCCGGGTGTGCCGGCGGAGTACTTCCAGGCACTCTGCCTGCAGCCTCCGTTGGCACAGGGCGAGGTGCAGTACTCACCGGCGTTCGAGGCGACGGCCTGATCCACGCCTGGCGCGTTCCCGCTCAGGGCGCGCGCCAGACGGTCGGTTCGGGTTGCGGCTTTGGAATGCGGTAGCCGCCGATATGCTCGAGCAGTGCATTGGTACGGCGCTGCTCGAGCAGTACCTCGCGCAGCAGGTTGCGCACGGCAAAGATGGCGAACGGCACGAGGATCCAGACCAGGCTGATGCCCAGCGCAAACAGGGTCAACAGGGCTTTTGCACCATCCATGCACGGCGTTCCTTGATCGAAAGCAGCCACGCTAGCACGCGGCGGCTGCCAACGGATGTCAGGCCTTGTGCCGGAGATGGATCAGGGGATACGGGCGGCCCTGGGAATCCAGTGGCGAACGACCGGTTTCGACGAAGCCCATGCGCAGGTAGAAGCCTACGGCCTGCGCATTCTGTGCGTTGACGTCGGTGCTCAGCTGCGGGTGCAGCGCCAGTGCGTGCTGCAGCAGCTGCCGGCCGATACCAGTGCCGCGCACGTCGGGATCGATGAACAACGCTTCCATGTGGCTGCCGTCGATCAGCATGAAGCCCTGTGGCTGGTCCCGTGCATCGACAGCGACGGTCATCGGCGCCTGCGGCAGGAAGCCTGCCACTTCGGCATCGATGGCCTGGCGGTCTTCGGCACTGAGAAAGTCGTGGGTGGCGTCGACGGCGCGACGCCAGAGTGCGACGAGGGCGGCGCCATCGTCGGCGCGCGAGGGGCGCAGGGTGGTCATGTGTTCACCAAGGTGCTTAGCAGGAGCGTGCAGTATGAGGCTTTCCGGTAGCGCGTGCAGGCGCGGCGTCATCCCGCATCGCGATGGCGGATGAAGGGGCTGAACGCAGGTGCTTCCGCGCGCAGCACCACACCTTCTTCGAAATCCTCGCTGTCATTGAAGGGCACAGTCGGCCACTGCGACCACCGGGCAAGCCGTTCGCGGTAGTCGCGGGCAGCCGTGGCGAGTGCCTCGTCGTGCGCCTGCACACGGTCTGGCGGAAGTCCGGAACGCACGCCGTGCACCACATGCGGTTCCATCACGTCGAAGCCAACATAGCGCAGGCTGTACATCAGCGGCCAGAGCAGCAGCCGGGTATCGCCCTCGCGGCCGTCGATCGCGCAGGCCCGTGCCGATGAGCCGGTGGTGACGCTCAGCAATGCACGCTTGCAGCGCATCACGCCGTGTTCGTGGCGCTGGCGGCTGTTGTACATCGGCCCGTAGACCAGCACGCGGTCCAGCCAGCCCTTGAGGGCGGCCGGTGCAGCGAACCACCATAGCGGGAACTGCAGGATCAGCAGGTCGGTGGCCTGCAGCAGTTGCAGATGGCGTTGCACCTCGGCAGGCAGCTGGCCTTGTTCGGCGCTGTGCCGTTGTTCGCGCTGGGCATCGAAGCGGCCGGGCTGCAGGCGTTGAGGATGGTGGTGCGCGGCTTCCAACGGGTCGAAGCCTTGCGCATACAGATCGATCACGTTCACCTGCAGGTCATCCTGCCGCAACTGCTCGGCGGCCTGCGTGGCAAGGTGGGCGTTGAAGGAACGGGGTTCGGGGTGGGCCAGCAGGATCAGGGCGCGCATGAGCAGAGGGCGTGTTGGAGTGTGCGACCATCCTCGCGATGCCGGCGAACTGTCGCAATTACGTACCTTGAGGTAACCATGGCCTATCCCGGTGATGTCTATGCCGCCGACTGCTCGGCGCGCGATGCGCTGGCACTGATCTCCGGCAAGTGGGTAATGCTGCTGTTGCCAGCGTTGGCGCAGGGCCCACAACGCAACGGCGCGCTGCTGCGGAAGATCGAAGGCATCTCGCAGAAAGTGCTGACGCAGACATTGCGCCAACTGGAGCGCAACGGTCTGGTCGAGCGCTGCGATCTGGGCAGCAAGCCGATGCATGTCGAGTACAGGTTGACCGAGGTTGCGCGCGGCCTGGTCGAGACGCTGTCCGCCCTGGACCGCTGGGCCGAGCACAACTTCCCGGCGCTGGATGCGGCCCGCGAGCGCTTCGACGCGCGTTAGCGGCGCCTGCACGGCCCCGGGCGTACAATGCGGCCCCGGCGGCCATCCTGGCCCTGCAGACACACGAGAACCGCCATGACCGATGCCCTGGGTGTACCGGTGCACGACGCCGACGAACACTGGATGCGCCATGCGCTGGCGCTGGCCGAACGCGCGCAGCGCGAGTTCGATGAGATTCCGGTGGGGGCGGTGCTGGTGGGCGCCGACGGCCAACTGCTGGGTGAGGGCTGGAACCTCAACATCGCCTCGCACGACCCAAGCGCACATGCCGAGATCGTGGCCATGCGTGCCGGTGGCAAGCGGCTGGCCAATCATCGCCTGCTTGGCAGCACGCTGTACGTGACCCTGGAGCCGTGCGCGATGTGCGCGATGGCGATCGTGCATGCGCGTGTCTCGCGGCTGGTCTACGGCGCCAGCGATCCCAAGACCGGCGCCTGCGGCAGCGTGTTCGACCTGCTCGGCGATGCCCGCCACAACCACCGGGTGGAGATCCACGGCGGGGTGCTGGCCAAGGACGCCAGCATGCGCCTGACCAACTATTTCCGCGCCAAGCGTGGCAAGCCACCGCTGCTGCTGGAAGACCACGGCGGCGAGGGTTGAGGGGCGAACGGGTATGATGGGCGCCTCTTTCCACCACCGGTAGGCCGCGCGCCTGCCCAGCAGCGAGGCGACACATGGCGGACAACGGCGCGGCCAACGAACGACTGATCTGGATCGACCTGGAGATGACCGGGTTGGATACCGACAATGATTCGATCATCGAGATCGCGACCGTTGTCACCGATGCCCAGCTCAACGTGTTGGCCGAAGGCCCGGAATTTGCCATCCACCACCCGCTGGAAACACTGGAAGCGATGGACGAGTGGAACCGCAACCAGCACCGCCGTTCGGGCCTGTGGCAGCGCGTGGTGGACAGCACCACCACCCTCGGCCAGGCCGAGGCACAGACGGTGAACTTCCTGGCGCAGTGGATCCCGGCCGGCCTGTCGCCGATGTGCGGCAACTCCATCTGCCAGGACCGCCGCTTCCTGCACCGCCAGATGCCGCGCCTGGAGAAGTACTTCCACTATCGCAATCTGGACGTGTCCACGGTGAAGGAACTGGCCAAGCGCTGGGCGCCGAACGTGGCCGCCGGCGTGGGCAAGAACAGCAACCACACCGCACTGAGCGACGTGCATGATTCGATCGCCGAGCTGCGCCACTACCGCCAGTTCATGGGCGCGCTGTCGGGCCTGCCGACTGCTTGAACGCCGCCGCCGGGCATGGCCCGGCACTACCGGGTGACACGCGAACTGGTAGTGCCGGCCGCTGGCCGGCAATTCAGCGGCCTTCGTGACGTGTATCAGGTTGCCGGCCAGCGGCCGGCACTACCCTCCGTTCAACTCCCTGGCGCTAAGATCGGCGCCATGAACGAGCCCATCCTGCTCCCCCGCGACATTGCCCACGACGCCCGCGATTGGTCTGACCTGCAGCGGGCGATGACCCTGTTGGAAGCACCGACCCTGACCGCGCGCATGGCCAACCTGGTCGGCACGCCACTGGAGTTCGCGGTGAAGGCATTGCCCAAGGCGGTCTCCGGCCGCATCCACGGTGCGGTGCAGGCAGCACTGTCCAAGTCGGCGCAGGCGGCGCTGTGGAGCATGGACAACACGCCCGGCAAGGGGGCATCCACCCGCTGGCACAAGCTGGCGGCAGCGACCTCCGGTGCGGTGGGCGGCGCCTTTGGTTTTGCCGCGCTGTTCATCGAGCTGCCGGTATCGACCACCATCATGATGCGTGCGGTAGCCGACGTGGCCCGTAGCGAGGGCTTCGACCTGTCCGAGTTCAGCACACGCCAGGCCTGCCTGGAGGTGTTCGCGCTGGGCGGCAACTCGCCGCGCGATGACGCCAGTGAGACCGGCTACTACCTGGCCCGTGGCTTCACCGCCGATGTGATGCGCCACCTGTCGGCCGAGTTGGCCGGGCGCGTGGTGACCGGCCGCGACCTCACCCTGGGCGTGGCGCCGAAGGAAGCCGGCAAGCTGCTGGCGAAGATGGTGGAGAAGGTGGCCGCGCGCTTCGGCGTGGTGGTCACCGAGAAATTCGCCGCACAGGCGGTGCCGATCGTGGGTGCGGCCGCCGGTGCGACGCTCAATACGATGTTCACCGATTACTACCAGGACATGGCGCGCGGCCACTTCATCGTGCGCCGGCTGGAGATCAAGTACGGCGAAGACGTGGTGCGCACCTGCTATGACCGCGTGGCGCATGGCGGGGCATTGATCGAGCCCACGCTGTAGCCGGCTTCGGGGTCAGAGCCCTCTGCGTTGCAAAGGGATCCGACCCCGGTTGCGCGCGGGGTCGGATCCCGTTCCGCAGGAAGGGGCTCTGACCCCCGGCTACGCCATCCTTGCCTGCAAGGCACAACTGTTTTGCCGCGATCCGCCTGTTGCGCTGCGGCATCCATCCCCATCCTTGCGGTCACCCCCCCCGCAAGAGATCGCCGCCATGTTGTTCACCCCCCACCGCCTGGGCGCCTTGACCCTGCCCAACCGTATCGTGATGCCGCCGATGACCCGCTCGCGCGCGGCAGGCGGCAATGTTGCCACTGCCGAGATGGCTGCCTATTACGCGCAGCGGGCCAGCGCCGGCCTGATCGTCAGCGAAGGTACCCAGATCAGCCCGCAGGGCCAGGGCTATGCCTGGACCCCGGGCATCCACAGCCCGGAGCAGGTTCAGGGCTGGCGCCAGGTGACCGACGCCGTGCACGCTGCTGGTGGCCGCATCTACGCCCAGCTGTGGCATGTGGGTCGGGTCTCGCACGTGGCCCTGCAGCCCGATGGTGCCGCGCCGGTGTCGTCGTCGGCGCTGCTGGCCGAGGGCGTGAAGGTGTTTGTCGACCCCACCGGCGCCGGCCCGGAAGCGGGCGTGGGCGAGATGATCCAGCACTCGATGCCGCGCGCGCTGGCCGAGGCCGAGATTCCGGGCATCATCGCCGACTACGCGCAGGCCACCCGCAATGCGCTGGCCGCCGGCTTCGATGGCGTTGAGCTGCACGGGGCCAATGGCTACCTGATCAACCAGTTCATCGACTCGCAGGCCAACCAGCGCAGCGACGGCTATGGCGGCTCGCTGCAGAACCGGCTGCGTTTCCTGCGCGAGGTCGTGCAGGCGGTGACTGCAGTAGCCGGTGGTGACCGCGTCGGTGTTCGTCTGGCGCCGCTGACGACGCTGCAGGGCGCGGTGGACGATACGCCGCAGGCCACCTACCTGGCGGCGGCACACCTGCTGGGCGAGCTGGGCGTGGGCTACCTGCACATCGCCGAGGCCGACTGGGATGACGCACCGCTGATGCCAGTGGCGTTCAAGCAGGCGCTGCGCTTGATCTACCCGGGCACCCTGATCTACGCCGGCAAGTACACCGCCGAGCGCGCCGAGCAGGCACTGGCGGAAGGCTGGGCCGACCTGATCGGCTTCGGTCGCCCGTTCATCGCCAACCCGGATCTGCCGGAGCGCCTGCGTCTGGGTGCGGAACTGAACCCGCCGGATCGGGCGACGTTCTTCGGCGGAGGCGCGATCGGCTTCACCGATTACCCAACGCTGGAAGAAAGCGTCGCCGCCTGATCCTGGAGGCTGCCGGCCAGCGGCCGGCACTACCGGTGTATGGAGATGGGGTGGGTGCCGGCCAGCGGCCGGCACTACCGGGGCGCGCGGGGCAGGGTAGTGCCGGCCGCTGGCCGGCATTTCTGTGTCGGATCAGGGCTTGTCGCGCACCAGCGCGTCGGCCTCGACCACGCCGCCATCCTTGCCATGCAGGTACAGATGCATGTCCTGCTGCGGATACGGGATGTTGATGCCGGCCTTGTCGAAGCCCAGCTTGAGCTGTTCCAGCAGCGTGACCTTGGTACCGAACCAGTCGGCCGACTTCACGTAGCAGCGAATGCCGAGATTGATCGCGTGCGCGCCCAGCTCGTACACCACCACGTCCGGTGCCGGCGTCTGCAACACGCGCGGGTCGGCCTTCATCAGCGCCAGCGCGGTGTCGCGCGCCAGCTGGATGTTGTCTTCATAGCCGATGCCCACCACCAGTTCGACGCGGCGGGTCGGCTCGGCGGTCAGGTTGATGATCGGCGCAGCGGTGATCAACGTGTTCGGAATGGTGGTGTGCTGGTTGTCGGCACCGGTGATGACGGTCTGGAAGATGCGCACTTCGCGCACCGTGCCGGTTTGTCCGGCCACCGTCACCACATCACCGACGCGGAACGGGCGCAGCGTCACCAGCATCACGCCCGAGGCGATGTTGGACAGCGAATCCTTCAGCGCCAGGCCTACCGCCAGGCCGGCGGTGCCAAGCACGGCCAGCAGCGGGGTGATCTGCACGCCCAGCGTGCCGATCGCCAGCACCACCACGATCACCAGCGATGCGGCGTACACCACGTTGCGCAGGAAATTGCCCAGCATCGGGTCCACGCCCATGCGCGCGGTGGCGCGTGGCATCGCATTGGACAGGCGTCGTGCCACCCACATGCCGACCAGCAGCACCACGATCGCGGCCAGCAATGGCACGCCGTAGGTCTCCAGCAGGCGTTCCCAATCGAGCGAGTGGAACCAGGGTGTTGCGGCGGGGGCGGGTGCTGCTGCGGCGATCATGCGGAAGTCCTTTGCTGCGGGGGGAATCTGCGCGGGGCAGGGCGTACATGGACGCCAGAAACACGAAGCCCCGCAGAGGCGGGGCTTGCGTGCAGCAGCAGTATCGGCCGACGCCGATGAACACGACGTCAGCCTGTGGCCATCACGGCATCAGCCGTTGGTCTTCAGCTTGGCCAGGCGCAGCCAGGTATCGACCACGGTATCCGGGTTCAGCGACACCGATTCGATGCCTTCCTGCATCAGCCACTCGGCCAGATCCGGATGATCGGACGGGCCCTGGCCGCAGATGCCGACATACTTGCCCTTGGCACGTGCCGACTTGATCGCCATCGACAGCAGCTTCTTCACTGCCGGGTTACGTTCGTCGAACAGGTGCGCGACGATCGACGAATCGCGGTCCAGGCCCAGGCTGAGCTGGGTCAGGTCGTTGGAGCCGATCGAGAAGCCGTCGAAGATCTCCAGGAACTCATCGGCGAGCAGTGCGTTGGACGGCACTTCGCACATCATGATGATCTTCAGGCCATTCTCGCCCTGCTTCAGGCCGTTCTGTTCCAGCACCTCGATGACCTTGCGGCCTTCTTCCAGGGTGCGCACGAACGGAATCATGACCCACAGGTTGTCCAGGCCCATTTCGTTGCGCACGCGCAGCACGGCCTTGCACTCCAGCGCGAAGGCGGCCGAGAAGCTCGGATCGACGTAACGGCTGGCGCCGCGGAAACCGATCATCGGGTTCTCTTCGTGCGGCTCGTAGTTGCTGCCGCCGATCAGGTTGGCGTACTCGTTGGACTTGAAGTCCGACAGGCGCACGATCACGGCGTTCGGTGCAACCGAGGCGGTGAGGGTGGCGATGCCTTCGGCCAGGCGGTCCACGTAGAAGCTGACCGGATCACCGTAACCGGCGATCTTCTCGTCGATCTTCTTCTTCGTCGCCGCATCCTGGCGGTCGTATTCCAGCAGCGCGTTCGGATGGATGCCGATGTGGCTGGCGATGATCATTTCCAGGCGGGCCAGGCCGATGCCGGCGTTCGGCAGCTGGCCGAAGTCGAAGGCACGTTCCGGGTTGGCCACGTTCATCATGATCTTCAGCGGTGCCGGCGGCATGTTGCCCAGATCGGTGGTGGTGCGCTCGAAGCCGAGCTTGCCTTCGTAGATGAAGCCGGTATCGCCTTCAGCGCAGCTGACGGTGACCAGCTGGCCATCTTCGATGACCTTGGTGGCGTTGCCCGAACCGACCACGGCCGGCACGCCCAGCTCGCGCGCGATGATCGCGGCGTGGCAGGTACGGCCACCACGGTTGGTGACGATGGCCGAAGCGCGCTTCATCACCGGCTCCCAATCGGGATCGGTCATGTCGGCGATCAGCACGTCGCCCGGCTGCACGCGGTTCATGTCGTCCAGCGTCTTGACCACGCGGGCCACGCCCGAACCGATCTTGGCACCGACGGCGCGGCCCTCGGCCAGCACGTTGCCGCCCTTTTCGGTCAGCGCGAAGCGCTCGATCTGGGTGGCATGGCTGCGCGACTTCACCGTTTCCGGGCGCGCCTGCACGATGAACAGCTTGCCGCTGACACCGTCCTTGGCCCACTCGATATCCATCGGGCGGCCGTAGTGCTTTTCGATGACCAGCGCCTGCTTGGACAGTTCCTGCACGTCCTCGTCGCTGATCGAGAAGGTGGTGCGCAGTTCTGCCGGGGTGTCCTCGATCCTGACGCGCTCACCCGGAACATCCGAATACACCATGCGGATCGCCTTGCTGCCGAGCGAGCGGCGCAGGATCGCCGGCTTGCCGGCCTGCAGGGTGGGCTTGTAGACGTAGTACTCGTCCGGGTTGACCGCGCCCTGCACGACCATTTCGCCCAGGCCGAAGGACGAGGTGACGAATACCACGTCGCGGAAGCCGGACTCGGTGTCCAGTGTGAACAGCACGCCGGAGGAACCGACGCCCGAACGCACCATCAGCTGCACGCCGGCGGACAGGAACACGTCCTCATGCTTGAAACCGTGGTGCACGCGATAGGCGATGGCACGGTCGTTGTACAGCGAGGCGAACACTTCCTTGACCTTGTGCACGACGTCGTCGGCACCGGTGACGTTGAGGAAGGTTTCCTGCTGGCCGGCGAAGGAGGCATCCGGCAGATCCTCGGCGGTGGCCGACGAACGCACGGCCACGGCCACGTCGCCGCCGCCGTTGTCGGCGCTCAGCTGGGCGTAGGCGCTGCGGATGTCCTGGTCCAGCTGCGGCTGCAGCGGGGCATCGATCACCCAGGTGCGGATTTCCTTGCCCGCTGCGGTCAACGCGTTGACGTCCTCGACGTCCAGCGTGGCCAGCTTGTCGAAGATGCGCTTGGACAGATCGTTGTGCGCGATGAAGTCCTTGAAGGCTTCAGCGGTGGTGGCATAACCGCCCGGCACCGAAACGCCCAGACCGGCCAGGTTGCCGATCATCTCGCCCAGCGACGAATTCTTGCCGCCTACGCGGGCCAGATCGGCCAGACGCAGTTCGTGCAACCACAGGATGTTCTCGTTCAAGCGCGATGCTCCGTTTGGCCATCGCCCGAGGCGGGCTGGAATGGCCGCGTCCGTAGGAAGAAGCCGATATGATGCCGGGCAGAGTACCGTCGGCACAAGCTTGTGCTGGCGGCCTTTTTAGGCTTCGTAGGGGGTAAAAGCGCGCATGTCGACCATCCGTCCGGTGTTCTACGTTTCCGATGGAACCGGTATCACCGCTGAAACCATTGGGCATAGCCTGCTCACCCAGTTCTCCGGGTTCAGCTTCATTACCGATCGCATGTCGTTTGTCGACGACCCCGAAAAAGCGCGTGAAGCCTGTGCCCGGATCCAGGCGGCAGGGGAGCGGTACCAGGTCCGGCCGATCGTGGTGAACTCCTGCGTGGACCAGAGCCTGAGCCTGATCCTGGCCGACAGCGGCGCGCTGATGCTGGATGTGTTCGCGCCGTTCATCGAACCGCTGGAGCGCGAACTGGCCACCCCGCGCCTGGCCCGGGTCGGCCAGGCCCATGGCATGGTCGATTTCGACACCTACCACCGCCGCATCAACGCGATGAACTTCGCCCTGACCCATGACGACGGCATCGCGGTGAACTACGACGATGCCGACGTGATCCTGGTGGCGGTGTCGCGCGCCGGCAAGACGCCCACCTGCATCTACCTGGCCCTGCATTACGGCGTGCGCGCGGCCAACTACCCGCTGACCGACGAAGACCTGGAAAGCGACCGCCTGCCGCCGCGGCTGCGTGCCTACCGGCGCAAGCTGTTCGGCCTGACCATCGATCCCGACCGGCTGCAGCAGATCCGCCAGGAGCGGCGCCCGAACTCGCGCTACGCCAACCTCGACACCTGCAAGCGCGAGGTGGCTGCAGCGGAGGTGATGTTCCAGATGGAGCGGATTCCGACCCTGAGCACCACCCATACCTCGATCGAGGAGATTTCCAGCAAGGTGCTGGCCACGCTGGGGCTGCAGCGCGAGCTGTATTGATCCTCAGAGCTGGTAGAGCCGGCCGCTGGCCGGCTGCTCGATGAACCCTCGGCTGCGATGCAGGGCTGCCGGCCAGCGGCCGGCACTACCCAGGGGTTGGCTTGCACGTGCGCGCCCCCACGTTGAAGCACCAACGTGTAGGATCGACCCATGGCCCGAGCCTTGCCCCGCACCGAACGCATTCCCCGCCTGAGCCGGCTGAGCTGGCTCATGGGCCTGTACGCGGAAAACTACCGCCACCTGGTGCGCCTGTTCGAACCGGCCGGACTGGTGGCGGGCAGCTACATTTCCTCGATCGGCGACGGCCTGGACGTGCGCCTGGACGTGATCGAGTGCCACCGCTACACGGTGGAACTGCGCTTGACCTACGACCTGGCCGACCCGGTCACCGGCGAGCCGGATCCGTCGGCCTATGTGCGCCTGTACCGTGACGCGCGCCAGGCCGAGACCACCCATTGCTACGTGGGCCGCCGCTGGCAGGACACGATGGGCCTGTATCCGCCGCCGGCGGAGCTGATCAGCCACCGCATGCGGATGAACACCTTCCTCGGCAAGTGGCTGGAGTACCTGGCCGAGCGCGGCCACGGCGTGGCCACCCTGCGCCGCGATCCCGACGGTGCTGGCACACCTGCCGAGCGCCGCCTGTCGCTGGTGCGCTGATCGGCCATAATCCACGGCTGACCTGCCGCTGGATGCTGCCCCATGCCGTACACCCCGATCGTCGCCACCCTGGGCTATGTGCTGTCGCCTGATCGTCGCAAGGTGCTGATGATCCATCGCAATACCCGTCCCGGTGACCACCACCTGGGCAAGTACAACGGCCTGGGCGGCAAGATCGAAGCGGACGAGGATGTGGCGGCCAGCATGCGCCGCGAGATCGCCGAGGAAGCCGGCATCGACTGCACCAGCATGCGCCTGCGCGGCACCATCAGCTGGCCAGGCTTCGGCAAGCACGGCGAGGATTGGCTGGGCTTCGTATTCGTCATCGATGGATTCGAGGGCACCCCGCACGGCGGCAACCACGAAGGCACGCTGGAGTGGGTGGACCTGGACAAGCTGGACACCCTGCCGATGTGGGAGGGCGACCGCAACTTCCTGCCGCTGGTGTTCGACGCCGACCCGCGCCCGTTCCACGGCGTGATGCCGTACAAGGACGGGCGCATGGTGAGCTGGTCCTTCAGCCGCCTGTGAACCGGGAAATCGGGTAGCTGCCAACCGTGGTTGGTACGCTCTTCTGGCAAATTAATACCCGGACAATATTGACGGAATCAAATTACCCGGGCAATATTTGCGCATCGCCTCTGATGCCATTGCCATGCCTGCGTCCCGACTCCCTCCCTTCAGTTGTTTCGACGGCCATCGCCTGGTCGCTTCCGGTACCCCGGAAGTGGCCGCGCTGGCGCTGAAGCAGCTGCGCGCCGACAACGCTGCCGGACCATTGCTGGTGTTCGACAACGCCACCGGCCGCACTCGCGATTTCGATACGCGCGGCAGTGACGCAGAACTCCTGGCGCGGGTAAACGAAGCGTTTCCCGCCGCCGTGGAGACGGATGCCGACGTCACGGCCGAAGAGGCGCCCGCAACCCCACGTGGCCGTGGCCGCCCCAAGCTGGGCGTGGTCGCCCGCGAAGTGACGCTGTTGCCACGCCATTGGGCGTGGCTGGCCGAACAGCCGGGTGGGGCCTCGGTGGTGCTTCGCCGGCTGGTGGAAGCGGCCAGCCGTGCCGGTGCCGACAAGGACCGCCAGCGCCGCCACAGCGAGCGTACCTATCACTTCCTGCAGACCATCGCCGGTGACCTGCCGGGTTTCGAGGAGGCGATCCGTGTCCTGTTCGCGCATGACCGCGCGGGCCTGGAAGCGGCGCTGCGGAGTTGGCCCGCGGATGTGCGCGCCCACGCCCTGCGCCTGACCTTCGAAGACGCTGGCGGCTGAGCCATCGCGCCGTTGCTGAGCGACGGCGCCACCTGACCGCGGGCCACGGCCCGCTTCCCCTGTGCTTGCTTTGCTGGCGGAAACGCCGGGCAGGGCGGCGCCTTGCCCAGAGACTCCCATGAGCACCCCTGTACATCCGACGCCCCCGGTTGCACCACCACTGTGGCGCACCTACCTGACCCTGCTGTTGCCGATGCTGCTGACCAACGCGCTGCAGCTGGCCGCAGGCACGCTGGACAACATTTACCTCGGCCATCTGCTCGGCACACAGGCAGTGGCTGCAGCCGCTGCGTTCTTCCCGGTCTTCTTCCTGCTGCTGGCACTGGTGATGGGCCTGGCCACGGGCGCGATGGTGCTGATCGGCCAGGCCTGGGGCGCGGGCCGCCCGCAACAGGCACGCGCGGTGGCTGGCAGTGCGGTGGCGCTGATCCTGCTGCTGTCGGTGCTGGTGATGGCCGTGGGCGGCGGCTTCGCGCCACAACTGCTGGCGGCACTGGGTACGCCGGCGCCGGTCCTCAGTGAGTCCATTGTCTATGCACGCGTCCTGCTGCTGGGGGCTCCGGTGTTCTTCCTGTTGTGGCTGGCCACTGCCGTGAGCCGCGCAGTGGGGGATGCAACGACGCCACTGCATGCGCTGCTGCTGGCCACGGCGATCGGCCTGCTGTGCACGCCGCTGCTGATCCTGGGCTGGGCGGGCCTGCCGCAGCTGGGCGCGGCCAGTGCGGCAGTCTCGGCGGCATTCGCCTCGTTGCTGGCCCTGGTCTGGCTGATGTGGCGCTGGCAGCGGATGGGGCACCCCTTGGCGCCGGGGCATGAGCTGCTGCGCACCATCCGTTTCGATGGCGCGATCATCCGCGCGATGCTGCGCATCGGCGTGCCGTCCTCGTTGCAGATGCTCAGTCTGGCCATTGCCGAGATCGTGTTGCTGGGCTGGATCAACCGCTACGGCTACACGGCCACGGCCGCCTATGGTGCGGTCAACCAGTTGATGAGCTGGGTGCAGCTGCCGGCGATGTCACTGGGCATTACCGCCACCATCCTCGCGGCGCATGCGATGGGCGCAGGGCGTACGGCACGGCTGCCCGCCATCGCTCGCACCGGCGTGTTGCTTGGACTGGCAATGCTGAGCGCGGTGGTGGTACTGGTTGTGGCGCTGGCACCCTGGCTGACCGGGCTGATTCTGGCGGCCGCAGAGGTGCGCGAACTGGCCGCATCGCAGCTGCGCACGGTGGTATGGGGCGTGCTGGCGATGGGGGGCAGCACGGTGCTGGTCGGAGTGATGCGAGGCAGTGGCACGGTGATGTTGCCAGCGTTGCTGGGCATGGCGGCGGTACTGCTGCTGGAGCTGCCGCTGGCGGTGTGGTTGCAGGCGCGGCATGGGCTGCCGGGGCTGTGGTGGGCGTGGCCGTTGGGACTGGTGGCCATGCTGGTGATGCAGGTGTTCTGCTTTGCGCGTTGGCGGCGACGGGTGCAGGCTGGGTAGTGCCGGCCGCTGGCCGGCAATCCGGAATGCCGCGGCAGCCGGCCAGCGGCCGGCTCTACCACGTGGTCGGATCACCGTCGTTGCGGCGGCTGCGGTGGGCCGGCCACTGGTGATGCAGGTGTTCTGTGTTGCTCGCTGGCGGCGAATGCAGGCTGGGTAGTGCCGGCCGCTGGCCGGCAATCCGGAATGCCGGGGCAGCCGGCCAGCGGCCGGCTCTACCACGTCGTCGGATCACCGTCGTTGCGGCGGCTGCGGTGGGCCGGCCACTGGTGATGCAGGTGTTCTGTGTTGCTCGCTGGCGGCGAATGCAGGCTGGGTAGTGCCGGCCGCTGGCCGGCAATCCGGAATGCCGGGGCAGCCGGCCAGCGGCCGGCTCTACCACGTGGTCGGATCACCGTCGTTGCGGCGGCTGCGGTGGGCCGACCACTGCTGACGCAGGTGTTCTGTGTTGCTCGCTGGCGGCGAATGCAGGCTGGGTAGTGCCGGCCGCTGGCCGGCAATCCGGAATGCCGGGGCAGCCGGCCAGCGGCCGGCTCTACCACGTGGTCGGATCACCGTCGTTGCGGCGGCTGCGGTGGGCCGGCCACTGGTGATGCAGGTGTTCTGTGTTGCTCGCTGGCGGCGAATGCAGGCTGGGTAGTGCCGGCCGCTGGCCGGCAATCCGGAATGCCGGGGCAGCCGGCCAGCGGCCGGCTCTACCACTTCAGCGCCGCTGTGCCAGCAGCAGGTGGAAGTGCTTTTCGCGGGTCTGGCCGTCATTGCCGCTCGCGATTTCGCGGTGGCTGCGCCAGGCCGAGACGCGGAAGCCCGACACACGCAGCGCCAGCTCCACCGCGTCCAGCTCATGCAGCTGGAAGTCGGCAGCAAATGGCAGGCTGCGCATGAAGCTGGCATCGCCAAAGGCCAGGCACAGGCGGCCGCCCCGGCGCAGCACCCGCGCCAACTCGTCCAGCACTGGGGCCAGGTTCGGCCAGAAGTACAGGGTATTGACCGCCAGCGCCGCATCCATCGCGGCATCGCTGACTGGCAGGGCATGGGCGTCGCCGTATCGCATCGCGGCACGCTCGGCCAACCCGGCGCTGGCCAGGCGCTGGTTGCCGGCCTCGACCATGGCAGTGGACAGCTCGATACCGAGATAGTGGCTGTCGGTGGCCTGCAGCATCAGCGGCGCAAAGGCCGCATTGCCGGGGCCGATCTCCAGGACCCGTTCGCCAGTGCCGACGGCCAGCAGCCCGATCGCGGCCAGGTTGAGCGCGCCATTGCTGCGGTTCATCGAGTCGGCCACCGCCAGCGCGGCCTCGCCATGGGGCTGCCGCAGCTGCGCGGCCAGGGTGGAAGCATCCAGCATCATCATCGTCCGTTGCAGGGTTTCGGACGTGGCGGCGGCGGGTCCGCCGCTGACCATAGCGCTGACGTTGTGGCTTGGGAAGTAGGGAAACCCCGCCGCGGGGTGATGAGGAAATGTCCAGCGTCGCAGTCGGTGAGATCTGGTTGTCCACAGGGGGTGTGGATTACGCGTGGGCAACTTTGTGGATAAGCCGCGACAGGCGCCACCCCCCTAGGCTGTCAAGATGGGTGGCGAAAAATTCACCGCTGGTGAGGGCGGGTGAGGGCGCGGTGAAGGATGGACCCTGCCGCCGCTGTCGCCGGCGGCGGCGCTCGCGGTAACCTGTGGGCCTTGATGCTCCGTGAGACCCCATGAAACGTCACTTCTCGATGCTGCGCGAATTCCAGCTGGCCGACTGGTTCACCCTGGCCAATGCTTTCTGCGGCACCGGTGCGGTGTTTGCCGCGATGCGCTTCCTGCAGGACGGCGAGCGCGGCTACCTGCTGTTCGGCATGGCACTGATCCCGCTGGCCTTCATCTTCGACGCCCTCGACGGGCGCATCGCGCGCTGGCGCAAGTCCAGTTCCACCCTGGGCCGCGAGCTGGATTCGCTGTCAGACGTGATCTCCTTCGGCGTGGCCCCGGCGGCGCTGGCCTACGCCTGCGGCATGCAGGGCGGCTGGGACTGGCTGGTGCTGAGCTACTTCGTCTGCTGCGGTGTCAGTCGCCTGGCGCGCTACAACGTCACCGCCGAGGCACTGGCCGGCGACGAGGGCAAGGTCACGTATTTCGAGGGCACCCCGATTCCGACCAGCCTGGTGCTGGTGATCGTGCTGGCGATCGCCGCCGGTACCGATGCCATCGGCCAGAACATCTGGTTCGGCCAGTGGCAGATCGGCCCGTGGCAGCTGCACCCGATGGTGCTGTTGTTCGCCCTGTCCGGGTCGCTGATGATCAGCAAGACCCTGCGTATCCCCAAGCCATGAGCCAGCCCTGCGGAGGCCTGCGATGAGCAGCTCGGCCCACGACGCCGGCAGCAGCGATTTCGAAACCCTGGCCCGGCAGTACTTCGGCGCCTGGGGCGATGCCCTGCGCCATGCGACCACGCCCGGTGCGCCGGCTGGCGATGACCCTGGCAGCTGGCAACGGCTGTTCGACTGGTGGGGCCAGCTGCTGCCCGAACAGGGGCAGGGTGCGCCGGAAGATGCCGTGCGCCGCTTCCGCGAACAGGCGGGCAGCTGGTACGGCACCATGCAGGAAGTCGCCGCGCGTTTCGCCGGCCGCGACGCCAGCAGCGCCGACGTGGCCCAGGCCTGGCGCGAGGCGGTGCAGGGGCAGGGCGACGGCATGCTGCAATGGATGCTGCAGGGGGCCCGTGGCAGCACCCACGCTGGCGCCGCTGTACCGGAGTTTGCCGCCTGGCTGCAGCAGTTCCAGCTGCAGGCCGGCCCGTGGCTGCAGAGCCCGGCGTTCGGGCCCGGTCGTGAGCACCAGGCGCGCTGGCAGGCGCTGCTGCGGGCGCAGGAGGAATACCAGCAGCATTCGCGCGCCTATGTCGATCAGATCAAGCAGGCGCTGGACGAGGCCTTCGCGCTGTTCGAGCAGCGCCTGGCCGAGCACGAGCAGCCGGGCAGCCAGTTGACCAGCGCCCGCGCGATGTTCGACCTGTGGATCGAAGTGGCCGAGGAGGCCTATGCCAAGGTCGCCATGTCCGAGCCGTTCCAGCAGGTGTACGCCGCGCTGGGCAACGCACAGATGCGGCTGCGCGCCGGCCTGCAGCGCGAGGTGGAACAGATGAGTGAACGGATCGGCCTGCCGACCCGCAGCGAGATGGACGCCGCGCACCGCCGCATCGCCGAGCTGGAGCGCAGCCTGCGTCGCCTGCAGGCACAGGTGGTGGCCATGGCCGGTGCGGGCGAGGTCGATCCGGTGGCACAGCCGGCGCCGGCGAAGGTGAAGCCGGTCGCGCGCAAGGCCGCGAAGAAGGCCGCGCCGGCAAAGAAGGCGGCTGCGAAAAAGGCGCCTGCGAAAAAGGCGGCACCAAAGGCAGCGCCCCGTACTTCCACGCGGACGCGTGACCGATGAAAGGACCGCTGGGCTTCAACGCCGATGACCTGATGCAGGAAACCCTGGCCATGCAGCGCAAGCTGATGGAAGGGCTGAAGCTGCTGCCGCAGGTGGAAGACGTGGACTATGGCGTCACCGCCCGCGAGGAAGTCTGGCGCGACGGCAAGGTGGTGCTGTACCGCTTCGTCGGCGAACAGGCACCGACCCGCCGCACGCCGTTGCTGATCGTCTACGCGCTGGTCAACCGGCCGTACATGGTCGACCTGCAGGCCGATCGATCACTGGTGCAGAAGCTGCTGGCGCTGGGGCAGGACGTCTACGTGCTGGACTGGGGTTACCCGGATCGCTCGGAGCGCTTCCAGACCCTGGAGGACTATCTGCTGCGCTACATCGATGGCGCGGTCGATGCGCTGCGCGCGCGCAGTGGTGGACCGGTCGACCTGCTCGGCATCTGCCAGGGCGGCGTGTTCGCGCTGTGCTACGCCGCGCTGCGCCGACAGAAGCTGGGCAAGCTGATCACCATGGTCACCCCGGTCGATTTCCACACCGCCGACAACATGCTCTCGCACTGGGCGCAGCAGGTGGACGTGGACCTGCTGGTGGACACGCTGGGCAACATCCCGGCCGACCTGATGAATGCCAGTTACCTGATGCTCAAGCCGTTCCGCCTGAACGTGCAGAAGTACGTGGGCCTGCTCGACATCCTCGATGACAAGGCGGCGCTGGAGGATTTCCTGCGCATGGAGAAGTGGATCTTCGATTCACCGGACCTGGCGGGCGAGGCCTTCCGCGACTTCATCAAGCAGTTCTACCAGGGCAACGGGTTGATGAACGGCACGGTGCGGATCGGCGAGGAAGCGGTGGATCTGTCGCAGGTGACCCTGCCGGTGCTGAACATCTATGCCGAGCAGGACCATCTGGTGCCGCCGGATGCCTCGCGCGCGATGCGTGGACGCCTGGGCACCGAGGACTACACCGAGTCCAGTTTCCGTGGCGGCCATATCGGCATCTACGTGTCCGGCCGCGCGCAGCGCGAAGTGCCGGCCACGATCGATGGCTGGCTGAAGGCGCGCGACGCGTAAGGCCTGCTTCGTTTTTGTAGCGTCGAGCCATGCTCGACTGCATGGAGAATGATGATGTCGCGAAGGATTTCGTTGCTGCTTGCCACGCTGCTGCTGGCTGCCCCTGTTGCGCAGGCCGCACCCAGTGCGGATGCACGGCGGGAGATCGCCCAGCTGATCTCCAGCCTGGACGGCTCCCAATGCCGGTTCCAGCGCAATGGCAGCTGGTACGACGGCAGCGATGCGCGCGCGCACCTGCAGCGCAAGTACGACTACCTGCTGAAGAAGGACATGGTGGACAGCGCCGAACAGTTCATCGAGCGCGCCGCCAGCCAGAGCAGCATGAGCGGCAAGCCCTATCGCATCCAGTGCCCGGGGCAGCCTGAACAGACCGCAGCCGCCTGGTTCGGCGCACGCCTGCAGGCCCTGCGCCACCGCACGCCGTAGACATGGGGGCGGTGTAGAGTCGAGCCATGCTCGACTGCTTTTTCCCGTAGCCTTGGAGGACTGCCATGAACACCACGCCGCGCACGCTGTCACGTTCATTGAACGACCGCATGATTGCCGGCGTGATGGGCGGCATCGCCCACCGCTTCGGCTGGAACCCCACGCTGGTACGGATCGTGTTCGTGCTGGTCTCGATCGGCTCGGCGGCTTTCCCCGGCATCCTGGTCTATCTGATCCTGTGGCTGCTGATGCCGAACGAGGCCGATTGAAGACCGTTCCAGAGCCCTGGCCGGTCTGGCTGCGCGCGCTGCAGGTGCTGGGCGCGGTGTGGACGTCACCCAATTCACTGTTCGGTGTGATCGGCGGGCTGGCCGGCATGCTTGGCGGGGCGACGCTGCGTTGGAGCAGCCGTGACTGTGCGCTGGTGTTCGATCGCTGGCCGTGGGGGCCGGGTGGGGCGATCACCTTGGGCAATGTGATCCTGCACACCGGGCAGGACCTGGGCATTTCCTGCCGCACCTATGCGCACCAGGCGGGGTGGGGCGTGGAGCCGCTGATCCGGCTGGACGACCACGAACGCGCGCACGTGTACCAGTACATGGTGCTGGGGCCGCTGTACCTGCCGGTGTACCTGCTGTGCGGCGGGGTGAGTGCGCGCAATCCATTCGAGCGCGCGGCCGATCATTTCGCCCGGTTCGGGCGCGGCTGGTGGCCGTAGTTTCCAGCCAACGGCGCAGCCCCTCGTGGGTGGTCGCGGAATGCCTGCTTCCTGGGGGCTGGCCGGGCGGGTGGGGCTGGCGGGGACGCCGTGAACCCATCCATGGGGGCTTAGCCGCGGCATCCATGCCGCGGATACCCCGCCAGCCCCACCCACCCGGCCGCTGACAGTTTCCGTGCGCGCCAGGCCACGGAAGAGAATAAAGAACAGCAAAAGCGGGTCGCGCGCTGCGCTTGCTCGTGTAGAGCCGAGCCCGCGCTCGGCTTCGCGGACTGGCCTGAAAGCAGCCGAGCATGGGCTCGGCTCTACAAAAAGCGAGCCGGCCAGGCCGCTTTTGCTTTTGGTCTTCTTTTTTCTTTTCCGTGGCTGGACGTGCCCGAAAACTGTCGGGGGTCGGTCGGGGTGGGTGCGCGGGACCGTTGGCGCCATGGATGGCGCCATCGAGCCCCCAGGGACGGGTTTACGGCGTGTCCCGCGCACCCACCCCGACCGACCCAATCACATGAAGCGCATTTCGCGACCAAGCCACGAGGGGCTGCGCCGTTGGCGGGAATCCCCGCGGATTCGTTAGCCGGAAGTTAAAGATCCGTAAGCATTCTGCTGCGATCCCGCAGTCATCTGCATGCAACCGATCGTCATTAGCCTTCGTGACGTTCCAGTCAGGTTCGACGCGGTAAGCTCTTCCTCGATGAGCTCGCAGCATCGCTCATCGAGTGCAGTACGCAGTAGCAATTTGGAGGAATACATCACATGGCAATCGTTCTTTATGTCGGTGGTAGCAAGGATGGCGAGAAGGGCGTGGTGCCCTACGGCTTCAGCAAATCCCGCGCCGACACCGCGCTGGGGCCGGAGTTCTACACGGAGCGGTTCATGGAACTGCAGGGTGTCGGCAAGGTCCGCCTGATGGCCCTGGAAAGCATGCGTGACGATATCGTCATGCAGCGCGCCGCCCGCCACTACCGCTGACCTTCGCAACACGCGGCAGGGCGCGCCCACCATCGCGCGCCCGCGCCGGCATCCCAGCCCAGGGCCAGTCCGAGCCCTCTCTTCGCCAGGATGCCGGCGTCCACTCCGGCCTCGCCGCTGAACCTCGCCCCCTGTCAATGCCTTGTCCGGCTCCGTCGTGGATTGCCAGAATGGGGTCTTCCCGAAACGCGGCATAGACCTGAAGCAATGCACGACGCCAAGAACGCCCAGAGCGCGCTCGCCCAGCAGATCGCCCAGACCATCGCCGACGAGATCGGTGCCCAGTCCGCCCAGGTGCGTGCCGCCGTCGGCCTGCTCGATGAGGGCGCCAGCGTTCCGTTCATCGCGCGCTACCGCAAGGAAGTGACCGGGGGCCTGGACGACACCCAGCTGCGCAACCTGGAAGTGCGCCTGACCTACCTGCGCGAACTGGAAGACCGTCGCGCGGCGGTGCTGGCCAGCATCGGCGAGCAGGGCAAGCTCAGCGACGACCTGCGCAATGACATCCTGGCCGCCGACACCAAGAGCCGGCTGGAAGACCTGTACCTGCCGTACAAGCCCAAGCGCCGTACCCGTGCCCAGATCGCCCGCGAGGCCGGTCTGGAGCCGCTGGCCGATGGCCTGCTGGCCGACCCGACGCAGGACCCGCAGGTCTTTGCCGCCGGTTTCGTCGACACCGACAAGGGCGTGGCCGACACCAAGGCCGCGCTGGAAGGTGCACGCGCGATCCTGATGGAGCGCTGGGGCGAAGATGCCGCGCTGGTCGGTGAGCTGCGGACCTGGCTGGGCGAGACCGGCGTGATCCGCGCGCGCGTGGCCGAGGGCAAGGAAACCGAAGGCGCCAAGTACCGCGATTATTTTGAACACGCCGAGTCGCTGGCGAAGATTCCCTCGCACCGGTTGCTGGCGCTGTTCCGTGCGCGCCGCGAGGAAATCCTGTTCCTGGAACTGGACCCGGGCAGCGAGGCCGAGGCCGGCCACCAGTACGCCGAAGGGCGCGTGGCGCGCAAGGCCGGCATCGCCGACCAGGGCCGTGCCGCCGACCGCTGGCTGCTGGATGCCTGCCGCCTGACCTGGCGTGCCAAGCTGCACACCCATCTGCTGCTGGACCTCTTCAACCAGGCCCGCGAAAAGGCCGAAGCCGAAGCCATCGCGGTGTTCGGCGACAACCTGAAGGATCTGCTGCTGGCCGCGCCGGCTGGGCCGAAGACCGTGCTGGGCCTGGACCCGGGCATCCGCACCGGCTGCAAGATCGCCGTGGTCGATGCCACCGGCAAGCTGGTCGCCACCGACACCATCTACCCGCACGAGCCGCGCCGCCAGTGGGAGCAGTCGCTGCAGACGATCAAGCAGCTGTGCGCCAGGCACAACGTGGAACTGATCGCGATCGGCAACGGCACCGCCAGCCGCGAAACCGACAAGCTGGCCGGCGAAGCGATCAAGGCGACCGCCAACCCGAAGCTGCAGAAGGTGGTGGTCAGCGAGGCCGGTGCGTCGGTGTACTCGGCGTCCGAGTTCGCGGCCAAGGAGTTCCCGGGCCTGGACGTGTCGCTGCGTGGCGCGGTGTCGATCGCGCGCCGCCTGCAGGATCCGCTGGCCGAACTGGTCAAGATCGAACCCAAGGCGATCGGCGTCGGCCAGTACCAGCACGACGTGGACCAGTACCGCCTGGCGCGGGCGCTGGACGCGCGCGTGGAGGACTGCGTGAACGCGGTCGGCGTCTACGTCAACACCGCCTCGGCCGCGCTGCTGTCGCGCGTGTCCGGCCTGTCGGTCACGGTGGCCGAGAACATCGTGCGCCATCGTGACGACAACGGCCCGTTCAAGCGTCGCAAGGACCTGCTGAAGGTCGCGCGCCTGGGCGAGAAGACCTTCGAGCAGTGTGCCGGCTTCCTGCGTATCGCCGATGGTGACCAGCCGCTGGACGCCTCGGCGGTACACCCCGAAGCCTATCCGGTGGTTGAGCGCATCGTGGCCAGCACCGCGCGCCCGATCAAGGCGCTGATTGGTGATGGCAGCTTCCTGCGCGGCCTGAAGGCCGAGCAGTTCACCGATGCCACCTTCGGCGTGCCGACCGTGCGCGACATCCTCAAGGAACTGGAGAAGCCGGGCCGCGATCCGCGTCCGGAGTTCAAGGCCGCGCGCTTCGCCGAAGGCGTCGAGGACATCAAGGACCTGCGCGAAGGCATGGTGCTGGAAGGGGTGGTGAGCAACGTCGCCGCCTTCGGGGCGTTTGTCGATATCGGCGTGCACCAGGACGGCCTGATCCACATTTCGGCGCTGTCCGATACCTTCGTGAAGGACCCGCGCGACGTGGTCAAGGCCGGCGACATCGTCAAGGTCAAGGTGCTGGAGGTGGACGTGCCGCGCAAGCGCATCGCCCTGACCCGGCGCCTGGACGACACCCCGGGCCAGGCCACCAGCCGCCCGGGCCAGCGCGATGAGCGCAGCCAGGGTCAGGGGCCGCGCCGCGACGCCGGCGGGCAGAACCGTGGGCCGAACCGCGGCCAGGGCAATGGCGGCCGCCCCGGCCCGTCGGCCCCACCGGCCAACAATGCCCTGGCCGAGGCCTTCGCCCGGGCCAAGCGCAGCTGAAGATCGTGCCCCCCGTCACGGTTGATCCGGGGCGGGGGACTTGTCGGTTTTCCCCGTGATTGCGCACACTTGCGCCTGAGGGGGGCGTTCGGCCTCCCCGCTGTCGCTGGGGAGGGCCATGACGCCAGCACGACCCGCCGTCTTCGTCGCAGGCTGCAGCGCTTCGCTGCGGTCGGCGCCTGCCCGCGCCGGCAGGGGGCCGGATTGATGGCGGGCCAGGGAAACAACGGCAACGGGCTGCTCGAGCGGCGCCTGCAGGAGCTGGCCGAAGAACGCCGCCGGCTGGCGATGATCATCGATGGCACCGCTGCGGGTACCTGGGAATGGAACGTGCAGACCGGCGAGATGCGGGTCAACGCACGCTGGGCCGAGATCGTCGGCTACCGCCTGGAAGAACTGGAACCGATCTGCCAGAGGACGTTCCTGAAGCTGGTCCATCCCGATGACATCGCGCTGTCCGACGCGGCGCTGGACGACCATTTCGAAGGGCGCAGCGACAACTACGCCTGCCTGCTGCGCATGCGCCACAAGAATGGCCAGTGGATCTGGATCCAGGACCGCGGCCGCGTCTTCGAATGGGACGGGCAGGGCAGGCCGCTGTGGATGGCCGGCGCCCATGCCGACGTCACCGAGCTGCAGCAGGCCCGGCAGGACGCCGCCGAGACCCGCCAGCGCCTGCAGGCGGTGGTCGATGCGTCCGATGAGGTGGCGGTGATCGCCACCGATACCGACGGCACCATCACCCTGTTCAATACCGGCGCGCAGCGCCTGCTCGGTTACACCGCGCCGGAGGTGGTCGGCCAGCGCCGCCTCGATGCCTTCCACGATCCGGCCGAACTGAAAGCCTGGTTGCAACCGCTGGCCGATGCTGATGGCAATCTTCCTGGCGTGTTCGAGGCGCTGAGCGCGCGTGCCGACGGGCAGACCTACTCGCGGCAGTGGACGCTGCTGCGCAAGGATGGCCAGTCACGCCAGGTGCGCCTGTCGATCAGCCGCATGGAGAGCGCCGATGGAGCACGCATCGGCTACGTCGGCATGGCCATCGACATTACCGAGATCCTGCAGGCGCGCGCCGAAGCACGGCTGTCGGCGGAGAAGTTCGCGGGCGCGTTCACCTCCGCCGCACTGGGCATGGCACTGGTGTCGCTGGAAGGGCGCTGGCTGGACGTCAACGACGCGCTGTGCCGGATCCTGGGCTATCCGCGCGAAGAACTGCTGCAGGTCGATTTCCAGCGGCTGACCCATCCCGACGACCTGCAGACCGACCTGGCCCTGGTGCAGGACCTGCTGGCCGGACGACGCAGCCACTATCACCTGGAAAAGCGCTATCTCGACCGCGACGGGCGCATCATCTGGGCGCGGCTGTCGGTATCGCTGGTGCGCAACGAGCACGGCGAGCCGCTGCATTTCGTGTCGCAGATCCAGGACATCACCGCCCAGCGCAGCAGTGAGCAGCGTCTGTTCGAGAGTGAACAACGCAGCCGCATCACGCTGGATGCAGTGGCCGACCTGGTGCTCAGCGTCAGCCTCGATGGCCGCATCGACTATGCCAATGCCGCCGCGGTGCGCACGCTGGCGGGCGATGGTGCGCTGTCGCTGGCCGGACACAAGGTACAGGACGTACTGGCGCTGACCACCGAGTACGCGCCCGGCTCGGTACTGGACGTGTCGGTACTGCTGGACCCGGAAAGCAATGCGGTGGACCTGCATGCCGATCTGTTGCTTCGCCTCGGCACCGCCACCGTACCGGTGGACCTGACCCGCGCCTGGTTGCGTGGTGACGAAGGCCACGTGCGCGGCGCGGTCTGGGTGCTGCGCGACGACACCCAGCAGCGTGCACGCCAGCGCGAAGCCCGCCACCTGGCCGAGATCGATCCGCTGACCGAGCTGAGCAACCGTCGCGGTTTCGAGGTGCACCTGCAGCAGGCCATCACCCGCGTCGAGCGCACCGGCCAGGCGGCCTCGTTGATGTACATCGATCTGGATCGCTTCAAGCCGGTCAACGACACCTGGGGCCATCTGGCCGGCGATGCCGTGCTGTGGGCAGTGGCCAGTGTGCTGCGCCACGGCGTGCGAGATTCGGACGTGGTGGCGCGGCTAGGGGGCGACGAATTCGCGGTGATCCTGTCCGGGTGCACGCCGCGACGCGCTGCCCGCATCGGCGCTGAGCTGCTGCACACGCTGGCATCTCTTTCCATTCCGTGGGACCAGGACCGGCTGCGGGTCGGCGCCAGCATCGGTATCGCGCCGCTGGCCGGTGGGATGAGCGTCGATCAGGCCGTGGCCGCTGCCGATGCCCAGTGCTACCGGGCCAAGGCGCTGGGTCGCAACAACGTGCAGGTGCAGGGCGAGGCCAGCGAGCTGCCCGGCGATGATTCCGAAACCGCCGAAGGCTGATCTCAGGCTGTGAGAGGACGCGCGCGAATACTGCGCGCATCCCCACTCGAGCAGGTGATCCCATGAAAGTCTGGAGCCCGGTTGCGCTGCGGGCGTATGCCCCGGCAATGGTCGGCTGGTGCCTGGCGCTGGCCGCCAGCCTGCGCCTGGAAGAAGTGCGCGACGATCTGCACGCGCAGGCGTTGCTGCCGGTCCTGCAGGGCGGTGCCATCGCCCTGCTGGTGTTCACGCTGTCCTGTATCGGCGGCGCCAGTCTCGTGTTGTGGCGGGCAGGCAGGAAGGGCGCAGGATGATGGCGCTGAGGGCACCGCCATCATCCCTGCGATCCGCGCCTGGCTTCAACGCAGCACTTCATCCGAACTGACCAGCTGCACGTCGTGCATCAGGTTGAGGTACGCCTCGTAGTAGCCCTTGTGCGAGGCGCCGACGATGGTCAGCATGCGCGCACCCGGCTGTTGCCCGAGTACGTCGCGCATGTTGGCGACCATGCGCAGGTTGCGGGTTTCCCAGTAGCCCACGTAGTTGCGGCCGAAGCCCTCCGGCGACGGCTCGACCAGGGTCGCACCGAAGTCGCTGTTGTAGGCCATCATCGCGGCGTCCGCGCTGTTGTACGCGCGATACATCTCGAGCAGCCCCTCGGGTTTGTCGAGATTGGCTTCGAGTTGCTCGTCAGCGGCCATTCGCGTCTCGACGAAGGGATTGTCCCAGGCGGCCCTGATGGCGGCAGCGTAGGCCTTCTTCCGGGATGCCGGCGTGGGCGAATCCGCGGTGTGGTCGTCGACCGACCACAGCCGTTCCAGGCCCAGCCGTGCGGCCAGTACGCCTGCGACCATGCCCACTTCGTTCGGCTTGGCCATGCGGGTGTCGAGGTAGCGCACCAGTTCAGGGGTCAGGCTGTCACCGGCACGACGCTCTTCACTGGGTAACCGCAGCCACTGCACGACGGCCGAACCGTTCTCGCCCGCAGCGAGGAAAACCGCGGCCAATCGGCGCCGCTGGGCGGCGCTGGGTTCGCTCGGCCAGTCCGCAAGCAGGCGTTCCATCTCGGCATTGGCGCTGGGAACGTCCAGGCCGGTCGCGGCCTGCGCCGGTGCTGGATCGACGCAGTAGTCCTCGACACTTCCGGCGTAGCGGCCTGGATTGCGGCGCATGAAGTCGCACTGCAGGCCGGACAGGTTCTCCACCGCGATCACCGTTGGCTGCCAGGCCTGCAGTCGCTGCAGCAGGGGCTCCAGCATTGCTGGCTTGAAGGTCTTCGGCAGGCTGGACAGGTGCGGGCTGCCCAGCACCAGTACCTCGTTCGGGCGACCGGCAGGCGGACCCTTCAGCTGGTCGGGATGGAAGGACGGCCGATAGGCGGCATCGGCAGCCAGGGCACCGGTACTGCACAGACCCAGGAAGAAGTAGCTGGCCAAGCGTGTAAGCATGTGATCTCCGTGTCCGTGAACATCCTTCAGGTCACTGCATGCTGGCCGTTTCCCGGCGTCCGGGAATCCCCCGTTGGTCATGGCCCTTTCGGCTTGCGCTGCACGCGCCTCATGAGCGAGGCTGGATGCAATGAAATCGTGGTGCAGGACATGACCTCAGGCAACCGGGTGATCGAAAGTGCGAGGTTGTGCCTGCGGCCTTTCACGGCGGAGGATGCCGATGAGGTGTTCGCAGCGATCACGCCGGGGCTGACACGCTACATGGCCTTCGAGCCGCCGCCGTCGGAGGAGGCCTTCACTGCGGTCTGGCAGGCGTGGTTGCCCACCATCGCCGAGGGGACGGACATCACCTTTGTCATCCGCCGACGTGACGATGGCGCCTTCCTTGGTCTGGCCGGCCTGCATCGAACCATGGACGCCGAACCCGAACTCGGCATCTGGATCGATGAAGCGATGCATGGCCAGGGCTACGGCCGGGAAGCCGTGGCGGCGGTGTGGTCGTGGGCTTCCGGGCGCCTGCGATGCGCGGCATTCCGCTATCCGGTGGCCGAGCAGAACGCGCCGAGCCGGCGTCTGGCCGAATCCCTGGGGGGCGTGCCCGTCGCGCGTGAGCAGGAAGTGAAGTACACGGCGATCGTCTATCGCATTCCTGCGCGCATGCCTGGAGTTGCGACGGACGTCGCGGAATCCCGCTAAAGCCCCGAACCCCATCGCCGATATCCCCTCTGGATCCCGCTCCAGTCACCCGCTGCAGGACCCCAGGCTGCCCCCGATGGGCGGTCCGCGCTGTGTGTTCCGCCGTTGCCTATGCCGATCGCACCCGCACCAGACGTTCTTGCCAGCCGCTCGAGGGGTGCCTGCCGGTACCTGTAGTCCCAAGCAACTGAAGTTGCCGCCGGGCATCCCGCCCGTCGGGTCGCAACCGCTTACCGGACACCGAGGATCAGACAATGCTCATTCCAGGCTTCACGGCGGGCGCGCAGGCGCCGGCCGAGCTGCATACCCGTTGGTCGCCGTGGCGCGCGCTGCTGGGCGCCCTTGCTCCGCATCAGCGCACCCGCACCGAGCCGGCGGCAACCGACCGCGCCGAACTGGAAGCGCAGGTCGCGGCGCTGCATCGCGTGCAGGCCGTCATCGAGTTCGCGCTCGATGGCACCATCCTGCAGGCCAACGACAATTTCCTGCAGGCAATGGGCTACCGGCTGGAGGAGATCCAGGGCAAGCACCATTCACTGTTCGTCGATGCCGAGCAGGCGCGCAGCGCCGAATACCGCGACTTCTGGGCGCGGTTGGGGCGCGGCGAATATGACGCCGGACAGTATCGGCGCTTCGGCAAGGGCCAGCGCGAGATCTGGATCCAGGCGTCGTACAACCCGGTCCTGGATCGTCAGGGACGGCCGTACAAGGTGGTCAAGTTCGCCACCGACATCACCGCGCAGAAACTGCAGGCGGCCGATTCGGCCGGGCAGCTGGCGGCGATCGGCAAATCGCAGGCAGTGATCGAATTCGGCATGGACGGGCGCATCCTCTCGGCCAATGAGAACTTCCTCGCCGTCACCGGCTACAGCCTGGATGAGGTGCGTGGGCAGCACCACTCGCTGTTCGTCGAGCCGGGCCATCGCAGCAGCGATGAGTATCGCCGGTTCTGGGAGAAGCTCGGGCGTGGCGAATACGATGCCGGCCAGTATCGCCGCTTGGGCAAGGGCGGGCGCGAGGTCTGGATCCAGGCCTCCTACAACCCCATCCTCGACCTCAACGGCAAGCCGTTCAAGGTCGTCAAGTACGCAACCGACATCACCGCGCAGGTGCATGAGAACCAGGCCATGCAGCGCGCCGTGGCGCAGACCAGGGAAGTGGTGGCCGCTGCCAAGCAGGGCGATCTGACCCGACGCGTTGCGATGACGGACAAGCAGGGTTCGATCGCGGAGCTGTGCGAGGGCGTGAACGCGCTGGTCGAGGCGATGGCCGCCATCATCGGCCAGATCAAGTTCGCCGCCGACACCATTGCGGTGGGCGCGACCGAAATCGCGCAGGGCAACAGTGACCTGTCGCGGCGCACCGAGCAGCAGGCCGCCTCGCTGGAGGAGACCGCGGTGTCGATGAAGGGCCTGGCCGAGACCGTGCAGCGCACCGCCACCAACGCACGCCAGGCCAGCCAGCTGGCCGGTGGCGCGGCCGATGTCGCTGCGCGTGGCGGCAGCGTGGTGCACGAGGTGGTCGAAACGATGGCGGTGATCAACGCGTCCTCGCGACGCATCGTCGACATCATCGGGGTGATCGATGGCATCGCCTTCCAGACCAACATCCTGGCGCTGAACGCAGCGGTGGAAGCGGCGCGTGCGGGCGAACATGGCCGTGGCTTCGCCGTGGTCGCCACCGAGATCCGCGAGCTGTCGCAGCGCTCGGCCAGCGCGGCCAAGGAGATCAAGCACCTGATCGACGAGTCGGTTGCCAATGTGGGGGCCGGCACTGCCCAGGTCGAGAGTGCGGGCCGCACCATGGATGAGATCGTGACCAACGTCCGCCGGGTGAGCGACCTGATGACCGAGATCAGCACCGCCTCGCAGCAGCAGAGCGATGACATCCAGCAGATGAACCATGCGGTCGATCTGATCGACCAGGGCACCCAGCAGAACGCGGCCCTGGTCGAGGAGGCCTCGGCGGCGGCACGCAGCATGGAGGAACAATCGGCGCAGCTGCTGCAGACCGTAGCGAGCTTCCGTGTGCAGGGCGGGGGTGGCCATCCGCACGGGGTGGCCGCGTTGCACGCGGTCTAGGCACGGCGTCCGTCAGCCTCCTCCCCGGTCGTCGCGTCCGGGGCGAGCTGCACGCAGTTGCGGCCGGCGTGCTTGGCCCGGTACAGGGCCTGGTCGGCGCGGTCGACCAGGTCATCCGGCTCGCGCTCGTCGCCGGCAGCCTGCCAGGCCACGCCGACGCTGATGGTCACATGGCCGTGCGGGGCAGGCAGTGCTGCATGTTCGACAGCAGCGCGCAGCCGTTCGCCCAGATCCAGCGCGTGCGAGGTATCGGATGAGGGCAGGGCGGCAATGAACTCCTCGCCACCGTAGCGGGCCAGCAGGTCATCGCCGCGCTGCAGGCAGCCGTCGAGAATCGCCGCAACAGCGCGCAGGCGGCGGTCACCTTCAGGGTGACCGTAGGTGTCATTGAGCCGCTTGAAGTGATCGATGTCGATCATCAGCACGGCCAGGCCAAGGCCTTGGCGGCGGGCACGGCGGTGGGCCGCGCCAAGCGATTCATCGAAGCTGCGCCGGTTGCCCAGCCCGGTCAGCGGATCGCGCCGGGCCAGCGTTTCCAGCTCATCGCGCTGGCGCTGGATTTCGATCTGGCTCAGCACGCTGCGCAGCGCATAGCCGAGCAGGGCGCCGATGAAGCCGACCGTGGCCAGGGTCGGCTGCAGGCGTGCGACCAGCAGCGCTACCATCATCAGCAGCAACGGCAGCATCAGCGGCACGCCGGCATCGACGATGCGCCGCAGGCTGCGCGATACCGGCACCGCTGGGCGGCGGTTGTTGCCGGCCATGACCGCCAGCAGTACGAACAGTCCACTGATCAGCAGGTCGCCCCAGTTGCCGTCGGGCACCTGCGGCTGATAGGTATTGATGTAGAAGGCCAGCAGGAAGTAGCCCAGCGCGTAGATCGTCAGCGTCCGGAAAAAATCGCGGCGGTCCGGATTGTCCTCGGCCAGGAAACGGATCAGTGCGAAGCAGAACACCAGGCTGTTCTGCACGCTGCTCATGGTGTTCAGGCACTGCGTCCACAAGGCGGTGTTCAGTGGCGCCATCGCCCGCGTATGCCCGTAGTACAGCAGCCATAGCAGCGCGATGATCCCGAGGTCCACGGCACGGATGTAGCGATTCCCGCCGCCCGGGCTGGCGGCCACGTAGGTCAGTGGAATCCGGTAGAACACGTACAGGATCAACGATGACGCGGTCATCTGCGCAGGGTCGAGGCCAGCCAGGTTGCGGTACAGCAGGGCCAGCAATGCAAGCGAGAACAGGGCGACGGCGGCGCCCAGCATCCGCCACTTGCAGGCGGCCTGGCTGTCCCGTGCGCGCCTCAGGCAGGCCAGTGCGGCCAACAGAGGAGCGGTGATCAGCAGAAGATAGGAGCCCACCGGGTCCTGGGGGCCGATCAAGGCAATGACGAGCGCGTGCGTGACCAGAAAAAACAGTGCAGCACGCAACGTCATGCATTCCCCCGCCCCCGGATCCGGCAGGATCACGATAGGCAGATGTACGTGAGGCTGGCAAGAAAAGTGTGCGCTGCGTCTAGTGACAACCTTGTCAGAAGTCGCAGTTGTATTTCAAAGGGGTGACGCGACGGTGCCTTCAAGGTGGGCGTACATCCAGAAGTTCCGGGGATGGCCCCGCACCTTGCGATAGGCGCACAGCAGCCCTTCGCGCTGCATGCCGAGGCGTTCCAGCACGGCGATCGAGCGGGCGTTGCTGTCCAGGACGGTCGCCTGGATGCGCGTCAGCGACCGTACCGCATGGCCCCAGTCGAGCACCGCGCGCGCCGCCTGCGTGGCCAGCCCCTGTCCCTGCCAGTGCGGGTCCAGGTCATAGGCCAGCTCGCCGCGGCCATGCTGGAGATCGATTCCGTTCAGGCCGAAGGTGCCGATCAAGCGATCGTGGGCATCCACCAGCGCCCAGCGCGGGTCGGGGGACGCAGGTCGGTAGCTGGCGACCTGCTGGCGCAATGCAGCTTCGGAGATGTCGCCCCAGCTGGTGTGTTCGATCACGCCTGGTAGAGAGAGGTAGCGGGACCATGCAACCGCATCATCCACCCGCAGGGCGCGCAGGCGTGCGGGCAGGGTGTCTGGAAGTGACGGCAGGCGCGAGGCAGGCATGCCGGGCAGTGTGGCCGCCCCGGACCTGGAAAAGCAAAAGGCCAGGTCGAGGACCTGGCCTTTGATGCTGTGGTGCCGGTGAAAGGACTCGAACCTTCATGGGGTTACCCCCGGCTGATTTTGAGTCAGCTGCGTATACCATTCCGCCACACCGGCAGGCAGCGTGCGAGTGTAACCGAGGTTGGCAGGCCTTTCATAGAGGCAAGGCCAAACAGGGCGCTTCCTGTCGGCTTCGGCTCTGTGGTGGCTATACTGCGGCGGCTTGAATGCCTCCAGGAGCAGTAGCCGATGACAGTGTTGCAGGACCTGAGGGTGCTGGTGGTAGAGAACGACGAGATGAGCGCCGCACTGCTGCAGATGCAGCTGGTGCACGCCGGTGCGACCGTGGTCGGGCTTGCAGCGAGTGTGGACGAGGCGCTGCGGCTCCTGCAGGAAAGCTCTCCAGACGTGGCGCTGCTCGATTACCGCTTGGCGCGGAACGAGACCAGCGAACCGGTGGCCGCAGCGTTGTCGGCACGTGGCGTGCCGTTCGTGCTGGCGACCGGGATGCTGGCTGAGCAGCTGCCCGCGTCGATGCTGACCGGCGTGCTGCTGGTCAAGCCGTACCTGTCGGCGGATCTGTGCCAGGCGCTGGTGCGCGCGGTGGGTCGCTCCCGGGTCAAGGCCTGACTGGCTCTGGCGGAGACCACGAGCGTATGCTGCTCTGGCCTGAATGCTCAGGCCTACAAGGAGAGTGGCATGAAGAAGTGGATCAAGCGCATGGTTGCTGCGGGTGTCCTTTCAATGGCGGTCTTCGGTGGTACGGCCTCTGCCGCGTGGTGCGGCCAGCCCTGTTTCCAGCTCTACAAGAGCTGTATCGCACGGGGCGGTGAGGTCGAACAATGCCTGCAGGAACAGGCCTTCTGCGAAGAGGCGATGTGCGGCGGCAATCCCTGATCCAGGAACCCCGCCCAGGCGGGGTTTTTCATCTGCGCGCAGTGTTCAGCCCACTTCCTCGTACACATAGCGGACGTCCTCACGGTCGTCGAGAATCCGGTATTGCCGGGCCAGGTCATCCGGATCGGGATTGAGCCAAGCGTCCAGGTGCTCCCTGCGGATCGGCACCACGCCGCGATCATGGCCTGCAGCGGCGACGTCGTGCGAAGGCGCGTCGGTGATCGTGGCGAATGACAGCAGGCGACCTTCCGGGCCCTCCCATTCGGCCCAGAGGCAGGCCAACAGCAGGTCACGCTGTGGATCGGGGCGGAACTCCAGCACCACGTCATCTTCCTTCTCGCCGGCGTCGAGCGTGCGCCCGGCGATGGCATGTCGGGGGACGTGCTCGTAGAACGCCTGCACCACCACCACGCCATGACGCAGGCCGAACGCGCCGCGCCAATAGCCTTCCAGGCTGTCGCGCCGCGCGTTGTAGGTGCCCGGATAGAGCACGTCGTTGCGCGCGGGCTTGTCCGGCAGCCGGCACTGGTAGCGCATCGGCTTGATCACGCGTTTGCCGCCCTCGCTGACCATCACCGGTGCGTAGGTGCCGGGGAAAATGCGGTTGTCACGCGGCAGCAGCTGTACCCGGTGCAGGTCTTCCAGCCGAGCCTGCGCACGATCGATGCGGTTGCCGGCCACGCGCAGGTCGTTGCGTGCCTTCTGGGTGGGGCGGGTCGCCAGCGTGGCGTTGGCGATATCGCGTCGTTCGCGCTGGCGCGCCAGCTCCGCCTCGAGATCGTGATGTTCCTGCGCGTGCCATTGCTGGATCTTTGCCACGATGTCGCGGCCCTGCTCGGTGCGCGCAGCGGCAAAGCCGTCGTCCATGGCCTTGGGCGTCTTCGGGCGCTTCTTGCCGGGATCATGCGCGTACAGCTCCGCGAAATCTTCCAGCGACAGGATGGCGCCGAACTCGCGGACCAGCTTGGCGTAGTCGGCGCGGATCAGGGCGGAATAGCACATGGATGTTCTGCCGGCATGGGTCGCAGCAGCTGCGACGTGGATGCGGCAGGATAGCCCGACCTACAGGGAGATACCGCATGAACGATTCCGTCGCCTGCCAGTTCCGCGAGGCCGTGCCCACGGTCGAGGACTACTGCCAGCTGCGCGTGCTGGCGGGCCTCAGTGCCAAGAGCCAGGAGGCCGCAGCGCGCGCACTGCCCAATACGCTGTTTGGTGTCTGTGCGTACCAGGGCAGTGAGCTGGTAGCGATGGGGCGCATCGTCGGTGATGGTGGCTGCCACCTGCAGGTCTGCGATATCGCCGTGTTGCCGCGGCTGCAGGGGCAGGGCCTGGGCAAGGAAGTGATGCGTCGCCTGGATGGCTGGATGCAGGCGAACCTGCCGCCATCGGCGTACGTCAGCCTGCTTGCCGATGGTGAAGCGCACCGGTTGTATGCGCAGTTTGGCTTCGCGCCCACCGCGCCGGCATCGATCGGGATGTATCGCCGGTTCTGAGGTGTGGTCGAGGATGAAGCCATCCACGCCCTGCGTGGATGGGGGCGGGCTGGATGGCAGATCGCAGACAAAGAAAAACCCCGGCCGAAGCCGGGGTTTTAAAGAATTGGCGTCCCCACGGGGATTCGAACCCCGGTCGCCACCGTGAAAGGGTGATGTCCTAGGCCTCTAGACGATGGGGACGCACGAAAACTTCAAGTTGTAGATCCTTCGACGGCCTAATGTCGAAGTGGTGGAGCCAAGCGGGATCGAACCGCTGACCTCCTGCATGCCATGCAGGCGCTCTCCCAGCTGAGCTATGGCCCCATGAAACTCCGGATGATCTGCCGGGAGCAGAGTCCGTTTTGAAACTGGCGTCCCCACGGGGATTCGAACCCCGGTCGCCACCGTGAAAGGGTGATGTCCTAGGCCTCTAGACGATGGGGACGCACGAAAAACTTCAAGTTGTAGAACCTTCGACGGCCTAATGTCGAAAGTGGTGGAGCCAAGCGGGATCGAACCGCTGACCTCCTGCATGCCATGCAGGCGCTCTCCCAGCTGAGCTATGGCCCCGTGTTACCGAGCCGCCTATCATACCTGCGTGTTCACGTTTGTGGAAGTCTTTTTTGAACTTTTTTCGTTCCGGTTCAACCGCAGCCACGAGGGCAGGGGAACCGCAACGCCACAAGCTGAATGCCGGTAGGCGGTGAACAAAAAAGACCCGGTTATCGGCCGGGTCCTCGTTGTTCGTGATGAGTGGCGGCCCCACGGGGATTCGAACCCCGGTCGCCACCGTGAAAGGGTGATGTCCTAGGCCTCTAGACGATGGGGACGCAATTCTCATCAATGTTCTTTAGCGACCTTTCGACGGCCTAATGCCGAAAGATTGGTGGAGCCAAGCGGGATCGAACCGCTGACCTCCTGCATGCCATGCAGGCGCTCTCCCAGCTGAGCTATGGCCCCACGTCGCTGAGGAGCGAAATAATAGCCTTGCCCCAGGGGGTTGGCAAGCATTTGTTGCACTTTTCTTCACGCGTGTTGCGAGGCCGATGTCAGTCGCCTGCGGCCGTGGTGTCGTCGGTCAGAGCGGCCAGGATCGGGCACTGGTCCAGCGCGCCATGGCCGGGGCAGGCGTCGACCAGCTGCGACAGCGCGATGTGCATGCGCTGCAGTTCGGCCATCCGTTGTGCGATGTCCTGCAGGCGGGCCTGCGCGGTGTCGCGCACGCTGCCCATGTCCTGCTGGTGGCGATCACTGAGCGCGAGCAGTTCTCCGATCTCCTCCAGGCTGAAGCCCAGTGCCTTGGCGCGGCGGATGAAGCGCAGCCGGCGCAGATCCGGCTCGCCGAAGATGCGGTAACCCCCGGCCGAGCGGGCCGCCGTCGGCAGCAGCTGCTGGCGTTCGTAGTAGCGGACCGTATCGATCGGCACGCCTGCCTGGCGGGCCAGTTGTCCAATGTTCATGGCGGATTCCTGCGGGGGCTGCCGGCCATTGTGAAGCCTTGAGTCTGGTCGAGAGTCAAGGCTTTGCAGCGGTGTGCGTATTCAGCGCACTTTGCAACTTTCTTCATAGCCCTGCCGCTGGACCAGTTCCTACCCTTCGCCTGAACCGGCCATTCGATGGCCTGCAACGAACCGAGGAGGTGGTCAGTGGATGGAATCAGGAACGAGGGATTCGTGGAGGTCGCGGTGGTCGAGTATCCCGGAGGCGATCCGTCCGCCGCTTCGGTGCTGGCGGAGATGGCGCACGTCGCCAATCGCCTGGCCCAGCAGCAGCGTCGGCCGTTCAAGCGCGTGGTGGTCACACGCTGGATCGTGCCGGCCAGCCAGACTGGCGTACATCGCATCGCCGGTGCGGAAATGCTCGATGCAGCCATTCCGGCGGTGATCGCTGTTCCCGGCCAGATCAGCGCAGGTGCCTGCCTGCGTGCCGAGGAAGTGCTGCTGGACTGGCTGCGCGCGCACTACGACGGTGGCAGTCTGCTGGCCGCCGCCAGCGACGGGGTCAGCGTGCTGGCGCGCGCCGGGTTGCTGGCGGGGCGCACGGTAAGCGGGCCTGATCTGGGGCGTCATCCGGGCCTGCAGGCGCAGGCCGCGAGCTGGGTGCCCAGTGAGCGGGCGCTGGTGGATGATGGCGATCTGCTGACGGTGGGAGGATCACAGGCGTGGCGCTTCCTCGGCCTGCGCCTGCTGTACCGGCTGCATGGGCAGGGCGTGGCCAGCGCTGTCGCACAGCAGCTGGGCATCACCGTGCCGGCGCCGATCCAGCAGGACCTGGAGCGCTTCAGTGCCAATTTCGCTCATGGTGATCGCGACGTGCTGAAGGCGCAGCGGTGGCTGCATACCACTGCGGCACGAGGTGCCACCCTGGCTGCGATCTGCGAGGTTTCCGGGTTGGAGCCGCGCACGCTGCAGCGACGGTTTCTTCGGGCTACCGGTCTGCGCCCGATCGAATACTGCCAGCGGCTGCGCATTGCCAAGGCCCAGACCCTGCTGCAGCAGGGGGGCGGCATCGACGAAGTCGCCTGGGGCGTGGGCTATGCCGATCAGAGCGCTTTCCGTCGCCTGTTCCTTCGTATCGTGGGAATGACACCGGCCAACTATCGCCGCCACGTCAACAGCAAGCGGCGTGAGCGGCCCCTGATGCCCTCGGTCGCAGGCAGCCTGCGGGGGTTGCAGGCACCGTCGGGTGTGCAGTTGGGCCGAAGTGCCGCCTGATGCCTGATGTCGGGCAGCGCTTGCAACCTGGGCGCGACGCTTCGACCATGCAGGCAGTGGACGATTGAGCAGGTGGGCTGATGTCGAGTGTTGGACCGGTTCCCATGCCGGTAGTGTTGATCCTCGTTTGCATGTTGCTGGCCATGGCTGTTGCCCGTCTGTGGCCACGCAGGAAAGGCGAAGCGCCGCTGCCATCGGCAGCAAGCATGGTGTTGGACATGCTGTTGATCGGCCTGTTGTGTGGCCGCATCAGTTTTGTCGCCCTGAACTTCGCGCTCTACCGCGAGGCGCCCTGGGGCATTCTGCAGATCGCCGACGGCGGCTATCACCTGGCGGTGGTGCTGGTGGCAGGTCTGGCCTTGGGGTTGTGGCGCTTGCGGCGGTGGCCTGCGCTGCGTGCGCCGGTGCTGGCCAGCGCTCTGATTGGCGTGCTGCTCTGGGCGGGTGGTGGCCTGCTGCTGTCGGCCTGGCAGGAGCGGCAGATGCCGTTGCCGGCGCTGCAGGTGGCGGACCTTCAAGGCGATCGTATCGATCTGCAGCAGTTCCGCGGCAAGCCGCTGGTGCTGAATCTGTGGGCCACATGGTGCGGGCCCTGCCGCCGTGAGATGCCGGTGCTGGCGGCGGCACAACAGGCACATGATGACGTGCAGTTCGTATTCCTCAACCAGGGCGAAACCCTGGAGGAGGTCCAGGGTTTCCTTGCCAGCGAACGACTGATGCTGGGCAACGTGTTGCTGGATGATGACGCTGTCGCTTCAACCGTGCTCGGCGTGCAGGCGTATCCTTCCACGCTCTTTTTCGGTGCCGATGGGCGCCTGCGTGAACTGCACCTGGGCGAACTGACTGCGGCCGGCCTTGAACACAAACTGCGCCGGCTGCGGTAGCCTGCGCGGGCATCTCACTACGGAGTTCCCATGTTGTCGACTTCCATGCGCATCGCTCCGGCGGTGCTGTTGCTGCCGGTCATGCTGGCATTGGCCGCCTGCAGCCAGGCCCAGACCCCGCCGGGCAAGACGGCCCCGGCGGCAACTGCTCCGGCCGCTGCCACCAAGGGCGACCGTCCGGCCGTGCTGAAGGGCATCGAGAAGCACGGTTTCGAGGTCGTTGCCGAGTTCGATGCACCGGGTGGCCTGCGCGGCTTTGCGGGTGTGGTGGGCGGCCAGCAACCGGCCGCGGCCTACGTCACCGCCGACGGCAAGCACGTACTGGTAGGCAGCCTGTTCGATTCCGAGGGCAACGACGTGGCCGCCGAGGCCGTCGAGAAGCTGGTCGCCGCGCCGATGTCGGCCAAGATGTGGACCAAGCTGGAAGCCAGTGCGTGGGTACGTGATGGCAAGGCCGACGCGCCGCGCGTGGTCTATACCTTCAGCGATGCCAACTGCCCGTACTGCCACAAGTTCTGGGAAGCGGCACGGCCGTGGGTTGATGCCGGCAAGGTGCAGCTGCGTCACATCATGGTTGGCGTGATCCGCGAGGACAGCCCGGCCAAGGCCGCGGCGATCCTCGCCGCGCGTGACCCGAGTGCAGCACTGTTGCAGAACGAGCACGATTTTGATCGCGGTGGCATCAAGGCGCTGCCGAACATCAGCCGCGAGATCGCTGGCAAGCTCGACGCCAATCAGGTGCTGATGATCGAGATGGGCTTCCAGGGCACGCCGGGCATCCTGTTCCAGGACGCACAGGGCCAGGTGCAGCGTCGCGCCGGCCTGCCGCAGGGTACAGACCTGCAGACGGTGCTGGGCCCGCGCTGAGTCGCGCCGCCCATCGTGAATGACCCACAGGCCCGCATGGCAGCATGCGGGCCTGTTGCTTTCCGTGATCAGGATCGATGCTTCGGCCTGCGCATCACCTGTTCGTCGTCACGTCTGAATAGTGACTGACATCAAGCCTCGCGCCTTGATTCCAATCAAGGCCAAAAACGACAGGCGAATTAGCCTGTGACGCATGGAATACAGCGTCAACGCGCAATGGATGCCGCGCTCGCCAGGCCCTGATCGGGGCCGGTCGGCTCAGCCATTCACGACACTCTCACCCTGTGCTTGTTACCCAGACCGCTGCGGTCGCCACCTCTCTGGCAGCGCGGCCTTGATGGCGTCGACATCGGTGCGGGCAGGGCAGTGTCATCGTCCTGTTGCCTGCCATGCGCAGGCTGGCCGGTGTCGTCGACGCAGTATCCGCATTTCCAGCAACGGCAGCGCGAGGCCGGAGCGGCGCATGCGTGCGCCCCGTCTGCGTGCTGCGAACAGGGGTCGTCCAGGGAGGATGCAATGCGCGTGGCGGTACTGAGCCTGGCCTGCGTGACCGCACTGGCGATCACGCCGGCGTATGCGCAGGCGGATGACAAGGAGGACGCACAGGCGCTGCGTCGCGAGATTGCGGCCATGCGGCAGGCGCTGGAGGGCATGCAGCAGCGGTTGGACCGCCTTGAGCAGCACGATGCAACCGTTGGGCCTGCCACCGCGCAGGCACCCGCCGCCGTGGTCGCGCCTGCCAGCACTGCCAACCTGCTGCACCCCACGCAGGTACCGGGCGTGGCACAGCCGGTGCTGCCGCAGCGTGAGTCGGTAGCCGATCCGTCCACCGCCGCGTCGCGACCGGACAGTGCGGCCGGCCCGACCGATCCGGATCTGAAGGGCTTCTTCGCCATTCCGGGTACTGACACGGTGATCCGTATCGGCGGCTACGCCAAGCTGGATGCCATCGCCGATTCGCGTGCAGCGGGCGATGAGGATCAGTTCATTCCCTCGTCGATGCCGGTGGGTGGCAGTCATCGTGATGTCTCGAACTTCAACATCCATGCCAAGCAGACCCGCTTCAGCTTCGAGGCGCGACGTCCGACCACGCACGGCAACCTGCGCTTCTACCTGGAGAACGACTTCTTCGGCAGTAGTGACGGCTACGAATTCCGGCTGCGCCATGCCTATGGCCAGCTCGGCAATACCTACGCCGGTTACGGCTACTCCAGCTTCATGGATCCGGACAGCCTGCCCGATACATTGGATTTCGCAGGTCCCGGCGGTGCCGGCTACCTGCTGGTGGCAGGCATCCACCACAGTTTCGCGATGGGCAAGGGCAACACCCTGACCGTCGCCGCCGAAGATCCGAAGACCGAACTGGCCGGTGCCAGCGATGAGCGCGCCGCCGTGAACCGGCTGCCGGATGTGACGGTGACTGCGCGCATGGAGCGCGACTGGGGCCACCTGCAGCTTGGCGCAGTGGCACGCAGCCTGGCCTATGACGGCGTTGGCGAGCGCGACCGGCGCATGGCCGGTGGCCTGCAACTCAGCGGTTCGGCCTCGGTGGGCGAGCGCGACCTGCTGCTGTTCGGCGCGCTCGGCGGGCGCGGCCTCAGCCGTTATACCGCCGACCTGACCGGTTCCGGACTGGACGCAGTGGTTGGTGCCGATGGCCGCCTCGATGCGCTGGACCTGCACGGTGGGTTCATTGGCTACACGCATTACTGGTCCGGGCTGTGGCGTTCGAACCTGATCATCGGCCAGCTGACCCTGGAGCGGAATGCCGCACTGGCGGCCGACGCATTCCGTCAGAGCCGCTACGGCGTGTTCAACCTGATCTGGAGCCCGGCGCCGTCGTGGACGATGGGCATGGAGCTGCTGTACGGCCGCCTGGAACAGCAGGGGGGCGCGCGCGGCGACACGGTCCGGGTGCAGGGCAGCCTGCAATACAACTTCATCAAATAAGCGCCAGCGGTCGTACGCCAGCGTAACCGTCCCCACGCCCGGTTGTACCGGGCTCATGCCAGTACAGGAGATTGTCATGGCAGAAGCAAAGAAAATCGGGGTGGTCGGAGCCACCTTCCTCGTCGCCGGCAACATGATGGGCTCAGGCGTGTTCCTGTTGCCGTCCAGTCTGGCCAAGATCGGCACCGCCTCGATCTGGGGCTGGCTGATCACCACCGCCGGTGCGCTGCTGCTGGCCTTCGTCTTCGCCAAGCTGGGCAAGCTGGCACCGAAGGCCGGCGGTCCCTATGCCTATGCGCGCGACTGGTTCGGGCCCTACATGGGCTTCCAGACCAATACCATCTACTGGTTCGCCAACTGGATCGGCAACGTTGCCATCCCGATCGCGGCGGTGGGCTACTTCAGCTACTTCTTCCCGATCCTGTCCGAGCCGCTGGTGCGCTGCATCGCGGTGCTGGTGCTGGTGTGGGCGCTGAGCTTCGCCAACATGATCGGCCCGGCCTTCGTCAGCCGCGTGCAGACGGTCACCACCAGCTTCGCGCTGGTGCCGATCCTGGGCATCGCCATCTTCGGCTGGTTCTTCTTCGATGCCGACATCTTCAAGGGCGCCTACAACGTGTCGGGTGAATCCAACTTCGGCGCGATCTCCAGTGCCGCGGCACTCACCCTGTGGGCCTTCATCGGCGTCGAATCGGCCTCGGTCACCGCCGGCGTGGTGGAGAATCCGGAAAAGAACGTGGCCCGCGCCACCCTGGCGGGTGTGTTCCTGGCCGCCATCGCCTACATCGCCAGTTCCTCGGTGATCATGGGCATGGTGCCCAATGGCGAACTGCAGACTTCCGATGCGCCGTTCGCACTGGCTGCCGCCAAGGCCGTCGGTGGCTGGGGCGGTGCGCTGGTCAGCCTCTGTGCCTTCATCGGCGCTGCCGGTTCGCTGGGCGGCTGGATCCTGCTAACCGCACAGAGCGCCAAGGCAGCCTCCGATGACGGCCTGTTCCCGAGCATCTTCAGCAAGACCAACAAGGATGATGTGCCGGTCAAGGGCGTGCTGATCGTGGCGGTGCTGATGACGCTGGCGGTGCTGGTCACCTCCACCTCGGAGACCGCGTCTGCACAGTTCGACGTGATCACCTCGGCGGCGGTGGTGCTGACCCTGCTGCCCTACATCTACTCGTGCGTGGCCTGCTACTTCGTGGTCGAGCGTTCGCACACCCTGGTCCACACCGGTGCGTTCTGGACCCTGACCAGCCTGACCGTCGTGTACTGCCTGTGGGCGATCTACGGCTCGTCGGGAACCATCGTGCAGTACGCCTTCCTGTTCGTGCTGTTCATCACCGTGTTCTATCCCTTCTTCAGCGAGGAGCGCCGCCAGCAGCGGCAGCGCGCCCGCGAGGCCTCGGCGATCAGCGCCGGCGCCCAGCGTTCCTGAGTTAGACAAGGAGAATCAACGTGTACTTCAAGTCCCTGGACTATCCGGTCATTGTCATCGACAACGACTACGAGTCGCCGCGCATCGGCGGCATCCTGATCCGCGCCCTGGTGGAGGAGCTGCGCAGCAACGACCAGCGCGTGCTGTGCGGCCTGAACCTGGATGATGCCCGCGCCGGTGCCCGCACCTACGTGGCGGCCTCGGCGGTGCTGATCTCGATCGACGGCAGTGAAGAGGTGGATGGCGAGTTCCAGCGCCTGACCGCCTTCCTGCGCGAGCAGAGCGCACGCCGCGCCAACCTGCCGGTGTTCCTGTACGGCGAGCGCCGCACCATCGAGAAGGTGCCGAGCAAGCTGCTCAAGTACATCCACGGTTTCATCTTCCTGTTCGAAGATACCAAGAGCTTCATCTCGCGGCAGGTGATGCGCGCGGCCGAAGACTACATGAAGAACCTGCTGCCGCCGTTCTTCAAGGCGTTGATCCACCATGCAGCCGAGTCGAACTACTCCTGGCACACCCCGGGCCATGCCGGCGGCGTGGCGTTCACCAAGTCGCCGGTCGGCCGTGCATTCCATCAGTTCTACGGCGAGAACACCCTGCGCAGCGATCTGTCGATCTCGGTACCGGAGCTGGGTTCGCTGCTCGATCACACCGGCCCGATCAAGGACGCCGAGAACGAGGCGGCACGCAACTTCGGTGCCGACCATACGTTCTTTGTCACCAACGGCACCTCCACCGCCAACAAGATCGTCTGGCATGGCACGGTGGCGCGCGGTGACGTGGTGTTCGTCGATCGCAACTGCCACAAGTCGCTGCTGCACGCGCTGATCATGACCGGTGCGGTGCCGGTGTACTTCACCCCCAGCCGCAATGCGCACGGCATCATCGGTCCGATCAGCCTGGATCAGTTCACGCCGGAGTCGCTGCAGCAGCGCATCGCTGCCAACCCGCTGGCCAGCCAGGCCTACAAGGCTGGCTCCAAGCCGCGCATCGCGGTGGTCACCAACTCGACCTACGACGGCCTGTGCTACAACGCCGAGAAGATCGCCGACGAGATCGGCAGCGCGGTCGACTTCCTGCATTTCGACGAAGCCTGGTACGCCTACGCCGCGTTCCACCCGTTCTACGAGAACCATTACGGCATGGCCAAGGGCAAGCCGCGTGAGCAGGATGCGATCATCTTCACCACGCATTCGACCCACAAGCTGCTGGCGGCGTTCTCGCAGGCGTCGATGATCCACGTGCGCAATTCGGCGCAGCGCAACCTGGATGCCGAGCGCTTCAACGAGTCGTTCATGATGCACACCTCGACCAGCCCGCACTACGGGGTGATCGCAGCCTGTGACGTGGCCTCGAAGATGATGGAAGGCGATGCCGGCCGTTCGCTGGTGCAGGAAATGCACGACGAGGCCATCGCCTTCCGCCGCGCGATGCTGCACGTCCGCGATGATCTCGGCCGCGATGACTGGTGGTT
Organism: Stenotrophomonas sp. MH181796; assembly: GCF_009659995.1. Taxonomy (NCBI): domain Bacteria; kingdom Pseudomonadati; phylum Pseudomonadota; class Gammaproteobacteria; order Lysobacterales; family Lysobacteraceae; genus Stenotrophomonas; species Stenotrophomonas sp. MH181796. The sequence continues at coordinate 407,096 of NZ_RAHU01000005.1, forward strand.
CAGCGTGTGGCAGCCGACCCAGGTCGAGCGCAGCCTGGACAAGGGCGATACGCCAGCGCCGCTGGTGGCCAAGCGCGAGGAGTGGTACCTGCAGCCGGATGCGCACTGGCACGGCTTCGAGAACCTGGTCGACGACTATGTGCTGATCGACCCGATCAAGGTGACCCTGCTGACTCCGGGCCTGGCGATGGACGGCAGCATGGGCAAGCTGGGCATCCCGGCGGCGGTGCTGAGCAAGTTCCTGTGGGGCCGCGGCATCACCGTGGAGAAGACCAACCTGTACTCGGTGCTGTTCCTGTTCTCGATGGGCATCACCAAGGGCAAGTGGAGCACCCTCGTCACCGAGCTGATGGCGTTCAAGGAGCTGTACGACCGCAATGCGCCGCTGAGCCAGGCACTGCCGACGCTGGCCGCCGACTATCCGAATGCCTACGCCGGTTGGGGCCTGCGCGACCTGTGCGACGCGCTGCACGCGTTCAACCAGGATTTCTCGGTGGCCAAGGTGATGCGCGAGATGTACGTGGACCTGCCGACGCCGGTGATGACCCCGGCCGATGCCTACAACCACCTGGTCAAGGGCGAGATCGAGCGGGTCGACATCGAGCAGCTCAGTGGCCGTGTCGCGGCGACCATGCTGGTCCCGTATCCGCCGGGCATTCCCACCATCATGCCGGGCGAGCGTTTCGGCGACAGCGATGAGCCGATCATCCAGTCGCTGCGCATCGCCCGCGAGCAGAATGCCCGCTTCCCGGGCTTCGAGTCGGACGTGCACGGGCTGATCATCGAGCAGGGCGGCGATGTGACCTCGTACAAGGTGGAGGTGCTGAAGGCCTGACCGGCGACGGTCGGCCCTTCGGCGAACGATGGATACCGCGCGCGAGCAACGCATCCTGAAGTTCTCGATCGGGGCCACCCTGGCGGTGAGCGCGGTCGGCTTCGGCGGTGGCCTGCTGGTGGGATCGCAGGCCATCCTGTTCGACGGCGTGTACAGCCTGGTCGACGTCGCCCTGACCCTGGTGTCGTTGTCGGTGCTGCGGCTGGTGGCGCGGGAGCAGAGCCCGCGCTTCCAGTATGGCTACTGGCACCTTGAGCCGATGGTCGAGGCACTGGGCGGTGTGATCCTGTCGCTGGCCTGCGTGTATGCGCTGGCCAACGCGGTAATTGGTTTGACGACGGGCGGGCACGAAGTGAAGTTCGGGCCCGCGCTGTGGTGGGCGGCACTGCTGAGTGCCAGCAACCTGGCGATGGCGGCATTCGTCGCGCAGCGTGCGCGGCACCTGCGCTCTGCTCTGTTGTGGCTGGACGTGCGCGGCTGGCTGCTGGGCGGATTGATGAGCCTGGCGGTGGTGCTGGCCTTCGTGCTGGCGCTGATCCTGCACGGCGGTGAGTGGCACCACTGGGTGCCGTACCTGGATTCGATCGTGCTGGCGTTGATCAGTCTGGCGGTGCTGCCGGTGCCGGCGCGCAGCGCGTGGAAGGCCATGCGCGAAGTGCTGCAGGTGGCGCCGGATGATCTGGACCGACGCGTGCAGCAGGTGATGCAGGCGTTCGTCGCCGAGCACGGCTATGCCGGCTTCACCAGCCATGTGGCGAAGATGGGGCGGATGCGCTTCATCGAGATCCACGTGCTGGCCGACCCGGCCACACCGCTGGGCTCAGTGGGCGAGGTCGATGCGATGCGTGACGAGATCGCGGTGCGGCTGGACGCCCGTGGCAGTACGTTCTGGCTGACCATCGATTTCACGGCAGACCCAGCATGGACGTAAGCGGGGAACGGTAGAGCCGAGCCCATGCTCGGCTGCCATTCGCGCTGAGCAGCCGAGCATGGGCTCGGCCCTGCACGTGGGCGCGATCGTTGCACATGGCGGACTACTCTGTTGCGCCAGTTCCATTTGACCTCAACCGGAGTTGAGGTCGCAGACTGCCTCGCAATTCCCGACATCAAGGCGGAGGCCCTCAGCGCCTAGCGCAGGTAGTACTCCACCGGTACCACCAGTTCCTGGGGTGCCTTCATTTCCACGGGAATGGGCGGCAGCGGCTGCGCGCGACGGAAGGTCTGCAGCGCGCCGTCATCGAGCATCGGCTGGCCACTGGACTGCTCCAGCCGCAGGGCCAGCAGGCGACCTTCGCGGTCGATGCTGGCCCTGACCCAGGCCGTCCCCTGCTGCCGGCGCGAGCGTGCGGCGGCGGGGTAGTAGCGGTAGCGTTCCAGCCGCGCCATCAGGCGGGCTTCCCACTGGTCGCTGGCGGCGCCGGCCTGGAAGTCCGCCGGCGGCGCGTCTGGAGCGGGCGGCGCGGCCGTGATCGATGCCGGTGCGGGACTTGCATCGGTCGCGGCCGCAGGCGGGGCGACCGGCAGCGGCTTTCGACCCGTCCCGCCCGTTTCGCTGGCGGCCAACTCGCCCTCGCGCGCGGCGGTGGGTTTCGGCGGAGGGGGCGACTTGGTCGGCTGCGACGCACGCGCCTGTTGCGCCTGGCTGGGGGTATCGGCCTGGCGTTCCTCGACCGGTTGCGGAGGTGTGGCCGGTGCCAGCAGGCGCAGGCTGATGCGCACGTCCTGTTCCGGCGGGGGCAGCAAGGGGGGCGTGGCCACCCAGTGCACCAGCAGCAGCAAGGGCAGCAGGTGCAGGCCGATGCTGATCGCGATCGCCTGCCAGTGTTGGCCGCGCTCACTCATCGTCCAGCACCCATAGCAGGTCGGCGTCAGACGCATCGATGGCTTCGCCAGGTGAGGCGAGCGCAATCACCAGTGCTGGTACGTCCAGAGCCAGGTAGCCTGGTACTCCGGTGCCGCGCAGTACATGCCAGCGCCCGGCAACCAGCAGCGCCGGTGCGGGTGCATCGAGCAGCACCCGTGCCATCCGTGTGTCGCGGGCCTGCTGCACGGCCAACATGCCATCCAGCATCGGTGCGGCCTCTGCGTGCTGGGCAAGCACCACCTCCGCAAGGCGCTGCCGCGCAGTGGCCACGGGGAACTGTACCGCCCTGGTCGATGCCAACAGCGCGTTGACCTCGGCGCGCGCGAGATTGCCACCGAACAACGGGATGCCGGCAGCGGTGGCGTCCTGCACCAGCCCGCCATAGGCAGCCCACGGCCAGCGCGCATCCCAGTCCAGCAGCTCCTGCAGCCTCGTGCCGTCGGCATGGTTGCCCTTGGCCAGCCAGCGCTGCACCCGCTGCAGGCGCGGCTGGCGCTCGCTGGCAATCATTTCCAGCACCAGGGCACCTTGCGGGCGCTGCTGCTGCAACGCCTGCAGCAGCCAGCGCTGGGCGGCATGATCACTGTCGAGGTCATGCCGTTCACCCAGCAGCAACCGCTGGGCGGCGGCAGTGCGTTGTACGAACGTAGATTCGTCCAGGATCCGGCCATTGGCGAGGTCGACCACCTTGCCGGGCAGCGGCTGCGCGCTGGCCATCGACGCCAGCGCGAGCAGGCACAGCGGCAGCCAGTGGCGGCTAGAACGCGACATTGACGCCCATCGAGATGGTGCGGCCACGGCCGTTGCCGCGGTCCAGGATCGGGCTGAAGATGCTGTCGATCGAGGCATTGTTGTCATAGGCCTTGTTCTGCAGGTTTTCGATGTTCAGCCACAGCGTGGTGTTCGGCTGGGGCTTGAAGCTGGCGTAGAAGTCCAGCAGCACGCCGGTGCCGCTGGTCTTGCGGGTCTGGAAGAAGTCGTAGCCTTCCTCGGTCGGGCCGGAGTACTCGGCGCGCAGGCCGGCCTGCACGCGCTGCTGCCACCAGCGGCCGCCCACGTCCAGCGTCCAGTAGCGGTCGGGCAGGGCGGTGATGTCTTCCAGGTTGACGAACTCGATGGCCGGCGCACTGGTGTGCGAGCGGGTCCAGCTCAGCGTGGCGTGGTAGTGCTCGCTGGCGTAGTGCGCCTCCAGCTCGATACCGCGCATGCGCACCACGCCGGGGTGGTTCATCCAGCGCGTGGTGGCGCTGAAGTCGTCGGCGTCCAGCACATCGGTCCAGGCAGTGAGCTGCGGATCGCTGTCGATCGGCACCACGAACGGTTCCACTTCCGGCGGATGCACGATCAGCAGGTACTGCGGCTTGATGTAGTCGCGGATGCGGTTGTCGAAGCGGGTGACCCGCAGCTGCGCCAGGTCACCGTCGACCAGCAGCGAGTCGGTGCTGAGGTTGGCGCCGAACTGCAGGTTGCGCGAGCGCTCGCGGCGCAGGAACGGATTGGCGCCGATGCCGTCGGCGACGCTGGCGTCCTCCAGCGGGATCTTCTCGAAGAACATTTCCTGCACGCGCGGCGGCCGCGACGTGCGCGAGACCTCGGCGAACAGCTGCAGCCAATCGGTGGCCTGCAGTGAGACCGCCAGGCTCGGGCTGAGTGCGCGCTCGGTGCGACGCACGTCGATGTCGCCGCCATTGATCTCCGCGCACTGGCCGGGCACATCCGAGCACACCGGGATGTGTCCACGGATGCCGAAGCGGTCCTGGCGCAGTCCTGCGGTCAGGGCATAGATGTCGTACTGCAGCTCCAGCGTGCTGAATACACTGTCGAGCTGGCTGCGGCCCTGCGGATTGGCGCCACGCAGGACAGGGGTGTCGGCCACGTAGATGTCCGACTGGTGCTTGATACCGGTGTTCCAGCGTGCCTGCAGTGCACCGATGTCGAAGCGGCTGGTGTTGTCCACGGTCCAGCTGCTCAGGCTGCTGTGGGTGCGGCGGCCGATGTAGCTGGAGTCCTCCACCGGCGGGTAGAACAGCCGGGTCTTGTTGCTGGCAAACGTCGCACGCAGGTCGATCCACGGCGAATAGGGCGTGTAGTGGTAGCTGGCGCGCTGGTTGCGCGCGGAAATCTGCCACGGATAGTTGTGGTAGAAGTCGTTTTCGTAACGCATGTGGCTCAGGTCGAGCCGATGCTGGTCACTGGGCTGCAGGCGCGCTTTCAACAGCCAGCTGCTGGGTTGCTGGCTGCCGGGGTCGGCATTGTTTTTCTGCCCGCGCGCCGTGGCGTACTCGCTGCTGCGACTGCTGCTGGCGGCGGCGAGCAGGCCGAACTGGCGGTCACCGCCGTCCTCGCTGTGGCGCCACGCACCGGCGAAGGTGCGGCCGCTGCCATAGCCGTTGTTGCCATGGCGATAGCCCGCACGCAGGCCCCAGTCGCGGCCTTCGCCGAGCAGATCGTCGATGTCCAGTGTGCGGAAGTTGGCACTGCCGGCCAGCGTGCCGGCGCCATCACCACCGGCGACCGCACCGCGCTGCACGTCCACGCCGGCCAGCAGGAACGGGTCAACATAGGCGAATGGGCCGCCCGAGCCATGCCCGGCGTTGTTGCGGAAGGTCTGGGTGACACCGTCGATCATGGTGTTGACCCGGCCGGCACCGGTCATGCCGCGGATGTTGACCTGCAGGCCGGGCTGGCTGCGCGAATGGAAGCTGTGGGTGCCCGGCATCGAACGCAGCAGGCTGTTGCCTTCCTGGCGTTCGGCCATTGCCAAACGTTCGCTGCCGACCGTGGGAGCGAAGCCATCACGGGTGGCCGGTACATACTGGCTGGCACCAGTGCCAGGCGCATGGGCGTGCGCGGTCGTGCCCTGCACGCGCAGCGGACCGGTACGACGGCTGCCATCGCTGCGTTCGGCAGGTGCCGGTTCCAGCGTGGCGCGACGCGCATCGATGAAGCGTGGGCGGAGGCCGCTGCCTGCCAACAGGCGCGACAACGCCTGTGCATCGTCGAAGTCTCCGCGCAGGGCAGGCGCGGCATGGCCTGCAGGCAGCGCCGAGCCGATCACCAGATCGACGCCGGTCAGCCGGCTGTAGGCGTCCAGTGCGGCGGCCAGCGGTTGGGCGGGCAGATCGTAGGAACGCGTGGCGGCCTGCGCGTGGGCGTTGTTGGGCAGCAGTGGGACGGTGCTGGCGCAGGCCAGCGACAGGGCGAGGACAAGGGGGCGGGGGCACAGCATCGGGGGCTCCAGGGGCTGACGCAGGGCGTCGTCATCCTGGGTAGACGCAGTGCTGGGCCGGATGTCAGGGTGCACCGCGCTGCTCCCAGCGTGGCGGCAGCCACACCTGCACACCCGCGCCGAGGCGCAGTACCCGCACATGCAGCTGCATGGCCAGTTGGTCGCGATTGCTGGCGGCACCCTCGGCATTGCCCAGCAGGGTGACTGGCTGTTGGCGAAGCCGTGCACCGATGATCCAGGTATGCCCGCCGTGCCAGCGGTCCAGGCCCTGGGTGACGTCGGCCAGAGGGGCCGAAACCCAGTGCAGGCGCCGCTCGCGCCAGGCCAGGACGCCACCGTCTGCAGGATGTGCAGCAGAAGGCGCGTGTCCGTTGAAGCGTATCTGCTGACCCTCGCTGGCCTGTGCACTGGCGGTGCCGCTCTCTACGCGGACGCTGTGCTCGGTGACTGTGACCACGCTGCTGTCGCCCTGCACGGCAAGATCGAATGCGGTCCCCAGTGCGGTGACAGTGCCTTGCGGGGTATGCACCTGGAATGGCCGATCGGCATCGGCAGCGACCTGGAACCAGGCCTGGCCGCGCTGCAGCTGGAGCTGGCGGCGTTGTGCATCGACGCGCACATGGACTTCGCTTCCCGGCGACAGCAGCACATGCGAACCGTCCGGCAGGGCTTCATCACGGATCTCGCCAGCGGCGGTGCGCAGTACCTGCGCGGCCGGCGGCGAGGCGTGGCGGCTGTACAGCCCGAGCGCGCACAGCAACAGCACGGCAATGCCGGCCTCGCGCAGGCGGCGGCGTTGCCTGCGCTGCTGCTGCCGTTGCAGGCTGGGCAACGTGGCACCGGCCTGCCACAGCTGCTGCAGATGCTGGTACTGCGCAACATGGCGCGGATCGGCCCGGCACCACTGGTCGAACGCGTTCTCGTCGCGGGTGCCATCGTGTCCATCCAGCCACCAGCGGGCGGCTTCGCGTGTGATCGCGTCCTGGCTCATGCACCCGGTACCTGCTGCAGGGCGACCAGGGCGCGCAGCAGATGGCCGTGCGCGGTCTGCCGACTGATGCCCAGCTGGCGGCCGATCTCGGCCAGAGCCATCTGTTCCACACGCGCCAGCAGGAAGACCTGGCGCGAGCGCGGCGGCAGCGCGGCGACGATTGCATCGAGATGGCGCAGCTGTTCGGCGTCGAGCAGGCGCTGTTCAGGCAGCGGCGCAGGATCGGCGATGGCATGCAGCTGTGTGTCATCCAGCGCTTCTTCGCGACGGCGCTGGCGTTGCCGGTAATGGTCGGCAATCAGGTTGTGGGCAACGCGGTACAGGTACGCGCGGCCATTGCTCAGCAGGCCACTGGCGGCGACCTTGACGACACGCAGCCAGGTTTCCTGGACGACGTCATCGGCGTCGCTGCGTTGCGGGAGTTTGCGGCGGACATGGGCGTGCAGCGGCCGGTAATGGGCCGCGCACAGCTGCGCGACATCCGTCGGTTCGACAGGCGTGGACACGGGGCGGGCGACAACTGGGAAAGGGAACAGCCCGCGGCGGCAAGGGCAGCGGCTGCACCTTACAGCAAAAGAGAATCATTTGCATCTGTAGTGCGGGGCCGATGCATTGGATGGCCGATCAGCCCGCGCGGCTGGCGCTGCGTATCTCCAGCAGCAAGCGGTGGGCGGGAAACGTGCGCAGCGCTGGATGCCGCTGCCGGTGGTAGGCATTCCAATAGCTTGCGGCACGCTGCATACACCGTTCGAAGAAGGCGGCGTTCTCGCGGGCCAAGGGTGCGTAGGCGGCCAGGCCAATCTTCCGGGCATGGTGGTCGATCGTCAGCGCGATCTCTTCGACATACTCGCTGAGCAGCGCCAGGTGGAATGCCAGAACCCACGGCACCGATGCCTGCCCCAATGCCTCAACAGCCCGTTGTCGCAGGAAGCCATCGGGATGCCGGGTGGCCAGGCACAGGCACAGCAGGCGGTGATCACCCGGCAAGGAAGATGCCAGGCGTTCCAGGCGCGTAGCGTCGGCGTAGATGCGATCGGGGAAGCGCAGTGCTTCTCCATCGATCAGCAGCCGGTAGTCGTTGTTGCTGGCCTGCGCCTGGATGCGATCGAGCCGTTGCTGAAGATCGCAGGCGACGCCATGCAGGTGGGCAGGTACGTCGAACATGGTGGGAGTATCGCCTGCATGAGGGCGTGCGTCAGCCTATGGCGGGTGGTGCAGCGTACCGCTGCCGGCCAGCGGCCGGCACTACCGGGGCAGGTAGTCGCAATGGATCTGCAGTGCTTCGGTCGGGTTGGGGTGCAGTTGGAAGCCGCAGTGCTGCAGGCTGTGCTTCACCTGCGCGACCGCCCAGGCATGGCGGCTGACGCGGCGCGCCTGCCAGTTGGGTGGCGTGAACACGCCCAGTGGCAGCAGCCGCAGTCGTTGGCCGTGCAACACCATGGAGATATCGACGTGACGGCCATCGATGTCGTGACCGTTGGCACCGAAGATGGCATCGACTTCATCGCGGCGCTGCGGGTAGCAGGTGCGGAACACCGCAATGCCGAGCCGCCGCACCGCGCGGCGGAACCCACCGAGGCGACTGTGGCGTGATTCGAAGCCGCGCGTGAGCAGCAGGCGCAGTTCGGTGGGCAGGAGTGCCTGCGCATCGAGCAGGCGTTGCAGCACCTCTGCTTCGATCTGGATATGGGTGGAGGGCCAGCGCGGGGCGACAAGCAGCCCGCGATGGTTGCCGCGTTGCAGGGTCAACATCGGTGAAGCTTCGCACGCGGGCGAACAGCCGGGGTAGTGCCGGCCGCTGGCCGGCAGATTCCAGTGCCGGCCAGCGGCCGGCTCTACCGTGACGATCGTCAGATATCGCGGTACTGGATCTGCGCGGCCAGTACACGCAGGCCATCGGCATTGCTGGACAGGATGCGCTCTTCACCGACGCCCTTCTGCCGCTTCAACTGGAAGCCCTGGTCTGCAGGCAGCTGCGCGGCGATGCTGTCCATGCGCTGCAGGGCATCGGGGCCGCTGCAGTCGAAGTGGCCCCAGTGGGCACCATCGCGGTGGATCTGCAATCGGTAGTTCATCGTGGTGTCTCCGGCAGGTCCTGCAGCCAATGGTCGAACATTGCGGTGGCGGCCGCGGCCAGTGGTGCGCCATAGCGACGCGCCTGCGCGCGCAGGTCGTTGGGATCGATGCCAGCCTGGGCCAGCTCCAGCGTGTGACCGATCAGCCAACGCTCGAACTGGCGCGCGTCCAGTTCCGGATGGCATTGCAGGGCCAGCGCGTGGTGGCCGATGGCGAAGGCCTGGTGGCGGCAGGCCGGCGTGCTGGCCAGGCGGCGTGCGCCGGCCGGAAGTTCGAAGGCCTCACCATGCCAATGCAGCACGGGAATGCCCTGCAGGGCCTGCAGCGGCGAGCGCTGGCCTTCATCGGTCAGCAGCAGTGGCGCAAAGCCGATCTCCTTGCCGCCACTGGGAGCGACACTGGCACCGAGTGCACGGGCCATCAGCTGTGCACCCAGGCAGATGCCCAGGGTCGGCCGCTGTTGTTGCAGCCGGCGCTGCAGCAGGGCGATGCTGTCGGTGACGAAGGGATAGGTCGCTGTGTCATTGACGCTGATCGGGCCGCCCAGCACCACCAGCAGGTCGGCTGTTGCGGCGGAGTCCAGCGCGTCGATACCGGCCTGCAGCACCTGCAGCTGCCAGCCTTGGGCCAGCAGCAACGGTTGCAGGGTGCCGAGGTCTTCAAAGGCAACGTGTTGCAGCACAACCGCGTGCTTCATGCCGGGGCTCCGCTGTTCGGCCAGTAGAAGCTGTCCGGGGTGGCGCGGGCGCCGAAAATGGCCTGGCCGACGCGGACCACGGTGGCACCTTCCTCGATGGCCACTTCGAAATCACCGGACATGCCCATCGACAGCTGCGACAGGTCAAGGCCGGGCGGGGCGACGCGCTGCAGCTGGTCGCGCAGGTCACGCAGGCGCACGAAGCAAGCGCGCACGCGCTCGACCTCGGGGGTGAAGATGGCCAGGGTCATCAGGCCGCGCACGCGCAGGCGATCGAAGGCCGGCAGCTGCTGCACGAAGGCCTCGACTGCGTCGGGTTCCAGCCCATACTTGCTCGGCTCGGCCGAGGTGTTGACCTGCACGAACACATCCAGCGTGCGGTCTTCCAGTTGCAGGCGCTGCTGCAGGGCCTCGGCCACGCGCAGGCTGTCCAGCGCCTGGAACTCGCTGGCGAAGCGTGCCACGTAGCGCGCCTTGTTGGTCTGCAGATGGCCGATCACCGACCAGTGCACGCCCAGGTCGGCCATTGTTTCGGCCTTGCGCTGCGCCTCCTGCACCTTGTTCTCGCCCAGTTCGTGACAGCCTGCGGCCACCGCCATGCGGATGCGGGCGTCATCGACGGTCTTGCTGACCGGCAGCAGGCGCACGCTGGCCGGGTCGCGGCCGACACGTGCACAGGCGTCGGCGATGCGTTGGCGCACCGTGACCAGGTTGGCGGCGATCTGTTCAACGGACTGGGCGACGGGCCAGTCGGCAGCGGCAAGGGGCATGCGGGCACCTCCAATGCAGGGCGGCCAGGGTGGGATACACTGGCACAGGACAAGAGATATTTTGGCATAGGACAAAATGAAAATCACCGGGCATAGCGCCGAGTCGATCTTCGACAGCATCCGCGACGGCATCGGCAAGGGCCGCTTGCCGGCCGGCAGCGTGCTGCCGCCGGTGCGTGAACTGGCCGAGCAGCTGGGGGTGAACCGCAATACGGTGGCCGCTGCCTACAAGCGATTGGATGCGGCGGGCCTGGCCAGCACGGCGGGCCGTCGTGGCACGGTGGTGCGCGGATTACCGCCGACGCTGGCGCGCGAGGGCAGCACGCCAGGGCTGGCCCTGCAGGACCTCGCCGGTGGCAACCCGGACCCGCGCCTGCTGCCGAACCTGCGCCTGGCGCCGGCAGCGCCGCGTTTGTACGGCGTAGGCACGGTCGACCCGAGGTTGCAGGCGCTGGCACGCGCCTCGCTGGATGCGGACTGTCCGGAGGGCTATGCGCTGGAGCTGACCCATGGCGCGGTCGACGGCATCGAACGCCTGCTGGCGGCGTGGTTGTTGCCGGGGGATCGCATCGCGGTGGAGGATCCGTGCTTCCTCGGCAGCCTCAACGTGCTCAATGCGGTGGGCCATGCGCCGTTGCCGGTGGCGGTGGACGCGCATGGCATGCAGGTCGATTCGCTGCGTGCGGCACTGGAGGCTGGCGCACGCGCGGTGCTGCTGACCCCGCGCGCGCACAACCCGACCGGGGCCAGCCTGGATGCGAAGCGGGCGCGGGCGTTGCGGCAGCTGTTGGCGGCCTACCCGCAGGTGGCGGTGCTGATCGACGATCACTACGCGCTGCTTTCGCAGCAGGCCTATCACTCGGTGCTGCCGCTGGATGGTCGTCGCTGGGCCGTGCTGCGTTCGTTGTCCAAGCCACTGGGTCCGGACCTGCGGCTGGCCTGGCTGGCCTGCGATGAGGAGACCGCATCGCGGTTGCGGTTGCGGTTGGCGTCCGGCACCGGCTGGGTCAGCCATCTGCTGCAGGATGCGGCGACTTCGGTGCTGGCGTCGGCGACGCAGCGGGCGAAGATCGCCTCGGCAGGTGAGCGTTACCAGCAGCGCCTGCAGTCGCTGCAGGAACTGCTGCGTGCGCGGGGCGTGCCGACACCGCAACCGATGGAAGGATTGAACCTGTGGCTGCCGTTGCCAACCGACAGCCATCCGCAGGTGCTGGCACTGGCTTCGCGCGGATGGCATGTGCGCGCAGGCGAAGTGTTCGCGGTGGCAGCGCCGGGACATGGGCTGCGCATTACGTGTGCGGCGCTGGGATCGGCGCAGCTGCGGCAGCTGGCCGATGATCTGGCAGCGGTGTGCGGTCTGTAGCGTCGAGCTTGCTCGACTTTGCTTCGCTTTTGTAGAGCCGAGCCATGCTCGGCTGCTGTTGTGTAGAAGCAGTCGAGCATGGCTCGACTCTACATGACCGGCAGTCGAGCATGGCTCGACGCTANTGTAGAAGCAGTCGAGCATGGCTCGACTCTACATGACCGGCAGTCGAGCATGGCTCGACGCTACAGAAGCCGATCAGGGCGCGGCGTTGGCGCCGGGGCGCACGTAGTAGGACTGGCCGCTGTCATCGACGAACATCAGCTCCGGCTTGCCTTGCCAGGAGGTGAGCATGGCGCCGGTGTTGTTCTGGTGCTTGACCATCAGGCTGGCGCCACGGTCCGGATTGGCGACGACCTTGAACACTTCGGTGGTGCCGGTGGCATCGCCCAGGGTGAGCAGGGCTTCGCCGCCGCGGTCGCTGGTGCCGTAGCCGCCGCGTTCGGAGCCGTCGGGGCCGAGCAGGATCAGGCCGGACAAGGCGGTGGCGCGCGGCCCCTGGGTACGGCCCTGGCTGAGCGGATCGGGAACCGGTGCGCCGAGGATCACCCGCGGCTGGCCGCTTGCATCGTGGATGACCAGCCCGCGTGCTTCGATGATGCGCTGTGGTGATTGGCTGCGATGCAGGCTCCAGGCGGTCCAGCCGGAAACAAGCAGGGCGAGGGTCGAGACCACCAGCGTGGTCAGCAGCAGTGCGCGGGGCATGGCGTCGTCCTTCCTTGGATGTGCCGACGATAGCGGATGCGGACCGGCAATGGCCAGTTCGTTGTGTGACGTTGTGTATCGTCAATGGAAATCGCGGCTGTGGCTGCGCAGTCCCTGCAGCAGTTCATCCAGGCAGTGCATGCGCTGCACGATGACATGCTGCACGCCATCAACGCGTTCCAGGCGGCCGTCGATCTGCATCAGCTGGGTGTCGACCAGTACGCGGTGCTGGCGGTCGGCCAGGTGCCGCCAGAACACGGCGTTGACCATGCCGGTCTCGTCCTCGAGCGTGAGGAAGGTGACGCCGCTGGCGGTCTGCGGGCGCTGGCGCATGCGTACCAGGCCGGCGATGCGTACGCGTCGGCCATGGCCGTGGTCTGCCAGCTGTGCGGCATCCAGGCAACCGCGGTTGCGCAGTTGCGCACGCAGGAACGAGATCGGGTGGCGGCCCAGCGTGGTGCCGGTGCTGCGGTAATCGGCCTGCATGTCTTCCCAGGTGCTGGGCAGGGGCAGCGCCACGCGGGCTTCGGCGGTGGCGCGGGCCTGGTCGAACAGCGGCAGCCGGTTCTCCACGCCGGAGATATCCCAGCGTGCACGATGGCGATGGCCGCTGAGCCCACGCAGCGCACCGGCATCGGCCAGCAGGCCCTGCTGGCGGCGATCCAGGGCGGTGCGCTGGCACAGGTCGCCCACATCGTCGAACGGGCGCCGCGCACGTTCACGCATGATGGCCTGCACGGCGGGTTCGTTGCAGCCATCGACCAGGCGCAGGCCGAGCCGGATCGCCGCCGGCCCCTTGCCGAAATCCAGCGTGCAGTCCCAGTCGCTGTGGCGCACGTCCACCGGCAGCACGCGGATGCCATGCCGGCGCGCGTCCTGCAGCAGCTGGTCGGGGCTGTAGAAGCCCAGCGGCTGGCTGTTGATCAGGCTGGCGGTGAACGCGGCCGGGTGATGGCACTTCAGCCAGCAGCTGGCATAGGTCAGCAGGGCGAAACTGGCGGCGTGGCTTTCCGGGAAGCCGTAATCGCCGAATCCCTTGATCTGCTCGAACAGGTGCTCGCCGTATTCGCGGCTGAAGCCGTTCTTGAGCATGCCGGCCAGCAGCTTCTCGCGATGCGGTTCCAGGCCGCCACGGCGTTTCCATGCGGCCATCGAGCGGCGCAGGACATCGGCCTCGCCCGGGGTGTAGCCGGCCGCATCCACCGCCAGCTGCATCACCTGTTCCTGGAACAGCGGCACGCCGAGGGTGCGCGCGAACACGCGCTTCAGCTGTGGCGGGTAGAGCGGGTTGTCCGGGTCGTTCAACGCGTCCGGTCCCTGTTCACGCAGGATCCGCCGCCGCTCAAGGTAAGGATGGACCATGTCACCCTGGATCGGGCCGGGGCGCACGATCGCCACCTCGATCACCAGGTCATAGAACTCGCGTGGCTGCAGGCGCGGCAGCATCGCCATCTGCGCGCGCGACTCGATCTGGAACACGCCGATGGTGTCGGCGGCGCAGATCATGTCGTAGGTCGGGCCGTCTTCATCGGGAATCGCATCCATGCGCCCGCTGTGCAGGCCATGCTGCTGCAGCATCGCCAGGCACTTGCGGATGGCGGTGAGCATGCCCAGCGCCAGGCAGTCGACCTTCATCAGGCCGGTGGCATCCAGATCGTCCTTGTCCCACTGGATGACGGTACGGTCGGCCATCGCCGCGTTCTCCACCGGCACCAGGGTTGACAGCGGATGCTCGGAAATCACGAAGCCGCCCGGGTGCTGCGACAGGTGGCGGGGGAAGTCGATCAGTTCGGTGGTCAGCGCCAGCAGTCGCCGCATCAGCGGGGTTTCCGGATCGAAGCCGCGCTCGCGCAGGGTCTCCGGCAACGGTACGTGGCCGCCCCAGTGGTCCATCGCCGCCCCCAATTCGTTGACCTGGTCCATCGGCAGGCCGAGCGCGCGGGCCACGTCGCGGATCGCGCTGCGGCCACGGTAGCTGATCGCCACCGCAGTCAGGGCGGCGCGCTCGCGGCCATAGCGCTTGAATACATACTGCAGCACTTCCTCGCGGCGCTCGTGCTCGAAGTCGATGTCGATATCCGGTGGCTCGTCGCGCTCGGCGGAGATGAAACGCTCGAACAGCAGGTTGCTGCGCGCCGGGTCGATCTCGGTCACGCCCAGCACGAAGCACACCGCCGAGTTGGCCGCCGAGCCACGACCCTGGCAGAGGATGTCCTGGCTGCGCGCGAAGCGCACGATGTCCTGCACGGTGAGGAAGTACGAGGCGTAGTTCTTCTCCCGGATCAATGCCAGTTCGTGCTCGATCTGTTTGCGTTGTGCCGGTTCGATGCCGCCTTTCCAGCGCCAGGGGATGCCACGCTCGACCAGCACGCGCAGCCAGCTGTCCGGGTCGTGGCCCTCGGGTACCAGTTCGCGCGGGTAGGTGTACTGCAGCTGCTCCAGGGTGAAGTGGCAGCGCTCGGCGATGCGCAGGGTCTCGGCCAGCAGTTCGGGTGGATACAGCTGGGCCAGCGCGGTACGCGGGCGCAGGTGGCGCTCGCCGTTGGGGAACAGGCGCCAGCCGGCCTCGGCCACGCTGCAGCGGTGGCGGATCGCAGTCAGCGTGTCCTGCAGGGCGCGGCGGCGGCGCACGTGCATGTGCACATCACCACTGGCGACCAGCGGCAGGCGGTGGCGTTCGCCGAAGGCCTGCAGCTGCTGCAGGCGGCGTGCGTCGTCGTGTTCGTGGTGCAGTTCCACCGCCAACCACAGCCGATCATCGAAGCCGGCACGCAACAGTTCCAGTTCGGTGGCCGCTGGTTGCCGGTCCAGCCACAGGCACAGCAGGCCGTCGGGCAGGCCGAGCAGGTCCTCGCGCAGGCAGCGGTATTCGCCCTTGGCCGCGCGCCGCCGGCAGGTGGTGATCAACTGGCACAAGCCGGCATAGGCGGCCTGGTCGGTGCACAGCAGGGCCAGCTTCGGCCCGTCCTCGACCTGGAATTCGGCGCCGACGATCAGCGCCACGCCATGCGTCTTCGCCGCCTGCCAGGCACGCACGATGCCGGCCAGCGAGCATTCGTCGGTGATCGCCAACGCGCGGTAGCCCTGGCCGGCAGCGCGCGCGAACAGTTCTTCGGCGATCGAGGCGCCACGCTGGAAACTGAAGGCCGACAGGCAGTGCAGTTCGGCGTAGCCGGGCAGTTCGTTGTGCATGACGGCTCAGCCGAACCAGCCGTGCAGCATCCACGGCGCATGCGGATCATTGCGAGTGCGGAACGCCCAGCCGCGCTGGCCGTGTGCGGTTTCCACCACGTAGTAGTCGCGGCGCGCATCGGCCTGGTCCCACCAGCCCGATTCGATCCGCTCCGGCCCGGCGATGATACGCAGGCGGGGATCACGCAGCGGTTGCGGCGTGTCCAGCAGCCAACCGGGGCGCAGCGGCCAGTACGATGGAGGCTTGGCCGCGGGCTGGGTGCCATTGGCGCGTTCGGGGCGATGGTCGGCCTGCACCGCCAGCGGTTGCACGGCGTCATCGCCCAGCCGCGCCCGCAGGCGCTCGCGCAGCTGGTTCCAGGGCATCGCCTGTGCCGGCCGGGTGTCGAACAGGTCACGCGCGGCGGGCACGAACGGTGGCAGTTGCTCGGCCTGCAGGCGCAGTGCACGGCTGCCGGCGGGCAGGGCGAAGGCTTCCATGCGGTTGCGTGCGATCTCGAACAGCAGCGCGGGATCGCGCTCGGGTGCCAGCAGGCCGATGGTCAGCACGCTGGCCGGCAGCAGGTCATGCTCGAAGTGCAGGTCGAAGCGCTGTACGCCGCCATCGCGCGAACACAGGAACGCGGCCAGGTCCAGCAGCAGGCGACGCAGCGGGAACAGTAGGGCCTGGCTGGATTCGATCTCGTATTCGAATTCGATGCGCGCATCGAAACGGTCCGGTGGCTGGTAGTAACGCAGTGGCGCGGTGGGCAGGCCGCGCAGCGCATCCAGTTGCTGCAGTACCTCGGGTGAGAAGCGCCGGGCCAGGCTGTCGCGCGGCAGTTCGAGCACCGCACCCAGCGTGCGCAGCCCGGAACGACCGAGCACGGTCACCGCGTCGCTGGGCAGGCCGCAACGCGGCAACGGCAGCTGCGCCAGTGCTGCTGGCAGCTGCTGCGCATCGATGCCGAGGCCGTCGTGGACGTTGGCCAGCACGCGCGCGGCATGCGCGGTGGGTGCGGCCACCAGGCGATGGCGGAAACCAAGCTCATGCAGTTCGCCGCGCAGGCGCTTTTCGATCGTCAGCCAGTCACCGAACAGGGCGCGACTGGCTCCGATCTCCATGACCAGCGCGTGCGGAAAATCGAGGCTGACCTGCGAGCTGTAGGCGTAGGCCCAGCTGGCCAGCAGCTGCCGGGTGTGCTGTTCGGCGTTCGGGTCGTAGTCGTGCAGGTGCATGTCCTGCACCAGCACCTGCGCAGCCGACAGCAGCATGCCCGGGCGCAGCCCCGCTGCGCGTGCCGACGGGCTGACCGCACGCAGCACGCGGCGCTGTGCCGGCCCCTGCAGCAGCACCAGTGGCCGCTGCGGGTCCGGCTGCAGGCGCAGTACGCTGTCCAGTGCCAGCTGCGGCAACAACAGGCAGGCCCAATGCATGACGCGGCCTCAGTGGGCGATGGCCAGTGGCAACGGCTGTGCGGGTGGCAGGCCGCCACGGCACTTCAGCACCCGCACCTGGCCGTGGTCGAGCTGCAGGCGCAGGCTGGCCGGGGAGGGGTTGCGCGCTGCCTGCGCCTCGCGGAACACGAAGCCCAGGCACTGGCCGCTGTCGGCAGCCACCTGCAGCCGGCGCAGTGAGCGGTCGTCGGCCTGGTGTGGCCAGCACAGTACCGCCGCGCAGGCGGCCGAGCGCAGGCACTGTTCGGCAGCCCACAACGCCTGCTTCGGCGCGGCGTGGATGATCTGCAGCTGGGCCAGGTCCAGCCCGGCTGCAGCCCAGGCCGGGGCATGCGGGCGGTAGGGCGGGGCGACCAGCACGATCGGGCGGTCGTGCTGGCTCAGCTTCGCCAGCGCCGGCCAGACCAGGGCCAGCTCGCCCACGCCGGGCGCGGCCTGCAGCACCTCGCACAGCCCGCTGGCCGGCCAGCCACCGCCGGGCAGGCGTGCGTCCAGTGCCGGGTGACCGCTGGCCAGGTGGTCGCTGGCCGGTCCCTGGCGAGCCGGGCCGCGCCACAGCTGGCGCCCGTCCAGCAGCCGGTCGAGGGCGACGACGGCACCCATCAGCCGGTCCTCCAAGGGAGGCGCCGGGCGGGCTGGAAGCGGCAGGAGCGGGCGTAAACGGCGGGCATGGCGCGAGTATCGACGGGCCGGTATCAGGGGCTGAGACCGGACATGCTACTCGCCTTGTGAGTAGAATTACTAATGAAATCGGAAGGTCGGGTTTCAGGTTGCTGAAGGGGTAAAGGAGTGCCGACCAAGGTCGGCACCCACCCGGCATGGGAGGGAATGCCGACCAGGGGCGGCACCCCCGCAGGCCCCGGTTACGGGCGCACCGGCAGCGCGACCGGGCGCAGCGGCGCGGCATCGCCGCCGCGGATCTTCAGCGGGCCGCCGATGAAGGCGAACTCATAGACCTTGTCGCGGGCCAGTTCGTCCAGCGCCACCAGCTCGATGATCGGCGCGCCCTGCTGGGCCAGCAGGTAGGTGTGCAGCGGCACGTAGTCGTCGGACACCTCCGAGGGGAAGGTCTCGAAGCTGAGGTTGTCGGCGCCGACGATCATCGCGCCGCTGTCCTCCACCAGGAAGCGCGCCGCGTCCAGGCCCATGCCCGGCGGGTTGGCCATGTAGGCCTTGGGCTGTTCGAACAGGCGCATGCGGCCGGTGCGGATCAGCACCACGTCGCCCTGCTGCAGCTTCACCTGCTGGCGTGCCAGCGCATCCTTCAGGTCCTGGCGGGTGACTCGGTAGCTGTCAGGCAGCATGTCCACGCCCTTGGCGCCGGCCACGTCGATCAGCACGCCACGCGCGATCAGCGGCGGGAATTTCTCGATGCCGGTGACATTCCAGCCACGGTCACCGAGGTGCTTGTCGGCCTCGAAGCCGTTCCAGATCTTTCCGTGGATGCCGAAGTGGTTCAGCGCATCGATGTGGGTGCCGGTGTGGCTGTACATCGAGAATGCGGTGCCGGTGTAGCTGCGGGTGAGGTTCATGGTTTCACCCACGCCCATCGGATCATCCATCACCGTGCCGCGCGGGGTGTGGGTCATCCAGAACTGGTAGTGCGGGTCGCCGGCATCCTGCCAGCTGGGCATGCCGACGTAGTATTCGGTGGCCAGGTCATAGGCCTTGCCGCCGCTGACCCGCGACAGGATCGCCGCACGCGAGGCTTCGGTGATCAGGTTGAGGCGGCCGATCTCGTCCTTCGGCCCCCAGGGGCTGGTGCCGACCTGCTGGCCGGAGGGAACGCGTTCGTGCGCGGACACGGTGGTGGAAGCGGCGGTGCCGGCCAGCAGCAGGGCCAGCGCGGTGGCCAGGGTACGTGGGGTCATGGGGAATCTCCTTGGGGTGGGGATGGTGCGGCTCAGGCCGCGACCAGGTGCGCCAGGGCCTGGCGCAGTTGCGGCAGCGGCAGGGTCTGCAGGCGCAGGCCGTTGCCGCCGATCACGGTGGGAATGGAACGGATGCCGAGGGCAGCGGCGTCGGCACGGTCGGCCTGCACGCGCTGGCGCACTGCGTCGCTGCGCATGTGGTCAGCGAAGGCGCCACGGGGATGGCCCAGCGCTTCGGCGATATCCAGCAGTACTTCGGCATCGCCGATGTTGCGGTGCTGGTGCAGGTGCGCCCATTGCACCGCGTCGAACATCGCGCCATGGGCATCATTGCCGCCGAGCACGCCGGCGGCCTGGCAGGCCAGTGCGCCGAGCCAGCCGGACGGATACTCGAAGTCCTGTGCGCGCATGCCTTCGATATCGATGCGCGCGCTGTCTTCATGCGCGGCGCAGTCGGTCCAGTGGCGCAGGATGATCGCCTTGGCGCGCTCCATCGAGCCGAACACCTCGACCATCTGCGCGCGCGAGTCCTGCAGCACGAAGCTGCGGTGACGCACCTGGATGCCGAGTTCGGCGGAGACCTGCTGCAGGCGCGGGGCCAGCACGAAGCACCAGCCGCAGACCACGTCGTGGAAGAAATCGACCACCGGCGCGGCGGTGGCGGGGGAAGGAACGGAAGACATCTGCCTGCCATCGGTGAGAGGGGAGGCGGCAGAGTAGGCAGCGCGGCGTGGCTGAAACAGCGCGCCGCGGGCAGCTCAGTTTTCGCTGGCGGTTACGAATCCAGGCCCGCGCAGCCGGGCAGCTCGGCGTGCAGGAAATCGATGAAGGCACGCACCTTGGGCTGCAGGTGGCGCGAGGTGGGGTAGACCGCATGCACGAAGCGCGGCGGATAGCGGTGGTCGGGCAGCACCTGCTGCAGTTCGCCACGGGCCAGCGCCGGTGCCGCCAGGAACGAGGGCAGGGCGCCGATGCCCATGCCGGCCACCAGCAGGTCGCGCAGCAGCAGGCTGTTGTTGACGGTGACGCGCGCCGGCAGGGTGATGGTCACCTGGCCGTCGGGGCCGAGCAGCGGCCAGCTGCCGGGCGAGTCGGACAGGCTGTAGGCCAGCACGCTGTGCGCCTGCAGATCGTCCACCGCCTGCGGTGCCGGATGCTGCTGAAGGTAGGACGGAGCCGCGCACAGCACCTGCTGCAACGAGGCCAGGCGGCGCGCCACCAGCCGCGAGTCGTCCAGCTCGGCACGCAACCGCAGCGACACATCGAAACCTTCGCCCACCGCATCGAGCAGGCGGTCTTCCATCACAAGGTCCAGCGACAGCTGCGGATGCTGCTGCAGGAAGCGTGGCAGCAGCGGCGACAGCGTGCTCAGCGCGAATGATTGCGGTGCATTGACGCGCAGGCGCCCGGCCACGTCGCCGCGCTGTTCGGCGATGCCGCGTTCCAGCGCCTCCAGCTCGTCGAGCAGGCGGCAGCATTCGCGGTAATAGGCGTGGCCGGTCTCGGTCAGGCTCATGCGCCGCGTGGTCCGCTGCAGCAGCACCACGCCCAGGTGCGCTTCCAGGGTGCGCAGCTGCTTGCTCAGGCCGGCCGGCGACATGCCCAGGTCTTCGGCGGCGCGGGCCAGCCCGCCGCGTTCGACGATGCGGCGGAAGGCGCGCATCAGGTTGAAGGAATCCATGCCGGTCCCGGGCGCGATGAGGGCGCCATTGTAGATCCACGCCATGCGTGGATGTGGGAAGGCGGAGCGAATCGGTAGATCCACGCCATGCGTGGATGCAGGAACACGGTGCCGACCAAGCTCGGCATCCACCCGCAGCACGCGCTTGCGCCGTTTGTTCAAGCCGGCGCCCCATACGCCGCGCCAGCATGAAGGCCCCTCACTTTCCGGATTGCCCATGAAGCACTGAATGCTCCGCCTGTATGCCCCGTTGTTCCTGCTGGGCTTCGTCGCTGCTGCCGTCGTCTGGGTCGGCCACCTGCACGGTGATCCGCTATGGCTGCTGGCCTTGCTGGCGGTCGCCATCGCGGTTTCGTTCGCCGCCGAACGCGTGTGGCCCTATGACCCTGCGTTCAACCATGACCACGGCGACAGCCTGCGTGACACCCTGCATGCGCTGGTCAACGAGAGCCTGAATCTGCTGTCGATCGCGGCGGTGCCGCTGCTGGCAGCCATCATTCCGTGGCAGGCCTGGCCGCTGCAGTGGCCATTCGCGCTGCAGGTGCTGCTGGCCATCATCTGCGCCGATCTCGGCATCACCCTGGTGCACTACGCCAGCCATCGCATCGGCTGGTTGTGGCGGCTGCACGCGGTACATCACAGCGTCACCCGCATGTACGGCTTCAATGGCCTGATGAAGCACCCGTTGCACCAGGCGGCCGAAGCAGTCGGCGGCGTGCTGCCGCTGCTGCTGTTGGGCCTGCCGATGCCGGTGGCCGTGGTGCTGGCGTTCGCCATTGCCATCCAGCTGCTGCTGCAGCATTCCAACGTGGACATGCGCCCGGGCGTGCTGGGCCGGGTGATGGCCTGGGCACCGCTGCACCGCTTCCACCACATGCGTTACGGCACCGCCGGCGACGTCAACTTCGGCCTGTTCCTGACTGTCTGGGATCATCTGCTGGGGACCGCCTTCGATGCGCCCGGCTATCGGCTGCAGCAACGCGACCTCGGCATCGGCAGCCAACCGGACTATCCGCGCGATTACCCCGGGCAGCTGCTGGCGCCGTTCCGCGAACTGCCGCATGGCGAGGTGCCGGAGTTGCCGGAAGGATTGCGCAGGCGCGGATGATCGGCCGTGTCAGGCCGCCTGCAGCTGCAGGCCCTGCAGCTGTGCGGCACCGATGCCGAACATGCGGCGCAGGCTGCGTGACAGATGGGCCAGGTCGGCGAATCCGGCCGCATGCGCGCTGTCGGTCAGGCTGTGCCCGCGCAGATGATGCATCAGCGCGCGGCGCAGCCGTTGCCACAGCACCCAGCCGCGCAGGGTCACCGCCAGATCGGACTGGAAGCGCCGATGCAGCTGGCTGGTCGACAGATGTGCCGCCTCGGCGATATCGGCAGCCGGCACCGGGCCGGGCAGGTGCTCGGCGATACGGGACAGCGCTGCCTGCACGCGGCGGTCCAGCGGCTGCGGGCGGCTCAGCCGTGGCAGCCAGTCGTGCAGCGCCAGCGCGTTGCCCGGCAGCGCGTGCAGGTGCTGCTGGATCTGCCCGGGATCGGCATGTGCCGGTTCAAGGAACACCGTGCAGCCCGCTTCCGGCGCCGACAGGATTGCGTGCGGCTGGAATGACGGCAGCCACAGCCGTTGGCCCTGCTGCCGTACGCCATCGACCTCGACCTGCCAGGGCGCGCCGTCGCTCAGTAACAGTTGATGGGCGTAGTGCGCGTGCGTATCGCTGCCACCAGCGTGGCCCTGCAGCACGGCCACGTGAGCATCCAGCAGCAGCGTGCCATTCCAGGGCAGGACGGGAGAGGACATGGAGGAATTGTAGATCCACGCCATGCGTGGATGAATCTCCATCGAAATCGAATATTCCGACAGTTGAACGAAGAGCAGCCGAGCATCGGCTCGGCTCTACAGCAGGCCGTGCAGGGAATTGTCGAAGGCGGGGTGGGTCCGGTTGCGGGGGCGTGAGCGCCATGGATGGCGCGACCGAGGCTACATGGACGTACTTGCGCCGTCCCCCGCAACCGGGCCCACCCCGCCACCCCACAGGAGCCCGCTGTTGCTTCGGCTGTTGCTTCTGAGGTTGCCGGCCAGCGGCCGGCACTACCGCGGGTGCCGGGCGCAGCCCGGCCGCGCGCACCCTCACCGCCCCTGCGGATCCGGCCGGTGATGCACGTACTCGACCACCGTGCCATCGGGATGCACCGCATTGAACGCTGCCCCGGTCGGGACCACCTGCAGCGGGAAGATGATTTCAGCGCCAGCCGCCACCAGCTTGTCGTGATAGGGCCGAACATCGTCGACCAGCAGCGTTCCCGTGGTCGAAGTGAACGGCGCCAGCGCCGCCTCGCTGCCCTCGAGCAACAGGAACGCACCGACCATCGCCAGACGCAGGCCGGCCTCCGGAAACGGGAACCCCGCATCGGCCACCACGCCCTGCAACTGCTCGTAGAACGCCACACTGCGCTCCAGCTCACCCGGGGCCACGAACACCCGGATCAGCACGCGCGGCGCGCGTTGGCTGGAGGTGTCACAGCGGTCGCGCCAGAGATGGTCGAAGTCGCGATGTACGGTCATGGGCTCGGTTCGTGGCCAGGGACCCTCATTATCAGCAGCCTCGCGCGGCGCGCTGATGACCGCCGGTGATGGACTGATAACCGAAGGCCACGTTGCCCCTGTGACTTAGGTCCTGTTGACAGGTGTGAACGCCCTCGCACAATCTTCACATGATTGGGTCGCCTTGCGCGGCCCGGACAGGCAGGTTGTCACGCCGGGAGGAGGGTCCCAGGCGCAGACCGGCCCGTCCTTCGGCCTGCGGGACGTTGCCTGGCAACCCCTGCGCGGCATGAACGCTGCACCCTTCGGCGGCACTTTCCCTGGACCGATTGCCTTGGCAACGGAATTACGCCTGCCGATGAAAACGTTTACAAAGCCGCTTGCACTGTCCCTGGCCCTGTCTGCCGCACTGGCTGCCCCAGCCTGGGCCGACCCCGCCGCGTTCACTGTGCTGACCCTGGAACAGGCCCCGACCGCCGAGGCGATGCCGGCCCTGGCCGCCCAGCTGAAGACTCTGCAGGTGGACGCGGTGAGCGTGCGCCAGGTGCAGCGCGGCATCGGCCAGGTCGATCCGCTGCAGGTGCTGGCCGATGGCCTGGGCTACGCGTACCGCTTCATTGCTGCGGGCAAGGACGATGGCCAGACCCAGCGCGGCCAGGCCGTGCTGACCCGGCTGCCGATCGCCGCTGAATCCGGCCCCGACCAGTCGGGCCTGAACTACCTGCGCCTGGACGATGGCCGCCACACCGTGGCGGTCTATACCGATGCCGGCGCAGGTGCTGCACAGCTGCCGGCGCTGGTTACGCGTTCGCGGCTGGGTGCACCGGCGGTGCTGCTCGGCGCGGTGGCCGGTGAATCGGCCAAGGCCGCAGGCTTCGATCCGGCGCGTGTGGCGCTGGAGGCCGATGCCAGCTACTTCAGCGATGGTTTCCAGGCCGCCAGCAGCGCACCGTTCAAGGTGGAAGGCAGCACCCTGCGTGCGACGCTGTTGACCCTGGCCTACGCCGCCGACAAGCACGGCGACACGCCGTGGATGGACACCACCCTCAACGCCGATGCACGCGCTGCGTTGCTGCTGAAGGCGATGACCGAGGATGAGAAGTTCCAGATGCTGCACAGCTACTTCGGGCTGGGCAAGGACGGTGGCCCGCTGCCGGAAGGCGCGGTCGGCTCGGCCGGTTTCGTGCCCGGCGTGGCACGCCTGGGCATTCCGTCGCAGCAGTCGGCCGATGCCGGCGTCGGCGTGACCAATCCGGGTGGCATCCGTCCGGGCGACTTCGCCACGGCCATGCCTTCGGGCCCGTCCACCGCATCGAGCTGGAACCCGCAGGTTGCCTTTGCCGGCGGTGCGACGATGGGCCGCGAGGCGTGGCAACAGCGCTTCAACATCCTGCTGTCGGGCAGCGTCAACCTGCAGCGCGACCCGCGCAACGGCCGCAACTTCGAATATGCCGGTGAAGATCCGCTGCTGGCCGGTTCGATGGTTGGCGCGCTGATCCAGGGCGTGCAGAGCCAGCACGTGATCTCCTCGATGAAGCATTTCGCGCTGAACGACATGGAGACCCGTCGCAACTTCCACGACGTGCGCATTGGCGAACAGGCCATGCACGAGTCGGACCTGCTGGCCTTCGAGATCGCGCTGGACGCCGGTCGCCCGGGCGTGGCGATGTGCTCGTACAACAAGATCAACGGTACCTACGGCTGCGAGAACGGCTACCTGATGAACCAGGTGCTGAAGCAGGAATGGAAGTTCCCTGGTTTCGTGATGTCCGACTGGGGTGGCGTGCACAGTGGCTCGAAGGCGGCGCTGGCCGGCCTGGACCAGCAGTCGGCCGGTGAAGTGTTCGACGCAGCGGTGTTCTTCGATGAGCCGCTGCGCCTGGCCGTGCACGGCGGCGTGGTGCCGCAGGCGCGCCTGAACGACATGGTGGCGCGCATCCTGCGCACGATGTTCCTGCACGGCAACTTCGACAACCCGCCGCAGCACCAGAAGGTCGACGCCGAGGCCGGTTTCGCCGTCGCCCAGCGCACGGTGGAAGAAGGCAGCGTGCTGCTGCGCAATGAAGGCAACCTGCTGCCGCTGGCCGACAGCGTGAAGCGCATCGTCATCATCGGCGGCCATGCCGACAAGGGCGTGATCGGTGGCGGTGGTTCGTCGATGGTGGGCGTGACCGCCAAGGGCACCAACGCGGTGCCGGGCGTGCTGCCGACCACCTGGCCGGGCCCGGTGATCTTCCACCCGTCCTCGCCGCTGGAATCGCTGCGTGCGGCGCGTCCGGATGCAACCATCGAGTATGTGGACGGCACCAACGCCGCCGCTGCGGCCAAGGCAGCAGCGCAGGCCGACGTGGCCATCGTGTTCGCCACCCAGTGGGCGGCCGAATCGGTGGACCTGCCGGACATGCAGCTGCCGGACAACCAGGACGCCCTGATCTCGGCCGTGGCCAAGGCCAACCCGAAGACCGTGCTGGTGCTGGAAACCAACGGCCCGGTGCGCACGCCGTGGCTGGCGCAGGTGCCGGCGATGCTGCAGGCCTGGTACCCGGGCATCCGCGGTGGCGAAGGCATTGCCGCGCTGCTGACCGGCCAGGTCAATCCATCCGGCCGCCTGCCGGTGACCTGGGTGACGGACGAATCGCAGCTGCCGCGCCCGCACATCGACGGCCTCGGCTTCAAGCCGGCCAAGCCGTTCGGCGATGTGTTCGATTTCGATATCGAAGGCGCCAACGTCGGCTACAAGTGGATGGCGGCCAAGGGCCTGACCCCGACCTTCGCGTTCGGCCACGGCCTGTCCTACACCTCCTTCGCCTATGAAAACCTGAAGGTGAGCGTGGAAGGCTCGCGCCTGGTCGCCAGCGTCGACATCCGCAACACCGGCAAGCGCCCCGGTGCCGACGTCGCCCAGCTGTACCTGAAGCTGCCGGCCGGCAGCACCACGCCGATCCGCCTGATCGGCTACGACAAGGTGACCCTGCAGCCGGGCGAACAGCGTCGCATCCGCATCGAAGCCGAGCCGAAGACCCTGGCCCACTACGATGCGCAGGCCCGCCAGTGGAAGATCGACGGCGGCAGTTACCAGGTACAGCTGTCGCGCAATGCCGCCGAACCGCTGCAGACGGTGGATGTACAGCTGGTGGAGCAGGTGCTGCGCTGATGCCTGAAGACACGGCCCGGCACAGGGCCGTGTCTGAAAAAGGGGACGGAGGGGATCAAGTCGCTTATGCATGAACGACTTGATCCCCTCCGTCCCCTTTTCATGTGGCGAACCACCCGCGCAGGAAATCGATCAGCTGCCGCACCTTCGGTGAGGGCTGCGTGCTGTGCGGGTAGACCGCGTACACGCTCTGCTGCGGGAACCGGTGCTGGCGCAGCACCGGGCGCAGCCGGTCCTGGGCCAGGTCGTCCTCGATCAGCCAGCGTGGCAGCACGGTGACCCCGGCGCCGGCCACGGCGAAGGCGCGCAGGCTGCTGGCACCATCCACGCGCACCACTGCATTGCCCGGGTTGGTGGCAAACAAGGCGTCGCTGCCGTCGGGCGCGATGACCGGCACGTCGGCCAGGCGCGGGTAGCCGAGGCGGGGCAGGGTGCCCAGCTGCACGGGGTCATCGGCAGCATCGGCAGAGGGCAGGCGTGCCAGCAGGGACGGAGCCGCCACCGCGCACAGTGGGTGCCGTTCCAGTTCGCTGGCGTGCAGGCCCGAATCGGGCAGACGGCCGAGGCGGATCGCCAGGTCGAAGCGTTCGGGAATCAGGTCGGCCGGCGCGGGTGACGTGGACAGGTGCAACTGCAGGGCCGGATGCCGTGCACGGAACGCCTCCAACGCAGGAATCAGGCGTAGCTGTGCGTACTCCGGGGTGGTGGTCAGGCGCAGCACACCCTGCAGCTGATGCTGGTCGCGGCGTGCGGCATCGATCGCCGCCTGCGCTGCATCCAGCGCCTGCACGCAGTGCTGCAGGAACTGCTCGCCGGCATCGGTCAGGGCCAGGTGGCGGGTACTGCGCAGCAACAGGGTCACGCCCAGCTCCTGTTCCAGCCGCTTCAGGTTGAAGCTGACCACCGCGCGGCTCAGGCCCAGGCGATCGGCGGCGGCGGTCAGGCTGCCGGCCTCGACCACGGCGCGGAAGATATCGAAGCGATCGAGGCTGACCATGATGATCCATTGTCAAAACAGGTTTGACAGTGTTGCAGCTGCCGTCGTGTTTTTCCAACAAGGTCCGGACGGCATGCTGGCCGCTTCCCCGCTGGAGCGCCGCCGATGCCGTCCCCCCGCCTGCGCCATGAGGCGATCTTCCTGCTGGTGTTCGCCCTGGATCTGGTCAACATGTTCATCGCCACGGTGGCCTATCCGGCATTGGCAGCGGAGATGCACGCCGATATCAGCACCCTGGCCTGGGTGGGCACCGCCTACATGCTGGGCCTGAGCGTGGTGATTCCGCTGGCGCCCTGGCTGGCCGCGCGCTGTGGTGAGCGTCGCCTGCTGCTGGTGGCGTTGCTGCTGTTCGCGGTTGCCGCTGCGCTGGCCGGCGCAGCACCGGGTATCGGCTGGCTACTGGGCTGGCGCCTGCTGCAGGGCCTGGCCGGTGGCCTGTTGATTCCGGTGGCACAGGCGGCAGCGTACCGACAGTGCACGCCCGACCAGCGTGGCGCGCTGACCCGCCGCATCCTGCTGGTGGCGCTGCTGGTACCGGCACTGGCGCCCGCGCTCGGTGGGCTGCTGGTGCAGTGGTTGTCCTGGCGCGGTGTGCTCTGGGCCAGCCTGCCGCTGGCCGTGGTGGCGATTGGACTGGTGCTGGCGTGGATGCCGGCCGATGGCGCGCGTAGTGCGCCACGCCTGCAGGCCTATGCGCTGTCCACCGCGATGCTGGCGCTGGGCGCACTGCTGCTGGCGCTGACCTGGCTGGGTGAACCCGGCCATCGGGCCGCCGGCGCCGTACTGCTGTTGATCGCATTGCTGCTGGCGGCGGCCCACCTGCGGCATGCACGGCAGCAGGCGCAACCCCTGCTGCGCTGGTCATTGCTATCCCATCGCGGCCTGCGCCTGGCGATGCTGGTCTACCTGGCAGTACCCGGTGTATTCATCGGCAGCCAGCTGGTCAGTACCCTGCAGCTGCACCAGGCCGGTTACAGTGCGGCGCGCATCGGCGCGCTGATGCTGCCCTGGGCGCTGGCCTCGGCCATGGCGATCACGGCCAGCAAGCGCCTGCTGGCCCGCTTCGGCCCGGCCACGGTACTGCGTACGGGCATGCTTCTGCAGGCCGGCGGCCTGCTGTTGATGGCGCTGCTGCCGCAGCCGCACGTCGCCTTGGCCGGGCTGCTGTTCGCGCTGATGGGCGCCGGCGGCAGCCTGTGCAGCAGCACCGCACAGACGCTGGCCTTCCATGGGGTCGAGGGCGAGGCGCTGGGTGATGCCAGCGCACTCTGGAACCTCAATCGCCAGCTCAGCTTCTGCCTGGGCACCGCGGCCATCGCGCTGCTGCTGGCATTGGCCATGCAATGGCTGCCGGCCCATGCCACCGGCGTGGCGCTGGGTCTGGCTGCTGTACTGACCCTGCTGCCGATGGCGCTGCTGCGCCGGCCGCAGTTGCTCACTCTTTCGCAACCGGAGAACATCTGATGGATACCACCGCAGAACATGAAGTCCACCACTTGCACGACAAGCTGCAGGCTTGGTTCCGTGCCGACGTCGGCACCGACGTGCTGGATGATCTGATGGCGCATTTCTGCGCGGACTTCAGCATGGTCGGTATCGGTGGCCGCAGGCTGGATCGGAATGCCGTGCAGGCACTGTTCGCGGGTGGCCATGGCGCGCGGCCGGGGCTGCAGATTTCCATCGAAGCCGTGCAGGCGGTGGAAGCGCCGTCACCGCTGGCGGTGCTGCGCTATCGCGAAGGGCATTCGATCGATGGCGGCGTACCCGCATGGCGGGAATCGCTGGCGGTGCTGCGGCAGGAAGATGGCCGTTGGCGCTGGTTGGCGCTACACGAAGTGCCGGTGGCCTGATCGGCCGGCACGACCGGTTGCCGTCGGGCGCAGCAGCTGGCCGCACATGTGCCATCAGTCCTGCCTGCATCCACCGCAGAATGCAAAGCCCGCCCACACTTCACGGTACAAGGCAGGAGTAGGCTTGAGGCTTTCCTGCCGGGAGGGGTCTCCATGCGTGTGCGTGCCGTTGCTGTAGCCATCGCCCTTTGCCTGTCCAGCACCGTGCTGGCCGCCGAAACCCCGCCGATGACCCCGGACATCAGCGGCAAGCCCTTCGTTGCCCCCGATGTCGGTCGTGACTACGACAAGCGCGTGGTGATGGTGCCGATGCGTGATGGCACCAGGCTGTATACGGTGATCGTGGTGCCCAAGGGCGCGCGCAATGCGCCGATCCTGCTGACCCGTACGCCTTACGACGCAGCTGGCCGCGCCAGCCGCAGTGATTCGCCGCGCATGCGCGACCTGCTGCCGCAGGGCGACGAGGTGTTTGTCGATGGCGGTTACATCCGCGTATTCCAGGACATCCGCGGCAAGTACGGCTCCGAGGGCGATTACGTGATGACCCGGCCGCTGCGCGGGCCGTTGAACAACACCAAGGTGGACCATTCCACCGACGCCTGGGACACCATCGACTGGCTGGTGAAGAACGTGCCGGAGAGCAACGGCAAGGTCGGTATGCTCGGCTCGTCGTACGAGGGCTTCACCGTGGTGATGGCGCTGACCGACCCGCACCCGGCGCTGAAGGTGGCCGCGCCGCAGAGCCCGATGGTCGATGGCTGGATGGGTGACGACTGGCTCAACTACGGTGCGTTCCGTCAGGTCAATTTCAACTACTTCGCGATGCAGACCGAGAAGCGTGGCAAGGGCACGCCGCTGCCCAGCCTCGGCTACGATGACTACAGCACCTTCCTGCGTATCGGTTCGGCTGGCGACTACGCACGTTTCACCGGCGTGGACCAGCTGACCTGGTGGAAGAAACTGGTGGAGCACCCGGCCTATGACGGCTTCTGGCAGGGCCAGGCGCTGGACGCGGTGATGGCGAAGACGCCATTGAAGGTGCCGACCATGTGGCTGCAGGGCCTGTGGGACCAGGAGGACATGTGGGGTGCCAACCACGCCTACCAGGCAATGGAAGGGCGCGACAGCGGCAACAACCGCAACTACCTGGTGATGGGACCGTGGCGGCACAGCCAGGTGAACTACAGCGGTAGCGAGCTGGGCGCGCTGAAGTTCGATGGCGATACCGCGCTGCAGTTCCGCCGTGATGTGCTCAAGCCGTTCTTCGACCAGTACCTGGTGGACGGTGCGCCGAAGGCGGATACGCCGCCGGTGCTGATCTACAACACCGGCGAGAACCACTGGGATCGCCTGAAGGGCTGGCCACGCAGCTGCGACAAGGGCTGTGCTGCCAGCAGCAAGCCGCTGTACCTGCGTGCCGGCGGCAAGCTGGCGTTCCAGGCACCGGCGGCGGGCGAGGGCGACTTCGAGGAATACGTGTCCGACCCGGCCAAGCCGGTGCCGTTCGTGCCGCGTCCGGTGCGTTTCGGTGACCGCGACATGTGGACCACCTGGCTGGTCAAGGATCAGCGCTTCGTTGATGGCCGCCCGGACGTGCTGACCTTCATCACCGAACCGCTGGCCGCGCCGCTGCGCATCGGCGGCGCGCCGGTGGTGCACCTGCAGGCCTCGACCAGCGGCACCGACAGCGACTGGGTGGTGAAGCTGATCGACGTGTATCCGGACCAGGAAGCGTCGACGCCGGAGATGGGCGGCTACGAGCTGCCGGTGTCGCTGGCGATCTTCCGTGGCCGCTATCGCGAAAGCTTCAGTGATCCGAAGCCGCTGGCGGCGAACCAGGTGCTGCCGTACCGCTTCGACCTGCCCAACGCCAACCACACCTTCCAGAAGGGGCATCGGGTGATGGTGCAGGTGCAGTCCAGCCTGTTCCCGTTGTACGACCGCAACCCGCAGACCTACGTGCCGAACATCTATCTGGCCAAACCGGGCGACTACCAGAAGGCCACGCAGCGGGTCTGGCACAGCGCGGCGCAGGCCAGTTACATCGATCTGCCGGTGTATTGAGTTTGATGAGGTACGCCGGGTGCGCGATACCCGGCGGCCGCGGTAGTGCCGGCCGCTGGCCGGCATCCGCGATGGAGTGAAAGCGTGTCGACCAAGGTCGACACCCACCAGGGCTGGGCCATGGCAGGTCGATTCAGGCGGCTGCGGTAGTGCCGGCCGCTGGCCGGCATCCGCGATGGTGCCAAAGCGTGTCGACCAAGGTCGACACCTACCAGCGCAGAAGCCGCTATCCGACCTTTGAGGGCCCGGTACGCCAGCGGCTGGGTACCAGGCCGAAACGCTTGCGGAACGCAGCCGCGAAGTTGCTGGGGTGACGGTAGCCACTGGCGGCCGCAGCCTGCTCGACAGTCCAGCCGTCCTCGCGCAGGCCCTGCTCGGCGTGGCGCATGCGTTGTTCGTGCAGGTAGTCGAACACCGAGCAGCCGTACTGCTGGGCGAAATGACGGCGCAGCGAACTTGGGCTCATGCAGGCCAGCTGGGCCAGTTCGATCAGACTATGCGCGTGGCTGGGATCGTCATGCAGGTAGGCACGCACGCGCTCCAGGCGCTCGCGCTGGCCAGCCCGCAGCGTACGCACATGGTCGGTCTGCAGATCTTCGGCTTGCAGGCCGACGGCCAGCAGCTGCAGTGCGACGCCTTCGCGCCACAACGCGTCGATGCCGTCCTGCCAGGGGCTGTCGAACAGCTGGCCCAGCACCGGCAGCAGGGTGTGCGGAATCGCCCAGTGGCGGCATTCCAGGTGGGTATTGAGCGCTGTTTCCAGCTGCGGCAGCTGGAACAGATCCGGATCGATCTGGCCCGGCACCATCACGCTGACGCCGCGCATGCGCGTTTCGCCGGGATGTGAGCCGGTCATCTCGACCTGTTCCCGGTGGTGCGCGGTCATGGCGGTGCCGGCGCGCAGGGTGAAGCCGCCGCGTCGCGGAATGCGGACGTCGACCTGCCCCTGCAGCATCACCCGGATGGCCAACCCGGGGCTCTGCTGGGCAGTGGCCACATACGGGAAACGATTATGGACGTCGGACGCGATCAGGCTCATGCCGCCACGCAGGAACTGTTCATTGACCTCGCCGTGGCCGGCCCACTGATCGTCGCGCAGGTGTTCCGGATCGGCGCGGTAATCAAAGCCATGGCGATGGCCGAAGCGGCGGTAATCGGCGAAAGTGAAATATCGGGACATTGCTCGGCACGTGCGCAGGAGGTGGACGCTGGCAGTACCTCGCCCATGCGCTCTGCATTGCAGATGCAGTTCCGGTCGTGGCCTGTGCAGACCCGCTGCGATGCGGTGGCGACGGCACGCTGGATGGCTGGGGAAACGCCAGATTGGAATGAGTGTGTCGAAGAAACTGGAAACGTTTCCCATTGTCGCCTTGATTCACCCGCATTTGATTTCGAGATGGTCAAAACGATTGGTCAATATGGCCAAGTTGAATCTTCCGTGGAACATACGGCGGCGTTCTGCATGCATATCCGTACGCAATTCCATACATCAACTGGAGTTGAGGTTCCATGGGTGGAACGATCGCCTGCGGACACGTTGTCGCCCGTGTCATCACGGATGAAGGCGTAGCGTGAGGCGTTGGCGGCGGCAGGCCGCATCGATACCCCCACAGATGGAGAATGCAGATGATCGATTACCAGCTCACCGGCAAGACCGCGATCGTGACCGGCGGCGTATCCGGCATCGGCCTGGCGGTCGCGCAGACCCTCGCCGCATC
Source organism: Stenotrophomonas sp. MH181796 (assembly GCF_009659995.1). NCBI lineage: Bacteria > Pseudomonadati > Pseudomonadota > Gammaproteobacteria > Lysobacterales > Lysobacteraceae > Stenotrophomonas > Stenotrophomonas sp. MH181796. Next base: position 440,132 of record NZ_RAHU01000005.1, read on the forward strand.
CGGTGCGCGTATTTCGGTCTGGGACCTGAAGCAGGGCGCGGTGGATGCCACGGTGGCACAGCTGCAGGACAGCGGCGTGCAGGCCATCGGCGTCGCGCTGGACGTGACCGATGATGCCGCCGTCGAAGCGGCAGTGCAGCGCACGGTGAAGGAACTGGGCGGCGTGCATGTCGCAGTCAACAACGCCGGCATCAGTGGGCCGGCGGCCAGCAGTGGTGATTATCCGGTGGACGGATGGCAGCGGGTGATCGACGTCAACCTGACCAGCGTATTCCTGTGCCAGCGTGCGCAGATCCAGGCGATGCGTGCGGCGGGTTCCGGTGGCAGCATCATCAACATGGCGTCGATCCTGGGTCAGGTGGGGTATGCCGGTTCCACCGCGTATGTAGCGGCCAAGCACGGCGTGGTCGGCCTGACCCAGACCGCAGCCTGGGAACATGCCGCAGATGGCATCCGTGTCAATGCGGTCGGCCCGGGTTTCATCAACACGCCGCTGCTGGAGAAGATGGATCCGAAGGTGCGCGCGACACTGGAAGCGCGGCATGCGCTGAAGCGGCTGGGCACGGCCGAGGAAGTAGCGGCACTGGTGGCCTGGTTGGCCAGCGACGACGCCTCGTTCGCGACCGGTACCTATTACGCCATTGATGGTGGCTACCTGGCGCAGTGATGCGTTGATCACAGATGGCGCAGGCGTTGGACACGGCCCGGCGCTGTCGGGTGAACGGGCTGTGGTGTGGCCTTCAGCTCTGTGCCACGGGTGCCACGCGACGCTCCGGGAAACTCCCGGAGCCTGCCCATGCAACTCACCCAGGATGTCTCGATCCTGCTGCGCGTGGCCGCAGCAATGCTGCTCGGCGGCGTGCTCGGCGTCGAGCGCGAGATGAGCAATCGGCATCGCCGTGGGCATCGGCAAGTACGTGGTTGCCATCGGGGTGAGCGTGCCGTGCGTGCTGGTGCTGGCGGTGATGCGGCGGCTGGAGAAGAAGATCTGACGCGGAGTGGGGTCGGAGCCCCTGCGGGGATCCGACCCCAAGGGCCCAGGCAGGGTCAGATCCCCGCAGGGGCTCTGACCCTTACATTGTGAGATGGTCTGACCAATATGGCGTCTAGCCCTATGGTCTAATAGGCGCTTCGCCGGAGTGGCGGTTAAATCCGCTGCACGTGGTCTGATCGATATCATTATTGGTAATACCAATGATCGGCGACCGCGGCGACCCACCGCGTGCGGTGGAGCACATCCCGCCCCCAGTCGAGAGCCTTCATGCAGCCCTGGCAACACCTGTACGACCCCGCCGGCAACCTGTGGTTGTCGAGCCTGATCGCGCTGCTGCCGATCGCGTTCTTCTTCATCGCTCTGGCCGTGCTGCGGATGAAGGGCTGGCTGGCCGGCACGATCACCGTGGCCATCGCACTCGGCGTAGCCCTGCTGTTCTATCGCATGCCGCTGACCCAGGCGCTGGGCGCGGCCGGTTTCGGCTTCGTCTACGGCCTGTGGCCGATCGCCTGGATCATCATCGGCGCGGTGTTTCTCTACAAGGTTTCGGTCAAGACCGGGCAGTTCGACATCATCCGTGCCTCGATCCTGTCGGTCACCGAGGACCAGCGCCTGCAGATGCTGATGGTCGGCTTCGCCTTCGGTGCCTTCCTGGAAGGCGCGGCCGGTTTCGGTGCGCCGGTGGCGATCACCGCGGCACTGCTGGTCGGGCTGGGCTTCAAGCCGCTGTATGCCGCCGGCCTGTGCCTGATCGTCAACACCGCGCCGGTGGCGTTCGGTGCAATGGGCATTCCGATCATCGTGGCCGGGCAGGTCACCGGCCTGGACGCGTTCGAGATCGGCCAGATGGCCGGCCGCCAGCTGCCGTTCCTGACCCTCATCGTGCTGTTCTGGATCATGGCGATCATGGATGGCTGGCGTGGCATCAAGGAAACCTGGCCGGCGGTGCTGGTGGCCGGTGGCTCGTTCGCCATCGCGCAGTACCTGACCTCCAACTTCATTGGCCCGGAACTGCCGGACATCACCGCCTCACTGGCATCGCTGGTCTGCCTGACCCTGTTCCTGCGCCGCTGGAAGCCGGTGCGGATCTTCCGCTTCGACACCGAAACCAGCGCCGAGGCCGCTGCACAGGCACTGGAAGCGCCACGCTACAGCGTCGGCCAGATCGCCAAGGCGTGGTCGCCGTTCCTGATCCTCACCGCGATGGTCACGCTGTGGAGTATCAAACCGTTCAAGTCGCTGTTCGCGGCGGGCGGCCCCCTGGAAAGCTGGGTGCTGAAGATCCCGGTGCCGGGCCTGGACCAGATGGTGCAGAAGATGCCGCCGATCGTGGATGCACCGCTCAGCTACGAGGCGATCTACAAGTTCGACTGGTTCTCGGCCACCGGTACCTCGATCATCCTTGCCGCGGTGATCGCCATCATCGCGCTGCGCATGCCGGCCCGTTCGGCGCTGCAGACCTTCGGTGAGACCGTGCGTGAGCTGCGCATGCCGATCTACTCGATCGGCATGGTGCTGGCCTTCGCCTTCATCGCCAACTATTCGGGTCTGTCGGCAACGCTGGCACTGGCATTGGCGCATACCGGCGACGCATTCCCGTTCTTCTCGCCGTTCCTGGGCTGGCTGGGCGTGTTCCTGACCGGCTCGGATACTTCGTCCAACGCGCTGTTCTCGGCGCTGCAGGCCACCACGGCGCAGCAGATCGGCGTGTCCGACGTGCTGCTGGTGGCGGCCAACACCACTGGCGGCGTGACCGGCAAGATGATCTCGCCGCAGTCGATCGCCATTGCCTGCGCGGCGGTCGGCCTGGCCGGCAAGGAATCGGACCTGTTCCGTTTCACGGTCAAGCACAGCCTGATCTTCACCACGATGGTCGGCCTGATCACCCTGGCCCAGGCCTACTGGCTGACCTGGATGATTCCCTGAGCCATGCACGGCAGGCCGACCACCCGCTGCGCGCTTCGGGCCACAATGGTGCCATGAGCACGCAACGTATTTCGGACAAGGTGGCCGCGCAGCTGCGCGGCCTGGTGCAGGAACAGCGGCTGCAGCCGGGTGACCGTCTGCCGGCCGAACGCACCCTGGCGGTGCAGCTGGGGGTCTCGCGAACGTCGTTGCGCGAGGCCATCGCGCAGTTGGCCAGCCAGGGCTTGCTGACCGCACGGGTCGGTGGCGGCACCTACGTGGCCGAACCCGCGGCGCGCGCGCGGCAGGCGCTGGATGAACCGCTGGCGCCGTACCTGCCGTTGTTCCAGGGCGATCCGGAATACCGCTTCGACGTGCTGGAGATCCGCCACGCGCTGGAAGGTGCCACCGCCTGGCATGCGGCGCTGCGTGCCACCGACGAGGATCGCACACGCATCGCCCAGGCCTTCCAGACCATGATGGACGCGCACGGCAAGGACGACCCCACCGGCGAGGCGGAGGCCGACGCAGCCTTCCACCTGTCCATCGCCGAGGCCTCGCACAACCTGGTGCTGCTGCAGGTGATGCGCGGCCTGTTCGAGCTGCTGCAGACCAACATCTCGCAGAGCCGCGAAAAGCTCTACACCTCGGCGAGGACCTTCTCGCCGTTGTCCGACCAGCACCGCGAGATGATGGACGCGGTGCTGGCCGGCGACCCCGAACGCGCGCGCGCCGCCGCGCATGCCCACCTCGAGTTCGTGCACACCACGCTGCGCACCCTCGATGACAACGAAGCCCGGCGTGCGCGGGCCTCGCGTCTACCTTCCCCACACGGTTGACCCCATGATCATCTCCGCCTCCACCGATTACCGTGCCGCAGCGCAACGCCGGCTGCCGCCGTTCCTGTTCCACTACATCGATGGCGGCGCGTATGCCGAGCACACGCTGAAGCGCAACGTTTCCGACCTGTCCGACATCGCGCTGCGCCAGCGCATCCTGCGCAACATGTCCGACCTGAGCCTGGAAACCGAACTGTTCGGCGAAACGCTGGCGATGCCGGTGGCACTGGCGCCGGTCGGCCTGACCGGCATGTATGCCCGACGCGGTGAGGTACAGGCGGCGCGCGCGGCCGACAGCCGCGGTATCCCGTTCACCCTGTCCACCGTATCGGTGTGCCCGATCGAGGAAGTGGCACCGGCCATCCAGCGGCCGATGTGGTTCCAGCTGTACGTGCTGCGCGACCGTGGCTTCATGCGCAACGCGCTGGAGCGGGCGCAGGCCGCGGGGGTGACCACACTGGTGTTCACCGTGGACATGCCGGTGCCGGGTGCGCGCTACCGCGATGCCCACTCCGGCATGAGTGGACCGAATGCCTCGCTGCGCCGCATCGGCCAGGCCATCACCCATCCGCACTGGGCGTGGGACGTGGGCCTGTTCGGCCGCCCGCACGACCTTGGCAATATCTCCACCTACCGCGGCAATCCGACCGGGCTGGAGGACTATATCGGCTGGCTCGGCAGCAACTTCGATCCGTCCATTTCGTGGAAGGACCTGGAATGGATCCGCGAGTTCTGGAAGGGCCCGATGGTGATCAAGGGCATCCTCGACCCGGATGACGCACGTGATGCGGTCAAGTTCGGCGCCGATGGCATCGTGGTCTCCAACCACGGTGGCCGCCAGCTGGACGGCGTGCTGTCCACCGCACGCGCACTGCTGGCCATCGCCGATGCGGTGCAGGGCGACCTGAAGATCCTCGCCGATTCCGGCATCCGCACCGGCCTGGACGTGGTGCGCATGCTGGCGCTGGGGGCCGATACCGTGCTGCTGGGCCGTGCCTTCGTCTATGCGCTTGCAGCGCAGGGCGAGGCCGGCGTGGCCAACCTGCTGGACCTGATCGCCAAGGAAATGCGCGTGGCGATGACACTGACCGGTGCGCGCCGCATCGCTGACATCGGCCGCGATTCGCTGGTCAACCTGCCGTGAGTGGCCACGATGCCGTGCTGACGCAGTTGCGCGATGCGGTCGGCAACCGCCATGTACTGACCGGCGACAAGGCCACCCGCCGTTTCCGCCGTGGCTACCGTTTCGGCGACGGCCCGGTGCTGGCGGTGGTGCGCCCGGGTACGCTGCTGGAGCTGTGGCGTGTTCTGCAGGCGGCGGTGCAGGGCGGGGCAGCGATCATCCTGCAGGCGGCCAACACCGGCCTGACCGGTGGCTCGACCCCGGATGGCAACGACTATGGGCGTCCGATCGTGCTGATCAGCACGCTGCGCCTGACCGGCATCCAGCTGTTGAACGAGGGCCGCCAGGTGCTGTGCCTGCCCGGCGCGACGCTGGACCGGCTGGAGCAGACGCTGGCGCCACTGGGCCGCGAACCGCATTCGGTGATCGGCTCGTCCTGCATCGGCGCCTCGGTACTGGGCGGCATCTGCAACAACTCCGGTGGCGCGCTGGTGCGTCGTGGCCCGGCCTACACCGAGCTGGCACTGTATGCGCAGGTCGATGCACAGGGCCAGCTGCAGCTGGTCAACCATCTGGGCATCGCGCTGGGCGATACGCCCGAGCAGATCCTGCAGCGCCTGCAGGCGGGTGACTACCGTGCTGCCGACGTTGGGGACGGCGATGGCCGCGCCGCCTCCGATCCACGCTACGCCGAGGAAGTGCGCCGGGTCGATGCCGATACGCCGGCACGCTTCAATGCCGACCCCAGCCGCCACTTCGAGGCAGCGGGATCTGCCGGCAAGCTGGCAGTGTTCGCGGTGCGCCTGGACACCTTCGAGAAGGAGGCGGCCGAAGTCTTCTACATCGGCAGCAACCATACCGACAGCCTGACCGCGATCCGGCGCCAACTGCTGACCGGCTTCGAACGCCTGCCGATTGCCGGCGAGTATATCCACCGCGATGCCTATGACATCGGCGAACGCTACGGCAAGGACAGCTTCCTGTTGATCGACCGCCTTGGCACCGCCCGCGTGCCGGCCGCCTTCGCACTGAAGAGCCGCGTCGATGGCTGGTTCGAGCGGTTGGGCCTGCGCGGCGTGACCGACCGGCTGATGCAGGTGCTGACCGGCCTGCTGCCCTCGCACCTGCCCAAGCGCATGGGCGAGTTCCGCCAGCGCTACGAGCATCATCTGTTGCTGAAGGTCTCCGCGCAGGACGCAGCGGACACCGAGGCGTGGCTGCGCGGCTTCTTTGCCGACCATGAGGGCGGCTACTTCCACTGCACGGCCGATGAGGGTCGCAAGGCCTTCCTGCATCGCTTCGCCGTGGCCGGCGCCGCGGTGCGCTACCGCGAGGTACACCGCGACCAGGTGCAGGACATCGTGGCGCTGGACATCGCCCTGCGCCGCGATGATGCCGACTGGTTCGAGCAGTTGCCGGCCGATATCGATGGCCGCCTGCTGCACAAGCTGTATTACGGGCACTTCCTGTGCCACGTGTTCCACCAGGACTACATCGCGCGCAAGGGCGAAGACCCGATGGCGATCGAGCACGCGATGTGGGCACTGCTGGACCAGCGCGGCGCCGAGTACCCGGCCGAGCACAACGTCGGCCACCTGTACCCGGCCAAGCCAGCGCTGGCCGGATTCTACAAGCAGCTGGACCCGAGCAATACGTTCAATCCGGGCATCGGCCAGACGTCGAAGGCGAAAGGGTGGGGTGGCTGCGACTGCAATGGGCATTGACGGATACAACGTGTCCTTACTGTAGAGCCGAGCCTATGCTCGGCTGCTCTTCCCGACAGAAAGCAGTCGAGCATGGCTCGACTCTGCAAAGGCGAAGTCGGGCATGGCTCGACTCTGCCCGGGCAACGGTTACCATCGGAATCCCAACCGCAGGAGCCGCCCATGCCCCCCATCGTTGCCCGCACGACCGTGTGTGCTGCATTGCTGGCCACCCCGGCGCTGGTGTTGGCGCAGGGCTCGATCCTGCCGCAGCAGCGTGACGCTGCCGGCAATGTGATGGAGCCGCTGGGGCAGGTGCTGGTCGCCGATGAGACGGGACCAGCGGGGCTCTATGACTGCACCCTCGATCGTGCCTGGTGCGTGCGCGTGCAGCCGGTCACCGAAGATGGTGATCGGCCGACCGTGCTGGAAGTACTTGAGAAGGTGCCGGGCCAGCGCACGCCACACACCTATCACGTCAGCATCGACGTGCCGCAGGAAAGCGATCTGAAGCTGTGGCCGTGGATCGTGCGGCTGGCCCCAGGTGTTGGCAGCGACGAGCCTGTGACCGACCCGCAGCAGCGGGCCCGCCAGAATGTACTGGTGGGAGGCATCGTCTCGTTCAGCAGCATGTATTCCGGCGGCGGTGCCGATGCGTCCACGCTGCAGCTGGCACGCGTGCGCCACCTGCAGGACGACATCCAGGTGGACGACGACGTGCTGACCGTGCCGTGGCTGGGCAGTGCGATGATCCGCGCCTGCTTCAGCGAGCAGGACATCAAGCAGCGTGCCGGTGCCTGCCACGATGAGTATGGGTTCTCGGCAAAACTGGGGCTGGAGACGGCGGCCGAGGGCATGCCGGTACTGCGCTACCAGACCGTGGCCACGCGGTTTCCGGCCGGTGTCTCGCGCTTCGAGGATTCGCTGGCCAAAGGGCCGCTGAAGAAGAAGGACCTCCGCACCGAGCAGGACCCAGCGTGCAGCTACACGCGGCTTTTCCGCTTCAGTGATGGGGTGTTCCACCCCGACCAGGCGCTGCCGGATTGCGCGGGGTACACCGAACCCTGAACCCTGTAGAGCCGAGCCTACGCTCGGCTGGCTTTCCGTGCGGCCTGACCGGAGAGCAGCCGAGCGTAGGCTCGGCTCTACAGAAACCTGTGGCGGTGCTTATTCGCAGCGGGTCGCGGTGATGATGTTGTCCTTGTCCACGTACACGCGCAGGCGGTCCTGGCGGATGTCCCTGGTGGTGATGGTGCTGGGGCCGATCGGGTTGACCAGGCCGGCACCGCTTTCGCTGGACAGTCGGCGGATGTTGGGTTCGTTGGCTGGCTGGCCGATCGCCCAGCCCAGCTGGCTGGCATCACAGCGGCCCGTGCCCTTCACCTCCGGGCCTGGCGTGCTGACACAGGCGGCCAGCAACAGGGGCGAGGCGAGGGCGGCCAGGGCAAGGTGGGTGGGACGGTATCGGTTCATGGGTGCAACTCCTGAGGGCATGATGGCGCCACCATAGCACCGCGCCCGTGGCGACGGCATGCGCTGGATCAAGCCGTGTCGTTCAGCGTGTGCAGGCATTGTCGGGATCGAAGTGTTCCGGACCGCGGTAGCGGGCGGCAGCCCGCTCGAAGTGCAGTGCAATCGTTTCCCGGCCGCCCGGACAGTCACGCGATGCCTCCAGCGCCGGCCACGCCGGATGCGGTGCCGGAGGTGCGGCCAGCGTGGTGAACCGTCCCTCCAGCAGGCGCGCATAGGTTCCGTCCGGGCACTGCGCCAGCACCAGTTTATGGGTGACGTCGATGTCACCGTAGCTGCTGCCGAAGTGGGTGAGGATCGCGTCGGCGCGACCATCGTTGTTGAGGTCGGGCGTAGCGTCGAGCGTGGTCTGCCCGCTGCCGTACGCGCAGCCGTCGCCGACGCCAGGTGCGCAGGCGCTTACATGCCTGCCGTCCGCGAACCGCAGCTCGATACGTTCCTCGATGTCGGCCGCGCAGGCACGTTGCAGTGGACTGGGCGGCGGCGTGCGCGCGATGACAGCGTTTGCGGCAGCCGAAAGCACCAGCAGGAGCACGGGCGGATGCAGGCGCTGGCACCATGGCGCGGTCATGGCGAACTCCCGCGCTTGATCGCTTCCCATACGCTGTCGATGTGCGCACGCAACGGCGCCGCAGCTGATGCCAGCGCAGGATCGTTCTGACGCTCGCCGCCGAAAGGTTCATCGCCTTCCACGTGTACCAGCGATTCGCCACGCACTTCGTAGTACTGCTCGCCCTGGCGAAGCCCGATGCGCAGCTGCTGCGGGTCAATGCCACCGCCACAGACGCTGTGGCTGGCCAGCGTCAACTCGGCTCGGCCGTCGTTGTCCAGGTCGGTGGCTGTCACCTGATCAAGGAAATAGCCTGCCTCCAGATCCAGGCCTTCGCATTGAACCGGATCTTCGACGCTCCAGCGCGAAACCCAAGGACTCGCCTCATCGGTGCGCCGGAACAGCTCTGCACGCAGCGTGATCTGATCCAGCGGTCCTGCGTCGCCCTGCGCCGGCAATGCTTGCGCGCTGCGCGAAAGCAGCAGCAGGCCCGGGCCGTCTACGTCCTTGAAAGCCAGTTGCTTCAGCAGTGTGCCAGGGTAGAGCTCTGTCAGTTCCGCTTCGGGCAGCGATGGCGTGGTCATGAACGCCGATGGCACGTGATGCGAACCACAGCCGGCCGCAGTCAGTATGAGTACGAACAGCAGCGTGAAACGAGAGGAACCTGTCGGCGAAACCGCGGGTTCAACGCGCATCATCACGTCCCGGGTCAAACTCGATCTCATACGGGGTGCTGTCATAACGACGATCATCGACGCCGAAGTAGGTGCTGACATGGATGAATCGGGCATCCCTGCGGCTTGCGGTACAGAGATTGATACCACGGTTGCAGTCGATGCGCAGCCGATCATTGCTCAGCTGCGCGATGTCCCCGACACGTGTATTGCTGTCCACGTTCACGCCACTGACCGCGACAGTGCCCGTGTAGTCCTTGCCCGGACGAACGCCTTCACCGGGCGCAATGTAGGCCAGCGCGTCCTCAGGCAGGCCCTTCAGGGTGACGGCGACGGTGCGGACCGTCAGATCCTTTGGGTAGTTCGTATAGATACGGATGCCCAGGTCGTCCCAGACAACGATGTCCGAGGCATCCGAAAGCGCGTTGCGGTGCGTGGAGCCAAGTACCTTTTCCCAGGCGGCAAGATCCTGCATGAACGTCAGGCGATGTCCTTTGTACTCGACGTAGTCTTCGTTGAACGCCAGGTCCGCCGCAGCACTGGTTCCACCACGCGCAGGGTCTGCCGTCCGTGCATCGCTGCACGCGCCAAGAACGAGAACAAGGAGTGAGGCGAGCAGATGTCTTCTGATCATTTCTTTGGCTTCACCTGGTTCTTCTCCCCAAGCAGATCGCCGTAGCAGGTCCGCCTGTCGAAGGGATCCTCGTGCCACTGACGACTGCGCACTATGGTCTTGATCGTACTTGATGAATTTCAATGAGCCGGGTTGCTTCCAGGGCCGAATTCGATGACATAGGGGGTGCTGTCGTACCGTCGGTCATCCACTCCGAAATACATCTTCATCTGGATGAACTTTTCATCGTTCCTGCTTGCGCCACAGATGCTTATGCCGCGACTGCAATCAATGCGTAGCTGTCCTCCGCTCAGGTGTGCGATGTCGCCTACGCGAGTGCCCTTGTTTACGCGGACACCGTTGACCAGAACGGAGTAGGCATAGTCCTGGCGAGGTCGAACGCCTTCGCCTGGTGGGATGTAGGACAGCGAATCCTCGGGTTCTCCGCGAAGGGTGACTGATGCTGTGACCACACGTTGATTCCTGGGATGGTTGGTGTAGACACGGATGCCCAGATCGTCCCAGACCACAATGCCAGGGTCATCGGGAAACGCGGTGCGATGGTTGGGGCCAAGCACGTTGATCCAGTCGGACAGGTCCTGAGTGAAATCCAGGCGCTGTCCGTTGTACTTGACGTAGTCATCCTGGAAAGCCAAAGGGGCTGCATTGCTTTCGCCTGAGCCCGGGGCATGCTTGGCATCGCAGGCAGCAAATGCAAGCACAGAAAACGAAATCAGGAGGATTCTCGATGGCACCGCAGCGTACATCAGTTGGTCTCGCGGCTGACTTCGATGGTGTACGGGAGGCGATCGTATCGCCTTTCGTCAGCCCTGAAGTAGATGGAGCAGCCACGAGTAGTGCCATCAACCCGATTTCTGATGCATGTGCCGATGCCCTCGCTGCAGTGAATCTCAAACATCGTGCATCGGGCGGCCGGGATGTCGCAGATCTTCATGTCGCCGTTGAATTGCCCGCTGTCGATGATGAGGCCGAGTGGTCACTGCTTGTGAAGGTGGTTCCGTGCCTCCTCAATCTGGAGCGTCGTCTTTCTCGATGTTGAGTTTGTATATGTAGCTGCTGTAGCGCTTATCGTCCACGGAGAAATAGAAGGAGTAATCCAGCTTCGCCTGATCTGTCCTGTTCGCGCTACAGAGGGCAATTCCCTGGCTGCAGTGTACTTCCAGTAAACCTCCGCTCAGTCGGGGTATGTCATCAACCTGCGTCGTATTGTTCACAGGAGTGCCCGAGAACGATACCGCACCCGAAAAAGTCTTGCGTGGCTGAATTCCTTCTCCTGGAGGTTCATAGCCGCCAGATGACCTGGGAGGGACACGGAGGACGAATGAGACTGAGTTGACGCGATGTTCTTTCGTTGGGCCCGTGTAGGCAGCGATCCCCAGTTCATCCCAGATCATCATGATCGGTAACTCAGGATCGGCGAAGCGATAGTCGCTACCAAGGACGGCAATCCATGCCTTGACGGGGGCGCCAAGTTCAACGCGCTGTGAGCCGATGAGGATCGAGCCATTCTCGAAAATGGCCGCTGGCTTCTGCTTCGGCTGCTCATCCTGAGGTGCGGCGCTGCATGCGGCAAAGAGCGATGAAAGCGCTATCGCCAGAAAACGTCGTGAGTTGGTCGCGAAGAGAGCCGTCGCCGTACGCTTGGGCTCAGCGGGTGCCATCACGTCCTGGACCAAACTCGATCTCATAAGGGATGCTGTCATATCGACGATCGTCGACGCCGAAGTACGTGCTGACATCCTTGAACCGGTCATCCTTGCGGCTTGCCGTGCAGAGATCGATGCCGCGGCTGCAGTCGATGCGCAGCCGATCATTGCTCAGACGCGCGATGTCCCCGACCCGGGTATTCTTGTCCACTTTCACCGCACTGACCGAGACAGCTCCCTTGTAGTCGGCGCGGGGACGAACGCCTTCCCCCGGTGCGATGTAGGCCAGCGAGTCCTCCGGCAGGCCCTTCAGGGTGACGGCGACGGTGCGGACCGTCAGGTCCTTGGGGTAGTTCGTATAGACGCGGATGCCCAGATCGTCCCAGACAACGATGTCCGATGCCTCCGAAAGCGCGTTGCGGTGCGTGGGTCCAAGTACCTTTTCCCATGCGGCAAGGTCCTGTTTGAAGGTCAGGCGTTTCCCTTTGTACTCGACGTAGTCTTCGTTGAGCGTGAGATGCGGCGCTGCATTGGCCTCGCCACGCGCGGGAGCTGCCGTCTGGGCATCGCTGCACGCGCCGAAGCCAAGGACGAGAAGCGAGGCAAGAAAGAGATTCCTGATCATTTCTTTGGCTTCACCTGATTCTTTTCACCAAACAGATCTTCGTAGAACTTGGTGATGTAGTCCCAACTCTTGGATCCATAGCGACCCACCCGGCGAATTTCCTCCAGAGCGTGCTTGCCGTGTTCCTCATGCAAGTGCTCAAGCTCGGTCGCTGACGCAGCACGCCGGATGTCGGCAGGGTGCTTTTTCGCCCAGGCGCCCACCAGTGCATCCTGCCAGGAGGTGTCTTGCGGGTGCACCAGGTAGGACTTCGCGATCGTGGCCGGACTGGTCGTGGGCATTCCTCGCCAGTGCTTGTACATGGCAGCTCCCACTTGTTGCACCGCGCTGCTGGCCAGGGTGGCAGCGAGCGTATGCAAGGGGTGCACATCGTGATCCTTGGCGAGCTGGGAGTGGCTGGGGTCCGTAGATCCATTCTTGTTCGGATCAGAGTCGAACATGGTCTGGGCATCGTCAACGCTGTTGCCCACCAGCAACAGCAGTTGCTGGTACACGAAGTTGTATGAGTTCAGCACAAGGCGCATCGGGGCGCTGGCAATCCAGCCAGCACGTTCAAGATACTCATGGCCTGGAATGCTTGCGATGCGATCACGAAGTTTGAGGAACTTCTCGAAGGCTTCGTAGTATCTCTTGTCACTGTGTTCCGACAGCAGTATCAGCATGATCTTCTCGCCGTCCGAGCGATCACCGGGCTTGCTGGCTTTGAATTCCCAGCTTTCAATGCCAAAGACCTTGTGTGCGATGGGTTCGGCCAGGCTGGCGATCACATCGGTGGAGCCGAACATGCCGGTGACGACTGGGTACGAATGCTTGCAAGTTGCCGCTGCAGTCCAGGGCAGCACCTTGCCATGCCCGAGCTTTCGAAGGCTCAGTTCGCAGAAATTGGAATGGGCGAAGTAATCCTCAAGCACATGAAGTGCCGAACCGAAGTGACGCATGCCATCAGGTGTCATTCCCAATGACATGGCCTTGCGAAGCTCGGCCTCCATGAATTCGCTGGAACGGATGATGTAGCGCTTCATCGATCGGTCTGGGTCGATCTTGAGCAGATCGCTGCCAGGCGTAACCCATGGCTCGAAGTCCGGATCGATGGTTCTGGGGTCCGGAGGCGACGGCTTGATGTTCTTGGGATTGTCGATGTGTTCGCTGGGACGATACACGCCCAATCGTTCAGTGGTTACGCCGTAGTTACGATAGTTTCCTCGACGCAGTTCGTAGAACTCGCTGCCAGCCAGGACGTCGACAACCTTTGTCAATGCAGATCGGGAGATGTGCTTTCCAAGATCCTTTGGGAGATTCGGTGGACGCACGATCTTCGGATCCAGCAGCTGCGAGTAGTCGCGCAGCCAGTTGCCGAAATAGATCGCGTTCATTTCAGCGCGGCTGAAGCCGACCTTGCCCAGCACCGCCTCAATCGATCGATGCCCAAACGACTCGCTGGGTCGCTTGTCATGGTTCTGGCCATCACCCGCACTGAACCCCTCGTAGCGCCCATCCTCGCTCTTGTTGGTTTCCTGGGCCACGGGCCCCTGTTGCTTCAGTGCAGCCTGTACTTCCGCATAGTTCACCTTCAACGCACCGTTGAACTCGGGCGAGGTGTACTGCGCATACTCGGTTTCGTGCGTGCCTTCCAGGTCGAAGAACGCCAGGCGATAGGCGAGTGCAGTGCCTTCTTCCTTGCCGCTGTCCGCAGCGAGGGTCGGCTTGCCGTTCGCATCCTTCTCCGCCAGATCATTACGCAGCACGTTGTCGACGTGGTGCCCGAACTCATGCAGCAGCACCGCCAGCAGTTCGCGTGACGCCTCGATGGTCGTCGCCGCGCGGTCTGCCGCCATGCTGTTCACGCGGATGATGCGCTTGCTGTTGTCGTAGTCGGCCGGGTAGGGCGCGCCGGCCATCACCTTGTGTTCGGGCGCCTGCAGGCTGCCATTCTTCAGCGCGTCCTGCAGCTTCATGTAGGTTCGCGCCGGAACATCGAAGCCGAAGGTCGGCGCCATCATCATGACGAACTCGACCGGCGTGGACTGCTCGGCGATGCTGCGCAGCTGGTCGTAGGCGAACGTGCTTTCGAAGGTGCGGCCCGGATCAGGCTTGATCGTGAAAGCGGGCAGCGGCGGCAGGCTGGCCGGGGTGCTGCCTCCCCCCATGAACGGATGTTCGCCCGCCTTGACCTTGAACTCGCCGGGGCAGCTGAAGGTGATGTTGCCGCCCTCCAGCGTGATCGCACTGCTGCCGGCCTGCAGCACCACCTTGGTCTGCGCCAGCACGTCGATGCGGTCGTCGGTGGCGGTGATGGTCAACGCCTGATCGCTCAGCAGTTCCAGCTCGCCGTCGTGGGCCTGCAGGCTGACCGGGCCCTGCGCGGCGATCACCCGCAGCGGACCGCTCTGCGCGAACAGCGAGACGTGCTCGCCGGACACCGTGGCGATGGTCTCGCCGGCGCTGACGTGCAGGTCCTGCTGCACCGTCATCTGCAGGTTCTGCCCGGCATAGGCCACGGCGCTGGCCGGGGTGGTCCAGGCCACATGGTGCGGGGCTTCGGCCAGCAGCAGCGGTTTGCCCAGCCGTTCCACCGGCTGCTCGCCGGGGCTGCGGCCATCGCTGCCGGGCTTCATCGCATTCTGCCCGTTCACGTCGCCGGTATAGCGGCCCTGCGCCTTCGGGTCGATCTGCTCGCGCAGCTGCTTGGTGCGCTCGAACTCCGCCAACCCCGGCACCTGCTGCTGCGCCAGGGTCTGCTGCATCTGTTCCAGGCTGCGCTCGGCACCCTTCAGCTGAGCCACCACGCTGGCGTTGTCCATTACCGTGGACGCCGCGCGCTCCTGCAGGCTGGCCGACAGCAGCAGGCCTTCGCCGGCATGCACGTTGCCCCAGCCCTGGGTGGCCAGTTCAAAGCCTTCGCCACGCAGCGCGCCGCGGGCGGTGTCCTGGTGCGCGATCAGGTAGCCCAGCTCCAGCCGGCTGTCGGCCAGTGAGCTGTGCAGGCGCGTGCGCAGCTGCCCGGGCGTGTCGTCGATCACCCATTGCTGGGTGCCGCTACCGTCATGGGCCTGGGTGTGCAGGCCGCTGAGTACGCCGGGGTGGCGTGCGTTCTCGTCGATGCCGCCGCCGAAGGGCGGAGCGACTTCGCCGTTGTAGAGCTGGCCGGTGATGCGCGGCTGGTCGATGTCGCCGTGCAGGAATTCCACCAGTACTTCGCTGCCCACGCGGGGCAGGAAGGCCGTGCCCCAGTTGGGGCCGGCCACCCACTCGGCGACCGGCACCCAGCTGCCACTGGTGTGGTCGCCGGGAGCGTGTCCGGGCTGGGCGCTGCCGGTGTCGGTCAGGCCGCCGGGATTGGGCCTGCTGCCGCGCTGCCAGCCGAACTGGATGCGTACCTGGTGCTCGCGGTTGGGAGTCACGGCGGTGTTGGCAATGCCCACCACACGTGCAGTCTGCGGGCCATGCAGGGTCGGCCGGTCCTGCGGCAGGGCGCGCAACGGCACGCCGCTGCCGGTGGCCAGGAAACTGTTGCGGTAGGCGCCACGCTCCAGCGCGGTGCTGCCCAGCAGCTCGGCGATGCCCTGGTCCAGGTTGTTCAGGGCCACATGCTGCACGGCCAGCAACTGGAAGGCCTGGCCTTCGTGCTGCGGGTGCTGGGCCAAGGTGAAGGTGCTGCCGGCGCTGAGCTGGCGCTCGCTGCCGCTGCCGCTGTAGAGCACCTGGCCGACGCGCAGCGCGTCCAGCCGTGCCTGTGCTTCGGCGTCGGCCCAGCCGGCCTGGGCGAATCGACCGGCGCGCGGCTGCACGTAGACTTCCAAGGCGGGCAGGGTGCCGGCATCGGCGCTGGAGTGCGCGGCCACGGCAGCAACCTGCTCGCTGTGCCAGCTGGCCACGGTGCTGGCGTTGGGTACCAGCTGCTGGCGCTCGGCGAAGGCGGTGATGCCGTCGCTGGCCTCGGCCATGTCGGCGCGATGGAAGCGCACGCGGCCTGCGTCGGGCAGCTCGGCGCCCGGCTCGAACACCACCAGGGTGTGTGCGGCATCGTCGTCCTGCGCCTGCTCGATGCGCCAGGCCAGGCCGGCTTCGGCCAGCAGCCGGGTGACGAAGGCCCAGTCGGTCTCGCGGTACTGGGTGGTGATCGCGCGTGCCGGCAGCTCGGCCTGCACGTCGAAGCGGAACAGGGCCTGCGGATAGTCGGCGAAGATCTGTTCGCAGATGGCGCGGGTATCCAGATCCTGGAAGATCACCGCATTGCGGCGCAGGCGCAGCAGCGCGGTCCACGGTTCGAGGATCAGGCGATAGCGGGCCAGGCCACCATCGCTGCCCAGCTGCGCAGCCTCGGTACACAGCCCGTGCCACTGGCGCAGCGAACCGTCGGCCTGGCGTAGCTGCAGGGTCAGCGGCTGTTCCAGCCACGGCTCCAGGTCCAGGAACGCGTCGGTGGACAGGCAGTCGATCTGCAGGCGGTTGTCGCCGCACACCGATTCGATGCCTTCGAAGCGTTCGACGACCAGGCCTTCCTCAGGCCCCTTCAGCTGGATCAGGCGTTCGCGGTGGGACAGCGAAGCGAGGGATGCGAGCAGTGAGGAGCTTGGGATGTCCATATCATCAGGCTCATGGCAGGGTGATCGTGATGTGGGCGGTGCGCTCGGGCATCTGCACCACGTCGTTGTAGGCGGCCAGCTGCTGGCCGGTTTCGTGGCCGAGGTAGGTGCGCATGCCGAAGAAGGCGACGATGCCGAAGCAGCCCACCACCACGGCCGGCAGCCACAACGGCACCACGCGGCGCAGGCTGTGGCGGACGTTGTCCGGTGGCAGTGCGTGCGGTGCGAAACCGTGGCGCTTGCCCTTCAGGTAGACGATCTCATCGCCCAGGCGCGCGGTCAGGTAGCCCAGCTTCTCGGTGCCTTCCAGGCGGTACTTGCCTTCGAAGCCCATCAACAGGCAATAGTGGTAGACCTCAAGCGACGGCAGGCGCGCGGCGCCCTGGCGCCGGAGTTCTTCCAAGCGATCGAAGAAGTGTTCGCCAGCCAGATGCTCGCCGAACAGGCGCAGCTGCAGCGGGTTGCGTTCCCAGGTTTCGTGCAGCGGCGACGGCTGGGACAGGATCGCCTCGTCCACCGCCGCGCAGAACGCGTACTTGGCAGCGTAGACATCTTCCGAGGCCACGCCCATGCGCATGGCATTGCGTTCCACGCCATCGAGGAACTTCTGCACCGTCTGCACGAAGCTCTCGGCATCGTGTGGCAGCTGGCCGCGCTTGAGCAGCAGCAGAAGGTAGAAGCCGTCGGCCATCAGGTCCTGCAGGCTCTGCGGATTGGCCGCCTGCGGCGTCGGGTTGACCATCGCGCCATTGGCGGTCAGCGAGGGCATCGGGCCCGGCGTCGGGGGCAGGGGGGAGTTCATCATGAGGTCACCGCCACGAGTTCCATCTTCAGTTCGGCAATACCGGCCGGCACGTAGATCATCAACGACTGCGCCTTGAGCATGCGCTCATACAGCGCGCCGCGTGCGTCGAGTTCGAAGTAATGGCTGCCCGGGCGCACCGGGATCGCCGCAGGCACCTGCGCCGCGTGGGTCAGCTTCACGCCCGGAAGCGCGGACAGCACGCACTTCTCAACATCGTCCGGCGCACCGACCTTGAAACGTACCGGCACGCTCTGGATCAGCTCCTGCGCCGGCAGCGATGCGGAGACGGACAGGTAGAACGAGGCATTGCCGTCGATGCGCTGCGAATCGAGCCGGCCGAGATGGTAGGACGGCTTCACCTCGTTCAGCGCGATCTTGAAATAGCGGGTGGAGATCACGGTATCCAGCAGGGTCCGCACGATCTCCAGCAGCTTGCGGAAGGAGGCTTCCGGCTGGTCGTGGCGATATACCGGCAGATCGCCCAGCTGGTACGCATTGGAGAAGGTCAGCAGTGCGCCGGCCATGCGCAGCAGCTCCTGGTGCAGGCGCTCGGGGTGCAGCTGCGGATGGTGGAGCAGATGCGCCAGCGCGCTGAACGAGCTGTTGATGGTGTGCAGCAGCCAGAACGAGGCGATGTCGCCGGAGC
Organism: Stenotrophomonas sp. MH181796; assembly: GCF_009659995.1. NCBI lineage: Bacteria > Pseudomonadati > Pseudomonadota > Gammaproteobacteria > Lysobacterales > Lysobacteraceae > Stenotrophomonas > Stenotrophomonas sp. MH181796. The sequence goes on from NZ_RAHU01000005.1 coordinate 458,392, forward strand.
GGAATTCGATGATGTTCTGCGAGGTCTGCCGGTGCAGGCCATACAGTGCATCGACCTTCGCCTGCAGCGCATCGAGCACCGCCCGCAGTTCGCGATGCAGGAACGGTGACGCCTGCAACTGGGCGCACGGCGGAATGAACTCATCGTCCAGTTCGAAGCCGCCGCTGGAGGTGCGCCGCACGCGCGCGATCGGCACCGTGGCGTAGGCGTCGCGCGGCTGATCGTCGGTGAGCAGCTTCACTGCCTTGCTGAGGAAGGCGAGTTCGGCTTCGACCGCATCGGTGAACAGGTCCTGCGTATCACGGTTGGCCTGGCGGTAACGGGCCAGAACCGTGCCTTCGGCATCGGCACAGTTCGCGCCATCATCGCGCAGCAGCGGCAGTGCCAGATAGACGACGGTGGACTGTACGCCTGGCGGCAGCTCCTGCAGCGATACCGCATCGGGCAGGCCGTCGTGCGCGGGCGCATCGTAGGTCTCGCCGTCGGGGAACACCGCCGACAGATCGAGTGGGCGCAGCGTGCCACCGGAAAGTGCATGTGGATCGAAACGCACCCGGCGTGCACCCCATGCATAGGGGTGCAGGGTCTGCGAGAGATCCTGCAGCCGTGCTTCGTGGTAGGCGTCCTGGCGCTGGAAGTGCTGGGGGCGCAGGAACAGGCCTTCACCCCAGAGAACCTTCGACATCCTGCTTACATAAGCCACGTTCAATCCTTGGAAATAGCTTGAAAAAGTCGCCAGTGCGGGTCGGTTCCGACGTTCTCGCGCCCCGCAGCGGCGCATGCCCTTTCAGTAATGTGAAAATGTGAATCCCATCGCACATTCAAACGAACAGGGCAATCGTTGCGCTGAGGATACTATCGCATCGATGAATTCGAGTGCCAGAATTCCGGCGCGATGCTATTTCTTCGCGCCTGCACAACGGATGGATGCAAGACTGCCTGGATCACCGGAGATACGTGTCAACAGCGCCTTGCTGTCGCTGGTCAGGGCACAGGCATGGACGCCGATGGTGACGCCATCCTGCGGAAGCGTCTTGCCCTTGGTGTCGAACGCGAGCCGCCAGCGATTCTCGGCCGGAGCGCGGAACAGGGCGACAACGCCGAGCACTGCACTTCCTTCACTCAGCTGCTCGGACAATTCCTGCCGGGCACCCGGGGTCAGTACGACTTCGTTGACCGAAAGCAGGTCCGCGCCGAGTGCAGCCTGCTCGCCGGCCTGGTCGAGGAAAGCGTTGAAGGGAGCCTGTTCGAAGCGTTGCAGACTGCGCAGATGGTAGATCTTGACCACCGCGGCCGTCGCCCGCTTGTCGTTGCCGGCGTTGAGGTTGCTGCCGGCGTACAGGCGCAGCGGAATGGTGGGGGGCGCCTCGGGCTTGCCCTCGCGGATGCCCACGGCCTGGAGGGTCTTGTCCATTGCCTTGCCCAACTTGCTGTCACTGGCACAACCGGTCAGGGACGTGGACATGACCAGGGACAAAATCGTGACGGATATCACGCGATGGAATGAGAAAAGTTGCGCATTCATGTGCGGTCGGTCGGCTCGGGGTGCGGGGCGAAAATTGAGCGTATAAGTACTTTCTGCTCGCGGATATCACATCGGGATGTGAAGGTTGTGTCTATCAAATTCGCCATATTCTTGACGAAATTCACTATACCGACGCGTATTCGCGAATGTACACTGCCGCCGACAGGGGCAGGAATCCCGTGCGTTGTATCGGCGGAGATTCGGCTTCCTTGAGGAACTAATTTCGACGAGGGATCACTATGGAAGTGAAGGCAATGGGGAAGGCTGTGTACCGGCCGATGTTCGCGCTGATGTTGCTGTCGGGCCTGGCGGCCTGCTCATCGGCGCCGAAGAAGGCCGAGGTCGTGCCGTTCGAAACGACGCTGAGCAACGCCGAAGCACAGGTCACCACTGGCGGCGCCGATGCCGCGATCAGTGCGTTCGAACTGGCGGCCAAGGCCGACCCGACGCGCAAGGAGCCGTGGGTACGCATCGCACAGCTGCAGTTCGACCAGGGCCAGTACGCCCGCGCGATCGTCGCAGCCGAGGAAGTACTCCAGCGCGATCCCAATGATCTGGTGGCCGATGGTGTGATCACCGTCGCCGGCTTCCGTGTCGCCAACCAGTCGCTGACCCGCCTGCAGGGCCGTGGCGCACTGGCGTCGGACACCGCACGCAAGGAAGCGCAGACCCTGGCCACCACCCTGCGCAACACCATGGGTGACGCCATTCTCGACCCGACGCCCAAGCCCAAGCCGCGCAGCCGCGCCCGTGCAGGCCGTGCCGCGGCTCCCGCCGCTGCTGCCCAGCCCGCCGCGACGCAGCCGGCCAAGCCCGCTGCCCGCTCGAACACCTCCGATCCGTTCCAGAACATCGGCAACTGATCCGGAACCGGCCCCAGTCAGGAGACACTCATGGCCAAGAAGGAAAGCATCCAGAAGCGGCTGCAGAAGATCCGCCCGCCGCGCGTCCAGCTCACCTACGATGTGGAGAAGGGTGACGCGATCGAGCAGAAGGAACTGCCGTTCGTGGTCGGCGTGATGGGCGATTTCAGTGGCAATCCGGAACAGCCGCTGCCGAAGGTCAAGGATCGCAAGTTCGTCAACGTCGATCTGGACAACTTCGATGAAGTGATGGAAGGCGTCGCACCCCGCGCGGTCTATCGCGTGCCGAACAAGATCAGCGACGACGGTGGCGAGTTCGGCGTCGAGCTGAAGTTCAATTCCATCGACGACTTCCGTCCCGAGGCGGTGGTCCAGCAGATCGAACCGTTGCGGCGCCTGCTCGAGTCGCGCACCAAGCTGGCCGATCTCCGCAACAAGCTGGCGGGCAACGAGAAGCTGGAAGACCTGTTGACCGATGTGCTCAACAACACCGAGCAGCTGAAGAAGCTCGGCGTGACCAAGGAGGACTGATCGATGTCAGCCGAAGCCAGCCAACTGGCCACCCAGGCCGCCGTGGCCGAAGAGGTGGGCCTGCTCGACCAGATCGTCGAGAAGAGCAAGGTCGCCAAGTCGCAGACCGAACATGATCGTGCCAAGGACATCATCGCCGCGCTGGCGAAGGAAGTCCTGGACGGTACCGTGGTGGTCTCCGACAACCTCAACCTCACCCTTGATGCACGCATCGCCGAGATCGACCGGATCATTTCCGAGCAGCTCAGCGCGGTCATGCATGCGGAAGCCTTCCAGAAGCTGGAAGGCAGCTGGCGGGGCCTGCACTACCTGTGCCAGCAGACCTCCACCGGCCCGAACATGAAGATCAAGGTCTTCAATTCGCCGCAGAAGGATCTGGTCAAGGACTTCAAGTCGGCCATCGATTTCGACCAGAGTGCGCTGTTCAAGAAGGTCTATGAAGAGGAATTCGGCACCTTCGGTGGTGCGCCGTTCGGCGCCCTGATCGGTGACTATTTCCTTGGCCGCCAGCCGGAGGACATGTACTTCATCGAGCAGATGTCGCACGTCGCCGCTGCCGCGCACGCGCCGTTCATCTCCGCCGCCAGCGAAGGCATGTTCGGCCTGGAGACGTTCACCGACCTGGGCAAGCCGCGCGACCTGGCCAAGGTGTTCGACACGGTCGAGTACGCCAAGTGGAAGTCGTTCCGCGAGAGCGAGGACAGCCGCTACGTCGGCCTGACCATGCCGCGCTTCCTGGGGCGCCTGCCGTACAACCCGAAGGACGGCACCACTGTCGAGGGTTTCAACTTCGTCGAAGAGATCGAAGCGGCCGACCACAGCAAGTTCCTGTGGTGCAACACCGCCTACGCGATGGGCGCCCGGCTGACCCAGGCGTTCGAGAGCTTTGGCTGGTGTGCAGCGATCCGCGGCGTGGAAGGTGGCGGCCTGGTCGAGGATCTGCCGACCCATACCTTCCGTACCGACGACGGCGAAGTGGCGCTGAAGTGCCCGACCGAGGTGGCCATCACCGACCGTCGTGAGAAGGAACTCAGTGACCTCGGCTTCATGCCGCTGGTGCACTGCAAGAACACCGACTACGCCGCGTTCTTCGGCGCACAGTCGGCACAGAAGCCGAAGAAGTACAACACCGATTCGGCCAATGCCAACGCGATCCTGTCTGCCCAGCTGCAGTACATCTTCGCGGTCTCGCGTATCGCCCATTACCTCAAGGCGATGATGCGCGAGAAGATCGGCAGCTTCGCTTCGGCGGGCAACGTCGAGGAATTCCTGAACCGTTGGATCGCCCAGTACGTGTTGCTGGACGACAACGCTTCGCAGGAAGCCAAGGCGCAGTTCCCGCTGCGTGAAGCCTCTGTGCAGGTTTCGGAGGTGCCGGGCAAGCCCGGTGTCTACCGCGCGGTGGCCTTCATCAGGCCGCATTTCCAGCTCGATGAGCTGTCTGTTTCGTTGCGTCTGGTCGCCGAACTGCCGGCGTCCGCGAAAAAGTCGTAACGATTTGCTGTAACTGAAGCGTCCAGGGGAGTCCGCTCCCCGGATTGCAGTGACGCTTATTTCAAGAGGGCGTAGCCCCCCTTAACCGCCAGGCCCGCGCCTGGCACATCAAATCTCACGGAAGAACGGAATTTAGGAGACCAGATATGCAGCACGCTTTCCTCTCGATTGACACCATCAAGGGCGAGTCGCACGACGACAAGCACAAGGACTGGATCGAAATCCAGTCGTTCTCGCAGGATCTGTTGCAGCCGCGTTCGGCCACCGCGTCGACCTCCGGCGGCACCACCGCAGCCCGCGTGAACCTGTCCCCGATCGAAATCACCAAGTCGATCGACCTCGCCTCCACGGCCCTCAACCAGGCCGCCTCCAACGGCACCACCTTCCCGAAGGCGCAGATCCAGTTCATGCGCGCCGACAAGGACGGCAACGCGATCAATTACTACACGGTCGAGCTGCTGAACGTGCTGGTCCACCGCGTCACCACGACCGTGGACAAGGAAGGCATGCCGCAGGAAGTTGTTCAGTTGAGCTTCGGCGCCATCAAGTGGACTTACCAGCAGCAGAAGCCGGAAGGCGGAGTTGGTGGCAAGACCGTGGCGCAGTGGAGCGCAACCAAGAACATCCCGAACTACACCGTGTGATGTTGTGTCGCTGCGATGGCGCCTCGTGCGCCATCGCAGTCTGATCGCCGGGCAGGGCCAGGAACGGCCTTGCCTTTGCTGCACCGCTGCCGCCCGCACGGATGCCGAACCTGAGTGGATCGACCAATGAAGGGACTCGAACCCAGCCTGCTGGAAAAACTGTTCGACGACGCCCCCAAGCAACCGGGCGCCGGGCCGGTATTCAAGTCCGTCTCGCTGGAGCAGTACAAGGAATCCATCGCCCGCGACCTGGAGGGGCTGTTGAACTCGCGCGCCGCGTTCCAGGAAGGCGACATGAAGGAATTCCCCAATTGCCGGCAATCGCTGCTGACCTACGGGTTGGCGGACTTCTCCGCGATGAGCCTGGCCAACGCCTACGATCGTGCCGCCATCTGCCGCTCGCTGGAGCAGGCCGTGGCGCGCCATGAGCGCCGCCTGCGCAACGTCAACGTCCATCTGGACGCGGGCAACCAGTTCGCCGGTGGGCTGCATTTCACCATCCATGCGCTGCTCGACCTGGAGCCTGCACGCGAGCCGGTCAGCTTCGACGCGATGCTGCAACCCTCGACCCTGCAGTACCAGGTCACCCGCGCACGCCGCACGCAGGCCGCCTGATGCAGGACCTGCTGCCTTACTACGAACGCGAGCTCGGCTACCTTCGCCGTTACGGGCGCGAGTTCGCCGAGCGCTACCCGAAGATCGCCGGTCGCCTGCAGCTCTCCGCCGAGGGCAGCCAGGACCCGCATGTCGAGCGCCTGATCGAGGCCTTCGCGCTGCTCAGTGCGCGCGTGTCCAAGCGCATCGAAGATGACTATCCCGAATTCACCGACGCGCTGCTGGACGTGCTTTATCCGCACTACCTGCGGCCGTTCCCGTCCTGTTCGATTGCCCATTTCGACCTGGAGGGGGTGGCATCCAAACTGAGTGCGCCGGTGCGCGTGCCACGCGGCACCGCCCTGCAGAGCCGGCCGGTGCGTGGCGTACCGTGCGAGTTCCGCACTGCCTACGACGTCGTGCTCGCGCCGATCGGCGTGCAGCAGGTGGTCTACCGCAGTGTGGCCGATGCACCGATGGCCACGACGCTGCCGGCCGGAACCGGTGGCCAGATCTCGATGGGGTTCCAGCTGCTGTCCGATCAGCTGGGTTTCCACCAGTTGGGAACCGATCACCTGCGCCTGTTCCTCGATGGCGAGCCCTCGGTGCGCGCGGCCCTGCGTGATGCGCTGATGCTGGGGGTGAAGGCGGCATACGTCGAGTCCGACGGGGATGGCCGCTGGCGCCGCCTCGACAAGGTGCCGTTGAGCGCGGTTGGGTTTGCCGATGACGAGGCGCTGATCGATTTCCCGGCGCGTTCGCATCCTGCCTATCGCCTGCTGACCGAGCTGTTCGCCTATCCGGAAAAGTTCGGCTTCGTCGACCTGCACCTGCCCTCGGTGACGGCAGGTGCCAGCCGCCGTTTCACCCTGCATCTGGTGCTGCAGGCGCACGGCCAGGACCGTGGCAACACGATGGTGCTGGACGAGCTGGGTGTGCACAACGTGCGGTTGGGGTGCACGCCCATCGTCAATCTGTTCCGCACCAGTGGCGAGCCGATCCGTGTCACCCATCGTACGGTGAACTACCCGGTGCTGGCCGATGCCCGCCGCGCGTTCGCCTATGAAGTGCACTCAATCGATTCGGTGCATCGCATCCGGCAGACCCCGCAGGGTGAGCTGATCCAGGCCTTCCGCCCGTTCTATTCGCTGCATCACGGGGAAGACCCCGAGCGCACCGGTCAGTACTGGGTGGCGCGCCGTGACGAGGACGTGGCGCGGCAGAGCCCGGGCTTCGAGACCGAGATCAGCTTCGTCGACCTGTCATTCAACCCGGTGCTGCCGCAGACCGATACGGTCAGCCTGGAACTGACCTGCAACAACCGGGACCTGCCCAACCAGCTGGCCTTCGGTGTGGCGGGCGGTGACCTGAGCATCGAAGGTGGCAGCCCGGCCAAGGCGATCAGCCTGCTGCGCAAGCCGACCAAGCCGCTGCGTTTCCGTCACGGCCGCAACGCCCAGTGGCGCCTGATCTCGCATCTGTCGTTGAACCAGTTGTCGCTGACCGCCAGTGGCCTGCCTGCGCTGAAGGAGATGCTGCGCCTGTACGACCTGTCCGGCAGCAACGTCTCGGCGCGGCAGATCGACGGCATCCTCGAGCTGCAGCAGACGCCGGTGACCACCTGGATGCACGGCCGCCAGTTCGCCTCGGTGGTGCGCGGCCTGGAGATCCGCCTGACGATCAATGAAGCCCATTTCGTGGGCACCGGTGTGGCCGCCTTCGCCCAGGTGATGGACCACTTCTTCGCACTCTACGTGCATGCCAACAGCTTTACCCGACTGGTGCTGGTTTCCGGCGACAGCGGGGAGGAGATCGTCCGATGCCCAGCGCGCAGCGGCGAATCGATCCTGGCGTAGCCCAGCAGCTGCTCACCGAACCGCACCGCTTCCAGTTCTTCCAGGCGGTGCGGTTGCTTGAGCAGGTGTTCCAGCGGCAGGGCGTCAAGCCCGGCCAGGCCGTGCCGATGCGCGTGCGGTTCCGCAACTCGCTGTCGCTCGGATTCCCGGCCACCGAATTGTCGGCCGAGGGCGAAGTGTATTCGCTCAAGGGCGAGCGGCTGCAGGATCGCGAGGCCATCGAACAGGCCCTGCATGGCGAGGAGCTGGCCGAAGTCCACCTGACCCCGCAGTTCATGGGCCTGCTCGGCACCGCCGGCGCCTTGCCGCTGCACTACACCGAAACCCTGCAGCTTCGGGAGTTGTACCAGCGCGACCGGACCGCGCGTGCGTTCCTGGACATCTTCTCCACCCGTGCGGTATCGCTGCACTACGCTGCCTGGAAGAAGCATCGTCTGGCCTTGCAGTACGAGCTGGATCGCCGCGAGCGCTTCCTGCCGCTGGTGCTGTCGCTGCTCGGCATGGGCATGAGCGAGCTGCGCGACCGCCTGCACGAAGGCGAGGGCGAGATCTTCGACCAGGCCGTGGCCTATTACGCCGGCGCAGTGCGCCAGCGACCGGTGTCGGCGGCGCTGATGCAGCGCGTGCTGTCGGACTACTTCCAAGTGCCGCTGCACCTGGAGCAGTTCGTGGGCGCATGGTACCGGGTGCCGACCGGCCAGGCCACGCGGCTGGGCCAGGCCAATGCCGTGCTGGGCGCCAGCGCGTTGGCCGGCGATCGCGTCTGGCAGCGCGACCTGCGCCTGCGACTGCGCATCGGCCCGCTGCGCCGCGACCAGTTCGACGCCTTCCTGCCGGGCGGCAGTGCGGCCGAAGCGCTGTCCAAGTGGTTGTCGCTGCTGACCGGCGGCATCCTCGAATATGAAGTGCGCCTGGTCCTGCGCGCGGAAGATGTGGAGGGCAGTTCACTCGGCATGGGCGGCGGTGTGCGCCTGGGCTGGGACAGCTACCTGTGCACCGCGCCACAGGCGACCCCGCGTGAGGACACCACGTATGGCATCCACACGCTGCAATGACATCGTGCCGGTGGTGTTGGTGCCGCCGGCCCCCGAACGGTTCCAGCAAGGAGTGCGCGTTTCCGCATGAGCATCAACCTCAAAACCCTGATCAGCAAGCTGGACGACACCTGCCGCCAGGCGGCCGAGCGCGCTGCGAACCTGTGCATGGCGCGCGGCAACTACGAGGTCGACCTGGAGCACCTGTTCCTGGCGCTGCTCGAGCAGCCGCAGAGCGATTTCGTGTTGATCGCACGGCGCAGCGGCATCCTGCCCGAGTCGCTGGAGCGCGATCTCAATGATGAGATCAGCCAGTTCAAGACCGGCAACAGCCGCACGCCGGTGTTCTCCCAGCACATTCCGAAGCTGTTCGAGCACGCCTGGCTGATCGCCTCGCTGGACTCGGAAACCACCCGCATCCGCAGTGGCCACCTGCTGCTGGCGCTGCTGACCGAGCCCGATCTGGCCCAGTTGGCCTATCGTGGCTCGAAGCTGTTCGTGCGCTTCAAGCGCGATGAGCTCAAGCACGACTTCGCCAAGCTCACCGAGGGCTCGCAGGAAGCGGTCCAGACCGTGCGTTTCGCCGATGCTTCGGCCGGTGGTGAAGCCGGCGAGGGCGACGACGCGGCGCCGGCTGAGGCCAAGGGCGGCCTGTCGAAGACGCCGGCGCTGGATCAGTTCACCTCCAACCTGACCCAGCGTGCGCGCGAGGGCAAGATCGATCCGGTGATCGGCCGCGATGGCGAGATCCGCCAGGTGATCGACATCCTGATGCGACGCCGCCAGAACAATCCGATCCTCACCGGCGAAGCCGGCGTCGGCAAGACCGCGGTGGTCGAGGGCCTGGCCCGTCGCATCGCCGACAAGGATGTGCCGGACGTGCTGCAGGGCGTGGAGCTGCACACCCTGGACATGGGCCTGCTGCAGGCCGGTGCCAGCGTCAAGGGCGAGTTCGAGAACCGCCTGAAGAACGTGATCGACGAGGTCAAGAAGAGCCCTCACCCGATCATCCTGTTCATCGATGAAGCCCACACCATGATCGGTGCCGGCGGCACTGCCGGCCAGAACGATGCAGCCAACCTGCTGAAGCCCGCGCTGGCGCGTGGTGAACTGCGTACCATCGCTGCCACGACCTGGAGCGAGTACAAGAAGTACTTCGAGAAGGACGCCGCACTGGCCCGTCGCTTCCAGGTGGTGAAGGTCGAGGAACCGAGCGAGGCACTGGCCGCGGCGATGCTGCGCGGCATGGTCGGGCTGATGGAATCGCACTTCAACATCCGCGTGCTGGATGAGGCGGTGACCGAGGCGGTGCGCCTGTCGCACCGCTACATCAGCGGTCGCCAGCTGCCGGACAAGGCGGTGAGCGTGCTCGATACCGCGTGCGCCAAGGTTGCATTGGGGCAGAGCGCCACGCCGGCCATCATCGAAGACACCCGCAAGCACCTGGACCGCCTGCAGGCGGAGATCGGTGCACTGCAGCGCGAGACCGCTGGCGGCAGTGACCAGCATGGGGAGCGCCTGGCCGAACTGCATGCGCAGCAGGCCGAAGCGCAGGCCGTGCTGGCCAGCAACGAAGAGCGCCTGGGCCGCGAACGTGACCTTGCCGGCCGCATCGCCGCACTGCGCCAGCAGATGGAGCAGGGCGAAGCCGCGTCGGGCGAGGCCGAGCCGGCCAGCGACGAGGGCGACGGTGATGTCGCCGTGGCCAAGCCGGCCGCCAAGCGTGGCAAGGCCAAGCCGGAGCTCTCGCCGCAGCACGCCGAACTGGCGCGGTTGCAGGCCGAGCTGCGCGAGCTGCAGGGCGAGACGCCGATGGTGCCGCTGCAGGTGGATGGCACCGTGGTGGCCGAGATCGTCTCGGCGTGGACCGGCGTGCCGCTGGGCCGCATGGTCAAGGACGAGATCCGTACCGTGCGCACGCTGGGCAACCTGCTGGTCGAGCGCGTGATCGGCCAGGATCATGCGCTGGATGCGATCGCACAGCGCGTGCGTACCGCCACCGCCAAGCTGGAAGATCCGAACAAGCCGCGCGGCGTGTTCATGTTCGTCGGCCCGTCCGGTGTCGGCAAGACCGAGACCGCACTGGCGCTGGCCGACATCCTGTACGGCGGCGAGCGCAAGCTGGTCACCATCAACATGAGCGAGTACCAGGAAGCGCACAGCGTGTCCGGCCTGAAGGGCTCGCCGCCTGGCTACGTCGGCTACGGCGAAGGTGGCGTGCTGACCGAGGCCGTGCGCCGCAATCCCTACAGCGTGGTGCTGCTGGACGAAGTCGAGAAGGCCCATCCGGACGTGCTGGAGATGTTCTTCCAGGTGTTCGACAAGGGCATGATGGATGATGCCGAAGGTCGTGAGATCGACTTCCGCAACACCCTCATCATCCTCACCTCCAACNATGATGGATGATGCCGAAGGTCGTGAGATCGACTTCCGCAACACCCTCATCATCCTCACCTCCAACATCGGCTCGTCGCAGATCATGCAGGCCTGCCTGAACAAGCCGGCCGAAGAGATCCCGGGTGCCGAAGCGCTGTCCGATGCGTTGCGCCCGGTGCTGATGCGCACCTTCAAGCCGGCCTTCCTGGGCCGCCTGAAGGTGGTGCCGTACTACCCCATCAACGATGACGTGCTTGCGCAGATCATCACGCTCAAGCTCGGCCGCATCCGCGACCGCGTCATCGCCAACCACAAGGCCACCTTCAGCTGGGACGACAGTCTGGTGGAGGCCGTGCTTGCGCGTTGCACCGAAGTGGACTCGGGTGCGCGCAACGTTGACCACATCCTCAACGGAACCCTGCTGCCGGAAATCGCCGAGAGCGTGCTGGCGGCAATGGCCGAGGGGAACCGGATCAACGCCATCAAGGTCACCGCCGGCAAGAAGGGTGACTTCAAATACAAAGTGTCCTGACACTGAGCATAAGGAGAACGCTATGGAATTCTATGGATTTGACCGCGAAGCCGCCCTCAACCACTGCGACAGCCTGGAACTGGGCCTGGGTCGTGAACTGGACCGTGTGCGTGCCTGGAACCGCCTGCGCCCCGAGCACGTGATCGAACTGCTGGACACCGCCGTGCCGGCCGCCCGCCAGGATGCACGCAACATCGCCGCGCAGATCAGCCGCGGTTCCTGGCGCATCCACATGGATGCCCCGGTGGTCGGCAAGCCGCAGCTGGTGAGCAACGTGCGCGAACTGCAGATCACCGCCGGCGGCCGCGACTACCGCCTGAAGATCAGCGAAGGCGTGCGCCTGCAGCTGGAAGAGATCGTCCAGGCTGCCTGATGGCCGTGCGTGCCTGTCGCCCCTGCAGGGGCGCAGGCCGCGCGGAAGCGGGAAGCGGAGTACACCGATGCGCATGCCGCATGCAGACCACCTTGAAGCACGGGAAGCCGGGGAAGCACCATGGATCTGGTAAACAACCTGCGGGCCGCGCTGGCCGGCCCTTCGCACGCACAGCGCTTCCTGCGGCTGCACACGTCGCTGGGCAGCGATGTGCTGGTGGCCGAAACCCTGGATGGCGTCGAGCAGATCGACGGCATCGGTTTCCAGTGGACGATCACCGCCCTGTCGTTGGACGCCGGCCTGCAGTTGGCGCCGCTGATCGGGCAGGGCGCGCTGCTGCAGCTGCAGCAGGCCGACGGCAGCCTGCGTCCGCTGCATGGCCGTATCACCGCCGCCGAGCGGCTGGGCAGCAATGGCGGCCTGGCCCGCTACCGGCTGCGCCTGCAGCCGTGGCTGGCGTTCCTCTCGCAGCGGGTGGACAGCTACGTCTTCCACGACAAGACCGTGGTCGAGATCATCGAGGACCTGTTCGCCGACTACGGCGGACTGGCACCGGCCTGGCGCTGGTCGCTGGGCGACGCCAGCCAGTACGCGCGGCGCAGCCTGACCACGCAATACCAGGAAAGCGACCTGGCCTTCGTCCAGCGCCTGCTGGCCGAAGAGGGCATCTATTACTGGTTCGAACATGCCGGCGAGCCCGGCAGCGCGGACTTCGGCACGCACACCCTGGTGCTGGCCGACCACAGCCATGACACGGCCGAACTGGGCAGCGTGCGCTTCCACCGCCGTGACGAGAGCGAGCGCAGCGACAGCGTGCAGCAGTGGTCGACCGCGCACCGCTGGCGGCCGGGCAAGGTCGAGCGCGCGACCTGGGATTACCGCACGCTGGAACGCCGCCAGGCCAGTGCCGAGGCCGGGCAGGGCAACGACCTGGGCATCGTCGACCGCGACACCTGCGGCCCGTATGGCTGGCAGGACAACGCCCGCGGCCAGCGTCGCGCGCAGCAGCACCTGGATGCGCTGCGCGTGCGCGCGCACACGATCGAAGGCGCCGGCCAGTGGCGAGTGCTGGCGCCGGGCGCGCGCCTCGGCCTGTCGCAGCATCCCCAGGTGGACGAGGATGCGTCGTTCCTGTGCCTGTCGGTGCGGCACCAGGCGCGCAACAACCTGGATGCCGACGTGTTCGACGCGCTGGAACAGACCCTCGGACCGGCCAGCGTCACCGTACCGACGCTGCCTGGCGCACTGTCCGGGCTGGCCTATGGCGATGTGCCCGATGACGTGTCCGCCGCGTTCTACGACAACCGCTTCGTGGCCATTCCCTCCGAGGTGAGCTACCGGCCACAGACCGGGGACGGCCATGGTGCACACCTGCATCCGCGGCCGACCATCACCGGCACGCTCAGTGCCATCGTGGTCAGCGACGGTGACCCGCTGCTGTCCGACCGCGACCACCGCATCAAGGTGCAGTTCCCGTGGCAGCGCGGCGGCAACGCCAGCAGCGGCCTGGCCCACCCCGGTGGCGATGACAATGCACCGGCCAACGGTGGCGCCTGGACCTGGGTGCGGGTGATGACGCCCTGGGCTGGCGACAACTGGGGCGGCGTGGTGCTGCCGCGCCGTGGGCAGGAAGTGCTGGTGGCGTTCCTGGAAGGCGACATCGATCGCCCGGTAGTGGTCGGCGCGGTCTACAACGGCCGTGGCCAGCAGGATGCGCAGCACAACCAGATCAACGGCGGTGGCGCCAACGCCACCGGCAACGCCGCCGCCTGGTTCGAGGGCAACGACCACGCGGCGGTGTATACCGGCTTCAAGAGCCAGGCGCTGGCCGACAGCCAGGGCGGTACCGGCGGGTATCAGCAACTGCGCTTCGACGATACGCCCGGGCAGGGCCGCGCGCAGCTGTCCACCACCCAGCACGAGACCACGCTCACCCTGGGCCACCTCAAAGGGGGCCAGGACAACGTGCGCGAGGGCGAGCGAGGCTTCGGCGTGGAGCTGTCCACCCAGGCCCAGGGCGCGCTGCGCGCCGGTCGCGGGCTGCTGCTGACCACCGAGCAGGGCGCGCCGCAGATGGCGGCGCCGCAGGCACTGAGCCAGCTGCAGGAAAGCCAGCAGCTGCTGCAGCAGCTGGCAGAATCGGCCGCCAACCAGCAGGCGCAGCTGCCGAGTGACCCGAAAGAGCTGCCGGTCGATACCACCCTGACCGAGCTGCAGGAAGCGCTGCGTGCCACCCACAGCGGCAGTGCTGCGGGCAGCATCGCGGGCGGCGATGGCGAAGCGCCTGGCTGGAGCGCACCAGTGCTGCTGGGCAGTGGCGTGGCCGGCGTGTTGAGCCTGACCCCCGCCGACCAGGTCTGGGTGAGCGGCACCCACACCACCCTGGCCAGCGGCGTGGCGCTGAACTGGATGACGCAGGGCTCACTGACGATGGCCGTGGCCGGCGGCCTGGTGCTGTACACCGCGGGCGTGCAGCCCAGTGGCGAAAGCCCGAACCAGGAGCGCGGCATCGCGCTGCACGCGGCACAGGGCAAGGTGAGTGCGCGCGCGCACAAGAACCAGGCGATCGTGGCGGCCAAGACGCAGGTGCGCATCGCCAGTACCGAAGCGGACGTGCAGCTGTCGGCGCCGAGCAAGCACCTGCTGGCGACCGCGGCCGGCGCCTACATCCGCATCGAAGGCGACAACATCGAGCTGGGCGCGCCGGGGAAGGTGGAGTTCAAGGCGAGCCAGCGGGAGTGGGTGGGGCCGGCGAGTGTGGCGGGGGAGCTGGCGGTGCCGTCCGGTGACCTCAAGGCGTGCCCAACAAAGGACAGCGAGCTGGCAACTGCTGGCGCTGCAGTTATCTGAGATGATTCATCACTCACTTGAGTCGTTGGTCCGGGACGTCGGCGAAAGGCTGCACGGAGTACGTCAGCCGCGTTGGGCCGCTGCAGTCATTGATCCATTCGTACACGATCCATTTGATGATGGGTTCTTGGCGGACCTGGGCGCAGCAAAAATCAGAATCAATGTGCCGCTCCGTGACAGGGTGTCATCCCGCCTTCCGTACCTCCTTCTGCTGGAAGCCACGTCTCATGGCGTCGCGTTGCTGCACACCACCTGCCTTGAAGCGCTGGAAGAGCAACGGGACTCTGAGCGTGAAGCGGAACATGGATTCGCTATCGGGCCGTGGATTGGCTTCGACTCAGATCCCGACGAAGTCGTCAGACATTGGGCCATGATCTGTACGATACGGGTTGCAGGACAGGGGCGGAGATACCTTCGCCTGGCGGACCGGCGGGTACTGAAGTGGCTGTGGCGCCGCCTGGACGCAGCCCAGCAGGCATTCATGGCAGGGCCCATGACGCAGATCCTGGTGTTGGGGCGAGATTCGAGTGTTGCTGAACTCCACGTGCCAATGACACCACGGGGGGAGCGCAGTGAGCATCTTTGGAATTTCGATGTGACCATGCTTGACGACTGCGAAGCTGTGCAGAGCATGCTCAGAGGATGGGCGCGGTTTGCGCCCGCCCTGCCCCAGAACTACCTTGAGCTGGCCGAGTTCGCACTTTCCGAGGCGCGGGCGGCTGGAGCACAAGGGCTGCATGACCAAGTGCTGCTTGGAGCGTACGCATTGCAGGTAGACAATCATGTTCTTAGGTCACCAGAGCTTCGGAACCTTGTAGCCGCATCGCAGGCGCAGGGCGCGAATCTTGCTCTGGCACTTTCTGCAGTTCCCGATAGCAGGTGGGATGCCATGGCCATGTCTGTAAGGCAGGGCGGATCCGGCGCACGCCATCTGGAGACCACTCAAGGAGAGAGAAGCTATGGCTTCAGGTGATAGCAATCGATACTCAAGCAACGCCATCAGCGCGGCCAGGGGAACCAAGGCGTGCAGCGCTGGTGGTTGCCCGTCATGCGTCAAATCCGGATTGCCCGTGCTGCTTACCCGGCCGGGGTTGGCGGAGGCACGATACGCCGCTCGATCAAGCGTGCAGACACGCCAATTGATGGCTGGGCTTTCTGCGCCGGACCTGAAGTTCTCCGACTATGTCATGCGTACGCTGAGGACGGGGTACGTCTACGTCTACTATCAGACTTCAGAGATGCATGCGCTGATTGGTGGGGACGGGTGGGAGGCCTACGCAGTTGACGAGGCGGGCTATGTCAGCCCGATTCCGTTGGAGAATCCGCCCCTGCCAGAGGAAATGCCGCGCTTCAGTTGTGAGCGTGCGGCAGGCTATGCCGCCGCCATGCTGATCAACATCAAGGAGCCTTCCAAAGCGGGCGAGGTCTGGGTAGGTTTCAGCGAAGTGCCGCTGTCCCTGAAGGTAAGGCAGAACTACGCTGCAAAGCCGGAACTCCTGAATCAGCGCTTTACCCGGCTGAACGCGTCCAACGGTCAGAGTGACCGTGTGCTGGCGCTTTCGGATGGGGCGATCCAGGGGGCAATCGTGGACTACGACGTTGAGCGTGGTCGCATGCTTGAAGGTCTGCGCGGAAATCCTCATCGTCCCGGGCAGGTAGCGCTCGACAGGGATGGCAAGGTCCCGGAGAAGCCTGCTTCTGAAGATGCCCAGACCGAAGAGCGGCGCGAATCCGCAAAGGACGTTGCAGCAGCGGCTGCCGCAATCGCGGCTACCTCCAAGGATCCGGCCGCCAAGCGGCCGTTGATCCTGGGTGTCAGTGACCCGGTTGGCATGGCCCATGAAGCCGCGCACCTGCGATTGACCTTGCCCAGCAAGGCTGTGAAGTGGTTGATGGCGCAAAGGGACGGTGCGCGGCGCCTGCAGACAGCTGTGACGCTGGTGGGCGTCCAGCAGATGCTGGTCGAGCAGGCCAGGGTCCGCGAGGCCGACTTCCGTGATCGCAATCCGCCGGCGATGTCCGCAATGGATCTTCGGGCGGAAATGATCACGAAGGCTGAATTCGAGGCCCGGCAGAAGGCTGGCATTGTTCCGTCGTCTGCGAGTTGGTCGCCGATCGCTATTCCGATGAGCGGTCCTTGGGGCAGCGGCGTGGCCTCGAGCGGGCAGAACGGCTACGGCAACGTGAGCGTGCCCGGCGGTGCCTTCGAGGCCGATGCACTTGAGCTTATCGAGAAGATCAAGAAGAAGGCGTCAGGCCGGACGCGTGACACCGTCACCGGGAAGTGGTTGGGCTGGGAGGATTACCTGAAGGAATTCGGCAGGTTCTCCACCGAAGACAAGGCGCTGCGCAAGCGGATCCAGGGGGACCATCGCGATCTTCTGTCGTGGAATGGCCGCAAGCTGATCACCGAGTTCGACTTCGATGAGACCAGCCCGGCCGATGGCATCTATTACAGCCAGGTAGTTGCGAATCTGTTGCATGGTGGGCCCATCGACGATGAAGCAGTTGCATGGTATGCAGACTTCGTGAAGGATGATCCAAGCAACAAGGACAACCTCCTGGTCAGGGCAATGCTGGGCAATCAACAGGATAGTTTTGATCAGTTTGCCGCGTGGAGTGTGGAAGAGGGGCAAAGGAACAAGGCGACCGACATTCTCAATAATCTGCTTGATCTGGCCGAGAAGCTCAGCGAGTCCAACCAGGGAGGGAAAGCTTCCGCGCTGGCCGTGAAGCATGTCGGTACGCTGCGGGTGCTTGCACGTGCATATGCCAGCCCGT
>NZ_RAHU01000006.1:0-431111 GCF_009659995.1 Stenotrophomonas sp. MH181796
CCAAGGTTGGCACCTACCAGAGCGACGGCGGTCAGCTGGTGGCGCGCAGCGGCGCCATCTTCCACAACAACGCACGGAACGGGGCCAGCAGGCACACGCCGATCGCTAGCTTCACCGCCAGATCGCCGGCGGCCCAGCTCACCCACGGCAGGGTGGAACCGGCAAAGGCGATCGACCAGAAAATGGTGGTATCCACCGTTGCACTGCAGGTCGTGGCCACCATCGGCGCACGCCACCAGCTGCCACGGCGCAGGCGGTCGAATACGGTGATGTCCAGCAGCTGGGCCACGATGAAGGCCGAGCAGGAGGCAATGGCAATGCGCGGCGTGGCCACCCAGATCGACAGCAGCACTGCCACCGCAAAACCGATCCACGCCACGCGGCGGGCCGGGCCCGGGCCGAAGCGGCGGTTGATCAGGTTGCTGACCAGGAACGCGACCGGATAGCTGAAGGCACCCCAGGTCAGCCAATCGTTGATCGGGTACTGCACCAGTACGTTGGACAGCAGCACCACCGCGCCCATGGCCAGTACCGCCAGCACCAGGGCGCGGGCGGTCAACGGGGCAAACACAGGGGCAGGACGCACGGACATGGCGAGCCAGGAGGACAAAGGGGATCGCCCATTATCCGCCCAGCCCGCGGCAAAACCAAAACCGGCCGTTCAGCTTTACAGTGCTTCGCTCATCACATCGCCGGCGGCATAGGCGGTCGGCACATAAGCCAGCGCCTGGCCCTGTGCGCTCTTCACGGTCCAACCGGCACCGGCTTCGGTGGGGTCGAAATGCACCTGCTGGCCGACCACGAAGGCCGCCGTCTGGTCCTCGTGCACGCGCGCCGGCCAACGCAGCGTGGCGGTCTGGTCGGCCTTGTCCGGTACCTGCAGCTGCACCTGGCGCTCGCCCTCCGGCGTGGTCTCCACCTTCTTCACTTCCATCGGTGGCAGCGGCACCGCCTTGGTGCGGCGGGCCCTGTCACGGCGTTCGCTGGCCTTGAACGGCGCCTTGGAGAGTTCGGACAGGCCTGCCGACGCGGCAAGGGGAACCGATACCACGATCAACGAGGTGATCAGTACGCTGGCCTCGCTGCTGTTCAACTGCGGCGCAGCGCCGGCATGGACGGTGGGCACCAGCAGCGCCGAGAGCAGCAGGGCAGAGGCAGGCATACGCAGGTAACGGAGCATCGGGACCTCCAGGTCGCAAAGAAGGGAATTCAGGGTGTGGCTGCGGCGGCTCCGGCCACCGGCACGTGGGGGATCACCAGTTCCTGCTGCAGCTGGCTGCGCTGGTGCAGGAAATCGAACACCGATTCCACCGTCACGACCGAGTAGTTGCCGGAGATGCGTTCGCCGGCGGGGTGGTCGGTGGTGGTGGCGTTGGCTACGAACAGGCGTGCGCCCACGCGCTTGCCCAGGCCGATATGCAGCACGCTGGGCTGGTACTTCTGCTGGCGCAGCCACTGCTGGGCCTGTTCGCGCTTGACGATGGCCGGTGCGCCATCGGCCTGTGCCATCGCTGCTGCCAGCACCTCCAGCACCCACTGGTTGGAGTTCTGGTAGTCGGTGGCGAACGGGTAGGCGACCACGTTGTACCTGGTTTCGTGCAGCGCCTTGGGCTGGATCGAGGGCGGGACCAGCATCGCGCGCAGTGCTGCACGCAACGGTGCCGACGGTACGCCGATGCGCAGGTCGGTATGGCCACCGCTCTCGCCGACGAAGTTGCCCAGTCCTTCGTGGTACAGCTGCGAGCTGTCGGTCTTGCAGCGGTTGAGCAGGTGCATCGCGCGCCAGCGGCCATCGTCCTCGCGAAGCAGGAAGGCCAGGTGGCTGTGGCGCAGGCCGTAGCGGCTCAGGTCCTGGCCGCCACGTGCAGCCACCACCACGTCCACGTCGGGCAGCGCATCCAGACGCTCGGCGGTGGTCCAGGCCACGTCCAGCATTGCTGCCTGCGACGCCACGCTGGGGTAGCGCTCGCGGCATTCGGAGCTGTTGGCCCATGCGGGGGCTGTCGCCAGCAGGCTGGCGATCAGCAGCGCGGCGCGGGGCAGGCGGGAGAAACGATCCATGTCGATACCTTCAACGGCGGGCAGGCCCGCGCGCCGATCATACGCCGGTCAGCGCAGCGGGCGGTCCACACCCTTGCGCTTGAGTTCCTTGTCGCAGGCGTCACTGATGGGAGCCACCGGCAGTGGCGGGCGCTGGCCCTTCGGATCGCGCAGCGCCGGTTGTTCGCGGTACGCGTCCAGCTGCTGCTGGCATTGATACGAGATCGGATCCAGCTCGGTGGGCGTGGTGGAACACGCGGCGAGCAGGGCCAGGGGCAGCAGGAGCAGGGTACGCATGAAGACGTTCAGAGTGATGGGGGAAGGTGGACTCTAACCGCGGTACCGGATCGAAATGTTCAGAAAACGCTGCGCACCCGGCATTCCCGTGATGCCAGGCGCCCAGGATTACCGGCCAGCGGCCAGCACTACCCCGCTGCCAGACGCTGTTTCACTTCTGCCGCGATCCGCGCGGTTTCGCGCAGTGGCTCGATGCGGTCGTACTGCCAGTCCAGCCAGCGTTCCTGCAATCGCCCGTGCTCGCGCAGCTGCTGCTGGAAACGCGCCAGCCGCCCCTGCGCGGTCTCGGCCAGCGCCACCATCACCGGCATGCGCGTGGCGCAGGCTTCAGAGAGCAGGTTCACCGAATCGGGTGAGACCACCACGCGGTTGGCCCAGCCGAGCAGGCCCCCATATGGGTTCACGCCATCGCCGCCATCGCCCCAGATCACGTGCGGCAGGTCGGCGAATTTCGCGCGCAGGATCTCGGCCAATGCCGGCGGCGTGCGCCGCGAGGTGGTCGCCAGCAGGCTGCCGCCTTCGCTGCGGATCTGCTCGGCCAGTGCCTGGAACACGCGAACCATCGCCGCTTCGTCCCACGGTGCCAGCGGCGTCGGCCCGCCCACCAGCAGCGCGGTGCGTGGGCCGGGCAGGGTACTGAAGCCGGCAAACGCGGCGCGGCCCCAGGCCAGCCAGTCATCGTCCACCGGGTTGAGGCTGCCGAGCAGGGTCAGTACGTTGCTGCCACGCAGGGCATCGTGCTCGGGCACCACGACCACATCCCAATGGCGGGCGCCGATGCGCGGGTCGAGGATCTGCACCACCTGGCTGCCGCGTGCGCGCAGCACGCGCAGGGCGCCGGCGGCCTGGCGGCCACAGCCGATCGCCAGCGCCGGGGCCTCGGCGGCCAGTGACGCGAAAGCCTCGCCATAGCCGTTCACATCGCCCGGCAGGCGCCGCGGCGACAGCCAGCGCCAAGGCGCGCGCGGCTGCAGGACCAGCGGTCGGTGGGTGCCCTGGCGCAGCGCCGAGGCCAGCGCGACCGCCTGGCGGACATTGCCCGCACGGCCGTCAGTGACCGTCCATGGCGCGCTCGATCGTTTCACCATTGGCATTAATTCGTTTCAGCCCTGCTGGGTGTTGCAACAGTCGCGACACTCTACACTGCGGCTCGTCGATTCGCCCCGCGCCGCCCGCGGGCACTGACTTCCCTTAGCCGCCCTGGAGATCCACCGATGTCCCACGCGCTCGACGCTGCTGCCCTCGATCAGCTGTTCCGCACTGCCCGTACCCAGAACGCCTTCCTCGACAAGCCGGTCCCGGCCAGCCTGCTGCAGGAACTGTACGACCTGGTGAAGTGGGGCCCGACTGCGGCCAACACCACGCCGGCCCGCTTCGTCTTCGTCACTTCGAAGGAAGCCAAGGAAAAGCTGGCCCCGGCCCTGTCCGAAGGCAACCTGGCCAAGACCATGGCTGCCCCGGTCACCGCCATCATCGGCTTCGACCTGGACTTCCACGAGAAGCTGCCGTACCTGTTCCCGCACACCGATGCCAAGGCCTGGTTCGACGGCCCGCAGGAAGGCCGCCACGAAGCCGCCATCCGCAACGGCAGCCTGCAGGGTGCCTACCTGATCCTGGCCGCGCGCGCGCTGGGCCTGGATGCCGGCCCGATGTCCGGCTTCGATGCGGCCAAGGTGGATGAAGCCTTCTTCGCCGGCACCGCCATCAAGTCGAATTTCCTGGTCAACCTGGGTTACGGTGACCCGGCGGGCCTGTTCCCGCGTCTGCCGCGCCTGTCGTTCGACGAAGCGGCGCGCATCGCGTAAGTCGCTGTATCGGTTTCGGGCCTGCCGTCCCGCGGCGGGCCCTTGCTGCACCGTGTACCCACCCTACGATCCGGAGAGTTCCTGAGATGAGCGCCACCCGTAAACTGCTGCTGCCGCTGGCCCTGACCCTGGCCATCGCCGCCTGCTCCAAGCCGGCCGACACCGCTGCCCCGGCTGCTGACGCCGCCGCCCCGGCCACCACCGAACAGGCCGCCACCCCGGCTGCCGATGCCGCCGCTGCCGCGCCGGCCGCCGAAGCGATCAAGATCGCCTCGGGCACCTACAAGCTGGACCCGAGCCACACCGACGTGCTGGCGCAGTGGAGCCACTTCGGCTTCTCCAACCCGAGCGCGCACTTCGGCAACGTTGAAGGCACCCTGGTGTACAACGCCGAAGACGTGACCAAGTCCACCGTGGAAGTGAAGCTGCCGCTGAGCGGCCTGAACAGCTTCACAGCCAAGTTCGACGAGCACCTGAAGAGCGCCGACTTCTTCGACGCTGCCAAGTTCGCCGATGCCACCTTCAAGAGCACCAAGGTGGAAGCGGCCGGCACCAACAAGCTGACCGTCACCGGCGACCTGACCATCAAGGGCATCACCAAGCCGGTCACCCTGGACGTGACCGTCAACGGCGGCGGCGAGCACCCGATGGCCAAGGTTCCGGCCGCTGGCTTCGATGCCACCACCACCCTGAAGCGCAGCGATTTCGGCGTCGGCGCGTATGCCCCGAACGTCAGCGATGAAGTGAAGATCCGCATCACCACCGAAGCCACCGGCGAAAAGCCGGCGGCTTGATGCACCCCGCTCACTCGTCGTGAGAAGGCAGAAGGCCCGCTGAAAAGCGGGCCTTCTTTTTGGGCTCTGGTAGAGCCGGCCGCTGGCCGGCTGCTTGCGAGGTGCCCGATGCTGATGGGGTTGCCGGCCAGCGGCCGGCACTACCCGGTAGGTGCCAACCTCGGTTGGTACACGAGC
This sequence comes from Stenotrophomonas sp. MH181796, assembly GCF_009659995.1. Classification (NCBI taxonomy): domain Bacteria; kingdom Pseudomonadati; phylum Pseudomonadota; class Gammaproteobacteria; order Lysobacterales; family Lysobacteraceae; genus Stenotrophomonas; species Stenotrophomonas sp. MH181796. The sequence continues at coordinate 5,114 of NZ_RAHU01000006.1, forward strand.
ATTTCGCGGGCCAACCAAGGTTGGCCACTACCGGGTACGCGGGTTCAGCGCAGCGCGCCCAACCATGCCACGCACGCTTCGCTCGGGCTCTGCTTGGCCTTCACTGTCATCCCGCTCACCCGCACGAAGGTCTGCGCGGCCTGCGCCACCACCTGACGTGCGATCAGCGCCGCCTGCTTGGTCGCGGCCTGCTGCTTGCGCAGCTGCACGATGTTGATCGAAGGCCGACCGACTGGCGCATATTTCTGGTCGCGGCGCAGCACATCGGCTACCTGCGCCACTTCGAACTCGGCCTGCAGGTAGCGGTGTTGTGCTTCCACCAGCTCGCGCAGCGGCGCACGCAGTGCAGCCGGATCGGTGAACGCGGCCAGTGCCGCATCACAGGCGGCATCATCAGCGAAGCGGGTACGCAGCGCGTCCACGCTGGCCAGGGTCAGTTTGGCCATGTGGGCCTCGTTGCTGCAGGAAAGGAGCGCGATTGTCGCATTGCTTGCCGGCTGATGCGTTGAACCAGATGGCGGAATCCCTGTAGCCGAGCCCATGCTCGGCTCATCGCGCGCAGCGCGAGGGTTCTCCGATGGCGGAACGAAAAGCAGCCGAGCGTGGGCTCGGCTCTACAATGGGCTGCTGATTCATTCACGGAAGAAGACCCATGCAGGACGCGCAGTACTGGTTGAACGAATTCTGGACGGGCCTCAGCGTGCTCGATCTGCTGGGCGGCAGCCTGCTCGGCACGCTGCTGGGCCTGGTGCTGGGCATCTTCGCCTGGCGCTGGCTGCACCGCCGCGGTTGGCTGCAGCGGCGCAAGCGCTGGCATCACTGGCTGCTGGCCAGCTACGTGGTGGTGCTGCCGCTGGTCACCGCCTTCTTTGGCCTGCAGCTGGGCTTCACCGCCGGCGCACATCGCGCGCTGTTCAAGCAGCTCGATTATTTCCAGCCACGCCTGCAGACGCTGGTGGAAGGGTGGAGCGAAGGCTTCACGGATTCGCTGGACGACCCGCGCATGCGCGAGGCCCTGCGCAGCCAGGGCACGGTGGGCGATGTGGCCGATACCATCGCCTCGGCCTATCTGAGCGAGCATCCGCTGCCTGGCCTCGACCGCCTCGGCAACGGCCCACTGGCACGCGGCACCGGCTGGGTGATCGGCAAGGTGCGCGAAGGCCTGCTGCGCGGCATGGTGGAAGACACGCTGGTGGACAAGGCTGGCACGATTGGCCTGGAGCCCAAGGTGGTGCGCGAAGCGCTGACCATGCACGTCGATGAGCTGCTGCACACCCGCGGCGTGCTGCGGCTGGTGAAGGCCCAGATCAACGGCATGATGCCCGGCGTGTACTTCGGGCTGCTGTTGCCGCTGCTGGTCATCGCGCTGCTGGTGGCGCTGGAGATCTGGGCCGCGCAGCGGTTCGGGTGGACGCGGCGGGTGGCGCCCAACGCGGTAGTGCCGGCCGCTGGCCGGCAGCTGCAGGTTCCCGCCGAAGGTTCATGAGGTTGCCGGCCAGCGGCCGGCACTACCCCCTGGCAAAAAGTGCATGACCGCCGATGGCCCCCTGTAGAGTCGAGCCACGCTCGACTCATCGCGCGCGGCGCGATGCGTGCGGGTTTCGGGCTGCTGCCGCTGCTGATCTTCGCGCTGCAGGTGGTGTCCAGCGCGGTAGTGCCGGCCGCTGGCCGGCAGCTGCAGGTTCCCGCCGAAGGTTCATGAGGTTGCCGGCCAGCGGCCGGCACTACCCAGCCAGGCAAGAAGGTGCATGAGCGGCGGCGGAGCCCCTGTAGAGTCGAGCCATGCTCGACTCATCGCGCGCAGCGCGATGCGTGCGGGTTTCGGGCTGCTGCCGCTGTCGATCTTCGCGCTGCAGGTGGCATNAAAAGTGCATGACCGCCGATGGCCCCCTGTAGAGTCGAGCCACGCTCGACTCATCGCGCGCGGCGCGATGCGTGCGGGTTTCGGGCTGCTGCCGCTGCTGATCTTCGCGCTGCAGGTGGTGTCCAGCGCGGTAGTGCCGGCCGCTGGCCGGCAGCTGCAGGTTCCCGCCGAAGGTTCATGAGGTTGCCGGCCAGCGGCCGGCACTACCCAGCCAGGCAAGAAGGTGCATGAGCGGCGGCGGAGCCCCTGTAGAGTCGAGCCATGCTCGACTCATCGCGCGCAGCGCGATGCGTGCGGGTTTCGGGCTGCTGCCGCTGTCGATCTTCGCGCTGCAGGTGGCATCCAGCGCGGTAGTGCCGGCCGCTGGCCGGCAGCTGCAGGTTCCCGCCGAAGGTTCATGAGGTTGCCGGCCAGCGGCCGGCACTACCCAGCCAGGCAAGAAGGTGCATGAGCGGCGGCGGAGCCCCTGTAGAGTCGAGCCATGCTCGACTCATCGCGCGCAGCGCGATGCGTGCGGGTTTCGGGCTGCTGCCGCTGTCGATCTTCGCGCTGCAGGTGGCATCCAGCGCGGTAGTGCCGGCCGCTGGCCGGCAGTTGCAGGTTCCTGCCGAAGGTTCATGAGGTTGCCGGCCAGCGGCCGGCACTACCTGTTGCAGGGCGGGCGGACCAACGGTCCGCATCCGCCATCTCTTGATCAATCGCCGTCGGTTTCGTCCGGGTGGGCCTTCCAGTAGCCGGTGGAACGGATCCAGTCGCGCGGCACGCCCAGGTGGCCTTCGATGAACTTGCGCATCATCCGGGCGCGGCGCGATTCGGTGGCGATCCAGTAGAAGACATCGCCGTCCGGTGCTTCGAAGTCGGTCAGCATGTCTTCCAGCAGCGTGCTGCTGGCCGCCGGGAAGCCGTTGCGCTCCAGCCAGTGGATACGCACGTTCTCGTACTGCGGCAGGTCCTGGCGTTCGGCTTCATCGCTCACTTCGATGAAGGCCTGCACCTCGGCACCGTCCGGTAGCACGTCCAGCCAGCGGGCGATGGCCGGCAGCGCGGTTTCATCGCCGATCAGCACGTAGGCGTCGTAGCTGTCGGCCACCACGAACGAACCGCGCGGGCCGCCGATCACCAGCGTGTCGCCGGCCTGGGCCTGCTCGGCCCACGGCCCGGCAATGCCCTGGTCGTGCAGCACGAAGTCGATGGCCAGCTCGCCGGTTTCGTGGTCCCACCTGCGCGGCGTGTAGTCGCGGGCCGGTGAGGGCTCCTTGCCGGCCGGATAGCTGCGGCCTTCGGCAGTGACCACCGGCAGCACCATCTCGCCGCTGGCATTGGGGAAGAACAGCTTGATGTGGTCGTCGGCGCCGGGCGAATCGAAACCGGCCAGCTCGGCGCCGCCCAGCACGATGCGGCGCATGTGCGGGGTGACCTCTTCGGTGCGCAGCACGGTCAGTTCACGGAAGCGCACATCCAGGCGCAGGCGCGTGTTGTTGTGTTCGGTCATGGGGTTACCTGCAAAGGTGTCGCGCGGGGGCGCGCGGCGTAGGGGCGACCTGGCTGGAGTCAGTCTGGCTGGGTCGTTGAAAAGGGATGGCTCTCGCTACCGGCCGTACCGTTGAGCAGGGCAGACGCCCGCGTCAGCAGCGCCGCTACTTCTTCCGCTTCGCCCTCGGCCCAGCGGCCGTGGTGATGCACCAGCGCCCGCTTGAACTCGCGCAGGGCACCGGCCAGCGGCGGCGGCAGCGAGGCCTTGGTGATCTCGCGGGCGCGGTCGAAGGCACGCCGCTGCGCCAGGCGCACCTGGGTGCGCTGCACCTTCAGCTCGAACTCGCCGGCGGTGGTGATGCGGAAGATCCGCTTGCCGTCCACTTCCTCGGCCTCGATCCAGCCGGCCTGCTCGAAGCTGGCCAGCAGCGGGTACATGGTGCCGGCGCTGGGCGTGTAGGCCTGCATGAACTGGTTGCTGATCAGCTGCATCAGCTCGTAGCCATGGCGCGGCTGTTCGCCGATCAGGGCCAGCACCAGCAGGCGCAGGTCGCCGCGGCTGAGCACCCGCGGCTGGCCGTTGCGGCGCGGCACCGTCGAATCGGTGGAACGGGTTCTGGGAGAGGCGGTGCGGCTCATTTCGATATATCGGTAAACGAGTGTGCAAACGATATATCGATATATCGAAGCCGACAACCACCGATCCGGCCACAAGCAGGTCATTTTTGGGCCATGGCCGGCCACGCGCACAGCAAAAGGGGCGCCCCTTGCGAGGCGCCCCGGGCGAAGCTGTGGAAGGGAGCGAGGCAGGGCCAGACGGCGGACCGAGGCGGGCGAGGCCAACACTCGAGGCCTACCCTGAGGGCAGGGCGGGGGCCGATCCAGAGGCGGGTGCGACACGTTGTCGCCGGTTCAGCGCCAGCGCCGGGGCGCTCGCGAGCAGGCCTGCCACGCTGCCCTACAACCGTCATCGGCAGCGGTAACACTGCGTCCTGCACATGGGCGCAGCGGCCCGCAAGCGACAGCCCGCGCAGCCAACAAGGCCCGCCGCAGGGCCTTCAGCGGGCCCGGCAAGCCCCTTGCGGACACTGGCCGGTTGCATCCATACGCCTGCGTAGCCAAGTGACGAAAGCCCTTGGTGCGCTACACTTTGCGGTCTAGAAATCTATACAACAGTCGCGCGCGTGCGTGCGGTTATGGGAGCGCTAATGAACTGGTTGAACGAGGTGCTGAACAACGACCCGAATCCTGTGGAAACCCAGGAGTGGATCGAGTCGTTGAAGGCCGTTATTGATGTCGAGGGCTCCGAGCGCGCGCATCAGCTGCTGGAAGGCATGGTGGAACTGACCCGTCGTTCGGGCGCCTACCTGCCGTTCTCTCCCACCACCGAGTACGTCAACACCATCGAGCCGCAGTTCGAGGCCAAGAGCCCGGGCAATGCCGAGCTGGAATGGCGGATCCGTTCGATCATCCGCTGGAACGCGATGGCCACCGTGGTGCGCGCCAACCGCAAGCCGGGTGACCTGGGCGGCCACATCGCCTCGTTCGCCTCCGGCGCCACCCTGTACGACGTGGGCTTCAACCACTTCTGGCGCGCCCCGAGCGAGAACCACCCGGGCGACCTGCTGTTCATCCAGGGCCACAGCGCCCCGGGCATCTACGCGCGTTCCTTCCTGGAAGGCCGCATCAGCGAAGAGCAGCTGGACAAGTTCCGCATGGAAGTGGACGGCGGTGGCCTGTCCTCGTACCCGCACCCGTGGCTGATGCCGGAATACTGGCAGACCCCGACCGTGTCGATGGGCCTGGGCCCGCTGGCCGCCATCTACCAGGCGCAGTTCATGCGCTACCTGGAAAACCGTGGCCTGATCGAGAAGTCCGACCGCAAGGTGTGGTGCTTCATCGGCGACGGCGAGAGCGACGAGCCGGAAACCCTGGGTGCCATCGCGCTGGCCGGCCGTGAAGGCCTGGACAACCTGATCTTCGTGGTGAACTGCAACCTGCAGCGCCTGGACGGCCCGGTGCGCGGCAACGGCAAGATCATCCAGGAACTGGAAGGCGTGTTCCGTGGCGGCGGCTGGAACGTGATCAAGCTGCTGTGGGGCGGTTACTGGGATGCCCTGCTGGCCAAGGACAGCGACGGCGTCCTGAAGAAGCTGATGATGGAAACCGTCGACGGCGAATACCAGAACTGCAAGGCCTTCGGCGGCGCGTATACCCGCGAGCATTTCTTCGGCAAGTACCCGGAAACCGCTGCGATGGTCGCCGGCCTGAGCGACGACGACATCTGGCGCCTGAACCGTGGTGGCCACGACCCGCACAAGGTGTACGCCGCCTACCACCAGGCCGTGAACACCAAGGGCATGCCGACCGTCATCCTGGCCAAGACCGTGAAGGGTTACGGCATGGGCAGCGCCGGTGAAGCACTGAACCCGACCCACCAGACCAAGAAGCTGGACGACGAAGCGGTGCGCCACTTCCGCGACCGCTTCAACATTCCGGTGACCGACGCGCAGCTGGCCGACGGCCAGGTGCCGTTCTACCACCCGGGCCCGGATTCGCCGGAAGTGCAGTACCTGCAGGAACGCCGTGCCGCACTGGGCGGTTACCTGCCGCAGCGCCGCCGCAAGGCCGACAAGACCTTCGTGGCGCCGAAGCTGGAAGCCTACGAGCGCCTGCTGAAGAGCAGCGGCGAGCGCAGCTACTCCACCACCATGGCCTTCGTGCAGAGCCTGAACATCACCCTGCGTGACAAGGAGCTGGGCCCGCACATCGTGCCGATCGTGGCCGACGAAGCCCGTACCTTCGGTATGGAAGGCCTGTTCCGCCAGATCGGTATCTACGCGCCGTTCGGCCAGAAGTACAAGCCGGTCGATGCCGACCAGCTGATGTTCTACCGCGAAGACCAGAGCGGCCAGGTGCTGCAGCAGGGCATCAGCGAGCCGGGTGCAATCAGCTCGTGGATGGCTGCCGGTACCAGCTACTCGGTCAGCAACGTGCCGATGCTGCCGTTCTACATCTACTACTCGATGTTCGGCTTCCAGCGCGTGGGCGACATCGCCTGGCAGGCCGCCGACATGCGTACCCGCGGCTTCCTGCTGGGTGGCACCGCTGGCCGCACCACGCTGAACGGTGAAGGCCTGCAGCACGAAGATGGCTTCAGCCATCTGGTGGCCGGTGGCATCCCGAACGTGCGCAGCTACGACCCGACCTTCGGCTTCGAAGTGACGGTGGTGCTGCAGCACGGCACCAAGCGCATGATGGAAGACCAGGTGGACGAGTATTACTACGTCACCCTGATGAACGAGAACTACACCCACCCGGAAATGCCGGAAGGTGCGGCCGAAGGCATCGTCAAGGGCATGTACCTGCTGACCGACGCCGGCAAGCCGAAGAAGGGCGAGCTGCGCGTGCAGCTGCTGGGCTCGGGCACCATCCTGCGCGAAGCGATTGCCGCGGCCGAGCTGCTGGACAAGGACTTCGGCGTGACCGCCGATATCTGGAGCTGCCCGAGCTTCAACGAACTGCGTCGCGATGGTTTCGACGTGGAACGTGCCAACCGCCTGCATCCGGAAGGTGAGCAGCGCAAGGCCTACGTGACCGAGCTGCTGGAAGGCCGCCAGGGCCCGGCGATTGCCGCTACCGACTATGTGCGTGCGTATGCGGACCAGATCCGCGCGTTTGTGCCGATGAGCTACACGGTGTTGGGTACGGATGGTTTCGGTCGTTCGGATACGCGTGCGAACCTGCGCCGGTTCTTTGAGGTTGACCGGTACTACATCGCCCATGCCGCGATTGCGGCGCTGGCGAAGGAAGGGAAGATGACCGCGAAGGATGTGGCCCGGGCGATCAAGCAGTACAAGATTGATCCGGAGAAGGCTAATCCTGTTGGGGTTTGATTTCGTCAATTAATTGACGTGGAAAAGGGCGGCCATTGGTCGCCCTTTTTTGTTGTATCAAGATGCGTATGCTAATGATGGTTCGATGTGCTCCGAGCGATTGTGACTCGGAAGGAAGCAGAGCTTAGCCAACCTGGAGTGGTTCGTGTTCAAGACTGTTTTGAAAGAATCGGTGAACATAGCTGGATCGGGCGGAGATCGACATTTCGTACTGAGCATCGCGAATGACTTTGAAGACTCAAAGTGGCGAGTAGCAAAATTCCATGAATTCGTGTGGAACAATATCGCTCAAACAGCTCTATCAGAGTCTGAGCGAAATGCGCTAATAGACAGCCCGCAAACCCTTATCAATAGAGCTGCTAGCAACCTCAGGCTCACCGACAGCGCGGAGGATATTGGATCAGGCAGCGAGCTTGCTGAGGCCATGTTGTATGGGGTCATGAGAGCGTACTATGACGGTCTCCCAGTAGTTCCAAAGATATTCTATAAACAGAATGCCCAAGATAACGCGAAGGGTGCTGACAGTGTTCATGTGACCGTGGATGGCGACGAGTTTCACCTCTGGTTTGGTGAGTCTAAATTCTACTCAAACATCGAAGATGCTCGTATTGCCTCTATTGTGAAGTCAGTGGGGGAATCGCTAAGGGCGGATAAGCTTAAGAAAGAGAATGCGATAATCTGCAACGTAAGCGATCTCTCGGCCTGCGTAAAAAATGAGGTTGTTCTAGATAAGATAAAAAAAATGCTCTCCCAGGACGTCTCCCTGGATGAGCTAAAGCCTCATTTGTGCATCCCCATACTTCTGCTTCACGAGTGTGCGCTTACGTCGAGCGCCTCGATTTGGACCGATGAGTACGAGAAGTCCCTGATTGACCGCCACCGAGAGCGAGCGGTGGCATACTTTAGTCGGCAGCTCAGCCAACTTTCGTCCACTGTATCTCAGTATGGTGACATCACCTTTCACGTGATTTTGTTCCCAGTCCCTGACAAGAAGAAGGTTGTAGAGAAGTTCCTGGCAACCGCGAAGTTCCACAAGGAGTGTGGTAATGACTGATTTCGAGGTGCTTTCTAGAATCAACGATATGATCGAGCTTGGATGTGAGCAGGAGGCCCGAGCTTCATTGATTGAGCATCTCCATGGACGGTCACAATCAGAGGAGGCCTATACGCCCCTTCTGAATCATCTGTTACGTAGAGTCGGGCTCTATCCATATCTTCAGCTTGATACAGCGATGTGGCAGGATCGCATCGTCGCAGACGTTTTTCGAGCAGACGTTGGACTACCAGAGTTTGCAACTCTCCATCGCGACCAATCGTCCTTGCTTTCTAAGCTGTTGAAGGGACAGAGCGTCGCAGTAAGCGCACCAACTAGCTTTGGTAAGAGCTTCGTTATTGATGCTTTCATTTCGATAACTCGGCCAAAGTCAGTCCTCATCATCGTGCCTACGCTCGCGTTGATGGACGAGGTGAGGCGTCGACTTCATAGAAAATTTGGTGGAAGCTACTCAGTTGTGACGACGACTGAGGGGGATATCCCAGAGGGATCGAAAATATTCGTCTTTCCCCAAGAGCGAGCCATTACCTATGCGAACAGAATTGAAAGTCTCGACTTGTTCATTGTGGATGAGTTCTACAAGGCAAGCGCTGCGTTCGATAAGGATAGGTCTCCAACGCTAGTTCGTGCAATGATCAAGTTTTCATCGATCGCCAAGCAGAGATATTTTCTCGCGCCCAACATATCATCGTTGAAGGAAAATCCTTTTACCAGGGGCATGGAGTTTGTTAAGACGGACTTTAATACCGTTGTTCTAAAGACTTACGACCTTTCGGACTCGACTTCTGGTGACGTAGAGAAGAAGTCGGCTGCGGTGCGCAGAATTTGCCAGCCAGGCTCAAAAACTTTGCTTTATGCGGGATCTCATTCTCAGGTCAAGGTTGCATCGGATGCGGTCAAAATGTCGTGGCCATTATCTAGCTCTGATCTCCTGCGCGACATAGGTAGATGGCTTGGAGATAACTATTCTGCAACCTGGGCTCTATCAACACTTATTCAACATCGGATTGGGTTGCATAATGGCCAGATCCACCGGGCGATTGCTCAGATGCAGCTGCGGCTGTTTGAAATGGAACAGCATGGTCTGGATTTGATTGTGTCTACGTCCTCGATTATTGAGGGCGTGAATACGTCAGCACAACGTGTCGTGGTTTGGAGTAACAAGAATGGCAATCCGCGGCTTTCGAACTTCGACTACCGAAATTTAATTGGTCGTGGAGGGAGAATGTTCAGATACTTCGTTGGTGAAGTCTATTTGCTGGAGAAAGCTCCTGCTGATTCTGAAACGCAGCTCACTTTAGAGTTGCCTGAATCGTTGCTTGGTGTTGCTGAAATTGACTCAGTGTCGGATTTGTTGAGCGAAGCGCAGCGGGACAAGGCTGAGGCTTTTGATAGAGATGTTTCGGCTATTCTTAACGTGACGTCTGTAGCTGCGCTGCAACGAGAAGGCAAGTTGCAATCGAGTGACGCAAATGTCATCTGGAAACTGGTGAATTCGATTTCAAATGAGCCGAGCAATTGGAGGGCTTTAGCAAATCTGAATTCCTCGAATCGCGAGTCATGGGAATGGGTGCTCTTCAATGCAATCAACCTGAGCCCGGCTGGATGGGATGCTCCATACACCAAAGTTGTTGCATTCATCAAAGTCGTCGCAGACTCATGGACGTCTACAATTCCGGCAATGCTACGAAAACTTTCTAATCATGCGGTTACGATTGAGGAGTTCTTCAAGCTTGAGAGGACGGTTTCATATAAAATGGCAGCGCTCCTCGGGGACATCAATACAATTCATGCCAGGGTTAGTCCAAATCGCGGATTCGATGTGTCGCCATTCATTTACAGGCTTTCCCACGCCTTTCTGCCGGCAACGGTTTATCAACTGGAAGAGTATGGCCTGCCAAGAATGCTTAGTCGCAGGATTCATTTGTCAGCGATTGTAGATTTTGAGAGGGCGGACTTGTCTCTTCCTGATGCGCTCAAGGCGCTGGAGACTCGTCGGTCGGAAGTCTATGAATTGTTCGGTTCCCCCGCAGAGCACTTCATGCTGGACCATTTCTATGCCGGCGTGACAGTGGATCAGGGCATTCGCCAAAGCGCCTAGTTCTTGTTTCGGCAGCACCGTCAGTGCTAGTGGTCAGGTTCCTTGCAGGTTTGACCGGTATCGCGCATTCAGTTCATATCACTAGTTCGTTTCAAGCTATAGGCGTGCATTTCGGTAGAAGAGAGCACTTTGATAGGTGCGCAAGGAAGTCTACGTGGTGCTCGACTGCTGCAGATTTTTGCGCGTGGCCACTGTTCAAGAGCAAGGGAGTTCTCTAAGTAATTCATCAAGGCACCGTGTAGAAGGGATGGCGCGTCCCCTGACTGCCCCCGCATCCAGCAGATGCGTGCTGATTGCGACATCGAAAGGTACTATCCCGTCTCGAAGGCCAATAGGCCGCATCAATTAGATGAGACGGGGGAAGCAGGGATGGCGTACTGGTGGGTGAACCAGAAGCAGACGTTTGATCGGGCGGTTAAGGCTGGCTACTTGTGGTCGCCGAAGACCAATGTGGAAGGGAAGACAAATCCCTTCTATGAGCACATGACCCAGGTGCGTCCAGGTGATGTGGTCTTCGCTTTTGCCAATGCTCAAATCAAGGCTGTCGCGATCATCAATGGGGCACACTATGCGAAAGATCGCCCTGATGACTTCAAAAAGACGGACAACGAATGGCGTAGGGACGGTTGGGCCGTTCCAGTGGACTATCACCTGGTGGAATCGCCGCTAAAGGTGAGCGAGCATATGGCGAAGATTCGGCCGCGTCTTCCGATGAAGTACTCGCCGCTGAAGCCGGATGGCAAGGCTAACCAGGCCTACCTGTTCCCAGTGCCGCCGGAAATGGCTACTGAGCTTTTGTCGCTGCTCAACGTTGACGTTGATGATCTGAGCGCTTGGCAAGAGGAGGTGCGAGTCAAGGAGATCAAGGAAGACAAAAATATTGGCGAGACAGTGAAGGCCCAGCTGATCAATGCCAGAGTGGGACAGGGAATCTACCGTAAGAACGTGAACGACATCGAAAAGGTCTGTCGCGTTACCGGCACGAGTGAGCCCAAGTTTCTCATCGCTAGCCACATTAAGCCCTGGGCGAAGAGCACCAACTCTGAGCGCCTTGATGGAAGCAATGGGCTGATGTTGGCGCCCCATATCGATCGGCTATTCGACCGTGGATACATCTCGTTTGAAGATGACGGCCGGCTAGTCCTGAGCAAGCAGTTGCCGGAGGCAGTGCGCTTGAGGTGGGATGTGGTGCAGAAGATTCCGAGCGTTCCGTTCTCGGCGGCGCAGATCTCGTACCTGAATTACCATCGGGCCGTACTGCTGCGTAAGTAGGAAGTATTCGCCGGGAGCAGGCATCTCCGAATCGGGGATGCCTTGCGGAACCCGCAAAGGTGACTTCCCGCCAACGTGAACCGATAGCGCGTGGATGACCATCGGCCACGCGACAGACGGCCAGGTCCAACTGGACTACTCCCGCACCTGCAACCGCTCAGTCACCTGCGCAGTCAACGCCACACAAGCCATCTTCAACCCCTCCATCACCCGATCCCCCAGGTACTCCTCGGGCGCGCCGTTCTGCCGAGTCCGCTCCGCAGCCAGCATCAGCTCGGCCACCACGCGCAGCCCGGCTAGCGCACAATCCGCATCCGCCAGCTGGAGACACCGCCCAGGCAGTTGATGCCGTTCCGGCCAGGGCTGGCCGTCCGCCGCCGCACCGGTTCCGATGCGATGTAGCGTGGCGACGAAGGCGTTGGGATCGACGGACGGTTCGCGCTCGGGTTCGGCGTTGTCCGGATCGTACTGCGCGTGCAGGGAACGGAAGTCCGATGTGTTCATGGCAATGCTCCGTACAGGACAGATAGCAGCGCCACCGATAAAGGTGGCGGACGGTGCGGGCTCGAAAACCGGTATGTACCAGACCGGCGGATCCGAAGATCCCCACGCACCGCCCGCCATGGAACGCGAACGAATTGCCAGCCGGCGCCACAGAAAAGTGACGCCGGCTGGCAAGCGCATACATCTGGTACAGAGACGGGTTTTCGAGTCCCGCGCCACCCTTTTCCGGTGGCACGCCAAGAGATACCCGTGCAGCAACCAAATGCCAAGAAACTGCAGGACTGAAGATTGCCAGTCCTGACGCTTTCGGCATTGTCGCACACGGTGTTAAGCCAGCAAGCGATTGAGCCGCAACGGTCTTGAAGGGCTTGGCGCTATTGGCTCCAAGCGCAGGAGTACCCGCAGCCAGGGCCATGGCCTAGGGCCAATAGCGACAGACTGGAGCAGCAGTTCAGCCGGCCGGCGCCTCGGCCTCGGGCACGAAGGTCAGACGGACCCGTACCCGTGCATGCCACGCGACGCCCTCAACCACGACCGGATCAAAGCGCCATTGGTCCACTGCGGTAAGGGCCGCACGATCAAGCTCCCGCAGTCCGCTGGACCGCGCCACCATCACGTTGGAAACGTGGCCCAGCTCATCCAATTGGGCAACCAGCAGCACCGCCATGGGAGCCTGCAGGAAGGTATCGGGCGGCGTGGCGAGGGCCGTTGAATACACAAGGGCGGGCGCCTGCTGCAGCTTGAAGGTGGGGTTGTCACCGGCCTCTACGAACACTTCAGTGGAAACCTGCGGGTCTGCCGCCGTGGCCATGGCAGGTGAGGAGCCCAGCAGCATTAGAATGAGGTTCAGTGCCAGGGCGGTGTTCAAACGGGGCATACGTGGTTTCCATTCCGGTGCGCTGCCAGCATAGCGGCCATCCCCTGGCATCGCCTGCCTTGAATGCCGGCGTGCTGGACTGCTGCGCGGATCACACAGGCGCGCCCGGCCGTGGCCACAGCGCATCGTCGCGCTCCAGGTCGTAGTCGCTGCCGAACGCCAGCGCCGCCTCGCGCGGCGGCAGGTCTGCGTAGCAGCCCAGCAGGTACTCATCCATGCCGGCGTCGCCATGGTCGATGGCGAACAGGTAGAGAAGCTCCTTGTCGAAAGCTTCCAGCCATGCGAGGTCGATTCTGGTCACGGCCATCCTCCAGCGGGGGAGGGGAAGGATGGTTGTGGTGCATCTCACAGGATGGGATGCAGCCGCGTCGCTTCTCCACATTTCATAGCTTTCTGATTGCCCACCAATGCTCCCGGCGGTAGAACAATGCCATCGTTTACCCCTCGAAGCGTGTCACGCCTGACGCGGTCCTGGCCGTCCTCGGCCCGCTGGCAGTAGCTCGTAGCCTCATCCAGGTACGGTCATTCCAAAAGGGCTCAAGTCCCTCGTGGGGCTGCCGATACCGACCTCAGGTTCGCCCTGCGACGTGCAGTGTCGCAGGGTTGTTGCACGCTCTGGGCCGGCGCTGTTGCCGGCCAGCAGGACACAGGAAGATGTTGATGACGGGATGTCACCGCTGGAAGGGCCGGGTATGAGCCGGGCTGGTCACCGCACACCGCCGCCTGTGCCGGCAGATCATGCGCTGCCGGCCGCGCGTCAACCGCGCTTCTCGCTGGAGAAGGACGTAATCCTGGCCGCGCAGACGCGCGTACAGCTGCAGGAGTGCCTGGCCCGTATCCGCCACCATCGCACCATCTACCGCGAATGGGGGTTCGAGGCGGTTGATCCGCTCGGCCGTAGCAGCGTCATCAACTTCCATGGCCCGCCGGGCACAGGCAAGACCATGGCCGCCGAGGCTCTGGCCGGCACGCTGGGGCTGGGCTTCCACCACATCGGTATTGCCGAGCTGGAAAGCCGCTACATGGGCGAAACCGCACGCAACATCCAGGCCGCTTTCAGGATGGCCCACGACAGTGCCTCGCTGCTGTTCTTCGACGAAGCCGATACGTTGCTCGGTGCCCGCCTTTCCAACGTGACACAAGGCGTGGACAACGAAGTCAACGCGATGCGTTCCACCCTGCTGATCGAGCTGGAGCGCTTCGAAGGCATCGTGGTGTTCGCCAGCAACTTCGCGCGCAACTACGACGAGGCCTTCCGCAGCCGTATCAGCTATCACATCCACTTCGATCTGCCTGACAGGCTCGCCCGTCATGCGCTCTGGGACCGCATGCTGGTGCCCGGCATTCCGCTGGCTGACGAACGGGCGGCTCTGCTGGGGCAGGCCGCCGAGGCTTCGCATGGTCTTTCAGGGCGCGACATCCGCACCTGCCTGCGCTTGGCGCTGCCCAAGGCGCTGCTGGACGCAGACAGCCAACCCGCTCTGGCGAAGCTGGGCTGGCCGCACCTGCAACAGGCCATCAGTGACGTGCAGCGCGCACAGCAGCACGTCGGGCGCAATGCGTCTTTACCTGCCGCCGCGCAGGCGGCCCGCGATCTTCTCGGCGTGTAAGCACGCCCTTCCTCTACCACCAAAGGAACACAGCCATGGGATGGTTCACCAACGCAGTTGCGGCAACCGCACGCTTCGTCAGCACGGCGGCACAGACGGTTGCCAGTGCCGCGCAGAAGACCTGGGAAGTAGTCAAGAAAACCGCGGTCAAGGTTGTAACCCTGGTAGCCAAGGACGGCGAGAAGACCGTCGCCAAGGCCAAGGATCTGTGGAAGACCGCGCGCCCCTACGTGAAACAGGCGACGGCGTTGTTGCACAAGGCCGGTGCTTCCCATCCGCTGATCAAGAACGTTGCTCTTGCCGTTGATGCACTGTTGGCACTGGAGAAGTCCCCGGTGCTGCACTGGATTGACAAGGCAGTGAGCTGGACCATCGAGCTCGCCAAGCGAATGAACGTGGCGATGGAGCAGGGTGGGAAGGTGGAGCTGGATGCCGCGGAGCGCGCCCAGGCCGAGCAGTACCAGCAGAAGTTCCGCGATGCTGCCGGTAGCTTCAGCGGCGAGCAGGCCCACGCGGTGTCGGTGGTGGCGATGGTCAATGATCTGGTGCTTGCACAGGACAAGGTCAATGCACTGGTGGAGACCGGTGAGGTTGTCGACGTCGACCACTTCCTGCGCCTGCGCGCTACGCAGAAGCTGCTGAAGGAAGCGAATGCACGGTTTGCGACGGTGGATGCGGAGAGCCGCATTGATGCGGACGACATCTTCCTGGTGCGCGTTGCATCTGATCTGCTCAATGCGGATCCCTCTCTGTCGAGCGAGGATGCACAGGCGCTGGACGACCTGCTGCAGCGTCGACATGGCCGTGGCCTGCTGCCGTTCGCCTTCGAGGAAATGCTGCCTGCATGGCACATGCGTAACGAGGCACTGGAAGCGCAGTGGCAAGTGCAGAGCAAGGCAGTGACCCAGAAGCAGGTGCTGCTACGCCGGCTGGAAACCGACCTTTCGCTGTCGGCAGATGGTCGCTTGAGCGACGAGGAGCAGGCCATGATGGACGACCTGCGCGAAAGCGTGCCGCGCGAGCGTGATGCCTTCGTAGCGCTGGGTGCAGAGAAGTTGGCACTTGCCCACTACCTGCATGCGGCCGAGGGCTTCCTGCAGGTGCTCGAGAAGACCGCCGAGGAACTGGAGGCAGCGGGAATGGGCTATCTGGTCGATGCTGGGCAGAGGGTGGGTGAACTGATCATCCAGGGGGCTGAGCAGGGCAAGGGGTGGGAGCAGTTCACTGCTGAGGAGCAGGAGCTGATCATCGATTTCGCCAACATCTTCGAGGAAGAGTGCTTGGAGCGCGTGCAGCGCCTGGTTGAGGTTACGGCCTGATGCTGGGACACGTCATTGACTTCATCAAGCCGGATGCCAGTGAGCCGTTCCAGCTGGTCTTCTTCGCGATCATCCTCGGCGCCGCCGTGGCGACCGTTGCGGGTGTGTGGCGCACTGCACGGCCTGATAACTGGAAGGCCAACTGGGAAGGCACCGGGCGGGACAATACCGGGCTGGATGTAGACCATGGCTCGTTCAACGACGTGTGCGATGCTGTTGCCACCAAGCCGGAGAAGTATGCGGAGATCGTGCCGGGCCTGCTCCTGATCTTTGGCCTGCTCGGTACCTTCGTGGGCCTGGGTATTGCTTTGGACAGTGCCTCCGCCATCCTGAGCAACGCCAACGCCCAGAACGCGCTTGATGGCGGGATGAACGACCTGCTGGAAATGATGGGGGGCTTGGGCACCAAGTTCAGGACCTCCACCTGGGGCATCCTCGGTTTCCTGCTGGTGAAGCTGGCATTGGCAGGCATGGGGCGGGAGACCCAGCGCCAGCAGTGGGTGATCGCCCGCATGAAGCTGGAGATGGACAAGGCCCGCCAGGCCGGCGCGCGCCTGGAAGAGCAGCGCAGCC
Source organism: Stenotrophomonas sp. MH181796 (assembly GCF_009659995.1). Classification (NCBI taxonomy): domain Bacteria; kingdom Pseudomonadati; phylum Pseudomonadota; class Gammaproteobacteria; order Lysobacterales; family Lysobacteraceae; genus Stenotrophomonas; species Stenotrophomonas sp. MH181796. The sequence continues at coordinate 21,657 of NZ_RAHU01000006.1, forward strand.
AGCGCATGCAGGATGCGCTGGCCGACGTGGCCGTGAACATGGACGGCTCGCTGGACCAGAGGCTGCAGCAGGACCGAGGCCTACGACTGGCCCATCAGGACGATACGGCAGAAATGATGCGGCGCGCCGTGCAGGCTCTCGGCCAGCAGTTCATGGCGGCACTGGAGCAGGACCGCAGCGTGCGAGTGCAGGCTGATCGTGCAGCCGCAGAGCAGATGCGGGCACTCCTTGGCAATGCGTTTGAGCAGCTGCAGAAGGGCATGCAGGACAATCAGACCGCGCAACGCCGTGCGGCCGAGCAGGCTGCACAGACATTGGAGGCGATGCTCGCCAGGCAGGACCAGGGCAACGAGATTGCACTGGATACCCAGCAGGTGCTGGTGGCGTTCACTGCCTCGCAGGAGGCTTTCAGCGGCTCCATCCAGCGCAGTGCCGATACCATGTCAGCTGCTGCCACCAACATGAACGGAGCCGCACGCGAGATGTCTGCGGCCATCGCCGCCTTTGACGGGGGAGTGCGAAACACGCTCGGCACGATCGAGGAAAAGCTGGGCGAAACAATCGACAGCATGGGCCGGTCGCTGACCAAGAATCTCGAGGTTATGGCGAACCTGTTGGGGGATACCGCCAACACGCTGAAGAAATCGCTCGAGTCCTTCTCGATCAAAACTGGCGAGACACTGGGCCAGGTCACAGGCAGCATGAAGATCGCCTCCGAGAGCCAGCAGAAGGTGATGGGCGATGTTCGCAACGCCATGAAGGATGTCCAAGAGATGGTACTGCAAGCCACCAGCTCCATCTCTGACATCAGCAACAAGCTTGATGACAGCCTGAGGGCGGTTTCCAAGAGCAACCTGCAGATGGCAGCGCTGGTGGAACCCATGAAGGCTTCGCAGAGCAGCACCACCACAGCCGTGGCGTCACTCCAGGAAACCGGACAGGCGCTGCGGTCTCTGCAGGCTGCCCTGACTCGCGACGGAAATGACGCAGAGCGGCTGCATGCGGCCCTGGCAAAGGGCGCAGAGGTGGTGGCCCAGGCGCACAGCCGCATCCATGATCTGCTGCAGCGTCAAGTCAACAGTCTGGAGGTGCTGCGCGAGGAGCTCCGTAGCCTGGTCCAGCCTCGGATGGAGGATGAGGCGGAGCTGGCCGGATGAAGGACAAGCCCAACGAATGGGTGGCCATCTCCGACCTGATGGCCGGCGTGCTGGCGGTGGTGATGCTGATGCTGGCCGTGGTCGTCCTGCAGCGGCAGTTCGCCGAGGCCCAGCACCAGCGCGACCTGGCTGCGCTGGATGCAGCCACTGGCAACCCGGTGGCCGAGCTGCTGCAGCAGGTGCAGGGGACCCTGGGTACACAGGGGGCAGGGCATTTGATCAGCGTAGACGTGGCCAGCCGTCGCATTACCCTGCGTGATGGTGTGTTTGCGCAGGGAAGCGCCTGTGTAACGCCTGCCGCCAGTGCGGCCATGCAGGCGGTGGAAGCACAGGTGGGAACCTTCCTGCGCGACCACCCCGCAGGGCGGATCTTCGTGGAAGGGTATACCGATGATGCACCGGTAAAGCGCCCTGTCACCGACTTCGCGCGGTTCTGCACCGTCTACGACGACAACTTCACGCTTTCGGCGGCGCGCGCCCGCGAGGCGCGCAAGACCCTGCTGGGGACGCTGGATGCCACCTCTGCCCGGCGGATCGTGGTGGCCGGTTATGGCGACTCGCGACCATTGGCCGAGGTGCCGCCATCCGACCCGCGCAATCGCAGGGTGGAAGTGTTCTTTACCCTGGACGGCAGCCGTAGCTGAGCCATGTCGCAGCTTTCAGCGCTTGCCTGCCCGCAGCCAGGCTTCGGGCAGCCCCTCAAACAGGCTGTCCAGCGTGGAGGCAGGACGGCACGCCACCGGTGCCGACTGGCAGTTGGGGCAGTGGGTGAAATGGTTGAAGCCCTTGATGCGCACGTCTCCGCAAGGTGGGGTCGTACGTTTCCAGCTGCAGTGGCTGCAGCTGTAGGTCCAGTGCTGCGTGCGGCCCCACATGGCAGCCGCACTCATTCTTCGTCAGCGTTGTTGTACTGCTCGCTCAGCCAGCGACCCAGCCCATACAGCGCCCATCCGTACACAACCGTTGCTCCGATGATCCTGAACATGATCTTCCTCGTGGGGTCATTGCGTGCAGCCTTGGGGCGTCCGTGCCCCGCTGTCGTTCCGTGGTCTTTCATTCTGCGCACGGCTGCGACAGCCGGCGTCGCAGCACGGACGATCCTATGACGCACGCCATCGACAAGGAGAACCGCGTGTCACGCAACAGTACCGATACCCTGCAGCGGCAATGGCACATGCTGCGCATGATCCCGCGCGCTCCGCGCCACATCACTGCGGGAGAGCTGTGCGAGGGGCTGGCGCAGCGTGGTATCAGGGCAGGCAAGCGCACCATCGAGCGCGACCTGCAGAATCTGCTGGGGACGTTCCCGCTGGAGGTGGACGAAACCGCGCGTCCGTTCCTCTGGAGCTGGCACAAGGACGCCAACTTCGACTTCATGCCGCGCCTGAGCGTACCGCAAGGCATGGCCCTGCTTCTGGCGCAGCAACATCTGAAAACGCTGCTTCCCGCTGCAACACAGCGTGAACTGCAGCCTCTGTTCCAGATGGCACGCAGGGAATTGGCGGCAGGTGTCTGGAAGGATTGGCATCACCGCACCGCAGTGCAGCCCTCGGTGAAGACCCTTCTGGCCCCTGAACTGGACGCCGACGTGCTGGGTGATGTGCATGAGGCGTTGGCACTGCGCCGCCAGCTATCAGCGATCTACCGTTCCAAGGGAGCACGCGAGGGGCGCCGCGCGTTGATCCATCCGCTGGGTCTGATCATTCGTGGACAGGTGCACTACCTGGCCTGCACCTTCGATGGCTATCAGGACATCCGCCAGCTGGCGCTGCACCGTCTTTCGGAAACTCAGGTGCAGGCTGCCGCCTGCGTAGTGCCGCAGGATTTCGACTTCGCCGTGTACGCCGATAGGGCGGGGCGCTACGAAGACCAGGGCACAGTGCGGTTGATGGCCCGCTTTACGAGCGCCGCAGCAGAGCATCTTCGCGAAACGCCGTTGTCTGCAGACCAGGCCCTGCACGAGCTGGCTGATGGAGCACAGGTGGAGGTGGTGGCGACGGTATCGCTGGACCAGCCGCTGCGCTGGTGGCTGCGCGGCTTTGGCAGCCAGGTGGAGGTGCTGGAGCCCGCGTCGCTGCGGGCGGAGATGCAGGCTGATGTGCAGTTGCTGGCTGCTACGTATGCAGATACGGCGCTGCCAGCGGCGCGTTCGTCCAACAACATTGCGTAGTGCGATCAATTCACTGGGTTCATGAAAGGAAGAATGATGGCAGGAAGTGATTGGGGGTTGCTCGGCCCGGACCGGGTACCCAGCAACCGGCGCACCCGCACCCTCGGGCTGGGCAGGGCGGTGCGCCGTTTCAACGAACTGGCGGTTCCGGGCCTGGGCGGACTCTGGTATGGGCGTCAGGCGCTGTATGCCGCTTTGGCAATGGCAGTGGCCAAGCGGCTCAGGACGTGGAATATCCGGCAGTCGCATATCGAGGTCGCCAATGCCATCGAGGCGGTGGCCTGTACCATCGGCTACCATCACAACGGATGGCGCCCGGACTGGCGGATGCGTGGCCGCCAGAAGCTTTCCCGTGATACAACGGCGCCCTCGTTCAAGCAGGCATCCCGGTCCAGCTATTACGTATCGCAGCCGATGCGCATGTCCACCGCGCAGGCACTGCCTTCGCTCGGCCTGGCGTTGGCTCCCAGCGTTCGGTTCAACGCGTTTGAGTGCAGCGAAGAGGCGGATGTATTCCTCGGGTCCAGCATTGGCCACCTTTCGGTGGGCAAGAACAGCCTGGTCGACCACCTGTGCTACTGGGTCATGGGCAGCCCACTCCGCTGGAAGAGTGCCGGCGTCGTTGCGGCGCTGAATCCCTTGGAAGGATTGGATGAGGATGCCCGGCACTGGTTGCGGCACGCGCTCCTGAAGGGAGCGACCCTCACGGAACAACAATGCCAGCGGCGGAAAGCCGCATGGGACTGGATGGCTTGCCTGCACGCCGAGCCGGGCAGCATCGCGTCGTTGGACGACGTGCAGGGACCGGCTCAGCTGGATGCCGCGCACTGGCACGACCTGCGCGCGGGTACGAAGCTTGTCGACGTCCGCAATGCCGCAGTGGCGGTGCTGGACAGTGTCGAAGTCGAACTTGACGCGCGGCAGCGCCGTTTCCTGCAGGTGGATGGGACACTGCCACTCGCTGTGCGTCAGGCATTGCAGGCATTGGCTGTGCACGCGCAGAGCTTCCTGGCGCTCAACCACTTCGACGAGGACGCCAACCGATTCTGTAGTGAGTGCGTGGGTACAGAGGCCGACGTGTTGCGCGCGCTGTTGCGACGTGATGATCAGGTGCTGTGCCTGGTTGACGACTGCGCGCGCCCGGGACCGGCCTATAGCGGCCGTCCACCTGTGGTGGAGAAAGGTGAGCAGGGCGCGGATGAGGAAATTGCCGAGACGGGGCGCAATGGCCTGCCGCTTCCGGCGGGCATCTCCTATCGCGTGGAGAACCTGCACCTGCTGTATCTGGATCTTGCCGGCGAACTGGACGAGGCGATCACGACCCGCAACGCCGCCTCGGAGGCGACAGCATGAGTGGTAATGCTACACCTCGTCCTTCCTTGTTGAAGCATTTCGAGGCTCCTGCCGACCATACCGGCGAGTTCGGCTGGATCTGCGGGTTCTCTGCCGACGCCAGTTTCCTCAACGAGGCCGCGTATCGCTTCACCGGCCAGAACAAGTCGCAGCGCGAGGCCATTGGAGAAGTGCGCCTGGCGCTCATGCTGGACCCACGCCAGCCCGCACTGCTGCCGACGGCCGTACCCGGGCTGGCACATCTGCCGCTGAGGAACGAGAGCCGGAGCCCCATTCCATTCCGTCTCCTGCACGCGAAGGTGGCCCTGCTGGGGTTCCGCCACCAGAGCGAACCTGAAAAGTGGTGCGTGCGGCTGGTGGCATCCACCGGCAACTGGACGCGCCAGACCGTGGAAGACAGCCTGGACCTTTCCTGCCAGGTCGAGGTGGACAGTGCGACGCTGGGTGATGCCTTGTCCCAGGAATGCGTGGACATCATCGCCGCCCGCGATTGGCTGAAATGGCTGGTCGGCCTGCACGATACCCGTCTGCTGGAAGCACCGGCACCAATGGGGGCTGGTGCAGCTGCAGCCAACCTTGCCGCCTGGCTTGCTGTCTGCTCCAGGTACCAGCCGGCCTTGCGCGAGCGTAGGGCCCGCTTCGTCCATAACCGCTCGCGCAGCCTGCTTGATGGTGTGCTCAATGCGGTTGAGAGGCACGACAAGCCAAAGGCTACACGGCTGGCGATGGGGTCGGGATTCTTCGAATCGCCAGGGCTGCCTGGTAAAAGCGGCGCGCCGCCCTGTGCCAGCGTGCCACTGCAGATCGTAAAGAAGCTCAAGGCACGAGGGCTGCTGGATAAACGCGCAGCGCTGGAACTTCACGTAAACCCCGCCGCCTGCCAGGCCATCGCACATTCGATTGCCGAGCTCGCGCGGCATCCCGAACATGCCATCCACGTGCATGCCGCAAAGGTGGCCGACGTCATCGGAGATGCCTACAGGGGGCGAGCGCTGCACGCCAAGTTCATGGTGGCGGCGCGGGCGGAGCGCAACGGCTCCAACTGGGCCCATGTGTGGGTGTACCTGGGCTCAGGCAATCTGACGCCGGCCGGCATGATGCTGCCGATGTCGCCCGAGGGCGGCAACGCTGAAGCCGGGATGCTGCTGTTCGAGACGAAGGCCAGTTGGGGTGCAGGGGCGCGTGCGAAGCTGGCATTGGACCTGCAGGATGCGCTGCCCATCGCCGGTGACCTGCTTGTGCCAGGCGCACCAGAGGTTTCGGCCGGAGAGGCTTGGCAGCCACCGGCCAGCGAGTACTACGCTGCACCGGTGGCCTTCCTCCAATGGAGGGCGGCAGACGGGCTTCTGCTGCTGCCGCATCAGGATGGCGATCTGAATACGCCGTTCGAGGTCCTGGACGACGCATGTGTTCCCTGCCGGCGTGTGGATGGAGGCTTTGCATGGCCAGGTGGGGTGCCGCGCATGGTGCGTGTGCGCTGGGGCGGGAGTGGTGTCGTCCGTGAGGCGGTGATTCCCGTGGTGGATGCAGATGGGCGTGTCGCCGCTACCCCTCTGAGCGATCTGGATCTGGATCATGCGGAAAGCCAGCTGCTGGCCTTCCCGGGCATGCCTGATCCTGAAGGAGACGAAGAAGAGGAGGGTTTGGGAGATCCACTTCTGCGTGATCCGATGACGAACGGCAGGTCCGCCTGTCCTGTGTCCGATGCTGCGGTGGGCGATGAGACCGCCATCCGCCAGATGATGGGGTTGCTGGAGCGCATTGCCGACCGCCAGGTACGAGTGCCAGTGACTGACTGGCCGCGTTGGTGCCAGCGGCTGCAGCAGACCCTGTGCCAGACCCGCCATAGTCCCGCAGTGGCGAAGTTCGTCGCTCTGGGGCTGGATCCGCTCTCGCCGTTGCATGCAGAACCTTTCCGCCCCGCCTTTGCTGAAGACATGCACAGCGAACATGGGCAACGTTATGAGGCTGCCCTGCAGGTGATCTCGGACACATGGGGAACCACGGGGTTGGCGTCGCTGGAGGGCCTGGAATGAAGCAGATGATCAGCTGGGATGAGGTTGCCGCGCGGGCCGAAGTGCTGCTCGGCGATGGCAGGTCGGATGTGGGAAGGCGGTTGGCGCTCATTGAAGGTCAGCGGGAATCCCTGCGTGCCCTGTGCACACGCCTTCGGAACAACGGCGCGATCCTTGCCGACGAGGTTGGTATGGGCAAGACACGCATCGCAGTAGCACTGGCCCATTGCGTGATTGCTGCGGGCGGACGGGTGGTCGTCGTTGCGCCGCCTGGCCTGGACGAGCAATGGCGACGCGAGTTCGCGCTGGTGGGCCCGCAACCGCCGGCCCTGCTGCGCAGCTACTGGCAGTTCCTGCAGGCCTGGGACGGGTCTGATACAGAGCGGCCCTGGCTGCAGGAGAAGCTGGTACTGGTATCGCACAGTTTCAATCGATGGGCACCGGGCAAGCTTGCTCGCTATCGCTGGAGTCTGCTGCCGGCCACGCTCGCGCGCTACCGCAAGGACGTACTTGGCAAGCGGTGGCCGAACGGCTACGGGGAATTCGAGCAGGAGCTGGTGGATTGCGTGTCGCGCGCGGCAGGGGCGATCATCGGGAATCTGTCGACGGTCGGCTCTGCGTCGCCTTCGGAGACGCTGCTGCAGGACATCCACGAAGAGCTGCCAGCATGGAGCGAAGCTGCGAACGGCGAAAACCATGCCGCCCGAGGCGTGCTGCGTCGAGCCGTGGATCAGGTCACGGGGTTGGGGCTTGGAGCCTTCGACCTTGTGATCATCGATGAGGCGCACAAGAGCCGGAACGAGGAGAGCCTGCTTTCCACGCTGCTGGACGATGTTCTGCTGCGCAGCGGTTCTGCGCGCTGCCTTGCGATGAGTGCAACGCCGGTTGAGCTGGATGCATCGCAGTGGGAGCAGAGCCTACGGCGTATCGGTGTTGCCAAGCCGCCGGTGGACGTCATCAAGAAGTACGTGGCCAGTGTGGATGACCTGCGCCGTTCACCGCTGAATGCGGAGTACGAGCAAGCCTACCTGGCAGCAGCGGCGGCTTACCGCGATGCACTGGATCCCTATCTGCTGCGCCGGGACAAGCGCGAGGACCCTACGGTTCAGAAGTTCTCAAAGCACGCAACGCCGGCGGGGCAGGACTATCGTGAAGTCTGTCCAATCAAGGTAAGGATGGATCCGGCCACGATATCCGAGCCCTGGATGCGTGCGGTGTGTGCAGCTGAGGCGCTGTCGTTCACCTCAACGCGCGTGCTGGACAACCGCGCCAAGCGGCACCGTCTGACTGTGGGCAATGGCCACGGCATCAGTGGGTTGATCGACGCGGTAAAAGAGGAAACCTCGCTGCAGCCGGAGATCAGTTCTTCGGCGTTGGATGATGAGACGGCACTGGATGATGCGGCGGCCTCCAGCAAGCGCAAGGCACGTACCGAGTGGTGGCACAGGGCCATGCAACGTGCCGTGCGCGAAGCCGCGCCGGGGAGTGGAGCGCCCTATACCCACCCCGCATTGCTTGCAGCGGTGGACGCCATCGAGAGCGTTGCCGTGAATGAGAAGGTGCTCGTGTTCGGTCACTACCGTGCGCCGATGAACGCCCTTCAACACCTGCTCAACGCACGGGCGATGCTGCGTGCTCTGGACGAAGGAAAGGTGTGGCCGCAGAGTGGCCTCCATAGTCACGAGGACCGTGTGGCATTGCAGGTGGCGCATCGGCAGCTTTTCCACCGCGAGGCCGATCTGGAGGCGGTCGAACAGAAGCTGCAGTCTGGTTACCGTGAGCTCGAGAACAGCCGGCAGCGCTTCCGTACAGGCTTGCTGCGCAAACTGAAGGAAGGCTTCACTTCGCTGGATCCGCTGCTTGGGGCGCGCTTTACCGTGCCGTTGCAGATGCTCGAGGATGAGCACCCATCCGGCAGCGATGCCTCATCCGCAGTCGGCGCACTGGCAGTGGTGGCGCGGGCTTTGGCCGATCACCTGGAGGGCGAAGCCGAAGACCCGACGCCAGTGCGGCTGGCCACTGCGTTCGTTGAGCTTATGCAGGCGGCTGCCAACCTGGATCCTTTGACCGATGATGCCGACGGCAGCATTGACGATGCATCCCGCGGCGAGAACACGTGGAGCGAAACGCTTGAGCGGTTCAGGGAGGACTACTCGTATCGGCAAGGCGGGTTCGCGCGCCAACTGAACGGTGACACCGCACCGGGCACCCGCCGCTTGCTGCAGCTGGCGTTCAATCGCGCCAATGCGAATCCCAAGGTGTTGATTGCCCAGTCACAGGTGGGGCGTGAGGGGCTTAACCTGCATCTGGCGTGCCGCACCGTGGTGTTGCTGCACCTGGAATGGAACCCTGCCGTGGTGGAGCAGCAGATTGGACGGGTGGATCGGATGGGTAGCCTGTGGCAGCAGTTGCTGGAAAGAGCGATTGAATGTCCCGGGGGTACCGAGCCGATGCCGCGCATCCAGGTGCGCCCGGTGGTGTTTGAAGGCACCTATGATGAGCGGCAGTGGAGAGTGCTCCAGTATCGCTGGCAGACGCTGCGATCACAGTTGCATGGCGAGATTCTGCCGGAGTGCGACCCTGAAGATGTACTCGGTGCACAGTTGCGCGAACGTGTTGCAGCGGCCGCCCCCTGCTTCTCGCCGACACAACTACGTAGGTAGCCGGTGGAGGGGCGCCCCCTGATGGCGCGTCCCTCTTTTCCATTCTGCTACCATCCTCCCGCTACCCCAGCCAGCCTTTCCGCGCGCGTACGCCGGAACGGCCGTCTTTGTACGGCCCAGCGAGCCAGGACACCCTCCCGTGCCCTTTCAAGGATGCTCGCATGTTCCGTCATTCCGCTCTCCGCTCGGCCGCACTGGCCCTTGCCGTCTCGCTCAGCCTCGGCGCGCCCGCCGCCTTCGCCGATAACGCGCCCACTGCCAGCGCCACCACCGCCGTGCAGCGCCAGGCCGTGGCCAAGGGCCTGTACGAGCTGGCCTACAGCCCGAAACAGAACGCCGTGTTCGTGGCCTCGTCCGGTGGCTTCGGCGATGACGCCGGCCCGGCCCAGGTGCTGCGCCTGAACCCGGCCACGCTGGCCGTGGAAACCCGCATCCCGCTGGAGCGCAAGGCGTTCGGCGTGGTGCTGGATGACGCCCACAACCGCCTGTACGTGGGCAACACCGTGGATCTGTCGGTGACTGTGGTCGACACCGCGCAGAACAAGGCCATCGGCACCATCCAGCTGATGGAGAAGAAGACCGGCAAGGACGGCAAGGCCGCCTACACCCATGACCTGCGCGAGCTGGTGGTCGACAGCGCCGGCAACCGCCTGTACGTGACCGGCCACAGCAGCCAGCCGGACGTGAGCAGCGTGCTGTTCGTGATCGATACCACCACGCTGAAGGTGATCAACACCATCGACGGCTTGGGCAATGCCAAGGCACCGGGCCTGGCGCTGGATGCGGCCAACAAGCGCGTCTACGCCAGCAACCTGCTGGCCGACCTGGTGGTGGTGGGCACCGATTCGAACAAGGTGGTGGCGCAGCACAAGATCGCCGCCGAGCAGCCGATGAACATTGCGCTGGACCCGGCCGGCAAGCGCCTGTTCGTGACCGACCAGGGCTCGGAATTCCTGCGTGGTTACCAGGCCAAGAGCAGCGGCCTGGTCAGCAAGCATCCGGGCCAGCGCGTGCTGGTGCTCGATCGCAGCACCGGCAAGGAACTGGCCAGCATCCCGACCGACGCTGGCCCGCTGGGCATCCTGCTGGATGCACCGCGCAAGCGCCTGTACGTGACCAACCGCGAAGCGGGCACTGTGACGGCGTACAACAGTGACAGCTACCAAAAGGTGGCCACCTACACGGTGCCGACCCATCCGAACAGCCTGGCGCTGGATGCGAAGAACAACGTGTTGTTCGTGAGCATCAAGAACGGCGAGAAGGACGACAAGGGTGCTGACGAGAGCGTAGCGCGGATTCAGTTGTAAGGCACAAGGTACGGCCCCGTCCTAATGTGGCGGGGCCGTTCGGGCCCTCTTTCACTGGATGCGGTAGCGATAGGCCAGCGGTTGCAGGCGATCATTCGAGATCAGCCAGGGCTGTTGAACGTGGTCAGTGCCACCCGTTCCAATGGGCGTGCCGTTCTGTCTGTGTAGCTGAATGCCGTACACAACGAACAGGGCGTTGTTGGGATGATGGTTCAGATGATGCTGAACCTCGTTCTTCGTAAGCACAATATCGCCCAGTCCACCTGTTGTGCCCTTAACCTCGACGTAGTGTGTTTGGCTGTCTTTGACGATCTTCAGGTCGTAAGGCGCGTGGTTACTGGTGTCCTCAACCGCATACCCTTTGCCATGGAAGTAGCTCTTGGCCAGTGCCATCGCGCGTAGCTCCACGGCACGGCGTTCCGGTTGCGTAAGCCCAAAGCCTTGGCCTGTTTTCTCGCGACCTGAAGCGGCCTCCTCGATGGCCTCTACCACCGCAATGACGTCGGGTGAGGTCTGCCCGCTGCGCTTCTGTGCGGGTTCACCGCGATAGATGCTCTTCAGGCGCCGCGCCATAGAGAGCATGTCAGTTCGCAGTTGCTCTTCGGGCGGTACCTCCGCCTTCGGGTAGAAGTACGCAACTACGGTGGTTCTCTCGTAAGCCTTTGCCAGGTCCCCAAAGCCAAGCGTCATGGAATGATGGATGCGCGAATCGTTGGGAATATCGTTCGCCAGAACCTCACGCGCCCACGTTGTCAGGCGCTGGGCTTCATCGGTAGATCGCTTGATGAAGTCGCCATCCACGTTCTTGGTGGAGGCATGCGAGAGCGCTAGGTAAACCCCGGAGCCGTCTTCCCGGAATAGCCACACCACGTACCAGCCCTCGGTGGCCTTGGGCGATCTACTTCGCGATGCAAACCGGACCCACGGCACCTGCGCCTTTCTGCCGATGCCATCTCCCCCTTCAAGCAGAAAGTCACCTTGCGCGATATCTGCTGCGGCGCGAAGCGGCTCAGCATCTTCTCGAAGGATGGAGGGAAGTTGGTGCTTGATGATCTGGCCGCGCTCGTTCATGGCGGTGGTGGCCAGCGAGCTGTACTCAGATTGCAGCTCCATGACCCTCCGCAACTCTTCCCTGATCCCCATCCCAGACCCCGCACGGTTTTCGATAGGCGCAATTAATGCATGCTGGCCTATCCATCTGCAATGCGTATCAAGATGGTGTTGATTGCGACGGGGATAGTCGCAGGTTGGCGTTCTGAGGGTTTCGGGGCCACGCGGACACCGGAACTAGAGCGTGAGTCCGCCGATCTGGTGCGGAGATGATGAGGACGCAGCTACGCATCATGGGTGCTCGTCGGGATCGACCTGTTTGCCGGGCAGGCGGAAGAGCCTTTAGAGAGTCAGATCATCCTGATAGCCGCGATCACACTAGGACTACTTGCAAAACCCCGCTTTTCCCGCCCGACGCCTGTAACCGCTCACTAGCCTCCTTCCCCAGCATCAAGCGTGGGAGCGCGCATGCAGCGGGTTGTGATCGTGGTCGGCGACCGCACCACCGGTGGCGGCGAAGTGTTAACCGGTGCGCCCAGCACCTTCATCAACAACATCGCCATCGCGCGCGTGGGCGACAAGGCCAGTTGCCCGAAGCACGGTGGCTTCTTTGATATCGTCACCGGCGATGAAACCTTCCTGATCGATGGCCAGCCGTTGGCCCGCCACGGGGATTCGCTGGCCTGCGGCTGCCGTCTGCTGGCCTCGCGCCAGAGCACGGTGACGGTGGAAGCGGGCGGAGGCGCTGGGCCGCAAGCGGCGTCTCAACCATCTGGCAACGCCGCACCGCCAGCGGGATTCGTACCCACAGGCACCGCTGCGCATGAGTCTGACGTAGCGCCGCCGAGCAAGCAGGACATCCTGCTGCACTACCACTACGGTGACCTCGACCGCACGCCGGTACGTGGCGTGGGCTACCAGGTGATGCTGCCCGACGATCGGGTGGTGACCGGCCAGCTGGATGACACAGGCCGCGCACGCATCCCGGACGTCACCGTTGGCCCGGTGCAGACGCTCCAGCTGCTGTTTCAGCCTGACTTGAGCGATGACGACGATGCGCCCATCCTCGCGGCGCGCGCGAGGCTCAAGTCAGCGCTGGACGCGATCGTTGCGCAGACCCGTAGCGACATGGCCACGGCGTGGCAGCAATGGGACGACGCAGGCGCGCTCAAGCGCTGGGGCCTACAGCGCGGCAATCAGGCGCTGGGCACCGGGCAGGGCGCCTGGGACTACCTGGTGGGAACGGTCGAGACCGCCGTCGATTTGGCGGTGTTGATGTACAGGACCGACCGCGAGATACGCGAATGGGCGCGTCTGCTGCTGACCGGCGACCGCGATGCCATGGACCGCAAGATCACCGCGATGCGCGCGGCGGGCGACACAGTGATGGTGGCTGCCAGCGAAGCCAAGGAGCTGTTCAACCTGCTGATCGAAGATCCGGCCATCACCCAGCAACTACCGGCCTTCGCCGTGGCCTGGTGGGACGCGGTGCCACCGGACGAGCAGGAGAATCTGCAGGCGCGTTTCGGCGCGCAGATCATGATGGATGTAGTGGTCTCCATCCTGCTGGCCGCGGTGACGGTGGAGCTGGGGGGCGCGGCGGGGTTTGGCTACGCGGCCGCCAAGGCCGGGCGAACAGGCACCCGCATCGGCTCGCGACTGCTGGACCTGATGGAGGAAGTGGAGGACGCGTTCAAGGGATTGGCCAAGGCGCTGAAGCACCGCAAGCGCAGGCAGGCCGATGGCAACCGCACGCCCGATGGCAACCGGAATGTGGAGACGCCACGGCTACCCAGGCGCATGCCGCGGAAGCAGCTGCCGTGCTTCAGCCCGCAGAAGCTGCCAGCATCGAAATACCCGGAGATGGACCGGCAGCTGAAGGGGCAGGAGCAGGGGCTGAACGATATGAGTGTGGAGGATTACCTCAGTGCACGGGAGGCATTTGATCCGAAGAATCGCGACAGGGCGGCAGCAAGGAAGGCAAGAGAGGACTTCAAAGAAAAGATCAAGAATGAAAAGTACGACGAACTCTCTTCTGAGGTGAATGACCCGAAAGTTGCGGAGCGTTTGGCAATGGAGCATGCGGACGCAACGATGAGGGCCTTGAACGCCCTGCACAATCCCGACCTTGTGGCGGGCGGCAATGACACAATTGCTGACTTCGGCGACGCAGAGGTCAATCACACCATAGGTCGTCAATGGAGCCATGCTAGAAAGGACCAGGCCACGCGCATCCAGGACCTGGACGCGGCGGCAAGACAAGTCCCGGTGGGCGAGCGACGCGCCACAAAAATGAACGGCGGATTGGAGCGCTGCAGATGATCGAGATGCTCGACAAGCACTTTGAGTACTTCTACTCAGACAAGGGCTTTGGACCCGCGGTTGACACAAGACAGGTATCGCAATCGAAGTTGGAGCACTACCGGGGAAAGGTCCCAGACAAGCTACTGGAATACTGGCGGGCGTACGGCTTTGCTGGTTACGGAGAAGGCATCTTCTGGATAACTGATCCAGATGACTACGCCGAAGCCCTCAATGCCTGGCTCTATGGAACTGAGTTCTATGGGAAGGATCACTACTACGTCATCGGCCGCAGCGCCTTCGGGAACTTGACACTGTGGGGAACCAAGACCGGGCGTAGCCTAACCATCAACTGCGCATGGGCAATGATCTTTCCTACCGACAAATCTCGCTGGATGAGGGAAGGGAAGGCAGATTCTCTGATTTCAACGTGGCTGTCTGGGATGAGTGTCGATTATCCGAATGAGACCGATGACAAAGGCATTCCTCTCTTTGACCGCGCCGTGAAACTGCTAGGCCCACTGAACTATGACGAGATGTACGGCTTCGTCCCGGCACTTGCACTCGGTGGGCCATGCCGGCTCGATCACCTGCAGAAGGTCAACGCCGCCGAACACCTGTTGTTCCTCGCCCAGCTGGGAGAACGCCGGGTCATGGCCGACATCGTGGCTGAGGCCAAGAAGCGAGGGCTGTGAACCAGCAGGTCAGGACGGCTAATCCATCCACCGAACTGCAGCCGAGGGTGGGCTCGGCTCTACACGACGCTGCGCCGCTCAATCCGCCGGCCGATGGTCGTAGCTGATCACCCGCTCCACCTGCCACTGCCCGTCCACGCGCCGCCAGACCTGGATGAAGCGGGCCTGGCCGGTCCAATGCTCCACACCCTTCACATCGCGCTCGTGGAAGCGGTGGTCGCCGATCTCCAGCGCCCGCTCGTCGTGCAGCGGAAACACCTGCAGTGAGCTTTCCACCAGCTCACGGCGCAGATGCGTGTGGTTGGCGAGGGTGCTTTCACACAGCGCGGCCACGCTGCGGCGGAAGTCGTCGCGGTTGCTGGCGGACTTGCCGGCCTTGTCGTGGAAGAACTCCATGTCGTCGGTGGTCATCGACGCGGCCTTGTCGGCGTCACAGGCATCGAACGCGGCAGCGAACAGCTGCATGTCCGCTTGGCGGATCTGCTCGCGCAACGTGTCGGGTGCGGTCGGGGCGGCAGCCAGGCCGGCGGCCAACAGGGGCAGGGTGAGCAGCAGCATGACGAATCTCCCGGAGGTGGTCCGCGCAGGCTGGCACGATCCACCGCACTCTGCCGCCGTGTTGCGACGAAACCGGCGCTGGACACGATGGAGCGGGGATTTGGCGGTGCGGTCCACCCTTCAGCCTGTGCACGCCATGTCATAGCGCGCCTCGATTCCCTCACGGGCACCATAGGGCCGGGGTCCTAGCCTGCAACCCTGCCCTTCCACAGGAGCCCCCATGCCCACTTCCCGCATCCGCCTGCACGTTGAAGACACCGGCGGCGATGGCCGCCCGGTGATTCTGATCCATGGCTGGCCGCTGTCGGCCGATGCCTGGAAACCGCAGGTGTCGATCCTGCGCGATGCCCAGCATCGGGTCATCAGCTACGACCGCCGTGGCTTCGGGCGTTCCGACAAGCCTGCCGACGGCTACGGCTACGACTACGACACGCTGGCGGCGGACCTGGCCGCGCTGATCGAGGAGCGCGACCTGCGCGACGTGACCCTGGTCGGCTTCTCGATGGGCGGCGGTGAAGTGGCGCGCTACGTGGCCAACCACGGCCAGGACCGCCTGCACAGCGTGGTGTTCGCCGCCGCAGTTCCTCCCTGCCTGCTGCGTGGCGACAACAACCCGGAAGGTCCGCTAACCCAGGAAAAGGCCGATGAAATGCGCGGTGGCCTGGAGCAGGACCGAGAGGCCTTCTTCGATGGCTTCACCCGCGATTTCTTCAGCGCCGATGGCAAGTTGATGGTGACCGAAGACCAGCGCCAGGCGGCAATCGCGCTGTGCCACCAGTCCGACCAGACGGCTGCACTGGGCTGCATGCAGGCCTTCGCTACGACCGACTTCCGCGATGATCTGAAGAAGATCTCCGTGCCGACGCTGATCCTGCATGGCGACAGTGATGCCATCGTGCCGTTCGAAGGCTCGGGCCAGCGCACGCACCAGGCCATCGCGAGAAGCGAGGTCGTCATCCTGGAAGGTGCGCCACATGGCTGCAACACCAGCCATGCCGATCACTTCAATCTGGCATTGCTGAACTTCCTGAAGAAATAATCCTGCGGCCATGCGCGCACCCGGAACACCCCCCTGGAAAATGCCCAACCCCAAGGGCCAGAAATCGCAGCCGCTGTCGCCGGCGCAGAAAGACGCCGCACGGCAGCGGGCGGAGGAGAACGGCCGTCCGTACCCCAATCTGGTCGACAACATGTGGGCGGCGAAGCTGCCGCGTGTGTCCTGATCTATCGAGGCCGAGCGTGGGCCAGCGCTATCTGCAGAGTCGAGCCATGCTTGACTCTGTCATGACAGCCATCCACGCGTGGCGTGGACCCACTGCAACAGCCGCCGAGCCTGGGCTCGGCTCTATCGTTCGGTCAGGGGCGTCCAGCCCGATTGCAGCCAAGGTGAGATCTGGCTTTGGCGAACGATGATTGTCTCGGCCGGCACCCCCGCCAGGCGCGCAAGCTCCGCACGCAACCGCTCGGCATCCACTGGCACGGCCGAGGCAATCTGCAGCCGATCAGCCTGGTACCTCACCTGCACGGGTAGCGTGGCGCGTGCGGTGTGCTCGCCGCCGGTGCGCCCGATGGGGTAGCGCATGGCCACCGGCCGCGACAGCTGCGCGAGCACAGGCTGCCACGCCTGCAGCACGGCGGCCTGCGCGGTGGCGGGAACCTGTGCTTCCGCAATCGTGGACGGATAGCCGGAGATGCTCTCGGCCATCACCTGGAAGCGTGCACCATCGGGTACGACGAGGGCAGCAGCAATCAATGCGCACAAAGCAATGATCGCTGCGGCGAAGTTCCAGCTGCGCGGGGCGGTTGCGGGCAGGGTTGCAGTACGCAGCCCTGGCTTGCGCCGCAGCTTGCGTTCGTAGATGCGTCGATCTTTCTTGCGTAGGCTGCTGCTGTGTTCCGGCAGATTCAAGGGGACGCGCGGAAGGCGGGCGACGCGGGCCTTGATCAGGCGCGACAGCAGCATCCAGGCGAGCACGAAGATCAGCAACGGGAACAGCGTTCGCACCAGCAGATACATCGTCACCATTCCATTGCTCCATCACATGCCTGTTCGTCCCTCAGGACATCCTACCGGGACGGACCAGAGGTTGTCGCATACGCCCGCCGACAATCCGGAAGCGCTTGGTTAGGATGGACCCTTGTTGTCATGGATGAACCAATGGCCTCTACTGCTTCACGTTTCTGCCGCATCTGTGGGCCCGGGCCCATCCTGCTGGTACTGCAGATACTGGTCGTGCTGGCGGTGGCGATGGCGGTCGGCTTCTTCCACTACAGGGTGGACCTGTTGCTGGAACCAGTGGGCGAGGCCTGTGGGGGCCCGGATCCGGTGGCACGCATGCAGGTGGCTGAGCAGTTGATGGCACGTTCCAATGCGCTGCAGGGCTGGTACCCGCTGCATCTGATTCCAGTGGTCGGCGTTGGGCTGGCATTGCTGGGGGCGATGGCGATCTGCGCCTATCGCCTGCGTCGCGCGTCGGGGCGCCTGCGGCAGGCCAGCTGGGGGCTGCTGGCATTGCATGGCCTGGCCCTGGCGTTGTCACTCAGGGCGCTGCACTTGTACGAGCGTGCCTGGCTGAGCGTGGCAACGCTGTCTCCGGCAGCATGCCTGGTGGATCTTGCCGCAGACGGCAGGATGCCACTGGCCCAGGCGCAGCACGTAGTGTTCGACATCCTCACCCGCGAGCACGCGCCGCTGCTGCGCAATCCCGATGATCTGGCGATGGTGCTGGCCGCGTTGCTGCTGGTGGCCATGGTGGCGGGAGTGATGCTGTGGCGGGCGATCGTGCGCGAGCGCCGGGCGGGATCATCGGCCCCATAGGGGGAAATGTGCTGTACGCGCACTGCATCGCCAGCTGGGCCCTGAGCCGGCTGCGCATCCGCAATCGCGCTACAGTTCACGCCTCGCCCCCTGCAAGGAAGTGCTGATGCGTTGGTTGCTGCGGACTGTGCCGTTGCTGCTGTGCTCGTTGGCGGTACACGCCGCCGAGGTGGACCGCCGGATTGCGGTGACCATCGATGACCTGCCGTGGGCGCGGGTGGACCAGATCGTGCCGCCGGACCTGCAGGCGCGCCATGAGGCACTGATGGCCCAGTTGCGGCAGGCGGGTGTACCGGTGGTGGGTTTCGTCAACGAGAACAAGCTGGAGATCGATGGGCAGGTGCAGCCGGCGCGGGTGCAGATGCTGCGCGACTGGCTGGACGCCGGCTATGTGCTGGGCAACCACACGTATTCGCACATGGATCTGAACGCCAAGGGTGTGCCAGCGTTCCAGCAGGATTTCCTGCGTGGTGAAACGGTGCTGCGGCCCTTGCTGGCCGAGCGCGGACTGAAGCCGCAGTGGATGCGCCATCCCTATCTGCGTGCCGGACGCACGGCGGAAGAACGTGCGGAGATGGATGTGTTCTTCAAGGCACACGGCTACCGCGTGGCTCCGGTGACGGTCGACAACGGTGAGTGGGTGTGGGCGTTCGCCTATGCAAACGTGATGAACGAGCAGCCTGATTCGCCCGAGCGCGAAGCGACGCTGGCACAGCTGCGCAAGGGCTATGTGCCGTACATGCTGAACAAGCTGGATTACTACGAGAAGCAGTCGCAGGCGCTGCTGGGCTATGCGCTGCCACAGGTGTGGCTGATGCACGCCAATGAGCTCAACGCGGCCACGTTCGCCGGACTGGTGGCGGCGACCAAGCGCCGGGGCTATCGCTTCGTGTCACTGGACGAGGCGATGCATGACCCTGCCTATGCGCGTGGTGCCGAAGGCTACAGCGGCCGCTATGGCCCCAGCTGGCTGCACCGCTGGGCAATGGCCGAGAAGAAGCCGAAAGACTTCTATGCCGGCGAACCGGAAGTGCCGAAGTGGGTGATGAAGCTGGCGAAGGTTGACTCGGAATGAAGCTCAGCGCTTGACGGCCAGAACACCGTCCAGCGCCAGTTCGGCCTTGAAGCCGGCCTTTTCCAGACGCTTGGCCACTTCGCGCGGGACATCGCGCCCGCTGGTCAGCTTGTTCGGCGCACCGGTGTAGTGGAACAGGCGACCGCCCTTGCGGATGACGCGGGCGAGGTGGTCGTAGAACACCTGGGAGTACAGTTCGCCGGCGATGCCGAAGCGCGGCGGGTCGTGCAGGATCGCGTCGACACTGTTGCTGGCCACCTGTTCGATCTGCTGTGAGACGTCACCGTGGCTGAACTGCAGGCGGCCACCGGCGGCAGCTGAGTCTGGATCCGGCGACCACGGATTGAGCGTACGCAGCCACATCACGTCGGCGTTCTTCTCGAACGAGCGGATCTGGCCGACACCGGCCTCCAGCGCGCACGCGGCGAAGTAGCCCAGGCCGCCGCAGGTATCGAGGATGACCTTGCCTGCCGGAGCAACCAGCTCGACCTTGCGGCGTGCATCCTCGAACGGTGACAGCTTGGAGGTCGGCAGCATCTTGATGCCGTCGATCTCGAAGGTCGGTGCACCCCATTCGGTCGGCACCAGCTTGATCAACGAGCCGCTGTAGCGCGAGATCGGTGCGAAGTTCTCGCCGTCCCAGTAGTACAGCGTGCGGTCCTTCAGCTTGCCCGGCCACGGGTAGAGCTGGCCACGGAAGTGGAAGCCGTCGGCGTTCAGGGCCACGGTGTCCTGGCTCCGGCCCAGGTCGAGCGACCCCTGCCAGTCGGCAGCGCCCTTGTCATGGGCACGGCGCAGGGTGTCAGCGCTGTCGCGGGTCAGCAGGGGGCCGGTGTAATGGGGCACGGCGGGTACCGGGGCGGTTCGGGGGAGGGCATGGTACCGCAGGACCTTCGCCAGGCTACTGAGATTCCGTAGTGCAGACCCAACCGGTGGAGGGAGTTGGTAGAGATGCTGTTCCCAATGAGGGCGTCATGCCCATGGCGGCACATAATTCCTTGTGGAAGTCGCGTGCCGCTGAGGGTTGAAGATCGTAATGATAGGTCAGTACTCCTTCTTCATTTCTGATCAGAAGTTGCTGGATGCATATCACGTTCCCAGACACGCACAACGGTCGCGCCCCTCAGGTCTGCTGAATATTGAACGACTTCCCGCAGGTCGGGCATGGTGCCGCTAACCCTGCAAGGGCCGGTGGCCCCTGCCACCCGATCGCCACCGCGCCAGAATGCGTCGGCGGCGCAATACCTGGGAAAAGCATGACGCCGTGCACCGCTGTGGCGCGAACGTCTCCAGCGACGCCGGGCGACACCAGACCGGGCGGAAGTGCTGGGATCCAGTTACCGTGATTCCAGTGTGTCTTATGCTTGGCAACCGAGGCGGGGAGCGGGTGCATCGCCGTGCCAAAGACGTTGTTGTGTCCGAACGAATACACCAGTCGGGCATAGCCCGGTGCCCTTGTGGGCACAGTATTGCCTGCAAAGAAGCCGCCATGATGAGTAGCAACCACGGCGGTGAATTCTCGATCCTTAACCAAGCTGATGTACTTGTAGCTGGCGTCGCCGGGAAGCAACCAGTTTAAACCCCTCCAATCCACCATCAGGGCATTGCCGCGATTGTTGAGATTGTTCCCGGTTCCGGTGCACTGCGTAAGGGTATAGCTCCCAGACGTGCCGAACTTAAGATCGGGAAAGACCGGGGGCAACTGGAGCACCTGGGAGCCGGCAAGTAGAATTCCGTTCTGGAACGCCATGTGAGCAGGATTGACGGTGTGAGGGACAATCCAGGTGCACGTCAACAGGTCCGGGTCCAATGACGTGGCGGTGTAGTGATCCGCGTGCCAATGCGAAATGAGAACGGGCGCCGGTGATTTGTTGTTTGGGCAGGTGCAGAACTTGAGCGCAGCGGGGGTGGTCCACGCGTTCGCCCCGATGGCCCGGCCAACATCAAAGTAGAGAAGAGGCCGCCCAGTTTCACCCAGCATCACGTTGGAAGAAGCTTGACCCACGTCCAGTACGGCCATCGCGTGGGGCCGCGGAATGCTGTCAAGCACAGCGCGGAGAGCCCAGTGATCGGCATTCACGTGGGTGACTTCAGGCCTCAACCTGTTGAGGTGCTCAATCAGAGGTGGTTCGGGGAGGTGGGCAAGCCCCAAGAACCCCGTGGTTCCGGCGTCAGTAATGCTGGAATAGCTGATCGCGTCGCCAGCGGGTGTGGGACGGAACCTGAGGCCTATCCACCGCCCCACTATGGTGCCCTCCGCACGCCTGTCGGGCGGCGCGAGGTCGGTTACAACCTCAACGAGTTCGCGTTCATTGAAACCGCGCACAATGACATCGAGGTGAAACAGCGGAACCTCCTCAAAGAACCGCGATACGTACTCAGGTTCAGGCTCAACGTCCCCGTACTGCCGCCAGGAGTGAAGTGCCCATCTGTATGGGATCGCGTCAAAGGACAATCTGAGCTGACGGCGGCCGATGGTCTCCATTGACGCCAGATGCCCCAGTAGCACTCGAGGTGTGGGTGTAGGAAGAGTGTCGTCAAGAAAGTAGGGGTTCATCGTTCGGTCCTCCGTGATCGAAAGTGCTCAGGCGATGTTGCGAGCCTCGGCCAGGTCGCCGCACATCCACGCCCATGTCTGATAACACTGGCCGAAAGCGACAAGAGAACGGTTGATTGCTCGATCCACAATCATTCTTCAAGAATGTGCATGCCGACACATTGCGGGCTGTAAAGTTAGCCCCAGCTCGGCCGATAGCGTGTTGCAGGGCTGCGCCTGAGTGGGCGTCCCGGGAAGTAACTCCGTCTTGAACTACGCATGATCAGGAGATTCACATGGAAGGATTTGTTGGCCGTCAGCGTGAGGCCCAGGTGCTCGAGGATCTGCTTTCAGGATAGCCCAGCAAGGGCTTGAAGATTCAGAGCATTGAAGGTCCCAGTGGAATTGGCAAAAGTAGCGTTTTTGCCAAGGCCATGCGATCCATTGACTTGGATAGCCTGGGTTTCCTGAGGATAGAGTTGGCAGGAGCTAACCGGGGGATAGATGGCTCAACTGGCGAGTTCACTGCCGCAGCCATTGATCAGCTGGTTGGCTCGCTTGTGCGCTCTGCAGTAGGGCCGGGAATCGGGTTGAAGCCATCAGGCTACTACTTCCCGAAGACCCGTGAAGCAATTGAGGCTGTCTCTAAGATCAGGGGTGAGATCACCAAGGAGCTCTTGGAGCGCGGAGTAAACGTAAACACTGAAGGCCTCGAGGGAGTTGCCAAGCTGATAAAGTCAGGTGCATCCATCGTTCAGCGTGTCGGCATGTTCGTGCCGAAGGTCAAAGAATTTGTGGACCCTGAGGCAGTGAAGGAGGCCGCCGACGAGCTCCCCGGGGCCGCGAGTGAAATCAAGGCCTTGTCTTCAGAATCCATCCGTATCTGGGAAAGGCTCGGTATCGGTTCCGCCTCATCCCTCCGTGAGGCTGCTAAGCAAGATCCTGAAGAGGTCCTTGCGAATGCATTGGTAGCAGATCTAAAGGCGATCCTGCTGGGTGAGCACGAAGGCAAGCTCAAGCCGGGGCACGGGAAGATCAAGCGGTTGGAACGGTTGCTCTTCGTTGTGGAAGACTATGAGGCGCTTCATAAGCAGCTCGGCGGACTTCTGATCCCCAAATTCCTAAACAAGCTCAAGAGCAGCGACATCGATGCAACTTTGATCGTGCTGACGAGGTTCAAGCTCAAGGCCACAAATCCTCTCTGGAAGGACTACGAGGCGCAGCTTAGACGCGCAATTGTGCTCAAGCCCCTTGAGAAGATTGAAGTGGACGAGCTTCTGGCGGAGTTTGGCATTGTCGATACAGCCGAGAAGGAGCGCGCTTGGCTGGAGTCCTCTGGTCTTCCATACCATCTTTCGCTTTTGATCGATGAGCTCGATAGTGGTGGGCGTAGTTCTACCAGCTTGAAGGAGCTACACCAACGCGTCGTCATGTGGATGAGTCCGCGCGAGGTCTCTTGGCTCCACCAGGTTCTCTACATGGATGATCTGCAGGTGGAAGCGCTGGAGCAGGTCTTTGGTAGTGAGCAAGAGGCAAAGGACGTTCGTGACTGGTTCGAAAGTGAAGGCTCAATCCTTGATCAATCTTCCCAGAAGCTGAGAATGCTTCCATTCGTTCGATCACGTCTTTGTGAGTATCTGGAGAGCCGCGACCGAAGGAAGACAAAGGAGCTGAAGGCCCGTGCGGATGCGGTTTTCCTGGCAGATTGATCTCTGCTTTTGATCCGGGAAGATATCTCACCTTCATGTCATCGAGTGAGAGAGCAACTTGCCTCAAAGCAACAACCGGCCGTCCGTGCAATGAGGGGTTGAATACCCGCTCGCAAGATGCATTGAAGTCCTTCCATCAGTGAGGTAAAGCATAAGGGATGCTCTGAACAAATATGAGGAAAATTTCATGGTAGTGCCAGCCGCTGGCCGGCATCCTAGCAGGCCATGAAATGAAAAGTGACGGTCGATCATGCAACTGACGTTCGGTGACGCGGAGGGCCTGGGCCAGCGCAAGCAAACCCGGCGTGAGCGGTTCCTTGCTGAGATGGACCAGGTCGTGCCGTGGAAGCGCATGCTGGCACTGATCGAGCCGTACTACCCGCAGACGGGTCGTCGCGGTCGCCAGCCGTACCCTTTGGCGACAATGCTGCGTGTACATTTCCTGCAACAGTGGTACGCGCTCAACGATCCGTCCATGGAGGAGGCACTGTATGACACGGCGGTGATGCGCCGTTTCGCCGGGATCAACGGCTTGGCCCGTGTTCCTGATGGGACCACGATCCTCAACTTCCGCAGACTGCTTGAGACGCATGGGCTGGCGTCAGAAATGCTTAGCGCCGTAAATGGCCATTTGCAGCGCAAAGGCATGAGCCTGCGTGCGGGAACGATCGTGGACGCCACCATCATTCACGCGCCAAGTTCAACAAAGTACGCGGACAAGTCGCGCGATCCGGAGATGCATCAGACCCGGAAAGGCAACCAGTGGTACTTCCGCATGAAGGCGCATATCGGGGTCGATGAGTTCTCCGGACTGGTTCACCATGCGGAGTGCACGGCGGCCAACGTCGGCGACGTAACGGTCACCCACGCGCTTCTACACGGCAAGGAGGCGTGCATCCTCGGCGACAGCGGCTATACAGGCGCAGACTCGCGACCCGAACTGAAGGACTGTAAAGCCGCGTTCCTGATTGCAAAGAAGCGCGGCAAAGTGAGGGCAATCAAGAACGCGAGGGAGCGGCGTTACCAGGAGCGCGGGGTAACCTGGAAAGCCAGCCTGCGCGCGAAGGTCGAGCACCCCTTCAGAGCCATCAAGCGCCAGTTCGGATACACCAAGGTTCGCTATCGCGGCTTGGCGAAGAACGCCGCTCAGGTGCTGACCCTGTTTGCCCTGTGTAATCTGTGGATGGCACGCCGGCAGCTGATGTCGGCCCAAGGGTAAATCCGCCTGGAGGTTCCGAAAAGGAACCTCAAAACCACTTTTCAGGTATCAACTTCCTCGCCCGCCGCGGTGCTCGGTGCTGCGACTCGTGAAAATAGAGGTCCGGGCGAACTGTTCAGGGCATCCCAAGCAGCGAGGGTGGCTTGGTCACCCTCACTGCTAGGTCAAAAGGTTTTGGTATCAGTTGGCTCTGATGGAGCCACGATCGCTGGCGCAGGCGCGGGGTACACAACCTTCCATCACCGTATTCATCGTCTGTGGGGAATGAGCAAAACAGAGGACTCTTGCAGTGTGATTTCCCACAGTGTTTGGCGGGTAATACTCGCTATAGAAGGTTTGGCACCTTCCGTTGTCTATTTGCGCGCTCCCCTGGATGTTCCCACTGACTGAGCTGTTGAATCTTACGGTTCCGTAGGAAACGAAGTTCTGGCCAGCTGATACCTGTCCATTTGGTGCATAGGCGATTACATAGTCAGTACTTTTTGCGTCGCTAGCACTGTTTGGATCGATGCTTGAGCAATGCCACGCGGCGCTTCCTGGCCCCACTGTGATGGACTCGCCCTTGGCGGGGTTCATTCCAAGATCTGCGCAGGAAGCCTCGTGATATTGCTTTGTCGCTTCCGTTTGATCGTCGTAGCGATATACATATTGTCCCTTCGAGTTGCGGGTGAGGGACTGCTCCACACTGATCGTTCCCCCAATGAAGTCAGGCCATTCCGCGCTGCGGACGATTCTTGATGGGGTCTTTGCTTCGTCAGCGATTTGTCCATCAGCTGGAGCTCCGTCTCCTGCCTGAACGGATGCAGAGACAATGAACGTGAGAATCGCTATCTGCAGTTTCATTTGAGCCTCTCAGATCTGGGTGAGGCTCCATCTTCATTACTTGCCCCATTGCATTTTGGGGCGCATCAGGCAGTTCTTCGGATTTCAAACATTTCTCAATTTTGTCTGTCGCTATTGGCACTTCACCGCATACACAGGCCCAGCGCCGATCAGCATCAGCGCCATGTAGTCACTATCACTGGCCTTGCCCTTCAGCGTCGCGCCCTTGTTGAAGTGAAAGATGCCGAAGCCGCCGGCCATGCGGATCAGGGCGCTGTCGATCTGATCGGCATCATCGCGGAAGTAGCGGCTGATCTCGCTGCGGGTGGCTTTGTGCAGGGCATTCGGCTCGCGCTGCCATTGGTCGCCGCGGCTGAAGGAAACGTAGTACTGGCCACCTTCCTTTTCGACACGGAAGTCGGCCGGTTTGGGCGCGCTGGTGGCGAAGCAGCCCTGCAAGGGGTCGGCGGAGAAGGGAAGCCCGGCATCACCGCTGCAGGCGGTGATCAGCAGCAGGAGGGCACCGGGCAGCAGCAGGCGGAGCGTGCGCATGGGATGTCCCTACGGGGCAGGTGCGGCTAGTGTAGGCACTACGCGGGCGTGGCCCGTACAGGAATTCGGCAAGAACACAGGGGTTTTCGGATGGCGCAGGGCAAGGCACCTTGGTGCGGCGTGGCCAGTTGGCTGGGGATCGCTGTGGGGTGGGGGGCAGGCACGTTGGCAGCGCAGGCAGCGGTGGCTGCAGGCGGCAACGGTATGGCCGCAGGGCTGGGCGTGGGCGTGCTGGGCGCGGCGCTGGTGGGCGGAGGCCTGGCGGTGGCCTCGCGCGTGCGCGGCGAGCGCTGGCCGTGGATCGGCATCGGCGGTGCGGTGCTGAGTGCGCTGCCGCTGCTGACGTACCTGCTGCGGATGATGTTGAGGCTCTAGCGGTAGTGCCGGCCGCTGGCCGGCACCTGCAGGTTGCGTGCGGCGTTCATGGGGTTGCCGGCCAGCGGCCGGCACTACCCGGCGCGGGTCACGCGCTGCGGTGGATCTCCACCGTCACGTGCACCAGCTCTTCATGGATGGCCAGCGCGTTGCGCACGGTATCCGCATCCAGGCGGGCGTCGCTGGTGACCACGCTGGCGCTGACCGCGTACTTGCCGCGGCCGACCTGCCAGACGTGCAGGTCGGCCAGGCGTGCCGGCCACGGGCCCTGCTCGATCACTTCGCGGACTTCGGCCACCACCGGCGCGTCCATCTGCGCGTCGAGCAGGATGCGGCCGCTGTCGCGCAGCAGGCCGATCGCCCAGACCGTGACCAGTACGGCCCCGACCAGGCCCATCACCGGATCCAGCCAGGTCAGCCCCAACAGCTTGCCGCCGAGCAGTGCGACGATGGCCAGCACCGAGGTGGCGGCGTCGGCCAGCACGTGCACGTAGGCCGAGCGCAGGTTGAGGTCGTGACCGTGCGCATGGCCATGATCGTGGTGATCGTGATCATGCGCGTGGTCATGGTCGTGCCCATGCCCATGATGGTGATGCGCGTGGCCCGGGCTGTCGTGCAGCCACCAGGCACACAGCAGGTTCACGCCCAGGCCCACCGCAGCGATGACGATGGCTTCGTTGTAGTGAATGGGGGCGGGCACCCACAGCCGTTCCAGCGATTGCACGGCCATCAGCGCGGCGACGCCGAGCAGGGCGATGGCGCTGGTATAGCCGGCCAGGATCTCGATCTTCCAGGTGCCGAAGGCGAAGCGCGGGTCGTGCGCGTAGCGGCGTGCGCAGCGGTAGGCGAAGACCGAAAGGCCCAGCGCCAGTGCGTGCGAACTCATGTGCCAGCCGTCGGCGAGCACGGCCATGGAGTTGAACCACCAGCCGCCGACGATCTCCACCAGCATCATGCTGACGGTGAGCCACAGGGCGCGGCGGGTGTTGCGTTCGGCCAGCGGGTTGCCGTCGTCGAAGTGGTGTTCGTGACGACGGGCGGCGGCGAGGGCGTCCAGGTGCATGCGGAGACCAGAGGGTGGAAGGATACCCCTATAGGGTATACGATCCACTCATGGCCCATGTACACAAGCATCGAAAGCAGCTGCTGACCCGGGTGCGCCGGATCGGCGGCCAGGTGGCGGCGTTGGAGCAGGCGCTGGACACGCCCGAGGGGGAGGCAGGCGACTGCGCGGACGTGCTGGTGCAGGTCGCCGCGGTGCGCGGTGCCGCCCACAGCCTGCTGATGGAGCTGCTGCACGAGCATCTGCAGGAGCACGTGGTCGGCGCTGAAGACCCGCAGCAGCGGGCGGCGGAGGCCGAGGTACTGGTGGAGCTGCTGCGCCGCTACGGCAAGTAGGCCGGCACTACCGGGTATGTCCGGCGTTCATGGGGATGCCGGCCAGCGGCAAGCACTACCCGTGCCGGTGCCGTGCGTTCCAGACATGCGTGGCGGCCAGCAGCAGGCTGCCGGTGACGGTCATCGGCGTTTCCCAGTCGTGCGAGGGCAGTGCCAGCGCGCCGGCCAGCAGCAGACCGAGCCCGGCGCCGGCAGTGGCCCAGGCCAGTACGGGCAGCGGGTGACGGCGCTCGGCGCGCCATAGTGCGTAGCCGGTCAGCGGCAGGGCTATGGCCACGAACAGCAGGTGCACCCATTCCGCCTCGGCCCAGGTGCCGAACAGCGGCAGTGCGGCGGCAAGCAGGGGCAGCGCCAGGCAGTGCAGCAGGCACAGGCTGGACAGGGCGACCGCGCCGGCATCGAGCAGGGCGGCAGAAGGCGACTTCATCGGGGGAGGTTCCTTGCGCAACAATTGTTATACAGTAACATTTCCGTTCCGCAGCCAACCCGCTCCGACATGAACACTGTTTCCCGCGCCGACCGTCGCCTTCCGGTCACCGTGCTGTCCGGCTTCCTGGGGGCCGGCAAGACCACCCTGCTCAACCAGATCCTGCGCAACCGCGAGGGCCTGCGCGTGGCGGTCATCGTCAACGACATGAGCGAGGTCAACATCGATGCGCAGCTGGTGCGCGAAGGTGGCGCCGAACTGCGCCGCACCGAAGAGACGCTGGTGGAGTTCAGCAACGGCTGCATCTGCTGCACGCTGCGCGACGACCTGCTGCAGGAAGTACGGCGGCTGGCCGATGCCGGTCGCTATGACTACCTGCTGATCGAATCGACCGGCATCGGCGAACCGATGCCGGTGGCAGCCACCTTCGCAGTGCGCGACGAGCACGGCTTCAGCCTGAGTGACATCGCGCGGCTGGACACGATGGTGACGGTGGTCGACGGCAGCGCGTTCCTTGCCGACTTCGGCTCGACCCTGCGCCTGGCCGAACGTGGCCAGCAGGCCGGCCCGGATGACGACCGCGGCGTGGTTGATCTGCTGTGCGAGCAGGTGGAGTTCGCCGATGTGATCGTGGTCAGCAAGATTGACCAGGTGGATGACGAAGTACTGCAGGACACGCTGGCGGTGCTGCGCGGGTTGAACCGTGATGCGAAGCTGCTGCTGTCCAGTTTTGGTGACGTGCCGTTGCCCGAGCTGCTGGATACCGGCCGCTTCGATATGGAACGTGCACAACGCGCGCCGGGTTGGGTGAAGGAGCTGCGGGGTGAGCACACGCCGGAAACCGAGGAGTACGGCATCGGCAGCTTCGTCTACCGTTCGCGGCGTCCGTTCCACCCCGCGCGCTTTGCCCGCGCGCTGCAGTCGGGCATGCCCGGCGTGATCCGCAGCAAGGGCTGGTTCTGGTTGGCCAATCGGATGGACTGGGTGGGCGAGCTGAACACCGTGGGTGCAGCGACGCGCACGCAGGCGGCGGGCTTCTGGTACGCAGCGCGTGACCGCGTGCGGGCCGGGCTGGAAGACACCACGCCGCTGTTGCCGCCGACGCCGCTGCCCTACAGCGACCTCGGTTGGGCACGGCAGCAGGCCGACTGCTGGAGTGCGCCGCTGCCGGGGCTGGAGGAATTCCCGGACAGGGCCGCGCATTCGGCGATGCAGCGGCTGTGGCACCCGCTGTGGGGGGATCGGCGCCAGGAGCTGGTGGTGATCGGCGTGCACATGGACGAGCGCGCGGTGCGCGCGGAACTGGATGCGTGCCTGCTCAACGACCAGGAGCTGCGTGCGGGACCCTTGTTGTGGCAGCAGTTGCCGCAGTCGTTCCCGGCGTGGAAGCGTTGACGGTGCATTGAGGATCCATGGGTTGCCGGCCAGCGGCCGGCACTACCCGCCATGCATCCATCCACGCATGGCGTGGATCTACAAGGCATCGCGCCACTGCCAGCCATTGGCGCCTACCTGTAACACCCGCGTCGGCTGCAACGCCTGCAGCAGATGCAGGTCGTGGCTGACCATCATCAGGGCACCCGGCCATGCCGCCAGCAGTTCTTCCAATGCCTGCAATGCGCTCAGGTCCAGTGCATTGCCAGGCTCGTCCAGCAGCAATAGCTGCGGCGCGGGATCGGCGTACAACACGCTGGCCAGTGCGCCTTTCACCCGTTCGCCATCGCTGAGGCTGCTGGCGGGGCGCTGGATGCGCTGTGCGTCCAGACCCAACAGGGCCAGGCGGGTGCGCAGCTCCCCGGGGTCGGCACTCGGGTTGGCGGCCTGCACGCTGTCGAGGATGCTGCATTCGCCGGACAGCCCCGGCAGCTGCTGGTCGAGCAGCGCCAGCGGTGCGTGACGCTGCACGGTCCCATCACGCGCGGACAATTGGCCTGCCAGCACCCGCAGCAGGGTCGACTTGCCGCTGCCGTTGTCACCCACCACGGCAATGCGCTGGCCGCGACGGACATCCAGCTGCAATGGAGCATCGCAGCCATGCGGCAGCACCAAGGCCTCGGCCTGCAGCAGGCGCGTGCTGCCACGTTCCCCCGCACCAGCAAACAGCGCCAGTTCCGGCGCGGTGTGAACCGCCGAGGCCGCTGCGCGCAGTTGCTCTGCGCTGGCCTGTAGGCGCTCGGCCTGTACCTGCTGTGCGCGACCGTGACTGGCTTCGGCGCGCTGCTTCTGCCGGCCGAGCAGGATCGGTGCCTGGTTGGCCTGCTTCGCATCGCGGTTGCCGCGTGCCTGGCGCTGCTGCTGGCGTTCGTGCTGTTCGCGCGCGCTGCGTTGCTGTTGCCGGTGCTGGGCGCGCGCATGGTCGAGCTGCGTGGCAGCCGCGTCACGTTCGGCGGTCCGCGTGTCGGCGTAGTGCTGCCACGGTCCACCATAGCGACGCAGTCCGCGCGCATCGAGCTCGACGATCTGCTGCATGTGCCCCAGCAGTTCGCGATCATGACTGATCGCCAGCAGGCCACCGCGCCACTGCTGCAATTGCTCGTACAGCTGTTGGCGATGGCGTGCGTCGAGGTGGTTGCTGGGTTCGTCCAGGATCAACCAATCAGCACCGCTGGCCCAGGCGCCGGACAAGGCGACCTGCATCGCTTGGCCGCCGCTGAGGCGCGCGGCCGGCTGGGCGGGATCGAGGTCGTCGGGAAGCTGCAGTGCCCGCCATTGCTGCTGCAGGCGTTCGCGCAGATCCCAGCGGTCGCCGACGCAGGCGAAGTCGGTCTCGTCCACGCTGCCGGCTTCGATGCGTTGCAGCGCGGCCAGTTCCGCGCCGACGCCGGCCAGTTCACCGACCGTGCCGGCGGGTGGATAACCGGGCGTCGGCAACAGGAACACGCGGCCACTGCCGCGAACCTGGCCGTTGTCGGGCAGCAACCGGCCGGCCAGCAGGCGTGCGAGCACGCTCTTGCCGGCGCCGTTGGCACCGACCAGGCCGGTAGCGACCGGTTCGAAGGAAAACGTCAGATCGGAAAACAGCGGACGGCCGTCGGCCAATCGATACGACACGCGATCGAGCGTGAGGGAATGCGGGGTCATGCGACCTCCATGGATGCCGGGTTCTCCCCTGCGCGCAGGGGCGGGAAGAGTCAGGCCGTCTGGTGGGAAGACGGCGGCATCAATGGCGCATTGGTCGCGAGCCTCTGGGAGGGATGAGCGGCCAGTATAGCGGGGCTGGCTGAATGGTTTGATGGCGCGACTCTACAAAGGCATCCACGCATGGCGTGGATCTACTGTGGGCCGGGCATGGTGTGGATCGATGGCCTAGGGCACGGTTTCCAGGCGTGCGCTGACGAAGTCGATGAACACGCGCAGTTTCGGCAGCACGTGGCGGCCCGAGGGCCACAGCAGGTGGAAGATGCCGCAGGAATGCACGTGCTCGTCCAGCACGGTGACCAGGCGGCCATCGGCCAGTGCATCGCGTACCGAGTGCACTGGCACGAAGGCCAGGCCGATGTCACGCAGGGCCAATGCCACGCGCGCTTCGATGGTGTTGGCCACCATGTGCACCGGCAGCTCCTGCGGGGTTTCGTCATCGGGCCAGTGGATCGGCCATAGCTCCAGCTTGCCGGTGCTGGGGAAGCGATAGTGCAGCAGCGTGTGCTGCATCAGTTCGGCCGGCGTGCGGGGAATGCCGCGCCGCTGCAGGTAGGCCGGCGAGGCGACGATGCGGCGTGGGAAGACCCCCAGGCGCCTGGCGTTCATGCGTGAGTCGCTGGGTTCGCCGACGCGCAGCACGGCATCGAAACCTTCCTCGATGACATCGACCAGGCGATCGCAGAAATCGAGGTCGAGACGGATGTCCGGGTACGCGGCCATGAACTCGGCCATCAGCGGCAGGGTGAGATCACCCACCAGCGGCAGGCTGATGCGCAGCGTGCCACTCGGTGCGGCATGCGGTTGCGCCAGCTCGGTGCGTGCGGCATCGCGTTCGTCGAGGATGCGCCGGCAGCGTGCCAGGAACAGCTGGCCCTCGGCGGTGAGGGTGATGCTGCGTGTGCTGCGATGGAACAGTCGCACGCCCAGCGCGTGCTCCAGCCGCGCGACGCATTTGCCAGCGGCCGAGGCGGAGATGCCCTGCAGGCGCCCGGTCTCGACGAAGCTGCGGGTATCTGCGGCGTGCACGAAGGTCTGCAGATTGGCGAGGTTGTCGAGGACTGACATGGGTATGCGGGCAATGAAAGCGGCAGGGTAGGTCGGCGCGGCTGTAGCGGATGGCTCCGCCATCGCAACACTGTGGTGCGGGGTGGCGTGGGGACCGTTGCGGCCTTGCAGTTCCGGCCATCATGCCGATTGCGGACTGCACGGTCCATGATGCCCGGAGCGGCAACCGGCTTTTTGCGTGCTGGCGTGCTGCCTAACGTGGCGGGCCTCTCCCCACGGATCACCGCGATGAACGCTGCCCTTTCCCTTGAACCCACGCCGACCCTGCCGTCGGTGCAGCGGCTGCTGCAGCAGGTCCACCCGCAGCGCCTGGTCGGTGCGGTGGTGCTGGTACGCGAGTACGGTGTGCTGCGTCATGCCAGCGCCAGCGGCCTGGCCGATCGCGAGTCGGCCACGCCGATGCGGCGCGACCAGCTGTTCCGGCTGGCATCGGTAAGCAAGCCGCTGCTGACCACGGTGATCCTGCGCCTGGTGGCCGAGGGCGTGCTCGACCTCGACGCGCCGGTGCAGCGCTGGCTGCCGGATTTCCGCCCGGCCCTGGCCGATGGCAGCACGCCAGCGATCAGCCTGCGCCAACTGCTCAGCCACAGCAGCGGGCTGGGCTACCGTTTTCTGGAAGCCGACGCCGACGGCCCGTATGCGCGCGCCGGTGTCAGTGACGGCATGGATGCCAATCCCGTGAGCCTGGCGGACAACGTGCAGCGTGTTGCCCAGGCACCGCTGATGTTCGCCCCCGGCAGCCAATGGATGTACTCGTTGGGCGTTGACGTAGCCGGTGCGGTGGCCGAAGCCGCGACCGGTGAAACGCTGCAGGCGTTGTTCGCACGCCTGTTGGCCACGCCGCTGGGCCTGCGCGATACCGCGTTTGCCATCGACGATGCTGCGCGGCTGGCCACGCCCTATGTCACCGACATGCCGCAGCCGCATCGCCTGCAGGAGGGCGAGGTGGTCGCGCCGTTCGAGGGAACGGTGGGTATCGACTACAGTCCCGCGCGTGCCACCGACGCCAGCCGTTTTGCTTCTGCGGGTGCGGGCCTGGTCGGCACGGCCGATGAGGTGATGACCGTGCTGGAAGCACTGCGCGACGTGCAGGCATCGGGCCTGTTGCCGGTCGCGCTTGCTGCGCAGATGGCCACCCCGCAGGTGGGCGAGCAGGGGCCGCCGGAACCGGCCGGCTGGGGCTTCGGCCTGGGTTTTGCGGTGCTGCGCGATGCGGCTGCCAGTGGCACCCCGCAGCGCGAAGGCACGTGGCGCTGGGGAGGTGCCTATGGCCACAGCTGGTTCGTCGACCCGTCGCGCGGGCTGAGCGTGGTGGCACTGACCAATACCCTGTACGAAGGCATGGATGGTGCCTTCGTCGACGAACTGCGTGATGCGGTCTATGCCGATCTGGAGGCCGTGCGATGAGCGGCCATGCCATCGATGCGGCCAGCCCGGCCGGTGAGGCCACGCGCCTGCCGTGGGCAGGCCTGCTGGCGCTGGCCGGCGGCGGCTTCATCACCCTGCTGACCGAGACCCTGCCGGCCGGTGTGCTGCGGCCGATGGGTGAAAGTCTCGGCGTGAGCGACGCCGCGGTGGGCCAGCTGGTCAGCGTGTATGCGCTGGGTTCGGTGATGGCCGCGTTGCCGATGACCGCGCTGACCCAGCGCCTGTCACGACGCCCGTTGCTGCTCGCTGCGATCGCTGGCTTCGTGGTGGTCAATACGTTGACCGCACTGAGCAGCAGCTATCCGCTGATTCTTGCCGCGCGCTTCCTGGCGGGCGTGAGTGGTGGCCTGCTGTGGTCGCTGGTGGCGGGGTACGCAGCACGCATGGTAGTGCCCTCGCTGCAGGGCAGGGCGATTGCAGTAGCGATGGTCGGTTCGCCGCTGGCGTTGTCGCTGGGCGTGCCGGCCGGTACGTTGCTGGGCCAGCAGATCGGCTGGCGCTGGGCGTTTGCGCTGATGAGCGTGCTGGGCGTGGGCCTGCTGGCGTACGCGCGCTGGGCACTGCCGGCGCTGCCAGCAGCCGGTGCCGGTCAACGTACGTCGCTGGGTACGGTCTGGCGCATGCCCGGCGTGCGCAGCGCGCTGCTGGTGATGGTGTTGTACGTGCTGGCGCACAACGTGCTCTACACCTACATCGAACCGTTGGCGGTGGAGGCGGGTGCCGGCCCGTGGCTGGACCGCCTGCTGCTGGCCTTCGGCGTGGCGGCGATTGCCGGTATCGGTATTGCCGGCTGGGGCGTGGACCGTCATCTGCGCACGCTGGTGTGGGCGGCCGTGATCGGTTTCGTCCTGCCGGTGCTGACCCTGCTGCTGTGGCCAGGACAGGCCACACCGCTGCTGCTGGCGACGATCCTGTGGGGCGTGGCCTTCGGGTCGGTCGCGACCCTGTTCCAGACCGCGCTCGCACGCCGAGCCGGTGCCGCCGCAGACCTGGCGCAGTCGATGCTGGTGACCGGCTGGAACCTGGCCATTGCCGCCGGTGGCGTAGCGGGCGGTGTGCTGCTGCAGGCCAGCGGCCCGAGCTACCTGGGCTGGCTGCCGTTGCTGCTGCTGGCGGTGACCGTGGCCTGGCTGCTGGCACGGCCGAAAGCCTGGGCGTAGGCGCAGACCCGACGTTACCGAGGTGCCGGCCAGCGGCCGGCACTACCGTGGTCCACGCCATCCACGCATGGCGTGGATCTGCCGAGCGCAGCGACCCGCGTTTGCTTTTGCTTTTGCTTTCTTCTGTTGATTCCGTGGTGGGACGCCGCCGCAATGTGTCCGTGGCCGGGTGGGTGGGTTGCGCAGGGGCGTGAGCCNTCCACGCCATCCACGCATGGCGTGGATCTGCCGAGCGCAGCGACCCGCGTTTGCTTTTGCTTTTGCTTTCTTCTGTTGATTCCGTGGTGGGACGCCGCCGCAATGTGTCCGTGGCCGGGTGGGTGGGTTGCGCAGGGGCGTGAGCCGCATGGATGCGGCGACCGAGCTTACATGGACGTACTTGCAGCGCCCCCTGCGCGACCCATCCACCCGGCCCCAACTGATGGATCCACTGGGCGCGACCCACCACGAGGGGCTCTGCCGTTGGCCGTCCTACTCGATCCCCTCACGCTCGATCGGCACGCTGCGCGGATTCTGCATGTGCTCCCGCGCCGCACCGTATCGCTGCTGCCGCTTGTGGTGGAACGCCACGAACTCATCACGGGGCAGCGGCCGCGAAAACAGCCAGCCCTGCCCGAACTCCACGTGCCGGCTGTGCAGGTAGGCCAGCTGCGCCTCGGTCTCCACGCCCTCGGCGACCACCCACAGGCCCAGTTCCTTGGCCATGTCGATGATGTGCGGGGTCACCGGGCTGGTCGCGCTCTCGGTGCCGATCGCATCGATGAACGATTTGTCGATCTTCAGCGCATCCAGCGGCAGCTGTTCCAGGTACTGCAGGCTGGAGAAGCCCACGCCGAAATCGTCGATGGCCACGCTGTGACCGGCACGGCGTGCCTGCGCCAGCATCGTGCGGGCGCGGTCCAGGTCGAGGAAGCCGCGCTCGGTGGCCTCCATCCAGATCTGCTGCGGCAGGATGCCGCTGCCGGCCATGTGCTTGGAGATCATCTTCAAGGCACGGCCGCTGCTGATGTCCTCGGCGGCAAGGTTGATCGCGATGTGCGCACTGCGGTCGGCCACCAGCAGTTCGCGCATGTCGCGCACCACGTTCTCGATCACCAGGTCGGTCACTGCCGCGATCATGCCGGCCTCTTCGGCCAGTGGAATGAACAGGTCCGGCCGCACCTGGGTACCGTCCGGACGCTGCCAGCGGATCAGGGCCTCGGCGCCAACGCAGATGCCGGTGTCCAGTTCGATGATCGGCTGGTAATGCAGGTACAGCTCGCGGCGACGGATGGCGGTGGCCAGCTCGCCACGCAGCGACAGGCGCCGCCGCGACAGCCAGATCACCAGGCCGGCGCCGGCGGCCGCCAGCAGGAGGCCCAGCGGCACGAACAGCCAGGCCTGCTGGCGGAAGGTGGCGGCCAGCGCAGTGCGTGGCGTGGTGGCGATCGCCAGCCATTCCTCGTTGCGGGCGGTGGCGTAGAGCGTGTTCTGGTCCAGCCCTTCGCCGGGATTGCGCAGCAGGGCCTCCAGCAGTGCCGGGTCCATGCCGTCCTGCTTGGCCAGCAGGCGCCCATCCGGGCTGGCCAGCGCCAGGCGCACATGCGGATCCACGATGACATCGACGAAGCGGCGCGGATCGACCAGCACGTCGTAGGAACCGTACAGGATCGACAGTACCTGGCGACGGCCGCTGGCTTCGGGACGCACGTCCACCGCAATGCCGGCGCCGTCACTGGTCACGTGGTCGGCCTTGGGCTGGTTCACATCGGAGCGGAACGGGCCCCACGAGGTGCAGCGCAGCTTGCCGCCTTCGAAGTAACCCATCTGGTCGGCCGACGGCGTGGTCATCACCAGCGTCTGCATGCGCCGGATGTGTTCGTCGTCGCAGCCCGAGGTGGTGCTGGCCTCGGCCGATTTCAGCGCAGCCAGCGCCTCGTGGTAGGACAGGTCGGAACGGCGCAGGGTGCGCAGGGCGATGTCGTGCAGCCGTTGCTGTTCGACACTGATCGTGCGGTCCCAGGTGGCGTAGGCCATCACCGCGATCGGCAGCGCCGCCGCCAGCAGCGCCAGTGCGGTGCCGCCGATGATCACGCGCAGCCGGCTCATGGCCGGAGCTCCAGCGGGGCGGGCAGGGCAGGAGGCATGGGCGGGGCCGGTCCTTGGGCAGATGCGGCTATCTGAGCATGGCGCCGGGCCGGGTGGAATGGGACGAATCAGGTATTGGGTCACATTGTGATGAAAGCGGCCAGGTTTGACGTGATCGGGCCGTCCGGCGCTGGCGCTCCAGGCCGTAGAGGACTACCGTCGGACGCTTCGCCCGCCCTTTCCCGCGCCCATGACCGAGCCCGCAACGCCTCCCGAGCACCTGCGCCGCAGCCTGTCCAACCGCCACCTGCAGCTGATCGCCATCGGCGGTGCCATCGGTACCGGCCTGTTCATGGGGTCGGGCAAGACCATCAGCCTGGCGGGCCCGTCCATCGTCTTCGTCTACCTGATCATCGGCGCGATGTTGTTCTTCGTGATGCGCGCGATGGGCGAGCTGTTGCTGTCCAACCTGCAGTACAAGTCGTTCATCGATTTCTCCACCGACCTGCTCGGCCCCTGGGCCGGCTTCTTCTGCGGGTGGACGTACTGGTTCTGCTGGATCGTCACCGCCATTGCCGATGTGATCGCGATCGCCGCCTACGCGCAGTTCTGGTTCCCCGGGCTGGACGCATGGATACCGGCATTGGCCTGCGTACTGTTGTTGCTGGCGCTGAACCTGGTGACGGTGAAGCTGTTCGGTGAAATGGAATTCTGGTTCGCGCTGATCAAGATCGTGGCGATCTGTGCGCTGATCATCACCGGTGCCGGGCTGGTGGCGTGGGGCTTCACTTCGCCCAGCGGCCACACCGCATCGCTGTCGAACCTGTGGAATGACGGTGGCATGTTCCCGATGGGGCTGGTCGGCTTCTTCGCGGGTTTCCAGATTGCGGTGTTCGCCTTCGTCGGCATCGAGCTGGTCGGCACCACGGCCGCCGAAACTGCTGATCCGGAACGCAACCTGCCGAAGGCGATCAACTCGATCCCGGTGCGCATCATCATCTTCTACGTGCTGGCGCTGATCGCGATCATGGCCGTCACTCCATGGCGCCAGGTGGTGCCGGACAAGAGCCCGTTTGTGCAGCTGTTCGTGCTGGCCGGCATTCCTGCCGCCGCAAGCCTGATCAACTTCGTGGTGCTGACCTCGGCCACGTCCTCGGCCAACAGCGGCATCTTCTCCACCAGCCGCATGCTTTATGGCCTGGCCGAAGAGGGCCACGCACCGCGCGGGCTGTCGCGCCTGTCGCGCGCGGCAGTGCCGGCCCGTGGCCTGTTGTTCTCCTGCCTGTGCCTGCTGGGCGGCACCCTGCTGATCTACCTGATCCCGAACCTGGTGACCGCCTTCACCCTGGTGACGACGCTGGCCACCGTGCTCTTCATCTTCGTCTGGTCGTTGATCCTGGTGGCCTACATGGTCTATCGCCGCCGCTACCCGGAACGCCATGCGGCATCGATCTTCAAGATGCCCGGCGGCGTCGCCATGTGCTGGGCCTGCCTGGTGTTCTTCGTCGGCGTGCTGGTGCTGCTGAGCCTGCAGGGCGACACCCGCCAGGCGTTGATCGCCAGCCCGGTGTGGTTCGTGCTGCTGGGCGTGGGGTATTGGGTGCGGCGGAGGACCGCGAAGTAACCCGGCGTCTTCGTTCCATTGATTGATCCAGAGATCTTTCTGGAGTGGGGTCAGAGCCCGTTGCTCAGCAACGGGATCCGACCCCGGCAGGTCGCGGGACATTGTCGAAGGCGGGGTGGGTCCGGTTGCGGGAGTGTCCGCTTCCTCGCAGGAAATCGGTCGTTGCCGTTGCTGTTGAGGTTGCCGGCCAGCGGCCGGCACTACCGCGGGTGCAGGGCGCAGCCCTGCCGGCCCCCCATTCACCCAGCATTAGCGGGCGTGGCCGGATGATCCGCCCGCCATGTCCCGCCACCCCTTCCTGCTCGCGCTGTTGCTGCTGCCCAGCCTGTGGCCCGGGTTGGCTGCAGCGCGCACCGTCTATCGCTGCGTGCAGGGCAACACCGTCAGCCTGGCCACCGCACCGGAGCCGGGCTCGCGCTGTACCGCGAAGGAGATCGACGACAACGCCATCCAGACCCCGAACCTGTGGGGCAACATGGGTGTTTTCAGTGGCGTGCTGTACGAACGCGAGCAGGACGGTGTGCTGGTCTACTCCACCCGCAACCTGCCCGGCTCGCGGGTGTTCCTGAAGTTCACCGTGGCCACGCCGCCGGGTGAGCCTGCCCACGAAGGCCTGGGCAAGGTGGGCAAGCCGCAGCTGGCGCAGCATGCCAAACAGTTCAAGGCCGCCGCCAAGGCCACCGGCGTGGATGATGCGTGGCTGCGCGCGATCGCCCATGCCGAAAGCAACTTCGATGCGCTGGCGGTGTCCAGCAAAGGCGCACAGGGCGTGATGCAGTTGATGCCGGACACCGCGCAGGAGTACGGGGTGAATGATCCGTTCTCGCCGCAGCAGTCGATCGATGGCGGCGCCCGCTACATGCGCGCGTTGCTGCGTCGCTACAACGGTGATCGGCCGCTGGCAGCGGCCGCCTACAACGCCGGCATCGGCGCGGTCACCCGCTACAAGGGCGTGCCGCCCTATGCCGAAACCCTGGCCTACGTGGACAAGGTGATGGCCCTGTACGCACGCTATCGCGAGGCGATGGGCATCCGTACCGAGGTGCCGGCGCGCTAGGCGGGTGGTGCTGCACGCACGTGGTTCTACATGGGAGCTTGCTCAGCGCGAGGTGGAGGTGCTGACCAGTTCGTAGCGTTCGATGCGGCCCAGGCGGGCAACCTCGGCCTGCACGTCGGCGCGCTGCTTCAGCGCACGCCAGGCCGCATCGATCTTCACGTCACCGGGCAGCGACGGATAGGTGCGCATGTCCTGCAGGCTGGCCAGCGTTTCACCGCGTTCAACGGGTGAGCGCAACTGTTCGATCAGCACGGCAGCTGCGCCGTCGAGATTGCCCTCGTCCAGCAGCATCTCGCGCTGGAACAGGCGCGCGTCATCGCCCTGGGCCAGGATCGCTGCACGCGCGGCCTGTTCGGCCTTGGCATCGCCACGTTCACGGGCGGCAACGAACTGCAGCAGTGCCTGGGCCGCCTTGCCGTAACCGGCCAGGCCCGGCATGTCATTCACTGCCGTGGCGGCATCCTGCATGCGGCCCAGCGAACTGAACACGAAGCCGACGTTGAACTGGTGCTCGGCACCATCGGGGCCCAGTGCACCGATGCGTGCGGCCAGCTTGGCTGCCGCCAGCGCATCCTCGTTGCGGCCCAGCCGGCGCAGCGCCGTGAGCCGGCTGTTGAGCAGCCATGCCACCCATTCGGCTTCTGCCGCCGAAGGCGCCTCGCCCTCGGCGGCCGCAGCGGCCATGCCATCGGTCAGCGCCAGCACTTCCTCGTTGCGGTCCAGCATCAGCAGCGTGCTGCTGAACTCGGCCATGCGCGCGTCCAGCGCCCGGTCGAGCAGGCCGGAAACCCGCAGTTCGTCGAGGTGCTTCTGTGCAGCCTGCACGGGATCAAAGCGCGGGTTGGCGCGGTCGACATAGGGATCGAAGCGCTTGTCACTGCGCAGCCGGATGATTTCGGCGGGCGCGGAGATGCGGGCCAGGGTCGCGGGGATGGCCTCGCCACGGCCGTTATCGGCCTGCAGCGTGGCCAGTGCCAGCCACAGTCCGGTGGGTTCCAGGCCGCCGCTCTTCCAGCCGTTGTCGAACAGTGCCTGCAGCAGTTCCATGCGTTGCTGCGGCTGGTCCCGCAGGCGGAACTGCAGGTAGTTGATCGCGTGGTGGTCCACCGGCAGCGGCGCGTCGGCATGCGTCAGTGCCTGCACCAGAAGCCTGGTGGCGGGAGCGGGCTTGTTCTCGGACAGCTCCAGCGACATCAGGGTCAGCAGGATCTGCGCATCGTCCGGCAGCGCTTCCTGCGCGCGCTGCAGGTAGCGACGGGCCTGGTCCGGCTTCTTCTGCACCATCGCGGTCCAGCCGGCCACCTGCGCGGCGCGGCCGCGATGTTCAGCATCGAAGTCATCCAGCATCGGATCTTCCATCAGCCGTTCCATCGCCATCAGTGCGCCCAGCGTGTTGCCACTGCGCGACTGTTGGATCGCCTCATCCCATCGCGTGGCATAGGCCTGGTGCATCGCATCGGCGGTGACGGACGGCTTCTGTGGCACCACCGAGATCGAGGCGGAGGCCTGCGTGCTGGCCAGTGCAGCCACCAGCAGGGCGGCGAGGGGGAAGACGCGGGGCATGGAGGATCTCCATCCGTGGGAAGAGCATTGAACCCGCTGTGGCCAACGAGAACAAGCGCGACGCATGGAACTCTGGTATCCGGCAGTACGATTGGCCGTGGCGGATCGCGTCTCCAGCGTCTATTGTCGGTGCCTCTTCAAGCAGCAGGCAGGCAGCGCAGCACGATGGCACGGTGGCAATGGATGGCGGCAGGCGTGGCGTTGGCAACGGCGGTGGCATTGGCCGCCACCTGGTGGGAGGCCCCGCTGCACACCCTGGCTGAACCGGCAGGCCCGGCGCCCACGCCGCTGGCCTGGACCGCGCAGATCGAACCGCTGGCCGGTGATGGCCACCCGGGTGACCGTGACGGCGCGTCCGCGCAGACCCGTTTCGCCGACCCGTACGCGTTGCTGCGCAGTGCCGATGGCAGCGTCTATTTCACCGATGCCGGTGACAACAACCGGATCCGTCGCCGCCTGCCCGATGGCCGCGTTGAAACCGTGGCCGGGCAGGGCGAGGGGCGCATCGATGGCCCGGCGCTGCAGGCCAGCTTCAATACGCCCTCGGGGATTGCCGCCGATGCACAGGGCAACCTGTACGTGGCCGACACCGGCAACCATGCGATCCGCCGCATTGGCACTGATGGCCAGGTGACCACGTTGGCCGGTGGCGAACAGGGCTACGCCGATGGCCCTGCCACGCAGGCGCGGTTCGATGCGCCGATGGGCATCGCGGTGGACGCGCAGGGCCAGGTCTACGTGGCCGATACGTTCAACGATCGCATCCGGGTAATTGGCACCGATGGCAATGTGCGCACCCTGGCCGGCGGCGAGCGCCCGGGTCTGGCCGATGGTCTGGCGGGCGATGCACGCTTCGATACCCCGGTGGCGCTGGCCTTCGATGCGCACGGCGCGCTGCTGGTGGCCGACCTGTTCAACAACGCGGTGCGTCGGGTCGGTGCCGATGGCACGGTCAGCACGCTGCTGGGCGATGGCGGCGTGATCAATGGGCCGCTGTCGCTGGCCACCACGCACGACGGCGTGCTGTACGTGGGTGACCTTGATGGCCGCGTCGTGCAGGTGACACCGCAGGGCCACCAGATCGCGCTGGTGGGCAACGGCCGCCTGCCACGCCTGGCCCGCCCGAGTGGGCTGGCGATGGATGCCGACGGCAGCGTGCTGGTCGCCGATTCCGCCAGCTATCGCCTGCACCGCCTGCGCCCGCTGCCGGTGGGTGACCTGCCGGCACCGGCGCTGGTCGGGCCCGCTGCCGATGCAGCGTTGCCGGACACCGGTGGGCGCTGGCCATTGGCACCGCAGGACGGCTGGCATGAAGTGGTCGGCACGCTGGGCGAGGTGCGCGGCAACTTCAAGGGCGAGAGCCGCCACCACCTGCACGGCGGTTTCGATGTGCGCGGTGATGTCGGCCAGACCGTGTTGGCGATCGCCGATGGCAAGATCAGCAGCCCGGTAGCGGCGTGGAGCCTGGGTGGGCAGGCCGAGGGCCTTGCCGTGGACCGCCTCAAGTACATCCACATGCGGGTCGGCCGCACCCCGCGCGACCAGCCGTTCGATGCGCGCTGGCAGGCGCTGTACGACGAGCAGGGCAAGCTGGAACGTATGCGCGTGCGTCGTGGCATGCGCATCCACGTCGGTGATCGCCTGGGCAGCATCAACAACCAGGCGCACGTGCATCTGGCCGTAGGGACCGGCGGCTTCGAAACCAACGCGGTGGCGCTGGGCTTCCACAACTACGCCGACCACTTCGCGCCACGCATCACCGATGTGGCCCTGCTGGACGACAACGACCAGCCGATGACCGCAGGCAGCGACGGCGTGGTGATGGTGGCGCGGCAGGGCCGCGGCGTGCAGATCGTGGTCGAGGCCTGGGACCAGGTCGACAACAACCTGCCGCGTCGCAGGCTGGGCATGTACCAGGTGGGCTACCAGATCCTTGATGCTGCCGGGCAGCCGCTGCAGGGCTACGAACAGCCACGCTGGAACATCGTGTTCAACCGCATGCCGCCGCAGAACGAAGCGGTGCGCGTGGCCTACGCGCCGGACAGCGGCATCACCGTGCATGGCAGCGCGGTGACCCGTTTCCGCTACCTGGCCACCAACACCGTGCGGGACGGCCTGATGGAAACCGGGCGCTGGCAGCCGGCGGCATTGCCACCGGGCGAGTACACCGTGCGCGCCAGCGTGCGCGACTACAGCGGCAACGAAGGCGTGGGTCCGCGCGAGATCAGGGTACGGCTGCTGCCATAGCCGCAGCCGGGGCGCCGCAGCGTTCGCGCTCGGCGTCCATGTCTTCCAGCGGCCGCACCTCGATGCTGCCGAAGCGTGCCCACGGGAAATCGCGGGCGATGCGCATGGCTTCGTCGCGGTCGCGGGCGACGATCAGGTTGAAGCCGGCCAGCAGTTCGCGGGTTTCGGCGAACGGGCCATCCAGTACACGGCTGTGGCCATCGCGCACGCGCAGGGTCTGCGCGGTGTCGACCGGCTGCAGCTTCTGCGCGGCCAGCAACGTGCCTTCCGCCTGGAGTTTGTCGGCGTGGGCGAGGCAGTCGCGCAT
This sequence comes from Stenotrophomonas sp. MH181796, assembly GCF_009659995.1. Classification (NCBI taxonomy): domain Bacteria; kingdom Pseudomonadati; phylum Pseudomonadota; class Gammaproteobacteria; order Lysobacterales; family Lysobacteraceae; genus Stenotrophomonas; species Stenotrophomonas sp. MH181796. Next base: position 65,516 of record NZ_RAHU01000006.1, read on the forward strand.
CAGCGCGTTGAATTCTTCGGTGGGCAAGGCCTGCAGCAGGGCAGGCTCGATGTAGATCAGAAGCAGGTACTGCTGCATGGCACGGTCCTGGCGGGGGCGGGGTGTCCATGATGGCGCAGGTTTGCCTGCCAGCATGCTGCAGCGCGAAAGGCCGCCTGCGGCGGGTGATCGGCGAACGGCGGAGCCCCTCCGTGGTGGGGCTACAGCGTGATTCTTGGGCTTGGCCGGGTGGGTAGGCGGGTCGGGGGACGCCGTGAACCCGTCCATGGGGGCTTGGCCGCGGCATCCATGCCGCGGACACCCCCGCCCCGCCTACCCACCCGGCCCTGGACAGGTTCCTGCGGCGCCCACCACGGAAAATCACAAACAAGAGCAAAAGCGGGTCGCTTCGCTCGCAAAGCCGAGGCCGCCAGCCAACCGCTGTTGTTGTTGCCTTTGCTTCTGCCTTTTCTCTTGATCTTCCCGTGGTGGCTCGGCTACCGGAATCTGTCTGGGGCCGGGCGGGTGGGGTTGGCGGGGTATCCGCGGCATGGATGCCGCGGCTAAGCCCCCAAGGATGGGTTCACGGCGTCCCCGCCAATCCCACCCGCCCGGACCATCCACAGGAAACCAGCTTTCAGCGACCAACCCAACCCCACCACGGAGGGGCTCCGCCGTTCGCCGACCCCGCCGAAGGCGCGCTTTCCACGGAAGAAATAATTTTCGGAGGACGTGTCGATTCCCAGCCCCCTGGTTCGTTGTACCCAGTGAAGGGCACGCACCACGCGTCCCCACGGGAGACCGCAATGAAAGTGATGGTGATCGTGAAGGCCAACGCCGACTCCGAAGCCGGCCGCATGCCCAGCGAACAGGAATTGTCCGAAATGGGCGCCTTCAACGAACAACTCGTGGCCGCCGGCATCATGCTGGCCGGTGAAGGCCTGCATGCCACCCAGCGCGGACGTCGCATTCATTTCGGCAGTGGCGCGCCCAAGGTCGAGGCCGGTCCGTTTGGCCCCGCCAGCGAACAGATCGCCGGTTTCTGGTTGTGGGACGTGCGCTCGCTGGACGAGGCGGTCGAATGGGCCAGCCGTGCGCCCTTCGGCAGTGGCGGCACGCTGGAGCTGCGCCCCTTGATCTCCGCTGAAGACTTCGGTGAGGCCTTCACCCCCGAATTACAGCAGCAGGAACAGCGTCTGCGTGCACAGCTGGAAGGCTGACCCGTTCCCTGCTTCACATCCGCCGGGCGTGCCCGGTGTCACCCCCCTGCAACACTCAACGGAGTAGTGCGATGAGACTGATTCCCTTCCTTGGCTTCAGCGGCCAGGCCCACGACGCGATGGCGTTCTATGCCAAGGCACTCGGTGGCCAGGTCACCTCGGAAATGAAGTACCGCGACATGCCGCCGTCCGATGGCATGCCCGGCTGCAACGAGACGCCGGCGCAGACCCTGGACCATGTCGCACACAGCCAGCTGGAGATCGGCAGCGCCATCCTGATGGCGGCCGACGGTCCGGGCGGTGGTGAGGGGGGCTCGACCACCATCAATGTCGACGTCGACAGCATCGAAGAAGCCGAACGCGTGTTCGCGGCGCTGGCCGAAGGTGGCCAGGTGCAGATGCCGATCGCCGAAACGTTCTGGGCGCACCGCTGGGGCATGCTGATCGACCGCTACGGCAAGCCGTGGATGGTCAACTGCATGAAGTAGCCCTGATCCCTCTTTCTTCCATCCACAAGGAGCTTCACCGATGAGTGCACCGCAACCGCAGATGATCTTCGTCAACCTGCCCGTGCAGGATCTGAATGCCTCCAAGGCCTTCTTCGCCGCGCTGGGCTACAGCTTCAATCCGACCTTCACCAACGATGATGCGGCCTGCATGGTGATCAGCGAGAGCATCTACGTGATGCTGTTGACCCAGCCGTTCTTCAGGCAGTTCACCAACAAGTCGATCGCCGACGCACATCAGCAGACCGAAGTGATCACCTGCCTGTCAGCCGACAGTCGCAAGGCGGTGGATGTGATGGTGGACAAGGCGCTCGCGGCGGGCGCCAGCGAGCCGCAGCCGGCGCGTGACTATGGCTTCATGTACCAGCGCGGCTTCCAGGACCTGGACGGCCATCTCTGGGAAATCGCACACATGGACGGCGAGCCGGGCTGACGGTCGCCGCAGGGAGACACCTCATGGCTTACGTGGATGCTTACGTGCTGCCGTGCCCGCAGGACAAGGTGGCGGCTTACCGCCGCCTTGCCCGCAAGGCCGGCGCGGTGCGGAAGGACCATGGCGCGCTGCAGTACATGGAGTGCGTGGCCGACGACGTGGAGCCGGGCAAGAGCACATCGTTCCCGCGCGCGGTCAAGGCAAAACCGGGCGAAACGGTGATCGTCGCCTTCGTGGTGTTCCGTTCGCGCGCGGCGCGCGACCGTATCAACGCGAAAGTGATGGCGGACCCACGGCTGGCGTCGCTGGGCCCGAAGGACATGCCGTTCGACACCAAGCGCATGTTCTGGGGCGGCTTCAGGCCCATTGTCGAAGCGTGAGCCACGACGCTTGTGCGGGCCACGCGTGCGTGCTGTGATCGGCGCATGCTTGATCCCGCACTGACGCAGCGTCTGGAAACCCTCTGGCGGATGGAGTCGCCGGTGTTGATCGCGCGCCTGGCGCGGCTGCTCGGTGGCGATGTCGGCCGTGCCGAGGAGCTGGCCCAGGACACCTGGCTGGCCGCGCTGGAGCGCTGGCCGGAGCAGGGCATCCCGGACAATCCCGGAGCCTGGCTGATGACCACCGCGCGCAACCGTGCCATCGATGTGCTGCGCCAGCACCAGCGGGTGGCGCAGCAGCATGCGCAATGGGGCGAGGAACTGCATCCGGCCCCCCTGCCGGCGCCGGATGACAGCCAGGCGCTGGAGGATGACCTGGGTGACGACCTGCTGCGGCTGATGTTCGTGGCCTGCCATCCGGTATTGCCGGCCGACGCGCGGGTGGCATTGACCCTGCGCCTGCTCGGTGGCCTGACCACCACCGAGATCGCCCGTGGTTTCCTGCAACCCGAGCCCACCATTGCCCAGCGCATCGTACGTGCCAAGCGCACGCTGGCGCAGAAGCAGGTACCCTATGAAGTGCCGCGCGCGGAGGCGATGCCCGAACGGCTGGCCTCGGTGCTGGAGGCGATCTACCTGGTGTTCAACGAAGGCTATGCGGCCAGCGCCGGCGATGACTGGATGCGCCCGGCGTTGTGCGAGGAGGCGCTGCGGCTGGCGCGCATCCTGGCGCACCGGCTGCCGGTGCCACCGGTACTGGGCCTGCTGGCGCTGATGGAACTGCAGGCATCGCGTGTGGCGGCGCGGACCGATGCGGAGGGTGCACCGGTGCTGCTGGACCAGCAGAACCGGGCGCGCTGGGACTGGCTGCAGATCGAGCGCGGGCAGCAGGTGCTGGCACGTGCGTTGGCCGCCGGTGGTGGCGATGATCCTTATGTGCTGCAGGCTCGCATCGCAGCCTGCCATGCGGCCGCACGCCGCGCTGAAGCGACTGACTGGCTACGCATTGCCACGCTCTATACGCAGCTGCTGCAGGTGCAGCCGTCACCGGTGGTTGCATTGAACCGGGTGGTGGCGGTGCTGCGCAGCGAAGGTGCCTTCGCGGCATGGGCGCAGCTGCAGCCGTTGCTGGACGATGCGCGACTGCGCGATTACGCACCGTTGCAGGTGGTGCGTGGTGAGCTGCTGCAGCAGCTGGGTCGCCTTGAGGATGCCCGCGGTGCATTTGCCGCCGCCGCCGCGCTGACCGGCAACACGCGCGAACGCGAGCACCTGCTGTCCCGCGCGCAAGCACCAGGATGACCATCGGGGTCAGATCCCTCTCCCGTCGGGAGAGGGATCTGACCCCGTCTTTCCGAATCCCTTTACACTCCAGTAGGATTTCCCTGCTGGAGAGAGCAATGAAACGAGTGGTACTGGGCGTGCTGGCCCTGTCGGTGTCGAGCGCACTGATGGCGGCCACCCCGAAATTCGATGGCGCGCGGATCTCCGCCGACGTCAAGGAACTGGCCTCCGATGCCTACGAAGGCCGTTCGCCGGCCACCGCTGGTGAAGAGAAGACCATCGCCTATCTCAGCAAGCAGTTCGCCGACGCCGGCCTGCAGCCGGGCGGTGACCTCAAGGATGGCAAGCGCCTGTGGACCCAGGCCGTGCCGCTGCGCAAGGGTGACATCGTCGGCGCACCGCAGCTGGCGCTGCACCAGGGCGGCAAGACCGTTGCGCTGGAGCAGGGCAAGCAGATCGCCGTGCGCGCCGCCATGAACGGCGCCAGCAACGTCGACATCAGCAAGGCCCCACTGGTGTTCCTCGGCTACGGCGTGAAGGCGCCGGAGCGCAACTGGGACGACTTCAAGGGCGTGGACCTGAAGGGCAAGATCGCCGTGGTGCTGATCAACGACCCGGACTTCGAGACCGGCCAGGGTGATTTCGACGGCAAGGGCATGACCTACTACGGCCGTTGGACCTACAAGTACGAAGAAGGCGCCCGCCAGGGTGCGCTGGGCGTGCTGATCGTGCACGAGACCGCGCCGGCGTCGTATGGCTGGGCCACCGTGGCCGGTTCCAACACCAACACCATGTTCGACGTGGTGCGCGACAACCCGGCGGAAAGCCATCCGCTGCTGGAAGGCTGGATCCAGCGTGACCTGGCGGTGGAGCTGTTCCGCTCGGCCGGACAGGACTTCGAGGCGCTGAAGAAGAAGGCGCAGCAGCGTGACTTCACCCCGGTGCCGCTGACCGGCGCCAGCCTGGACGCGAAGTACGCGGTGAAGACCGAAGTGATCACCTCGCACAACGTGGCCGCACGCCTGGAGGGCAGCAGCCACCCGGACGAGACGATCATCTACAGCGCGCACTGGGACCACATCGGCGTGGGTGAACCGGACGCACGTGGCGACCGCATCTTCAACGGCGCACTGGACAACGCCAGCGGTACCGCCTCGCTGATCGAGCTGGCCCGTGGCTTTGCCAAGCAGAAGCGCCCGCAGCGCTCGGTGCTGTTCCTGGCGGTCACCGCCGAGGAGAAGGGCCTGCTGGGTTCGGAGTACTACGCTACCCATCCGCTGTATCCGCTGGAAAAGACCGTGGCGGTGATCAACATGGACGGCATGGCGCCGTTCGGCCCGTCGCGCGATTTCGGCATCTACGGTGCCGCGCGCTTCGAGCTGCTGGACCAGCTGAAGGACGTGGCCAAGGGCTGGGACATCCGCTACACGCCGGACCCGAAGCCGGAAGCGGGCCTGTTCTTCCGCTCCGACCACTTCCCGTTCGCCAAGCGCGGCGTGCCGGCGCTGTCGTGGTCGGCCGGCCAGGACTGGGTGGACGGTGGCGTGGCCGCAGGCAAGAAGGCCTCCGAGGACTACACCGCCAAGCGCTACCACCAGCAGGGCGACGAATGGCAGCCGGACTGGGTGTTCGCCGGTGCCGCCCGCGACCTGGAAGTGCTGTACACGCTGGGCAACCAGCTGGCCAACTCGCGCAGCTGGCCGAACTGGAGCAAGGACGAATCGTTCCGCGCTGTGCGTGACGCCAGCGCCGACCAGCGCAAGTAAGGGAATGCGCCGGGTTCGCCCGGCGCCTCCCGGGTAGTGCCGGCCGCTGGCCGGCAACCCTGTGATGCATGCGGAGATAGTGGGGAGCCGGCCAGCGGCCGGCACTACCAGATGGGCTTCCATCCCCGCTTTCCGGCCCTTCGTCGCAGCCCGCTTGCTTGCCCGGTGGGCCGCCCTATGCTCGGCTCACCCCCTTCCTCCAAGGCGCCGCCGTGTTCGCCAGCCTCTCTCTCCTGATCCGTCACCTGCTGGCCTGGGCCGCCGCGCTGGTTGTCGCCGGCATGGTCTGGAGCGGCATCTTCAGCGGCATGAACGATGGCCCGGGCTGGGTCTTCGGCCTGCTGGCGATGTTCCTGATGATCTCCGCGCTGGGCAGCGCGATCACCCATGTACGACGGGTCTGGCTGGTCGCCGGCCGGCTGGATTCGACCACGCTGTCCGGGCGCCAGCGCCGCCAGGTGGAGCTGCCGATGGATGCCGGCCAGGCTTACGCCGTGGTGGAAGCGGCGATCGCTGAACTGCCGCGCGTCGAAGACGTGGAGAGTTCGGCCGGCAGCCTGCAGGTGCGCGCTTACGTTCGCCGGGTCGATCTCTGGAATGGCCGCCAGCCGTCGCGCTGGAACCTGCCGGCGCGATTGGCGATCAAGCGCAACAGCGTGCTGGCCACGGTCACGCCGGGGCAGGGCACCAGCACGGTCACCCTGCTGTTCGAACCGGATGCCGGCTGGTGGGCCGACCTGCTGGCGCTGGACGAAGGCAGCAACTTCGAGAACGCCGAAGCGGTTACCCGCGCGATCAGCCGACGTGTTGCCGACCAGCGCCGCGACGAGCAGGCCGCGGCCGAACAGACCCAGGTAGAGAAGGAGCTGTCGGTGGCGCGCTTGAGCCTGCTGCATGCGCAGGTGGAACCGCACTTCCTCTACAACACGCTGGCCAATGCGCAGGTGCTGACCCGCACCGACCCGGCGCGCGCCGAGCAGATGCTGGGCCATCTGATCCAGTACCTGCGCAGCTCGCTGCCGCAGGTGGATGAATCGGTGTCCACATTGGGCGTGGAGCTGGAACGTACCCGCGCCTATCTGGAGATCCTGCGCATCCGCATGGGCGCGCGGTTGGCGGTGGAGGTGCAGGTGCCGAACGATCTGCACGGCGTGCACCTGCCGGCGATGGCGCTGCAGACGCTGGTGGAAAACGCGATCAAGCATGGCCTGGAACCGAAGCCCGGCGGCGGCACGATCTGGATCCTGGCGCGTGGCTTCGATGACCATGTGACGGTGACGGTGGCCGACGATGGCCTCGGCTTCGGCCAGGGCACCAGTGGCACCGGCATCGGCCTGAAAAACCTGCGCGAGCGCCTGCGCCTGACCTGCGGCGAGCAGGCCGGTGTGGCGATCGTCGCCAACTTCCCCAGCGGCGTGGCCGCGACCATGACCCTGCCGCAGTCGAACAAGGAGCGCAGCCATGCCGCTTGAAGCGCTGATCGCTGAGGATGAGGAACTGCTGCGGCAATCACTGGTGCAACAGCTGGGCCGGCTGTGGCCGGAACTGAAGCTGGTAGCCGAGTGCGAGGATGGTGCCAGTGCGCTGGAACAACTGGCGGAGAAGCAGCCGGACATTGCCTTCCTCGATATCCGCATGCCCGGCATCAGCGGCATCGAAGTGGCGCGTTCGCTGTCCGAGCTGAGCCCGCGCACCCAGGTGGTGTTCGTGACCGCCTACGACCAGTACGCCATCGACGCGTTCGAGCAGGGAGCGATGGACTACCTGCTGAAGCCGGTCAGCGACGAGCGCCTGCTGGCCACGCGCGAACGCATCCTCTCGCGGCTGCCATCAACGCGCCAGGACGATGCCGTACTCGAACGCCTGCTGCAGCGGTTGGGCCCATCGCAGGGCGCTGCCGAGCGCCCGCCCTTGGCCTGGATCACCGCCAGCAACGGCCGCGAGACGCAGCTGATCATGCTGGAGGACGTGGCCTACTTCCGCGCCGACAACAAGTACACCACCGTGGTGACCGCGGCCGGTGAGAGCCTGTTGCGCACCCCGTTGCGCGAGCTGCTGGAAGTGCTCGATCCGCAGCACTTCCGCCAGATCCATCGTTCGACCATCGTCAACATGAAGGCGGTGGCGGCGGTCAGCCGCGACGATACCGGCCGCGGCGTGCTTCGCCTGCGGGGGCGTGCCGAGACCCTGGTGGTCAGCCAACCGTTCATGAGCCTGTTCCGCGGCATGTAGCCGCACCCTGGAGGCACCATGCGCCTGTTCCTGCTTGCCTGCATTGCCGCGCTGCCATTGGCCGGCTGCGAGAAGTCCAGCAACACCTCGATCACCCGCACCCGTGCCAATGGCGTGGACACGCTGTACAGCAAGGGCACCGTGGCCGATGGCGAGGCGCGGTTCCAGTGCATCGCCAGCAGCAGCGGCCAATGCCACTACCTGGTGCTGGACCCTGCCTGCAGTACCGATGCGGCATGCGCGAAGCCACCGCTGCGCCGGTTCGCAGTGGCGGTGGGACAGACCGAGGCGATGCGCGACCTGCCCGAGGGCTTCCGCCAATGCGTCAGCCAGGACCCGATAGAACAATGCCACCGTGAGTGATCACGGTGGCATTGTGGGTCCCCCCGCTTCCCTGAAGGGTCAGTAGGCAGGCTGCAGTGTCAGGTCGTGGTGGTGCTCGTTCTCGCCGACATGGTTGAGGCGACCGACCAGTTCGGAGTGCTGCTTCATGCGCCCGATCTCGGTCATGATGCGGATGTCCTCATGGCGCAGTTCGCGCCGGGCGGTGACCGCCTGCTTGTAGTCCAGCACTTCCGGATAGTGCTCGGCCAGGTCCAGCGCCTCGGCCACGTGTTCGACACTGTCGGCCTTGGAGCTGATGCGGGCACGGCTGTTGAAGGCCTTCATCCAGCGCTCGAAACCGGCGGTGCGGTCGAACATGTTGGCCATGAACCAGATCACGAACAGGATCGAGATCCACGAACCGAACACCACGACCACGCGGGTGAAGGTGATGTGGTAATCGTCGCGCCAGAGGTAGTTGGTGATCAGGCCGAGGATCAGCAGCGAAGCCGCCTGCCAGCCGACGATCGAGGCGATCAGCCACTGGCACTTGGCCTGGGCCAGCACAGCCACTTCATCGCGGATCTGCTGCTCGCTCAGATTGCGCCAGTGCGCGACCTGTTTGTCAAACGGGCTGCTGTAGAGCTCGTTGTCGCGAAGCAGTAGTCCCAAACCCTTGAACAAAGCAATCATGGCTGGCTCCTTGTGGAACGTGCGTCGATCAGCATTGGACGGTGTGGCGGGTTCAGTTCTAGCACTTCCAGCGAGCCGTGCAATGGGCGGAATGCCTAGCGGCGTAAGGGTTTTGTCTGAATGGGTGAAAGCTGCTGCGGCGCAGCATCATCGTCGCAGCCTGCGACAGGATGTCGCAGGGTGAAACATGCTGCAGCCGCACATGAAACCGTTGCTGAGTGCGGAGACTCGCCGTCGGCGTCGTGATCGACCAGAATCGGGGCCGACCGCGCAACGCGTGGCCGTTCTTCCGCCTCTCCTGGACCTGTGATGCCGGCTCTGCTGCAGCGACTCTCCCGCCCCGTGACCGCGCCGATCCGGCGCTGGGTCCTGGAGGCCTTCCCGCGTGGCCAGAGCGGCATCGACTACGACCACCCGCTGGGTGACCCGGGCTGGTTCGGCCCGGACAGCGTCACCTGGCGGCTGCATGCGGAATTTCCGTCGATGCTGGCCGGAGGCCTGTGCGCGCTGATGCTGCAGACCCTGCACCCGCGCGCGCTGGCCGGGGTCTACGACCATTCCAACTTCCGCCAGGACCTGGTGGGCCGCCTGCGCCGCACCACCGCGTTCGTTGCCGGCACCAGCTATGCGCCTGCCGGCGAAGTCGAGACGCTGGTGGCGAAGGTACGCCGCATCCATGTGCAGATCCGCGGCCAGACCGCGCAGGGCGAGGCCTATGCCGCCGATGATCCGCAGCTGTTGACCTGGGTGCATGTGACCGAGGCCTTCGGCTTCCTGCAGGGCTTCCGCCGTTACGGACGCGAGGTGCCGGCGCACATCGCCGATCGCTACTACGACGAGTATCGCTGCGTGGCCGAGGCACTGGGCGCGGTGGATGTGCCGCGCAGTGAAGCGGAAGTGGCCGCCTATTTCTGCGCGCGGCAGCCGGAGCTGCGCGTCGACGAACGCTCGCGCGAGGTGCTGGAGGTGCTGTCCGGCGTGCGCCTGCCGGTACCGGTACCGGGCCTGTCGCGCGAAGTGTTCCTCGGCGCCGGTGCGGCGCTGCTGCCGGACTGGGCCGAAGGCATGCTGGAACGCAATGCGCGCCAGCGCGCACAAGCTGCAGCGTCGGCGAAGCTGATGCAGGGCATGGCGCCGTTGTTCCGCCGTGCGCTGCCCGACGGCCTGGCCAGCCGCGCCTGCGCGCGGATGGGCGTGCCGGCAGCGGTGTTGCGCGAGTGGCCCGAAATGCTCCGGTAGGTGCCAACCTGGGTTGGCACGCGTTGCGCGATAGAGCTTCATCCACGCATGGCGTGGATCTACTGACACCATGGTTCTGGTAGCTGCCGACCTTGGTCGGCACGCATTTCGCGCAGTGCCGCAGAAGCGCCAACCAAGGTTGGCCTCTACCCGAGCGGATTCCGCAGTAGGTCCACGCCACGCGTGGATGGGCCTTACCCCGTCGACTTCAACCCACGCAACAACATCTCCAGCGCCGCCGTTGCCTGCCGCAGGCGCGCATCACCGTCCTCGCCCTCGGCGATCCAGAACGCGGCCTCGGCCAGGCTGCCGTAGATCAGCGATGCCAGCGCCTGCGCATCCACCGGCACCGCTACGCCCTGCGCGATCAACTGTTCGATCAGGCGCTGCATCGAGTGCACGCAGTGGCGCTGCGATTCCGGTGAGGCGCCACCCAGTACCGCGCGCGCATCACGCAGCACGATGCGCTGGATCTCCGGTTCCAGCGCCATCTCCAGATAGGCACGGCAGCGCTGTACGAAGCCGTCCCAGGCATCACCCGCGCCATCGCTGATCGCCTGCAGGCGCAGGTCGGTCTCGGCATCGAGCTGGGCGACCACCGCCGCCAACAGGCCCTTCTTGTCGCCGAAGTGGTGGTAGAGCGCACCCCGGGTCAGACCGGCCTGGGCGGTCAGGTCATCCATCGAGGTGGCGGCATAGCCATGCTCGCTGAACACCCGGCGGGCGGTGTCCAGCAGGCTGGCGCGGGTTTCTTCCATCTCGGCGCGGGTGCGGCGAACCATACGGAGCTCCTTACATACGCAGTGCATGATTATTTACATACGACGCGTATGAATGTAGCCTCTTATTCATACGCTCTGTATGTATTGTCGTGGCGCCGCACGCGCCAGGCAAGCCGCTGCCCTGGAGATCCTGATGGCCACCCCCTATCGCGACCTGTTCGCTGCCCCCGGCACCGCCGGCCTCGCTCTGGCCGGGCTGCTGGCACGCCTGCCGCTGCCGATGACCGGTATCGGCATCATCACCCTGCTGTCGCAGCTGCGCGGCAGCTATGCGCTGGCCGGCGCGGTGTCGGCCACCTTCGTGCTGACCTACGCGTTGCTGTCGCCGCAGGTGTCGCGCTGGGTCGACCGGCGCGGGCAGCGCAGGGTGCTGCCGTGGGCCACGGCGGCCAGTGCGGCCGGCCTGCTGTTGCTGCTCGCGTGCACGCTGCTGGCCGCGCCGGACTGGATGCTGTTCGTCGCAGCGATGCTGGCCGGCTGCATGCCCAGCGTGTCGGCGATGGTGCGCGCGCGCTGGACCGCGATCCACCGCGGTCGCCCGCAACTGCAGACCGCGTACTCGCTGGAGACCGTGTTCGACGAGGTCACCTTCATTGCCGGCCCGCCGCTGTCGGTCGGGTTGTCGGTGGCGGTATGGCCGCAGGCCGGCGTGCTGGCCGCGGCCCTGCTGCTGGTGCTCGGGGTGACCGCACTGGTCCTGCAGCGCGGTACCGAACCACCGCTGCAGCGCGGCGAAGGCGCAACACCCTCGCGCTCGCTGCTGCGGCAAGCGGAGATCCGCCTGCTGGCGTTGCTGATGCTGGCGATGGGTGTGATTGTCGGTACCGTCGACATCACCAGCGTGGCCTTCGCCGAACAGCGGGGACAGCCACTCGCGGCCAGCGTGGTGCTGTCGGCCTATGCGCTGGGCAGTTGTGCGTCGGGCCTGCTGTTCGGCGCGCTGAAGCTGCAGGCGCCGCTGCAGCGCCTGTTGCTGCTGGGCGCAGCGGCCACCGCGCTGACCACGCTGCCACTGCTGTGGGTCGGCAGCCTGCCGGCGCTGGCCGTGGCCGTGCTGGTGGCCGGGTTGTTCTTCGCGCCGACGATGATCGTGGCGATGTCGCTGGTCGAACAGCGCGTGCCCGAAGCGCGCCTTACCGAAGGCATGACCTGGTTGCTGGCCGGACTGAACATCGGTGTGGCGCTGGGGGCGGCGCTGTCCGGGCAGAGCGTGGACGCCGGTGGCGTTCGCAGCGGCTTCATCGTCGCGCTGGCGGCAGGCGCCGTCGTGCTGCTGTTCGCATTGCTGCTGCAACGCGTGCTGCGCGGCGCAGCTGCATCCATTTCCGCTGAAGGAATCGTCCCATGAGTGTCTCTTCGCCCGCGCACGTCGCGCCGGTTGTCCGCCCTCCGTGGTGGGCGGTTTCCGCAGTCGGCCTCGCCACGTTCTCGGTGGTCACCACCGAAATGCTGCCGGTGGGCCTGCTGACGCCGATCGCCGAAAGCCTCGGCGCCTCCACCGGTACCGCCGGCCTGATGATCTCACTGCCGGCATTGCTGGCGGCGCTGTTCGCGCCGCTGGTGGTGATCGCGGCGGGTGGCATCGATCGCCGTCGCATCCTGTGTGCGCTGCTTGCACTTCTGCTGGTCGCCAACATCGCTTCGGCGCTGGCACCGGGCATCGGCTGGCTGCTGGCCGCGCGCGTACTGGTGGGGTTCTGCATGGGCGGGATCTGGGCCATCGCCGGCGGTCTGGCCGCGCGCCTGGTGCCGGCCCACCGCATCGGCCTCGCCACCTCGATCATCTTCGGCGGCGTGGCCGCGGCATCGGTGCTGGGCGTGCCACTGGGCGCGCTGATCGGCGATGCACTGGGCTGGCGCTGCGCGTTCGCGGCGATGGCGCTGTTCAGCGCGGCGGTGATGCTGCTGCATCTGCGCGCGGTTCCGGCGTTGCCGGTCAGCGCATCGGTGCAGGCGCGGCAGTTCGTGCAGCAACTCGGTCATCGCGGCCTGCAGCGAGGACTCTGGCTGACCCTGCTGCTGGTGGCAGGGCACTTCATCGCGTTCACCTATGTGCGGCCGCTGCTGACGTCCGTATCGGGCGTGGATGCGTCGTGGATCGGTGCGCTGCTGTTTGCCTACGGCCTGGCCGGCATCGCCGGCAACTTCATCGCTGGGCCGCTGGCGGCGCGGCATCCACGCGGCACGCTGCTGGCGATCGCGTCGGGCCTGCTGCTGACGCCGCTGCTGTTGCTGTGGGTGGGTGGCACGCCGAGTGGTGGCATTGCGGTGTTGCTGCTGTGGGGCCTGGCCTACGGTGGTGTGTCGGTGGGCCTGATGAGCTGGATGATGAAGGCGCTGCCGCAGGCCGTGGAGATCGCCACCGCGCTGTACGTTGGTGTGTTCAATGTGGGCATCGCGCTCGGGGCGTGGGGCGGTGGCCGGCTGCTGGATGGCATGGGCCTGCATGCGAATCTGTGGGTTGCCGCGGTGTTGGCTGCGAGCGCTCTGCTGATGGTTGCCACCACCCGCCGGTAGATCCACGCCATGCGTGGATTCCTACCCCGTGCCGACCAAGGTCGGCACCCACCAGAGCCGAGGCATTTTCCAACCAAGGTCGGCACCCACCAGAGCCGGGGCATGTGCCGACCAAGGTTGGCAGCTACCAGGGCGAGGCATGTGCCAACCAAGGTTGGCAGCTACCAGGGCGAGGCATGTGCCGACCAAGGTTGGCAGCTACCAGGGCGAGGCATGTGCCAACCAAGGTTGGCAGCTACCGGGAAATGAAACGGGCGCCTTGCGGCGCCAGTTCCGGTTACATCACCACACCTTGACCCGCTTGTCCGGGGCCAGGTACAGCTTCTGGCCTTCCTTCACTTCGAACGCCGGGTACCAGGCGTCGATGTTGCGTACGGTCAGTGCGCGGAACTGGCCCGGTGCATGCACATCGGTCAGCAGCGAATTGCGCAGCGCCTGTTCGCGGCTCTTGCTGCGCCACGCCTGGGCGAAGCCGAGGAAGAAGCGCTGGTCCGGCGTGAAACCTTCCAGGGTCTGGCCCGGCTTGCCCTGCAGCGACAGCTGGTAAGCGTCGTAGGCGGTACCCAGGCCGGCCACGTCGGCGATGTTCTCGCCCAGGGTCAGCTTGCCGTTCACGTGCACGCCCGGGAACGGTTCGTAGCTGCTGAACTGTGCGGCCAGCGCGTCACCGGCGGCGTTGAACTGCTTCAGGTCCTCAGCGGTCCACCAGTTGTGCAGCTTGCCGGTCTCGTCGAACAGCGCACCGGCATTGTCGAAGCCGTGGCTGATCTCGTGGCCGATCACGGCGCCGATCGCACCGTAGTTCACCGCGTCGTCGGCGGCGCCGTCGAAGAACGGTGGCTGCAGGATCGCGGCCGGGAACACCAGGCGGTTTTCCAGCGGCACGTTCATCGCGTTGATGGTCTGCGGCAGCATCGCCCATTCGGTGTGCTCGACCGGCTTGCCCAGCTTGGCGATGTTGCGCTGGTACTCGAACAGCTCGGCGCGCTGTGCGTTGCCCAGTGCGTCATCGCGGCGGATCTCCAGGCCGGTGTAGTCGCGCCACTTCTCCGGGTAGCCCATGCCCACGGTCAGGCCGGTCACCTTGGCCTTGGCATGCGCCTTGGTCTGTGGCGACATCCACGACAGCGCATCGATGCGCTTGGCGAAGGCGGCGATGATGTTCTTCGCCATCTCGTCCGCGCGCTCCTTGGTCTTGGCGTCGAAGTGCTTTTCGACGTAGCGCTTGCCGATCGCTTCGCCGATCGCGTGGTTGGCGTCATCGACGGCACGCTTCCAGCGGTCGCTCTGCTGCGGCGTGCCGCTCAGCGCGGTGCCATGGAAGGCGAAGCGGGCGTCGGCGAACTTCTTCGGCAGGTAGGCGGCGGCGCGGTCCAGCGCGTGGAAGGCCAGGTAGTCCTTCCACACCTCCAGTGGCTCGGTGGCGACCAGCTTGGACAGGCCGGCTACGGCCTTGGGCTGCCACACGATGAAGTCCTGCTGGTTGCCCAGCGCGGCCGCATCAAGGAAGGCGTTCCAGTCCATGCCCGGCGCCTTGGCATTGAAGTCGGCCTGGGTCCAGGGGTTGGCACCCTTGGTCACGTCGTTGGTTTCTTCCTGGGTGGCGTGCGCCTGCGCGATCTTGGTTTCCAGCGCGAGGATGCGCTGCGCCTTGCCGGCCGGATCGGCAACGCCGGCCAGCTGCAGCATCTGCGCGACATAGGCCTGGTACTGCTTGCGCAGTTCGGCCATGCGGCCGCCGCCCAGGTAGAAGTCACGGTCCGGCATGCCCAGGCCACCCTGCACCAGGTAGGGCGCGGTGCGGTCCGGCTGCAGCATGTCGACCGAGACCCACAGGCCGAACAGGCGGTCGGTGTAGAAGTTGGTGGCATTGAGCAGGTCGACGTCGGCGCGCATCTCGCCGCCGAGGGCACGCGCCAGGCCGGCCTTGTCGGCGATGGTCTCGATCGCCTTCAGCTGCGGCTGCACCGGCGCGATGCCGTGCTGCTCGATGCCGGCTTCGTCCATGTAGGCGGCGTAGTAGTCGCCGATCAGCTTGTCGTCACCGCTGGCCTGGGTGTTGCCGGCGGCGCCTTCGAGGATCGCGCGGGTGTCGGCCAGGGTCTTCTCGGCGATGACGTTGAAGCTGCCGAAACGCGAACGATCGGCCGGGATCTCGGTGTTCTTGACCCAGGTGCCGTTGGCGAAACCAAAGAAATCATCGCCGGCGGCAATGCTGCGGTCCATGCCGCTGGCATCGAAGCCGAAGCTGCCCAGCATCGGCTTGGCCGCAGCGGGCGCGGCGTCGGCCGGCGTGGCGGTGCCGGCCGACGGTTCGGCCGGACGGTCGCAGGCGGCCAGGGACAGGCTGGCAACGATGGCCAGTGCCAGGGTGGGACGGCGCAGCTTGGACATGGACTTCTCTTGCAGCGGAAAACACCAAGTCTAATCCGCCCCGGCCCGTCTGGCGGCCCCGCGGCGTGGCCTGCCCTGTGCAGGATCTGGCTGAACGCGCGGAACCGATCTTCACGCCGTCACCGGTGTGGTGCATGCTGGTCCCGGGAGCCCTGCGCGGACACGGGGAGGTGGCCATGCGGGGGCGGGTCAGGCGTCAAGAATGGCGTCCGCCGGCCGTTGAGGTCGGGGACGTGGAGGATTCGTTCGCGCATGAAGCCAGCCGACTGCACAAGGAAGATCGACCGATGCCCGCGCTGAAGCGGGCGTTGGCCCGGCCACTGCGCGCCATTACCTGGGGCGGGGTGCTGCTGGGCGTGTTGCTGGTGGCCGGCCTGACCACCATGCTGATCAACGACCACCAGCGCCGGCTGGAGGCCGCGCAGCGGCAGAGCCGCGCGCTGGCGGTGGGCAGCGAGCGCCTGCTGGCACTGGAACTGCGCAACCTGGAGCGGGCGATGTCCGGCATCGCCGCCGACGCCGCCGAACTGTTCCGCAGCGTGCCCGCACAGGCCCCGGCGCTGCTGGATGCTTCGATCGATGGCGTGCTGCGCCGCCATGCCGAGCTGCACAGCATCGTCGTGCTCGATCGCCATGGTCGCTCGATCACCGCCGGCAGGGGCGATCTGAACCTGCCGCTGTGGACCGATCCGCAACGCCGTGGCCAGGGCAGCGCGCTGTACATCGGCCCGCCGCAGCGTGCCAGCGACGACGGCTGGGTGGTGCCGCTGGCGCTGCCGATGGCCGGCGACCGCTGGCTGCTGGCACGGCTGCGCTGCGGTGAGCTGCAGCGCATCATCGGTGGCCTCGATGTCGGTCCGAACGGACTGGTCTCGATCAGCGATGCCGAAGGTTACATGCTGGCCCGCGTGCCGGACCCGCATGGTACGGTCGGCCGTCGCTACGACCTGCCGCGCCGCGATCTGCTCGGCAAGCAGGCGGTGGTCGAGCTGGGCAGCCTGCCGGGCGCGGTGGATGGCGTGCCCCGCATCATCACCATCAGCACGCTGGAGCGCAGCCCGCTGGCGGTGCAGGTCGGGTTGGCCGATGAGGACGTGCTGGCACCCTGGTGGCCGTACCTGCAGGCGTCGGTGGCGATCGTAGTGGCCTACATCGTGGTGCTGCTGGTGCTGCTGTACGCCGTACGTCGCAGCACCCGCCACCAGCAGTCGATGGCCGAGGAGCTGAAGGCAGGCCACGCCGAGCTGCGCCTGGCCCACCAGGTGGGCCGCATCTGCACGTGGTATGTGGACGAAGACGCCGCGCTGCTGCGCTGGTCGCCGCTGGCGCGCGAGATCTTCGGTGTGCAGACCGATGCGCTGCCGGTGGCGGATTTCTTCGCGCGCGTGCATCGCGATGATGCGGCGCGCCTGCAGCATGCCTTCGACCAGGCCTTTGCCGGTGGCGCGGTGCTCGACCAGGTGTTCCGCCTGGTGCTGCCCGGTGGCGAGGTGCGCTGGGTGGGTGCGCGTGGGCAGCGGGTGGAAATGGCCGACAGCGAGCGGCGCATGATCGGCGCGCTGAGCGATCTGACCGAGCGCTACCAGGCCCGCGAGCAGATGAGCGAAGTGGAGCGTCGCTTCCGCCTGCTGTTCGACCGCAACCCGGCGCCGTTCTGGGTGTTCGATCCGGACACGCTGCGCTTCATCGAGGTCAACGACGCCGCAGTGCGCCAGTATGGCTACAGCCGCGAGGAATTCCTGGCGATGAGCATCCTCGACATCCGCCCGCGCGAAGGCTGGGACGAGGTCAAGGGCGCAATCGCCAAGGCCCGTGTCGGTGAACTGCAGGACGCCACCGTGCGCCTGCACCGGCGCAAGGACGGCAGCGTGTTCGAAGTGCGCGCACATCTGTCCCGGCTCGATTTCGATGGCCAGCCGGCGTGCCTGGTGTTGGCCGAGGATGTCAGCGAACGGTTGGCCTACGAGCGTGACCTGGCCTACCAGGCACGGCACAACCCAGCCACCGGCCTGCTCAACGTGCGCGCGTTGACCGAGCAGCTGGACGAGCAGGACGAGGGCTACACCATCGCCTTCGTGCAGCTGCGTGGGTTGCAGCTGGTGGCCGATACGCTGGGCCGCGAGATCGGCGACGCGGTGCTGCAGTCGATGGCGACCCGGCTCGGTGGCCTCGGTGCGCGTTGTGGCACGCTGGCGTTCCAGCCAGCGGAGGACTTCGTGTTCGCCATCGGTGCCGGCCACGATACCCAGCGCGTGCTGGACGACCTGCTGCAGATCGTATCGGCGCCGATGCGCGGCAAGGATTCGCTGCACCAGTTCGAGCCGCGCATCGGTGTGGCCGTGCATATGCCGGGTGATGGCCACTCGGCCGAGCAGGTGATCGGCATGGCCGCACAGGCCGCGCATGCCGCGCGCGCCGAGGGCAACGTGGTGGTCTGGTTTGATGCGGCGGTGACCACGCGGCTGGCCGATCGCCTGCGCCTGGCGGGGCGCATCCACGCCGCCATCGACAACGAGTTCCAGCTGTACTTCCAACCGATCCGGCACGCCAGCGATGGCAGCCCGGCGGCGCTGGAGGCCCTGCTGCGCTGGCCGCAGGCCGATGGCAGCTTCATCCCGCCGAACGAGTTCATCCAGCTGTGCGAGGACACCGGGCTGATCCTGGCGTTGGGCCGCTGGGTGATCCGCGCGGCGGCGAAGGCGCAGCGGCGGCTGGTCGAGGCCGGTTGGGGTGAGCTGCCGATCGCAGTCAATGTGTCTGCCGTGCAGTTCTTCAACAGCGACCTGGTGGCCGAGTTCACCCGTGCCCAGCAGGACTTCGGCCTGGCCCGTGGCGCGCTGCATGTGGAACTGACCGAGAGCAGCCTGATGCGCAAGCCGGCGCAGGCGATGCAGACCATGCAGCGCCTGCACGAGCAGGGCATCAGTGTGTCGCTGGATGATTTCGGTACCGGCTATTCCAGCATGTCCTACCTGCAGCACCTGCCGCTGGACATCCTGAAGATCGATCGCAGCTTCGTGGCGGATGTGGAAACCAACCCGCGCAATGCCTCGATCTGCCGTGCGCTGCTGTCACTGGGCCACAGCATGGGCCTGACCATCATCGCCGAAGGCGTGGAGACGCCCGGACAGCTGGACTGGCTGGCTGCGCATGGCTGCGACCAGGTGCAGGGCTACCTGCTGGGCCGGCCGGCGCCGCTGGAACAGATCATCGACGCGCTGGATGAGGTTGCCGCCTGAGTGGTAGTGCCGGCCGCTGGCCGGCATTCGCCCAGGACCGGGATGTGTCTGATTGCCGGCCAGCGGCCGGCACTACCGGCAAGCGCCAGACTCGGCTACACCCCCGCATCCACCAAGTGGTCGATGAAACTGCGCACCTTCGGTGCCAGGTGGCTGCGGCTGGTATAGACCGCGAAGATGCCGATCGGCGAGGCCTCCCACTCGGGCAGGACGCGCACCAGGCGGCCATCGGCCAGTGCGTCTTCCAGCAGGAAATCGGGCTGCAGGATCACGCCCATGCCGGCGATCGCCGCTTCGCGCAGCACGTCGCCGTTGTTGGCGTGCAGCAGGCTGCTCACCGAGACCTTCACTTCGCCGCCCGGTCCCTGCAGTGGCCAATGGTCGCCAGCGGCCCAGTAGCTGTAGCTCAGGCAGGCGTGGGCCTGCAGCTCCTGTGGCGTCTGTGGTGTGCCGCGTGCGGCCAGGTAGGCCGGCGCGGCGCACAGGCTCACCCGCGATTCGCCCAGGCGGCGGGCGATCAGGGTAGGGCCCGGCTCGCGGGTGATGCGGATGGCCACGTCGTAGCCTTCCTCGACCATGTCCACCAGGCGGTCGGACAGGGCCAGGTCCAGTTCCACCTGCGGGTAGCGTTCGCGGTAGCTGGCCAGCAGCGGGCCGAGGCGGGCGATGCCCCAGCTGACCGGTGCGTTGATGCGCAGCGTGCCGGAGGGCTCCAGTGCCTGCGCACCGATGCTGGCCTCCAGTGCATCGAACTCGGCCAGCAGGCGCACGCACTGGGCGTAGTAGGCCGCGCCGGCACTGGTCGGGCTGACCCGCCGCGTGGTGCGGTGGAGCAGGCGGGTGGACAGGCGCTTTTCCAGCGCGGCGACCTGGCGGGTGACGCCGGCAGTGGACATGTCCAGGGCCTGGGCGGCGGCACTGAAGCCATTGCGCTCGACCACCGCCACGAACACGCGCATCGCCTCGAGGGTGTCCATTGTTGCGCCTTTTGAAATAAATACGGTCAATCCATCGTATTTATTGGCACGCGAAGGCGCAATAACCTGTGCCCACTCCCTTCAAGGTGTTTCCCCATGCACACCACGACCGCTCCTGTTTCGCCGCTGGCCCCGTACGGCGCCACCCTGCTGCGCCTGGCCCTGGGCGTGCTGTTCCTGGTCCATGCGCTGACCAAGCTGCTGGTATTCACCCCGGCCGGTACGGCGGCGTTCTTCGAGTCGCTGGGCCTGCCCGGCGTGCTCGGCTACCTCACCATCGGCGTCGAGCTGGTGATCACCGTCGCGCTCCTGCTGGGCATCTACGCGCGCTGGGTGGGCCTGGTCGGCGTGCCGCTGCTGCTGGGCACCATCGTCACCGTACACGGCGCCAACGGCTTCGGTTTCGCCAATGCCGGCGGCGGCTGGGAATATCCGGCGTTCTGGGCACTGGCGCTGGTAGTGCTGTTCCTGGTCGGCGACGGCAAGTGGACCCTGCGTTCGCGCTGATCGCTGCCTGACCCTGCAACTGGAGAATTCCATGTCCCGCCTGCCTTCGCTGTACATCTCGCATGGTTCGCCGATGACCGCCCTGCATCCGGGCCAGGTCGGCGTGCGCCTGGCCGAGCTGGCGCGCGACCTGCCGACGCCACGCGCCATCGTGATGGCCTCGGCGCACTGGCTGGGCCGGCAGCCGCTGGTCGGCGCGCATCCGCAGCCACCGACGATCCACGACTTCGGCGGCTTCCCGCGCGCGCTGTTTGAACTGCGGTATCCGGCGCCGGGCGATCCGGCGCTGGCCGAAGAGGTGGCCGGCCGCATCGCCGCCGCCGGCCTGCCGGTGGCGCTCGACCCGCAGCGTGGCCTCGACCACGGTGCGTGGGTGCCGCTGCGGCTGCTGCGACCGCAGGCCGACATCCCGGTGGTGCCGCTGTCGATCCAGCCGCTGCTCGGGCCCGAGCACCAGTTCGCGCTGGGCCGCGCGCTGGCACCGCTGCGCGAGCAGGGCGTGCTGCTGGTCGGCTCGGGCAGCATCACCCACAACCTGCACGACTGGGGCGACTACCAGGACGGCAAGGAGGCGCCGTACGTACGGCCCTTCATCGAATGGGTGGAGCAGCGCCTGGCCGCCGATGACCGTCAGGCCCTGTTCGATTACCGCAGGCAGGCGCCGTTCGCCGAACGCGCGCACCCGACCGATGAGCACCTGCTGCCGCTGTTCTTCGCGATGGGCGCGGCCGGCGAGGGCGGTTTCGGCGCACGCCGCATCGACGCCGGTATCGATGCCGGCTTCCTTGCCATGGACCTGTACCGCTTCGACGGGGCATGAGCCGGGGCTGACGCGCGGCGGCCCCGGCCGTCGCGGTCGTGGCCGCGTGTGGTAGTTTTCCCCGGGTTTCCGGCGCTGGCTTGCGAGCCTCCCCGCGCGCCGCTTCCTGGAAGAAGCATGCATACCATTGAAGTCGTCCTGGCGATGCTGGTGGCCGTTGTCGCCAGCGGCTACCTGGTTCGCGTCCTGCCGTTCTCGTTGCCGCTGCCGCTGGTGCAGATCGGCCTGGGCGCGGTGATCGCCGGCGTGTTCAACCGCGGCCATGCGCTGGAACCGGAGGTGTTCTTCCTGCTGTTCCTGCCACCGCTGCTGTTCCTCGATGGCTGGCGTATTCCCAAGCAGGGCCTGTTCCGCGACAAGGGGGCGATCCTCGAGCTGGCGTTCGGCCTGGTGGTGTTCACCGTCATCGGCGCCGGCTTCCTCATCCACTGGTTGATTCCGGTGATGCCGCTGGCGGTGTGCTTCGCACTGGCGGCCATCGTGTCGCCGACCGACCCGGTGGCGGTCGGGGCGATCGCCTCCAAGGCGCCGATTCCCAAGCGCCTGATGCACATCCTGGAAGGCGAGTCGCTGCTGAATGATGCCTCGGGCCTGGTCTGCTTCCGCTTCGCGGTGGCGGCGGTGATGACCGGCACCTTCTCGCTGGCCACCGCCTCGCTGACCTTCGTGTGGGTGGCGGTGGCCGGCCTCGCCGTGGGCGTGGCGGTGACGCTGGGCGTGTCGACCTTCCAGCGCTGGCTGTGGCGCCGCTTCGGCGAAGAGCCGGGCGCGGCGATGCTGGTCAACCTGCTGATTCCGTTCGCAGCCTATCTGCTGGCCGAAGAGATCCATGCCTCGGGCATCCTCGCCGCGGTCGCTGCCGGTATCGCGATGAGCTATGTCGAGCTGACCGGCCGTGTCTCCGGCAGCATGCGCGTGCAGCGTGCCGGGGTCTGGAACATGCTGCAGTTCAGCTTCAACGGCATCATGTTCGTGCTGCTGGGCGAGCAGCTGCCCGGCATCGTCGAACGCGCCACCACCACCATGAACGAGACCGGCCACCAGAGTGCGTGGTGGCTGCTGGTGTATGTGGTGGTGATCAATCTGGCACTGGTCGTGCTGCGCCTGCTGTGGGTGTGGCTGTCGCTGCGCTGGAACCTGCTGCGCGCGCGCCGTCGCGGCCTGGAGCGGGGCGAGGCACCGAACTGGCGCATCGTGGTGGCGACCTCGGTGGCGGGTGTGCGCGGTGCGATCACCCTGGCCGGTGTGTTGACCCTGCCGCTGTTCCTGCCCGATGGCAGTGCGTTCCCAGCACGTGACCTGGTGATCTTCCTGGCCGCGTCGGTGATCCTGTTCTCGCTGCTGGGCGCCAGCATCGCCTTGCCGCGGCTGTTGAAGGGCCTGCAGCTGCCGTCCGATTCGGGTGAGCGCAAGGAAGAGGACCTGGCGCGCCGGCTGTCGTCGAAGGCCGCACTGGCCGGGGTCGAGCGCATGCGCCAGCAGATGGTGATGAACCAGAACACCGAGAACGTGCAGTTGTACAACGATGCCGCCTCGCGGGTCAGCCTGTTGTACCAGCGCCACCTGGAGAAGGACAGCGACGGGCCCGACGTGGACCCGGAGAAGGTGCGGCGCATGGAACTGGGCTACCGCCAGCTGCGCAGCGCCGGCCTGAATGCCGAGCGCGAGGAGCTGTTCCGGCTGACCCGGCGCGGGGTGATCTCCGATGAGATCTCGCGGCGCCTGATCCGCAACCTGGACCTGCTGGAATCGCGCAAGCGCGAGTGACGCTGCGGTCGGGCGCCGTCGATCGGGGTCAGATCCCTTTCCGCGGGAAAGGGATCTGACCCCAGGATCCGAGAGCCGCGCTTATTCCGGCTTCGTTTCCAGGAAATACACCTCGACCTTGCCCTTGACCTTGATGGTCATCGGGTTGCCGCGG
Source organism: Stenotrophomonas sp. MH181796 (assembly GCF_009659995.1). Classification (NCBI taxonomy): domain Bacteria; kingdom Pseudomonadati; phylum Pseudomonadota; class Gammaproteobacteria; order Lysobacterales; family Lysobacteraceae; genus Stenotrophomonas; species Stenotrophomonas sp. MH181796. Next base: position 88,729 of record NZ_RAHU01000006.1, read on the forward strand.
CGGTCGCGGGCCTTGCCGGCCTGCACGCGGATCCAGCCTTCGCTGACCGAGTATTCCTCGACGTTGTCGCGCTCGACGTCGTTGAAACGCACGCCAACGCCGCGCTCCAGCGCCTGTGCATCATGGAAGGGGCTGGCCGGGTTGATCGCCAGGTGGTCGGGAGGAGTATCGCTCATCGCTTCATTCACAGTGACGGCCACCAAGGCCGGCTTCAGCGGCACAGGATAAACCGTAGAATGCCGGCCTGCCCCAGAGGAAGTTCCGCCATGCCCGACAACAGCGACTATTTCGACTTCGAGGAAGACATCCACGACTTCGACGAAGACGGCTTCGAGGCGCGGGTCTGGAACCTGCTGGTGCTGATCAATCCGGGTGACGAGGAACTGGCCCTGCAGCAGTTCAACCGCTGGCGCGAGCACCTGTCCGAGGACGGGCAGCCGCTGGAAGCGGACAGTGACTGGCTGCCGGCGCTGTTCACGGCCATTGCCTGGCAGTCCGGTTTCGAGGTGGAACGAGATGACCTGGAATCGCTGCAGTCGGCGGTGAACGAGCTGTCGGCGCGCTTCAACCTGCAGCTGGACTGGGGCGGCGACCTGGACGACGAGGACTTCGCCGAAGACCTGGACGGCGTGCAGCTGATGTCCACCGCCTTCGACCGCCTGCGCGAGCACAATTACACGCTGTGGAGCGTGGATGCCGGCAGCGACGGCTTCACCGGCGTGATGGCGCTGACCCGCGACGATGACGCGATGCTGGCGCTGTGCTCGCTGCTGAACGTGGAAATCCGGCTGGGCAGCGACCCGTTCTGAGCGGGGCAGGTGGGTGCGGAGCCCGCCTATGGGTGGATGCCAACCTTGGTTGGCATGCCCCGTGCCTGATGTGCGGACCAAGGTCCGCACCCACCACAGGAAGTGGTAGCCCCACCCAGCACAGCAAGCGGTAGCCCCCCGCCACTGCCTACGGCCGGTATTGCGCCCTGGCGTTGGCGATCACTGCTTTGACCAGTTCGCGGTCGGCGTGCCGGGAAATGGCCCGCGCACCGAGCGCGATTGCCTGCGCGCGCAGCTCGGCGGTGACATCGTAGTGGGCGCCGCTGGCCTTGTTCTGGAAGGCCCGCGGGGGAATGCCGAGCTGCGCCGCCATCGCGTGCAGCTCGGCCAGGGTGTCGGCCATCAGGTGCGCCCAGCGCTGGCCGCGCCAGGGATGCACCGCGTCATCGACGTAGACCGTCACCGCCGCGGCCGGTTCAGGCCTGCGGCTTGCTGTCGCTGTCAGCAGCCGGAGCGGCCTCGGCAGCGGCGTCTTCGGCCACGTCGCCCTCGGCGGCTTCGCCTTCCTCGCCCTCAGCAGCGTCGACGCCTTCGAACTCGGCGACCAGCTTGTCCAGGTACTCGTCAGCGGTCTGGCCAGCGTCGGCAGCCAGGGTGTCCAGCAGCTTCTGCAGCAGCTCGGAGTACTCCAGGTTGACCTTGCGGCCTTCCTTCTCCTGCACGTTGGCCAGGTGCTTGAGCATGGCCAGCATCGGCACCGGGTTCTCGGCGTTGCCCATGGTCTGGCCGCCGATGGCCAGCAGCCACTCACGGCCCTGCAGGCCGATGGCCGCAACCACCTGGCCGTCTTCGTTGGTCAGCACGGCATGGTTCTGCACCTGCTGCTGCGCGTTCAGGCGGAGGAACGGGCGCTTGGCCTGCTGCTTCTTGCGCTTGTCGCGCTTGGCCTTGGAGTTCTGGGACATGGGGTGGGGTCACCTGGAAACGGAAAGACCGCCATTGTAGCGGCCGCGTGCAGGTGGGGTCAGATCCCTTTCCATGGGAAAGGGATCTGACCCCGATTCAGCGCGCCGGCCCCTGCGCGGCCTGCACGTCCGGGTCGGCGGCGGGGGCCGACAGTCCCACCTGCGGGCCGGCACCGGCCAGGGCGGCCGCTTCGGCGGCCTGGGTCATCACCACGATGCTGATGCGTCGGTTGATCGGGTTCTGCGGGTCGGCCTTGTCGAACAGGACCGACGAAGACAGGCCGACCACGCGGGTGATCTTGCTGTCCTCCAGGCCGCCGTCCACCAGTGCGCGCCGTGCGGCGTTGGCACGATCGGCGCTCAGTTCCCAGTTGCCGTAGCCGCGCGCGGCCGAATAGGCGGTGATGTCGGTGTGGCCGGTCAGGCTGATCCGGTTCGGCACGTGGTTCAGGTAGTTGGCCAGCTCGTGCAGGATCTGCTGCGTGTATGGCTTCAGCGTGGCACTGCCGAGGTCGAACATCGGCCGGTTCTGCTTGTCCACGATCTGGATGCGCAGGCCTTCCGGGGTCAGGTCCAGCAGCAGCTGGTCCTTGAACGGCTCCAGCGCCTGGCTCTTGCTGATCGCTTCCTGCAGCTCCTTCATCAGCGCTTCCAGCTGCTGCTTGTCGCGCTGCTGCTGGTCCACCGGCTGCGGCACCGCTTCCTTCTGGTTCTGGAAGGGATCGTTGCTGCTGCCCCGCGAGATGTCGGTGGCGCCACCGAGCTTGATCATCGAGGTGCTGGCGCCACCCGGGCCGGCCATGCCGGGCGCCGGCGTGGCGTTCTGCCCGCTCAGCGGGCTGGGGTTGCGGAAGTACTCGGAAATGGCCGCACGGTCGTTCTTGTTGGTGGTGGCCATCAGCCACAGCACCAGGAAGAACGCCATCATCGCGGTCACGAAGTCGGCATAGGCCACCTTCCACGAACCGCCATGATGGGCGGCGTGGCCGGCCTTCTTGACCCGACGGACGATGACAGTGGGCTTGGTCTCGGCCATGGCTTACTTGACCGTCTTCAGGTGCTGCTCGAAATCGGAGAAGGCCGGGCGCACGTTCGACGGCAGCGTCTTGCGGGCGAATTCCAGCGCGATCTTCGGGTTGTAGCCACGCAGGCAGGCCAGCAGGGCGGTCTTCACCGATTCGTAGATGCGGCTGTCCTGCTCGGCGCGCGCTTCCATGGCGGCTGCCATCGGGCCGACGAAACCGTAGCCCAGCAGGATGCCCAGGAAGGTACCGACCAGCGCGCCGGCCACGTGGCCGCCGACCTCGACGATGTCGCCGCCGATCGAACCCATGGTGATGACGATGCCCAGCACCGCCGCAACGATGCCGAAACCGGGCAGTCCGTCGGCCACCTTGGTCAGTACCTGCGAGGGTGCCATGGCTTCGGCGTGGTGCTTTTCCAGCTCCAGTTCCAGCAGCGGCTCCAGCTCGTGCGGCTCGATGTTGCTGCCGATCATCAGGCGCAGGCAGTCGGTGATGAAGTCGATCAGGTGGTGGTCGGCCTGCACCTTGGGGTAGTTGCTGAACAACGCGCTTTCGGCCGGACGCTCGACATGGTCTTCCAGCGCCATGAAGCCTTCGCGGCGGGCCTTGTTGAGCAGTTCATAGAGCAGGCTGAGGACATCGATGTAGTCCTGCTGCTTGTAGCGCGGGCCCTTGAACACGCCGACCATGGCCTTCAGGGTCTGCTTGACCGTCTTGGCCGGGGTGCCGACCAGGAAGGCGCCGAGCGCGGCGCCGCCGATGATGACCAGTTCGTAGGGCTGCCAGAGGGCACCCAGGCGGCCGTGGGCACCGAGGTAGCCCCCGATCACGCTGATGATGACGACCAGGAATCCAACGATGATGAGCATGGGGCGACGCAAGGAGAGGGGATATCTCCTTGTCGGCCCGTCGCCCGGTTTTCTGAAGAGGGAATTCTGTGAAATCGGTCAGCGGGGTGTTTCAGCCCGCCACGCCGCTTTCGGCGCCGCCACGCTGCAACGGGTCGGGCCAGGGCTCGCCATTGCCGGTGAACGAAAGTGAGACGGAGTTCAGGCAGTGGCGCTCGTAGGTGGGCGGCGGGCCGTCCGGGAAAACGTGACCCAGGTGGCTGCCGCAGCGCGCGCAGGTGATCTCGGTGCGGACCATGCCGTGGCTGGTATCGCGGATTTCGCGCACGTGTGCCGGGTCGAACGGGGCGAAGAAGCTCGGCCAACCGGTGCCGGAATCGAACTTGGTGCTGGAGCGGAACAGCGGCAGCGCGCACAGCCGGCAGCAGTAGACACCCTCGCGCTTGTTGTCGAGGAACACGCCGCAGAACGGCGCCTCGGTACCGTGCTGCAGCAGCACGCGGCGCTCTTCGCTGCTGAGGCCGGCGATCAGCGCCTCGGTCTGGGTGGCGGTGGGGGGCGTCAGGTCGAAGGCAGTCATGCCGGCTCTCCGTGGGGTTGATGGCCTGGGGATGCCGACAAACGTGGGGCTGCGGGCGCAACCTTGCAAGTGTGATGGCCGTTCATGGGCGGCACACAGGTGCAGGCGCAAGGTAAATGTGATCCACGCCGGAGCGTGACATGAAACCGACCCTTTCCCTGCTGTTGATGGCCCTGGTGCCCACGTTGGCGCTGGCCCAGGTGCCCACTGCCGACCCCACCGCCACCCGCAGTGCGACCACCGTGGCGCCAGCGCCGGTGGTACCGCCGCCGCAGGCCGCCCGCCCGCAGCCGCAGGTACTGCCCTCGCCGCAGCCGGCGCAGCCGATCAAGTCCACCGGCCCCGCCCAGATCGCGCCCACCCCGGGGCCGAAGCCGGCCGACAAGGTATACGACCGCAATGGCCGTATCGTGCCTGGTGTGCGCCCGGCCGGTCCGAACCGCGTGTTTGATTCGCGTACCGGCCGCTATTACGACAGCGTGCCGGCCGGCGATGGCCAGCAGATCAAGCGCTGATCTCGGGTGCCAACCGAGGTTGGCAGCTGGCGCACGCTGTTCGGCCTGAACGCACGAAAACAACCTGCTGCAGATCACTGCTTTTTCGCCTGCGATTAACCGTTCCGGGACCAACGTGACCGTGCGCCGGCATTCCGCCGCCGCATGTCCTTCGTCCACTGGATCGCGATCATGAAAAACCAGCAGAACCGTCATCCCGGCAAGGAACCGCAGGGCCGCAACCCGCAGCAACAACAGCAGCAGCAACAGCAGCAACAGCAGCAGATGGAGCCGCAGCAGCCGCACAAGGGCGGAAAGCAGCAGGAACAGCGCTCGCAGAAGCATCCGCAGCAGCGCTGACGGTTGCCATGACCGGGGTCAGAGCCCGCTGCGCGGGATCCGACCCCTTGCCGAATCCTGACCGGGGTCGGATCCCGCATGGCGGGCTCTGACCCCAATCGCAGCCGCGCCTCAATCCGGAATCGGCAGGCTCAGCGTTTCCTTCACTTCTTCCATCACGATGTAGCTCTTCGACTCACGTACATGCGGCAGCGTCAGCAACGTGCTGCCGAGCAGCTTGCGGTAGGAGGCCATCTCGCTGATCCGCGCCTTCAGCAGGTAATCGAAGTCGCCCGACACCAGGTGGCACTCCAGCACGTTGGGCAGCTTCAGGGCCGCGCGCCGGAACTCCTCGAAGATGTCACCGGACTTGTAGGCCAGGCTGATCTCCACGAACACCAGCAGGCTGGCCTTCACCGCCGCCGGGTCGAGGTGGGCGTGGTAGCCGGTGATCACCCCTTCGCGCTCGAGCCGGCGCACGCGCTCGGTGCATGGGGTGGTCGACAGGCCGACCCGCTCACCCAGTTCGGTGAAGGAGATGCGGCCCTCGGCCTGCAGGATGCGCAGGATCTTGCGGTCGATCTTGTCCAGTTCGCGGGTACGGGTGGCCATGGCCGTCAACCTTGGGGAATGAATTGCAGGAGAACATCCTGCCGGTTGATTTCAAAACAGGCAAATCAACTGGGAATGGCTGTCTATACTTCCCCAATTATGGTCCCGGCACGCTCCAGTGCAGGGAATGATCGGGTTGGAGAAGTCCCATGCGAGTCCTAATCCTCGGCAGCGGCGTGATCGGCACCACCAGTGCCTGGTACCTGCGACAGGCCGGGTTTGAAGTCACGGTCATCGACCGTCAGCCCGGCCCGGCGCTGGAAACCAGCTTCGCCAATGCCGGCCAGCTGTCGTTCGGCTACACCTCGCCGTGGGCCGCCCCGGGCGTGCCGAAGAAGGCCATCGGCTGGCTGTTCGAGAAGCACGCGCCGCTGGCGATCAAGCCGGGCATGGACCTGGCCCAGTACCGCTGGCTGTGGCAGATGCTGCGCAACTGCACCCACGAGCGCTATGCGATCAACAAGGCGCGCATGGTGCGCATGTCCGAGTACAGCCGCGACTGCCTGAACGAGCTGCGCGCGCAGATCGGCATCGAGTTCGAAGGCCGCGACCTGGGCACCACCCAGCTGTTCCGCACCCAGCAGCAGCTGGATGCCTCGGCGCAGGACATCGAGATCCTGGCCCAGTACGGCGTGCCGTACGAGGTACTGGACCGCGCCGGCATCATCCAGGCCGAACCGGCCCTGGCCCATGTCGATGGCCTGGTCGGCGCGCTGCGCCTGCCGCGTGACCAGACCGGCGACTGCCAGCTGTTCACCCGCCACCTGGCGCAGATGTGCGTGGATGCCGGTGTCGAGTTCCGTTTCGACCAGGACATCACCGGCCTGGAATTCGATGGTGACCGCATCACTGGTGTGCGCATCGACGGCAAGCTGGAAACCGCCGACCGCTTCGTGGTCGCGCTCGGCAGCTACTCGCCGGCGCTGGTGGCACCGCTGGGCATGCGCCTGCCGGTGTATCCGCTGAAGGGTTACTCGCTGACCCTGCCGATCACCGACCCGGCGATGGCGCCGACCTCGACCATCCTCGACGAGAGCTACAAGGTGGCGGTGACCCGCTTCGACGACCGCATCCGCGTCGGTGGCATGGCCGAAGTGGCCGGCTTCGACCTGTCGCTGTCGCAGCGCCGTCGCGAGACCCTGGAGCTGGTGGTGAGCGATCTCTACCCGAAGGGCGGCGACCTGTCGCGCGCGCAGTTCTGGACCGGCCTGCGCCCGGCCACGCCGGACGGTACGCCGGTGATCGGCGCCACGCCGTTCCGCAACCTGTACCTCAACACCGGCCACGGCACCCTGGGCTGGACCATGGCCTGCGGCTCGGGCCGCTACCTGGCCGATCTGATGAGCGCGCGCCAGCCGCAGATCAGCACCGAAGGCCTGGATATTTTCCGCTACGGCCAGTACGGTCACGCGCCGCAACAAGAGAACCGCACATGCGTCCTGCCCGCGCGCTGATCGATCTGGGCGCCCTGCGCAGCAACTACCGGCTCGCCCGTGAACTGGGCGGTGGCAAGGCCCTGGCGATCATCAAGGCCGATGCCTATGGCCACGGCGCAGTGCGCTGTGCGCAGGCACTGGAAGGCGAGGCCGATGGCTTCGGCGTGGCCACCATCGAAGAGGCGCTGGAACTGCGCCAGGCCGGCATCCGTGCGCCGATCCTGCTGCTGGAAGGCATCTTCGAGCCCAGCGACATGGCGCTGGTGGCCGAGCATGATTTCTGGTTCGCCGTCGGCTCGCCGTGGCAGCTGGAGGCCGTCGCTGCCTTCGACAGCCCGCGTCCGTTGACGGTGTGGCTGAAGCTGGACAGCGGCATGCATCGCCTCGGCCTGGACGTGGACAGCTTCCGCGCGGCGCATGCACGCCTGTCGGCGCTGCCGCAGGTCGAACGCATCGTGCTGATGACCCACCTGGCACGCGCCGACGAGCTGGACAGCGAGCGCACCCACGAGCAGGCCGCGACCTTCGCCCGCGCCACTGACGGGTTGGAAGGCGAGACCAGTGTATGCAACTCGCCGGCACTGCTGGGCTGGCCGGATGTGCGCAGCGACTGGGTGCGCCCGGGCCTGATGCTGTACGGCGCCAACCCGCTGCCGGACAACACCGCGCTGACCGAGCGCCTGCGCCCGGTGATGACGATGCAGTCGAAGGTGATCGCCGAGCGCTGGATCGAGGCCGGTGAACCGGTGGGCTATGGCGCGCGCTTCGTGGCCAAGGCACGCACCCGCGTGGGCGTGGTCGCGCTGGGTTACGCCGATGGCTATCCGCAGTTCGCACCGAATGGCACGCCGGTGCTGATCGATGGTCAGCCCGGAGCCCTGATCGGCCGCGTGTCGATGGACATGCTGACCGTGGACCTGACCTCGCATCCGCAGGCCGGCGTTGGCAGTGTGGTGGAGTTGTGGGGGAGTGCACCGACGCTGGCGGAACTGGCGCCGCGCTGTGGCGTGAGCGCCTATCAGCTGCCGTGCGCGGTCAAGCGCGTGGCGAAGGTGTACGTGTAGCGCCGAGCCCACGCTCGGCGCCGTGAATGCGTGTCGACCAAGGTCGACACCTACCGACGGGCGTTACGCGCAGCGGTCGCCTGGTACGGGTCGCCGTGGGGTCTAACGCGCGGCGGTCGCCTGGCTGGCCAGCTGACGCCTGACCCAGTCATCGATCAGGCGCTTCTCGTAGCGCAGCGGGTCACTGTCGCTCTTCAGCCCCAGGTTGTGCAGGTAGCCGGTATCGCTGAGGCGCGCATCGCCCTCGCTGACGATACGGCCGCTGGCGTCCTTCAACGTGTACTGCAGGCTGATCCGCGGCGGGTAGATGTCGCGCATGATCCGGATGTCGCGGCCGCGCGGGCCGTGCCACGGCTCGTAGTCACCGGCGCGCTTGATGTCGACCAGGGTCACATCGAGCGTCTGCCCTGGTTGCAGCGGTTTGGCCGCGGTGGTCTGCAGGTAGCGCGCCAGCTGCTGCACCCAGTCGCCACGTTCGGCCTCGAAGCGGTTGGTGCTCTGGCGGATCTCGGTGAACTTGGCCGGATCGTCCCACTTCACGCTGACCGGGCCATCGGCCTGCAGTGCGCGGGGAGCTTCCGGATCGGTCACGGTGCGCGGTGCCGCGCTGGCACCGCCCGCCACAAGGGCGCCTGCCAGCAGGGCAATCGCGAGTGAGCGTTTCATGACGGTCTCCTGCGTCCCTCGATGGGGGCGATGTTGATCACGGATCGAGTGTGATCCTGCTTTCAGGCGACAGCAATGGCCTGATGCGTCGTGCGCAAGGGTGGTTGCCGCCAATTCATCGTCGTCAACCATGACTGACGGCGCTTGACGCTGTGAATACGCCCTTTGGAAGATGCTGTGCCTCCAACCCGGCCTGCACAGACGCCCTTGTCCACACTGCCGCCCCTCGTGGAGCGCCCACCGATGATGGTGCCGGCGCCCGAACCCGACCTGCATCATGGCGTGCTTGAGCGCATCAACGCCGGTTTCTGCGTGATCCAGGTGCTGTTCGAGGGCGACCGGGCCGTGGACTATCGTTTCATCGAGGTCAATGACGCCTTCGAGCGGCACACCGGGCTGAAGGATGCACGTGGCCAGCGCATGAGCCTGCTGGAACCGAACCATGAGGAAGACTGGTTCCGCATCTACGGCGAGGTCGCACGCAGTGGCCGGCCGGCACAGTTCGAGATGGAGGCGCGTGCGCTGGGGCGCTCGTTCGCGGTCGATGCGGTGCGCGTGGGCCGTCCGGGGGAAGACAAGGTCGGCATCCTGTTCTTCGACATCACCGCGCGCAAGCAGATGGAAGTGGAGCTGGGCGAGAGCGAAGCCCGCTTCAGCGCGCTGGCCGATGGCCTGCCGATGCCGGTGTGGGTGCTCGACGAGCGCGGCCATGCCCGCTTCGTCAACAGCGCCTTCAGCGAGTTCTTCGGGGGTGATGAGACGCGTGTGCCGGAAGACGTCTGGCGTGGCCTGGTGCATCCGGATGATGCGTCGGTGTTCGAGTACGAACTGCAGGAAGCGCTGAAGGCGCAACGTTCGATGCATGCACTGGTGCGGGCGCGGCGCGCCGATGGCCAGTGGCGCTGGCTGGAAATGAATGCCCGCCCGCGCTTCTCGCGCATGGGCCGTTTCATCGGCCTGGCCGGCAGCAGTCCGGACGTGACCGAACGACGTGAGATCGAGCTGGCGCGCGAGGAACTGCTGCAGTCCGAGCGTGCCGCGCGCAGCGCTGCGGAAAACATGGCGCGGCTCAAGGATGAATTCCTGGCCACGCTGTCGCACGAGCTGCGCACACCGCTGACCACCATCCTCGGCTGGAGCGAACTGCTGCTGCAGCGCGTGGACAACACCAGCCCGCTGTACAAGGGCCTGAACGTGATCGCCAACAGCGCGGGTGCGCAGAAGCGGCTGATCTCGGACATGCTTGACCTCAGCAGCATGCTGCTGGGCAAGGTGCAGCTGGAGGTGGAAGTGCTGGACCTGCGCACGGTGCTCGGTGAGGCCATCGGCGCGCAGGAACTGGTGGCCGAAGGCAAGGCGCTGGACGTGCACCTGCAGCTGCCCGAGCAGCCCAGCCTGGTACTGGGTGATGCCACGCGCCTGCAGCAGGTGTTCTGGAACCTGCTCTCGAATGCGATCAAATTCACCCCGGCCGAGGGCCGCATCGACCTGCAGCTGCAGGCCGAAGGCAATTACTGGATGATCACCGTGCGCGATACCGGCGACGGCATCGCACAGGAATTCCTCAATCACCTGTTCAGTCGCTTCCGCCAGGCCGATGGCACCACCACCCGCCGCCATGGCGGCCTGGGCCTGGGCCTGGCGATCGTGCAGCAGCTGGTCGAACTGCACGGTGGCACCGTTACCGCCGCCAGCGAAGGCCATGGCCACGGCGCCACCTTCACGGTTCGCCTGCCGCAGCACATTCCCGATGCCGAGCGGCGCCCGCTGCGTGAAGTGATCAGCGGTCCGATCCTGGAGCCGGTGATCGTCGAGCCCTATCCGCTGCGGGGCATGCACGTGCTGGCGGTGGAAGACCAGCCGGAAGTGCTGGAGTACCTGCGGCGCATGCTGGAAGAGCAGGGTGCGAGCGTGTCGGCGGCCAGCTCGGCCGGTGAAGCACTGGCGCTGCTGGCCGATACCGGTCACCTGCAGTACCACGTGATGCTGACCGACATCGGCATGCCGGGCATGGATGGCTACGGCCTGGTACGCACGCTGCGTGAGGACATGGGTGTGGATGCCATGACCCTTCCGGCCGTGGCGGTGACGGCGCTGGCGCGTGCCGATGACCGGCGTCGTGCGCTGGCATCGGGCTTCCAGGAGCATGTCGCCAAGCCGTATTCGGTGGCGCAGCTGGTGTCCGCCGTGCGCAAGGTACAGGTGCCACGCGCGGACAGCGCGCTGCACTGAGCATTCACGGCCGATCGGCGACCCTGCACGCAGGAGGTCGCCGATGTCCCGCACAGCTCCCCGTATCCATACCGATCCAGCGCAGATCGCGCGCCTGGAAGCCCTGTTGCCGCAGCTGGAAGGCGAAACGCAGGTGGAACTGACCCTGCACGATGGTCGCCGCCTGCTGGGCACCGTGGCGGTGAAACCCACCCTCCAGCAGTATCGCGATGAGGCCGGTGACGAAGGCAGCAATGGCCAGCTGCGCCTGGATGACTACGACACGCCGGTGCAGCAGCACCATGTGTGGCTGGATGAGATCGCCAGCATCAACCGCCTGCCACCCAAGGCACCTTGATCCGATGTAGAGCCGAGCCCACGCTCGGCTGCGCCGTCGCCCGAGCGTGGGCTCGGGCGCTACAGATGTGTCAGTGCTCGAACAAGGTCGGCGTCGCCTCGAACCGCCGCGCATAGGCGCGTTCCTCCGCGACCCTCGCCACCTCGTCATCGGCCAGGTCCGGTGCGCCGTATACCGCATAGGCCACGCTGCCATCGGCGCCATGACCGACCTGGTGCAGCCGGTAACGCGAGTGGCCGCCGCCGGTGTCCTCGGGGTAGTGCACGGGCGGATGGCTGCCTTCCAGGTCCATTTCACTGTTGTCGACCACGCCACCGACGAACAAGGCTCGCATGCGGGTTCTCCTGGGTTTCCGGGGGAGCCTCTACCCTGAACGTTTCAATGTTGCTGGTAGATCAAGGCCCCGTTCGGGTTTCGCAAAGTGGCCGCCGGGGCCGGCCCGGCCAAGCCGGTACAATGGACGGCCCTCACGCTTGAAGTACCCGCGCCGATGGCCTCCAGCGACGACGCCCCCCTGCAGACCCTGTTCCTGCCGTTCTCCCAAGGTGCCCTGCGCTGGCCGGAGGGTCCGGTGGCCTTCCTGCGTGCCCGCGACGGCTGGCCGCTGCGCGAAGCGGCCGGCAACCGCGAGGTGCACTGCGAGCAGAGCTTCGCCCCGTTCGCGCAGCCGCTGCAGCAGGCCGCTGGCTGGACTGTCAGTGGCCAGCTGGACGATGTGGCCGGCAAGGGCCGCTATCCGCTGGTGCTGGTGTTGCCGCCGCGCCAGCGTGAAGAAGCCCGCGCGCTGTTCGCCCGCGCGCTGGCGCTGGTTGCCGAGGGCGGACGCATCGTCGCCTGCCAGTCCAACAACGAAGGTGCCCGCTCGGGCGAGGGCGACCTCAAGCAGCTGACCGGCCTCGGTGGCAGCCTGACCAAGAACCATTGCCGCGTGTACTGGACCGCGCCGATGCAGGGCCAGCACGACGCTGACCTGGCCAAGCGCTGGTCGGCGCTGGACGCGGTGCGCCCGATCGTCGGTGGCCGTTTCCTCAGCCGCCCGGGCGTGTTCGCCTGGGACCGCATCGACCCGGCGTCGGCGCTGCTGGCCGAGCACCTGCCGGCTGACCTGGCCGGGCGTGCCGCTGATCTGGGCGCTGGTTACGGCTACCTGTCGCGCGAGCTGCTGGAGCGCTGCCCGAAGATCACCGCGCTGGACCTGTACGAGGCCGAGCAGCGAGCGCTGGCCCTGGCCGAGCTGAACCTGGCGCCGCCGCCGCGCCCGCTACCGCTGCGCTTCCTGTGGCGTGACGTCACCGCCGGCATCGAGCCGGGCTACGACGTCATCATCAGCAACCCGCCGTTCCATACACCCTCGCGTGCCGACCGCCCGGACATCGGCCAGCGCTTCATCGCCGTGGCCGCGCAGGCGCTGCGCCCGGGCGGGCGCCTGTACGTGGTGGCCAATCGCCACCTGCCATACGAGTACACCCTCAACGAGAGCTTTGGCGCGGTGCGCGTGATCGCCGAGCGCGATGGCTTCAAGCTGGTGGAAGCGGTGAAGGGGAAGGGCAAGTGAAGCTGGTCAAGCACATCGCCAACCTGGGCTATGGCAGCCGCAAGCAGGTGCAGTGGATGTTCCGCGAGGGCCGCGTCACCGACGCCGACGGCGAGGTGCTGTACGCCGATGACCAGGTGCCGCACGAGGCGATCCGGATCGACGGCGAGCCGCTGGACCCGCCGGTGGGGCTGTCGATCGCGCTGCACAAGCCCGCCGGCTACACCTGTTCGACCAAGGACACCGGCCGCCTGATCTACGACCTGCTGCCGGCGCGCTTCCGCGACCGTGATCCGGTGCTGTCCACGGTGGGTCGCCTCGACCGCGAGACCAGCGGCCTGTTGCTGCTGACCGACGATGGCGGCCTGCTGCACCGGATCATCTCGCCGAAGTCGAAGCTGCCGAAGGTCTACGAAGTGGAACTGAGCGACGACCTGCGCGGCGACGAAGTGGCGTTGTTCGCCAGCGGCACGCTGATGCTGGAGTCCGAGAAGACCCCCCTGCTGCCGGCTGAACTCGAAGTGCTGGATACGCGTCGCGCGCGCCTGGTGCTGCATGAAGGCCGCTACCATCAGGTACGCCGCATGTTCGCCGCCACCGGCAACCATGTGCAGGCCCTGCATCGCAGCCGCGTCGGCGGGCTGGACCTGCAGGGACTGGACGAAGGGCAATGGCGGCAGCTCACTCCCACCGACCTGGATACGCTGTTCGCTCCATGACCACCATCGCTGCGCTGCCGTTCCTGCCCGACGCCGTCATCTTCGACATGGACGGCCTGATGATCGACAGCGAGCGGGTCTCGCTGGCCTGCTGGAGCGAGGCCGCCGACGCGTTCGGGCTGGGCCTGGACGAAACGGTGTTCCTGCGCATGGTCGGCCTCGGTGACCGTGACACGCACGCGCTGCTGCGTGCGCAGGGCATCGAGGACAGCGTGATCGAGGCGGTGGCGGCACGTTGCCATGAGCTGTACGAAGCGCGCACGCAGACTGGCCTGCCGCTGCGGCCGGGCATCCTGGAGCTGCTGGAACTGCTGAAGGCGCATGCGATCCCGCGTGCAGTGGCAACCACCACGCGGCAGCCGCGGGCCAACCGCAAGCTGGCCGCTGCTGGGCTGCTGCCGTACTTCGATGCGGTGATCACCAGTGGTGACGTGGCGCGGCCGAAACCGGCGCCGGACATCTACCTGCTGGCCGCGCAGCGGCTTGGCCAGGCGCCGGAACGCTGCCTGGCGCTGGAAGACTCACCGGCCGGTACGCGCGCGGCATTGGCGGCTGGCATGACCGTGATCCAGGTGCCGGACCTGGTGCATCCCGATGAAGAACTGCGCGCACTGGGTCACCGCATCGTCGGCTCGCTGGTGGACGCGCACGCGCTACTGTTGCCGCTGCTGCCAAGGTAACGGTGGGCGCCGATCGCTGGTCGGCACTCTTTACTGCTTTGGTGGGTGCCGACCGTGGGTCGGCACACCTGCCCCATCACACCCGCCCGAACACCAGCGCCGCGTTGGTGCCACCGAAACCGAAGCTGTTGGACATCACCGTATCCAGCTTCTGCTCGCGGCTCTCGCGCAGGATCGGGAAGCTCTCCACCTTCGGGTCCAACTCGCCGATGTTGGCCGAACCGGCGACGAAGCCATCGCGCATCATCAGCAGGCAGTAGATCGCCTCGTGCACGCTGGCCGCACCCAGCGAGTGGCCGGACAGCGCCTTGGTCGAGGACAGCGGCGGCACCGCATCGCCGAACACTTCGCGGATCGCGTTGAGCTCGGTGACGTCGCCCAGCGGGGTCGAGGTGCCGTGGGTGTTGAGGTAGTCCAGCGGACGATCGACGCCCTGCAGTGCCATCTTCATGCAGCGCACCGCGCCTTCACCGGACGGCGCGACCATGTCGGCGCCATCGGACGTCACGCCGTAACCGATCAGCTCGGCATGGATATGGGCGCCGCGCGCGACGGCGTGGTCGTAGTCCTCCAGCACCAGCATGCCGCCGCCACCAGCGATGACGAAGCCGTCGCGGTCCTTGTCGTACGGGCGCGAGGCGCTGGCCGGGGTCTCGTTGAAGCTGGTCGACAGCGCGCCCATCGCATCGAACATCACGCTCATCGACCAGTGCAGGTCTTCACCGCCACCGGCGAACATGATGTCCTGCGCGCCGTGGCGGATCATGTCCGCGGCGGCACCGATGCAGTGCGCCGAGGTGGCGCAGGCGGCCGACAGCGAGTAGCTGACGCCCTTGATCTGGTAGGCCGTGGCCAGGCAGGCCGAGACCGTCGAGCACATCGTGCGCGGCACCATGTACGGGCCGACCTTGCGCACGCCACGTTCGCGCAGCAGATCGACCGCGCCGATCTGCCACTCGCTGGAACCGCCACCGGAACCGGCGATCAGGCCGGTGCGCAGATTGCTGACCTGCTCGGGGCTGAGCCCGGCATCGGCGATGGCATCGCGCATGGACAGGAAGGCGAAGGCCGCGGCGTCGCTCATGAAGCGCTTCTGCTTGCGGTCGATCAGGGCGTCCAGATCGAGGTCGACACGGCCGCCGACCTGGCTGCGCAGGCCGGCATCGGCATGGTCGGCCAGCAGGGTGATGCCCGAGCGCCCTTCGCGCAGCGCGGCCGAAACGGTATCCAGATCATTGCCGAGGCAGGACGTGATGCCCATGCCGGTGATGACAACGCGACGCATCAGAAGCTCCCGGTTTCAGTGAACAGGCCGACGCGCAGGTCGCGCGCGCTGTAGATTTCGCGATCATCCACGTACATGCGGGCGTCCGACTGGGCCATCACCAGCTTGCGGTTGATGACCCGGCTGATGTCGATCTCGTAACGCACGAGCTTGGCGTCCGGCAGTACCTGGCCGGTGAACTTTACCTCGCCGCAGCCCAACGCGCGGCCCTTGCCGGGGGCGCCCAGCCAGGTCAGGAAGAAGCCGGTCAGCTGCCACATGGCATCCAGGCCCAGGCAGCCGGGCATCACCGGGTCGCCGATGAAGTGGCAGCCGAAGAACCACAGGTCCGGGCGGATATCCAGTTCGGCGCGTACCATGCCCTTGCCATGCGGTCCGCCGTCCTCGCGGATTTCAGTGATGCGGTCGAACATCAGCATCGGGTCGTTGGGCAAACGGCCGGCAGCGGTGCCGAACAGTTCACCGCGTGCGCTGGCCAGCAGCTGTTCGCGGTTGAACGCGTGGAGACGGGTCATGAAGCACAATCCTGGAAGCGGGGAAACAGGGAAACAAGCGATCGAGGATGCCCGTGGAAACTGCGCCGATCAAACATTTCAACCGTACGCAACCGTAGTGTTTTCAAGGGAATACGCGCATCCTGTTGATGTGCAAAGACCATACTTCGGCGTGTGGCCCGCCCGGCCCGCCCCCGCCTTTTCCGCCTGACATGACCCGACTGCGCAAGATCATCCACGTCGACATGGACGCGTTCTACGCGTCGGTGGAGCAGCGCGACGATCCGTCACTGCGCGGCAAGCCGGTGGTTGTGGCATGGCGCGGTGCACGTTCAGTGGTGTGCGCGGCGTCGTACGAGGCACGCGTGTTCGGCGTGCGTTCGGCGATGCCCGCCGTGCGTGCCGAGCGCCTGTGCCCGGACGCGATCTTCGTGCCGCCGGACTTCGCACGTTACAAGGCGGTGTCACAGCAGGTACGCGGGATTTTCCTGCGCCACACCGACCTGGTCGAGCCGCTGTCGCTGGACGAGGCCTACCTGGACGTGACCGAGTCGAAGAGCGGCATCGAACTGGCCACCGACATTGCCCGTACCATCCGCGCGCAGATCCGCGAGGAAACCCAGCTGACTGCTTCAGCCGGGATCGCACCGAACAAATTCCTGGCCAAGATCGCCTCGGACTGGCGCAAGCCCGACGGCCAGTTCGTGATTCCACCGCAGCGGGTGGACGCCTTCCTGCTGCCACTGCCGGTGAACCGGGTGCCCGGCGTCGGCAAGGTGATGGAAGGCAAGCTGGCCGCGCGCGGCATCGTCACCTGCGGTGACCTGCGGCAGTGGGCACTGATCGATCTGGAAGAGGCGTTTGGCAGCTTCGGCCGGAGCCTGTACAACCGCGCACGCGGCATCGACGAGCGGCCGGTGGAGCCGGACCAGCAGGTGCAGTCGATCTCCTCCGAAGACACCTTCGCCGAGGATCTGCCGCTGGAAGATCTGGGTGAGGCCATCGTGCAGCTGGCGGAGAAGACCTGGAACGCCACCCGCAAGACCGAACGCGTCGGCCACACCGTGGTGCTGAAGCTGAAGACCGCGCAGTTCCGCATCCTCACCCGCAGTTTCACCCCCGAGCGCCCGCCCGAGTCGATGGAAGAACTGCGCGACATCGCCCTGGCCCTGCGCGCCCGCGTCGACCTGCCGGCGGAGACCCGTTACCGCCTGGTCGGCGTCGGGCTGGGCGGCTTCCGCGAAAAGGAACCGGTGGTGCAAGGCGAGTTGTTCGAGCACGGACCGAACGATTCCCCACGTAGCTGATCTTCGTGTCGACCAAGGCCGACACCCACCAAGAGCAGGTCATGCCATCCAGACAGGTTGCGGAGACATGCCATCCAGACAGATCGCAGAGAACTGTCGAAGGCGGGGTGGGCCCGGTTGCGGGGGTGTCCGCGGCATGGATGCCGCGGCCAAGCCCCCAGGGATGGGTTTACGGCGTCCCCCGCAACCGGACCCACCCCGACATCCCACGGATAGCCCGCTGTTGCTGTTGCTTCTGCTGTTGCCGTTGCATTGAGCAGGTGCAGGGCGCAGCCCTGCAAAAGACCCCCCCTACCTCATGGCCACTGCATCTCGCCCTTGGCCACCTTCGCACTCAGCTCCAGCGACGCCACGCCGTCCAGCTTCGGGTAGCGCGCCTGCATTGCTTTCACCAGCGCCGCACTGTCCTTGGCCTTTGCCGCCTCGGTATCGAACGCGCGGATGTAGTCCGCGGTGAAGCGCAGCGCACTGGCATCCAGTGCCGCGCCCGGCGCGTAGTGCCCCGGCACCACCACCTTCGGCTTCAGTGCCTGCAGCCGCTGCAGGGTCTGCAGCCAGTCGGCATGTGACTTCGGCGTCTGCGTGTCGGCCATCCACACGTGTTCGCCCGCCACCACCGGAATGCCACCGACGATCGCGCGTAGCGACGGCACCCACAGCACCGTGCGGTCCGGCGTCGGCCCATCCAGGCCGATCAGTGGCAGGCGCTCGCCTTCCAGCTGCAGGGCATCGCCGTCCAGCACCTGCGGCACCACGATGCGCGCCGGCACGTCGGCACCCATCTTCGGCCCCCAATAGGCCAGCTTGCCAGCCTCGGTCTGCTGGATGTGGGCAACGGTCTGCGCGGTGGCGACGATGCGTGCCTGCGGGAACGCGTCCTGCACGGTGGCCAGGCCGAAGTAGTAATCCGGATCGCCGTGGCTGATGTAGATCGTGGTCAGCTGCTTGCCGCTGGCACGGATCAGCTCGACCAGCTTGCGCGCGTCACTGGCACCAAACTGCGCATTGACCAGGATCGCGTCGTGGCGGCCTTCGATCAGCACCGAGGACACCGAGAACATCGCCTGCGGGCCGGGATGGAAGGTCTGCAGGTGCAGCTGGGATTTCGTCGCCGTGGCCGGCGCTGCGGTGGCCGGCGCGGCCAGCAGCGGCGCACTGGTGAAGGTGGCGGCCAGGGCGAGGGGAAGCAGCAGGGCAGCGGTACGCATTGGAATTCCTTGTGTAGAGCCGAGCCAATGCCCGGCTGCAGGTTCGCGTAGCGCCGAGCGCGGGCTCGGCCCTACAAGGGACGCACGTGGATCAATACGCCGCAGTGATGATCTGCTTCGGGTACTGGTGTGCTTCCAGCTCGGCGACGAACGCCGCGCCGTAGTCGGCGTAGCTGATGCGGCTGTGGCCGCTGGCATCGGCCAGGAAGGCCTTGGGCTGCACGCGGTATTGGCCGCGCTCTTCGCCCGGGCCGATTTCGGCGGCCGGCGAGAAGAAGGTCCAGTCCAGGTCATCCACCGCCTGCAGGCGGTTGAAGGCTTCACGATGGGCCAGTGCGTACGGCTTGTAGGCCTCCGGGAAGGTGGGGGTATCGACCAGCTGCACGCCCGGCGCCACTTCCAGGCTGCCGGCGCCACCGACCACCACCAGGCGCGGTACACCGGCCTTGCGTGCGGCGGCAGCCAGCTGCGCGGCGACCTCGCCGACGCGGCCGATGTCATCGCCCGGACGCGGGCCGTAAGCACTGGCCAGCACGTCGTGGCCGGTGATGGCCGCGACCAGGGCGTCCTGGTCATCCAGCGAGGCGATCACCGGGTGGGCACCCGCCAGTTCAGCCGGAAGATTCTGTGCGCTGCGCACGATGACGGTGAGTTCGTGGCCGCGGGCCAGCGCGTGGCGGACGATCTGGCGGCCGATGTTGCCAGTGGAACCAACGAGGGCGATCTTCATGGCAGGACTCCGTGGGGCGGTGTGGGGTGGGAATGGGGCCACTCTAGGCTGCTGCAGTTGATCGAAAAACAGCGTATAACGCGCTTGTTTGTTGCATGGATCGAGCATATGGACCGATTGACCGCCATGACCGTGTTCGTCGAGGTGGCCGAGCGCGGCAGCCTCACCGCCGCCGCCGAGGTGCTGGACATGTCGCGGGCGATGGTCAGCCGCTACCTGGCCGAGGTCGAGGGCTGGCTGGGCGCACGCCTGCTGCACCGGACCACGCGCCGGGTCAGCCTGACCGGTCCTGGCGAGGCGGCACTGGCGCGCTTCCGGCAGATGCTGGCGATCGGTGAAGAACTGCAGGGCGAACTGGCCAGCGATGACCCCGAGCCGCATGGCACGTTGCGGGTGACCGCCAGCGTCTCGTTCGGGCAGAGCCATCTGGCACGGGCGGTGGCTGGCTTCGTCGCGCGCCATCCGGCGGCGCGCATCGAGCTGCTGCTGGTCGACCGCACGGTGAATCTGGTGGAAGAGCGGGTGGACCTGGCGGTGCGCATCGCGCGCCAGATCGACCCCAGCCTGATCGCACGGCGACTGGCCACCTGCCGCTCGGTGCTGTGCGCGACGCCGTCCTACCTGCAGGCGCGTGGCACGCCGACCGCGCCGGAGCATCTGGCCGCGCACAACTGCCTGACCCATCATTACGTCGGCAAGAGCCTCTGGCAGCTGCACCGCGACGGTCGTTCGCTGTCGGTGGCGGTGGGCGGCAACATCAGCGCCAACGAGGCCTCGCTGCTGCTGGAGGCGGTGCGCGCCGGCGCCGGCATCGCCATGCTGCCGACCTACCAGGTGGCGCCGCTGCTGCGCAGTGGCGAGCTGATCGAACTGCTGCCCGATTTCAGTCTGGACGAACTGGGCATTCATGCCGTGTACGCGTCACGGCGCCAGCAGCCCGCTATCATGCGGCGATTCCTGGATTTCCTGGGCGAGTGTTTCGCCAGCCCGGCCTTCCAGGATCTGGATTGGCGCCCACCGGGCAAGGAGCACGCATGAACCATGGACAGGCCTTGATCGACCACAACCGTGCCGCCTGGGACCGACAGGCCAGCGAAGTGCGCGAATGGTCGCGCCCGGTGGAAAGCGCAACGATCGCCGCCGCGCGCGAAGGCCGCTGGCAGGTGCAGCTGACGCCCCGCGCGCTGCCGCTGGACTGGCTGGGGGACGTGCGCGGCCGTCGCATCCTGTGCCTGGCCTCGGGTGGCGGCCAGCAGGCGCCGGTGCTGGCGGCGGCCGGGGCAGACGTCACCGTGTTCGATCTGTCCGACGGGCAGCTGGAACAGGACCGCAGGGTCGCTGCGCGTGACGGCCTGCAGCTGCGCACCGTACAGGGTGACATGCGCGATCTGCATGCGTTCGCCAACGACAGTTTCGATGTGGTGTTCCACCCGATCTCGAACCTGTACGTGCCTGATGTGCGCCCGGTGTGGACCGAATGCCGGCGCGTTCTCGCACCCGATGGCCTGTTGATGGCCAGTTTCTACAACCCGGTGCTGTTCGTCGGCGCGCGCGATCCGCAGCTGGACGCACAGGGTCTGATCCGGCCGCAGTACGCCATCCCCTATTCGGACCTGGAAGACCTGGCGCCGGCCGAGCGCGAGGCGAAGCTGGCACGGGGCGACGCACTGACCTTCGGCCACAGCCTGACCGAGCTGATCGGTGGTCAGCTCGATGCCGGCTTCATCATCGATCGCTTCATGGAAGACTGGCAGCCGCAACCGCGCTTCCTGATCGACCGTTATCTGCCCACCTTCCTGGCCACCCGCGCACGCCGGATTGGTTGAGGCGGATCGGCGCAAAAACCAGCGGCGTACAATGGACGGCTCCACGTCATGCAGGTGCCGTTCCTTGTCGTATCCCTATTCGCTGGTCGTGTTCGACCTTGATGGCACGCTGGTCGACAGCGCCGCCGATATCGCCGAAGCACTGAACCGCACGCTGGAGGACATCGGTGTGGCACGCGTGCCGGAAGCCACGGTGCTGGGCTGGATCGGCGACGGTGTGCGCCGCCTGGTCGAGCAGGCCGTGCATGCCGCCGGTCGCGAAGTCGACCTGGCCGAAGTGATGCCGGTGTTCATGGTGCACTACCGTGAGTGCCTGCTGCGCAGCCCGCGTCTGTTCGATGGCGTGGCTGAAGCACTGGCGCAACTGCGTGCGCGCAACGTGCCGCTGGCGATCTGCACCAACAAGCCCGAAGCGCTGGTGCCACCGCTGCTGCAGCACCTGGGTATTGGTGATGCGTTCGCGCTGGTGCTGGGTGGCGACTCCCTGCCGCAGCGCAAGCCCAGTGGTGAACCGCTGCGGCATATCGCCGCGCACTTCGGGCTGCCTGTAGAGGCGTGCCTGATGGTCGGTGATTCGTTGACCGACTACCGCGCCGCCGAAGATGCAGGCATGCCGATCGCGCTGGTGCGTTACGGCTATCCGCGCGGCCTGGACCTGGCCACCGCGCATGCGGTGGCGGTGATCGACGACCTGCGTGAGTTGCCGGGGTTGCAGGGCTGATGCAACGGACATCCCTGGTCGCCGGCCGGTAACCCGGGCTGACGCAATGGGTAGTGCCGGCCGCTGGCCGGCAACCCGGGATGCGCTGCCGAAGGTCATGATGTTGCCGGCCAGCGGCCGGCACTACCATGACCGTCGCGGTCACTTCGGCTGGTAACGCACGCTCAGCTGGTACTCGCGGCCGGGCTGGTTGAACCACGCCACGGTCTCGTAGCGGCGATCGAACACGTTGGCGGCACGCGCCAGCAGCGACCACTCCGGCGTCAGCGCGTACTCGGCGCGCAGGTCCAGCGTGCCGTAGCCGCCAACCTTCACCGAGTTGCTGGCGTTGTCATAGCGCTTGCCTGCACCCTGCACGGTCAGGCCGGCGCGGAAATCGCCGAAGCGGCGGTCGATGTCCAGGCGTGCGGTCTGCTGCGCGCGGCGCGGCAGCCAGTTGTCGAACTGGGTGCTGCCGTGGGTGCGGTTGCGCGGGTCGGTATAGCTCAGCTGCGCATTGATGTCGAAGCCGGCCAGCAGCATGCCACCGGTCAGCTCGGCACCGCGGATGCGCGCCTTCTCCACCTGCCGCATCTTCATCGTGGAGGCATCGTAGGTGATCAGGTCATCGATGCGGGTCTCGTACACGTCCAGGCCCCAATGCCAGCCCTGGCCCTGCTGCGAAACGCCGAGATTGGCGCTCTTGGACTTCTCCGGCTTCAACGTCCGCACGCCGCTCCACGGGTCGTACAGGTCGCTGAAAGTCGGTGCCTTGAACGCCGTGCCGTAGCTGGCATTGACGCGCAGGCCGTGCTCCAGTTCCATAGCCCAGCCCACGCTGCCGGTGGCGTGGTTGCCGAACTGCTGGTTGTCGTCGTTGCGCGCGCTGGCCTGCAGCTGGTGGCGGCCGAAGCGGCCCTGGTACTGCACGAACACGCCGGTGTTGCGGCGGCTGTCGACGAGGTAACCCGCGCTGCTGCCATCCAGGTTGTCTTCGCTCCAGTCCACGCCTGCACTCAGCAGCTGGCCCTCGGCCACGCCGAAGTCACCCTGCAGCGAGGCGCTGTCGCGATGGGTCTGTGCGCTGCCGAACACCCCCGGTGCGCCGAAGTTGTCCGACTCGTTGTCACTGCGGCCGACGTTGGCGGTGAACGCCAGGCGTTCGGACGGGGTGTAGCGCACCTTGCCGGCCAGCACCTGCTGGCGGGTCTCCGAGTAGTTGTAGTAGCCGTCGTAGTGGTTCTTGCCGTCGGCACGCAATGCGCTGCCTTCCACGGTCCACTGGTCGTTGAAGCTGTAGCCGCCGCGCAGGCTCTTGGACAGGTTGCGGTAGCCGTCGCGGTCATGCTCGTCGGCAAAGCAGCCCGCGGAGAACACCGATGCGGAGCCGCGGCAGGCATCGATGCCGTCGGAATGCTGGTAGGCGATGTCAGCGCCGAACCAGCCGCGTTCGGTGCCACCGCCGATGCCGCCACTGGCCTCGCGCAGGCCATTGCTGCCGCCACCGAGCTGGAAGTGCGGGGCGAAGTCACCCTGGTTGCGGCGGGTGAAGATCTGGATCACGCCACCGATGGCGTCGGCGCCGTACAGGCTGGACTGCGGGCCACGCACGATTTCCACGCGTTCGATCTGCGCCAGCGGCAGGTCCTGGTACATGGCCAGGCCGAGGTCGGCGCTGTTGATGCGCACGCCATCCACCAGCACCACGGTGTGGCCCGAGTTGGTGCCACGCAGGAACAGCGAGCTCTGCTTGCCCAGGCCGCCGGCATTGGTCAGGTTGATGCCGGCGCGGCCGCGCAGCAGTTCCTGCAGCGAGGTGGCCTGGCTGGATTCGATCTGCGCGCGGTCGATCACCTGGGCCGGCGCGATGCTGTCCTGCAGGGCAATCGGGGTGCGGGTGGCGGTAACCAGGATCTGGTCGAGCGCGGTGGTGTCATCGGCGGCCTGGGCCAGCGCGGGCAGGGCGGCCAGCACGGCCAGGGACAGCATTCGGGACTGCAGCTTCATGGGGGACTCCAGGTGCCACGCACGCCCGCGTGGCGAAGGGGAGGAGCCGCGAATGCAGGCATGCGCCGACGCCGCAGCGCAGGCCGCGGTCATCCAGCGCCATGCCCACCGCATCGCGACCTGAGGCTTCCGGGCCGGTCTCCGGGCTTGCCGCCGGGTGGCGCGAGGCCACCGTCCAGGCGCCTTCCCATGCCTGCGGCACAGTGGCGGTGTTGCCTGGAACTGACGTGCTTACCGTTGCGGGGGCAGCGCCGGCCTGGCGTGGCATCACGCGTCACCGGCTTCCCGTTTCAACCTGCCGGCCGTGGCCGCAGGTCACCTGGAAGTGCGCGCAGTCTACGGCATCGCAGGCGGCCGGTAGCGTCGAGCCTGCTCGACTGCCTTTGCTGAGCCCTTAGAATGGTCCCTCGATCCCGTGGTGCCGTTGCCGATGTCCGCCCGTTTTCCGCTGTTCCCGCGTTGCCTGTACAGGACGCGCGCATGATCCTCGACCTGGTCCGCCATGCCGGCAACGGTCGCGATGAGTTCCTCGATGGCCGCAGCGATCCACCGCAGCTGGCCCGTCTGCCGCAGGAACTGGTCGACGCTTACGCCGCGCAGCCGTGGGAGCGGGTGATCAGTTCGCCGCGGTTGCGCTCGCTGCACACGGCGATGGCCCTGGCCACGCCGCGCGGGCTGGACGTGGAAGCGGACGAGGAATGGGAAGAGCTGGATTTCGGCGATTGGGACGGGCAGTCGCTGTTCGACCTGCCGGAGGACGCATTGGCGGCCTTCCATGCCGACCCGCATGCATTCCCGCCGCCGAACGGCGAAAGCTGGGGCCACTTCGAGCGGCGCATCGCGCGCGCGCTGGATCGCCTGCTTGATGATGACGATCCGGTGCCGACGCTGGTGGTCAGCCACGGCGGCCCGCTGCGCATGGTGCTGTCGCAGGTCTGCGGCCTGCCGATGTCGCTGTGCTGGGCCCTGCGTATTGACCACGGCACACGCCTGCGGGTGTGGCTGGAGCGCGGCGAGGTCGGGCTGGTGGGCGAACTGCTGGAGCTGCAGCAGCCCTGACCGCACTCGCCGGGCATGACCCGGCGCTACCGATCCCGCATCACAGTGGTAGTGCCGGCCGCTGGCCGGCATCCCCAGGAACGCGGAGGCCTCAATCCTCGTCGGCGTGCTCGGCCACGTTGTTTTCCGCGTCATCGTCAGCATCGAAGCGCTGCTCATGCACGGGACCCGAAGCGGGGCCGGCCGCCTTCAGCGGATGCGCGGCGATGCGCGCTTCGTAGTCCTGCACCAGCGCATCACGCTGCGGCTCGCTCAGTTCCTGCCAGTGGCAGTCCAGCAGTGCGCCTTCCAGCGAGTACAACAGGTTCAGGCTGGGCTTGAAGCCCGCGCGCTTGACCTTGACGAAGGCGCCGACCGCGCCGATCGCAACCAGGTCCTCGCGGCTGCGCAGGCCGACCTGGCGCAGCCAGGCTGCACTTTTGGGGCCGATGTTGCGCAGCTTCGGCGCGCTCATCCCAGCGCCTCGACGAACACGCGGGCGATCGCCTCCAGGCCGGCCTGGTCATCGGCATCGAAGCGGCCCACCTTCGGGCTGTCGATGTCAAACACGCCGATCAGTTCATCGCCGCGCAGCAGCGGCACCACCAGTTCCGAGCGCGAGGCCGAATCGCAGGCGATGTGGCCGGGAAAGGCGTCGACGTCCTCCACGCGCTGGGTCACGCGCTGGCTGGCGGCGGCACCGCACACGCCCTTGTCCAACGGGATGCGCACGCAGGCTGGCAGGCCTTGGAACGGCCCGACCACCAGCTCCTTGCCGTCGTACAGGTAGAAGCCCACCCAGTTCAGGTCGGGCAGTGCGTGGTAGACCAGTGCGGAGAGGTTGGCCGCGTTGGCGATGCGGTCGGACTCGCCGTAGACCAGGCCACGGGCCTGTTCCAGCAGCTGGGCGTATTGTTCCGGCTTGCTGCCGGTAAGCGAGGCATTGGCGAACATGCCCGCAGTCTAGCAAGCGCGCCGGGCCGGCGATAATGCACGCTCTGTTGCCCCGTTGGAGCCCATCGATGCCGTTGCCCGCCACGCTGCCGCCCGCCCTGTTCGTTACCGGCACCGATACCGAGATTGGCAAGACCGCAGCCAGTACCGCGCTCTTGCATGCACTGCGCCGGCGCGGCCTGCGTGCGGTGGGCATGAAGCCGGTGGCCAGTGGCAGTGAAGATCTGGGGCAGGGCCTGCGCAACGAGGACGCGCTGGCGCTGCAGGCGGCCAGTTGGCCGGTGCCGGACTATGCCGACCTGAACCCGTACGCGCTGCGGCAGCCGCTGGCGCCAGAGCTGGCCGCTGCCGAGGATGGCGTGCAGGTGGAGCTGGCGCCGATCGTGGCCGCGTTCGAACGTCTGCGAGCGCGGGCCGACGTTGTGGTGGTGGAGGGCGTGGGCGGTTGGCTGGCGCCGGTCTCGGCCACGCTGGACCAGCTGGACCTGGTGCGTGTACTGCGGCTGCCGGTGCTGCTGGTGGTGGGCATGCGGCTGGGCTGCGTCAACCATGCGCGGCTGACCACGCAGTCATTGCAGGCCAGCGGCGTGGAGTGCCTGGGCTGGATCGGCAACCACATCGACCCGGCGATGCAGCGCCAGGACGAGAACATCGCCACGTTGCAGCAGCGCCTGCCGATGCCGTGCTGGGGGCGGCTGCCGCATCTGCCGGGTGCGAATGGCGAAGCGCTGTCGGCGTACCTGCTCGAGTGACCCTGGGTAGTGCCGGCCGCTGGCCGGCAACTGCATCCACCCGGCGATCCCGAGGTTGCCGGCCAGCGGCCGGCACTACCGTGTTGCAGCTGTCAGCTCCCGCGCAATCGCACCCAGTCGTTCCATTGCGACGTTGCAGCAGCGCCTGCCGATGCCGTGCTGGGGGCGGCTGCCGTATCTGCCGGGAGCGGATGGCGAAGCGCTGTCGGCGTACCTGCTTGCGTGACCCTGGGTAGTGCCGGCCGCTGGCCGGCAACTGCATCCACCCGGCGATCCCGAGGTTGCCGGCCAGCGGCCGGCACTACCGTGTTGCAGCTGTCAGCTCCCGCGCAATCGCACCCAGTCGTTCCATTGCGACGTTGCAGCAGCGCCTGCCGATGCCGTGCTGGGGGCGGCTGCCGTATCTGCCGGGAGTGGATGGCGAAGCGCTGTCGGCGTACCTGCTCGAGTGATCCTGGGTAGTGCCGGCCGCTAGCCGGCAACCTCATGAACCTTCGGAAAGAGCAGGGAGTTGCCGGCCAGCGGCCGGCACTACCTCAACGGCGGGCCGCTTCGCTCTTGTCGCGCGCGCCGCGGAACTCCGATTCCTTTTCCCACGTCGGCCAGCGGCGGCTGTTGGCCAGCTCGGCGCCCAGGTCGTAGACCAGCAGGGTGTCGGCGGCGTGGCCGCTCGGGTCCCAGCTCGGGGTCCAGGCATCGCAGGCCTGGTGGTAGCAGTCAGCGAAGTACTTCTCGCGCAGCGCGCGGCCGGCTTCAACGCCGCCGTCCAGCTTGTCCAGCCCCGGGCCGATGGTGATCGCCGGCACGCCNTATCTGCCGGGAGCGGATGGCGAAGCGCTGTCGGCGTACCTGCTTGCGTGACCCTGGGTAGTGCCGGCCGCTGGCCGGCAACTGCATCCACCCGGCGATCCCGAGGTTGCCGGCCAGCGGCCGGCACTACCGTGTTGCAGCTGTCAGCTCCCGCGCAATCGCACCCAGTCGTTCCATTGCGACGTTGCAGCAGCGCCTGCCGATGCCGTGCTGGGGGCGGCTGCCGTATCTGCCGGGAGCGGATGGCGAAGCGCTGTCGGCGTACCTGCTTGCGTGACCCTGGGTAGTGCCGGCCGCTGGCCGGCAACTGCATCCACCCGGCGATCCCGAGGTTGCCGGCCAGCGGCCGGCACTACCGTGTTGCAGCTGCCAGCTCCCGCGCGATCGCACCGAGCCGCTCCACCGCGCCGATGAAGCGCGCATCCAGCGTCTGGCAGCATGACAGCCGCAGGCAGTGGCGGTAGCGCGCGCCGCGCGAATACACCTGGCCGGGCATGAACACGATGTCCTCCTGCAATGCACGCTCGAACAGCTCGCGCGTGTCCACGCCCGGCAGTTCCAGCCACAGCAGGAAGCCGCCCTGCGGTTCGGTGGCACGGGTGCCGGCCGGGAAGTGTTCGGCCACCAGCTGGCGCAGCCGTCCCACCTGTTCGCGGTACAGCCGGCGCATGCGGTGAAGGTGATGCTCGTAGCTGCCGGCTTCCAGATACGCCGCCACCGCATCGCCGAGCAGTTGCGGCTCGCCACCGGTGGACTGGAATTTCAGCAGCGCGATGCGCTCGGCGAAGCGGCCGCCATCCAGCCAGCCGATGCGGTAGTCCGGTGCCAGTGTCTTGGAGAACCCACCGACCACCATTACCCAGCCGTCGCGATCGAAGGCCTTCAGCAAGGGCGCCGGCGGTTCGCAGAACTGCAGTTCGGCGTACACCGCATCCTCGATCAGCGGCAGTTGCCGTGCGTTGACCAGCTCGGCCAGGCGCTGTTTGGCGGCGGTCGGCATGGTACAGCCCAGTGGGTTGTGCACGGTGGGCATCACCACCAGTGCGGCCAGCGGGGTGTGCTCCAGCAGCGCATCCAATGCGTCGACATCCAGCCCGTGCTGCGGGTGGGTGGGCAGCTCGATGGCCTGAAGGCCGAGGTTGGCCAGCAAGGGGTACAGGTTGAAGTAGGACGGCGCCTCGATGCCCACCGCATCACCGGGCTGGGTAACCGCACGCAACGCCAGCTGCAGGGCTTCCATCGCGCCGTGGGTCAGCAGCAGCCGCTCGCTGTGGGTGTGCAGGCCCATGCGTGGACCACGGCGCACGATCTGCGCCAGCAGCCGGGGTGAACCGTTGGGGCGCGCGTAGGTCTCCACCGTCTGCTGGCCGTGGCGCAGCACCTGCGCGGTGTGACGGGCCAGCTGCGCGCCCGGATAGAACTGGCGGCCGCGCGGACCGGCGAAGGCCAGGTCGATCACTCCGGAGCGACGTTGTGCCTCCAGTACGCGAGCCATCAACACCTGCTGCAGCGGCGCGGTGGGCGCAGACGGCGTGTCGCGCAGCGAACGTTCCGGCACCGACAATCGCGGCGCGACCTCGAAGCCGGCTTTGGGCCGCGGAATGACCAGGCCGGCGTCCTCCAGCTGGCGATAGGCCGCAATCACCGTGTTCAGGCTGAGCCTGCGCTGCAGGGCCATCTGCCGCAGCGACGGCAGGCGGCTGCCGACCGGAAGGCGTCCGCCGTGGATGGCCTCCGCCAGTTCGTCGGACAGCCGTTGGTAGCGGGGTGGGATCATCGCGCTCTGGTCATCTGTATCCATCGAATTTCCCGCCATCTGGTGCTGTACCCATGATGATGGCGAGCCTAGCATGTCGTCGTCGGCCGGGCCTGATCGGGGCACGGCCGGTACTTTCGAAACGCACGGCCGGATGGCCGTGCGTCTTTTTTTGGTAGTGCCGGCCGCTGGCCGGCAATCCCCTTGGACCGCAGGAGCCGGCCAGCGGCCGGCACTACCCGGGGCGTTACCGCATTGGCAGGAGCGTCACCGAGCGCCAGCCGGCCCCATGGAAATGCCGTCAGCGCATCGGCACCAGCGCTGCGTCGCGCCGGTACAGCGCCGGGAACTGCTTGCCCAGTGCGGCCAGCTTCGGTGCGTCGTAGTAGCGGATGTAGGCCGCCTGCGGGTAGTTGGTCATGTAGTTCTGGTGGTAGCTCTCGGCCGGGTAGAAGCGCTGGCCGCTGACCAGCTGGGTGACGATCGGTGCGCGGTAGCTGCCGGCCTGGCCGAGCTGGGCGATGTAGGCGCGGCTGGCCGCCTGCTGGCGGGCGTCATCACTGAAGATCGCCGAGCGGTACTGGCTGCCCTGGTCCGGCCCCTGCCGATTGAGCTGGGTCGGGTCGTGCACCACCGAGAAGAACACCTGCATCAGCTGGCCATAGCTGAGCTGGCGCGGGTCGTAGTCGATCTTCACCGCTTCGGCATGACCAGTCTGGCCGCTGCTGACACGCTCGTAGCGCGCATTGGCAGCGCTGCCGCCGATATAGCCGGACACCGCATTGCTCACGCCCTTGACGTGCTGGAACACGCCCTGCACACCCCAGAAGCAACCGCCGGCGAACACCACGCTGGCATGGGTGGCGTCATCGCGGAACGCGGCGTCGCCGCTGGGCGCAGGTAGCGCCTTGACCTGCGCGCTGGCTTCCAGCGGTGCCGCGACTGCGCCATGGTCGACCAGCAGCACGCCAGCGATCAATGCAGTAGCCACCAATCCGGCGACACCGGCGGCGATGCCCTGTTCAAAGGAGAGTTTCATCATGTCCTCCCGGTTCAACCGAAGGTGAAGGCATAGGCCTGCACGCCCGCATCGAGAAATTCGATCTCGAAGCGATGCGGGCCGACCGCGCCGCGCTGGCGCACCAGCTGGTACAAGCGGTGTTCGTTGACCACGCCGCTGCCATCGGCGCCGACATCGCTGCCGGCATCGGCGGCGGGCAGCGGCTTGCCATCCAGCCAGACGCGGAAGCGCACTGGCTTGCCGTCCTCGCTCGGTGCCAGCACCAGGTGCAGGTCACGTGCGTGGAACTGGAAGGCGATGCGGCCACCGGCCTGCTGCAGCTGTGCGGCCTCGTCGGTGACGGTCCAGCGCCCGGACAGTCCCCATTGGTTCAACGCCAGGGTGGCCGGCAGCGTGTAGTCGAACGCGGTGTCGCTGCGCTGCCCGCCGGGCGAGGCGAACTGCTCTGCGCGGGCGTGGCCCAGGTAGGTTTCCGGCGAACGCAGGTTGCCCATGTCGGCCTGCACGGCCACGCCCTTCAGGTCGGCGGCAGCGGGATCGGCGGGTGGTGGCAGATTGGTCTGCCCGGCTTCGGTCAGCAGGCGACGGATCATTTGTTCCGAGCGCGCATAGTTGCCCTCGCCGAACTGATGGCCGCGGATATTGCCCTGCGCGTCGACGAAGTACTGTGCCGGCCAGTAGCGGTTGTTGAAGGCGCGCCAGATCGTGTACTGGTTGTCGAGCGCCACCGGGTACTCGACCTTCAGCTGCTGCACCGCCTTCATCACGTTGCGTGGGTCACGCTCGAAGGCGAACTCCGGCGTGTGCACGCCGACCACCACCAGGCCGTGGTCGCGGTAGCGGCGCTCCCATTCGTGCACGAACGGCATCGCGCGCAGGCAGTTGATGCAGGAATAGGTCCAGAAATCGACCAGCACCACCTTGCCGCGCAGCTGCTGTGGACTCAGTGGCGGGCTGTTGAGCCAGCCGGTGGCGCCATCCAGCGCGGGCAGGGTGCCCTCCACCGGCAGCGGTGCATCGGCACCGGCATTGGCACCGGCCATCATCATCATCGGCGGTGCAGCCGGCTGCGCGCCCGGCACTGCGTCCAGCAGGCTTTGCTCGATGCGCGCGGTGCTGACCGTGGACAGTCGGGTCAGCAGGCCGGTATCCCAGCCGAGGCCGATCGCCACGACGGCCAGCAGCGCGGCCACGCCCAGTACCTTGCGCAGGACATCGCCGAGGCCGAGCCGCGCCTGCATCGCGCGGAACACCCGGCCGCCGATCCACACCGCCAGCGCCAGTGCGGTGATCGCACCCAGTGCATAGGCCAGTAGCAGCGCAGTGGTGCCGACGCTGGCGCCATGCAGGGCGGCGCCGGTCAGCACCAGGCCGAGGATCGGCCCGGCGCACGGTGCCCACAGCAGGCCAGTGGCGATGCCGATCAGCAGCGAGGTCCACGCGCCGCCGTGCCCCGCGGCATCCGCCGCATCGGCGCGTGCGCTCAGGCGGGCACCCACGCGCTGGAACGGTGCCAGCAGGTGGTCGGCCAGCCGCGGCCAGAGCAGCGCGATCGCGAACAGCGCCATCAGCAGCAGGGCGATCCAGCGTCCGACCTGGTTGGCCTGTGCCACCCATTGGCTGCCCACCGCGGCAAGGCTGGCGACCACGGTGAAGGTGAGCGCCATGCCCAGCAGCAGCGGCAGCGTGCTGCGCAGGAACGGACGGTCGGCACGCGCGAACACGAACGGCAGCACCGGCAGGATGCAGGGGCTGAGCAGGGTCAGCGCGCCCCCCAGATAGGCAAGCAGCAACAGCAGCATCGTCAGGCTCCGGAAGCAGGGGAAGAACCGACCGGCACCCGCCAGCCGTCGGCAGTGCCATCAGTGGCACCGGGAACGAACACCATCGCCGCACCGTTCATGCAGTAGCGCAGTCCGGTAGGGCGTGGCCCATCGTTGAACACATGGCCGAGATGGCCGCCGCAGCGGCGGCAGTGCACCTCCACCCGCAGCATCCCGAAGGTGACGTCGCGGTCTTCGCCGATGGCGTTGTGCAGCGGCGCCCAGAAGCTGGGCCAGCCGGTGCCGCTTTCGAACTTGGTGGAGGAGGAGAACAGCGGCAGTGCACAGCCGGCGCAGGCGAAGGTGCCCTGCCGGTGTTCCTTGTTGAGCGGGCTGCTCCACGGCCGTTCGGTGGCCTGCTGGCGCAGCACCGCGTACTGCGCCGGGGTCAGGCGCTGGCGCCACTCGGCATCACTGTGCATGACCTCGAACTGTCGCGACGGACGCGCTTCGGCGGCGGCCGGGGCGGCGCGGCTGCAGGCCCCCAGGCCGAGCAGCCCGGCGGCGGTGGCAACACCGCCCAGGCCCAGCAGATGGCGGCGGGAGAGGGACATGGCGGACTCCGGGAAGGGGCGACGGGGCCATGCTGCGCCCGCCCGGGTCAACGAATCCTCACGCAGGATTCAATTTTTCGTGAGGTATCGGCGGCCGTCCCGCGCCACAATGCAGCCAGCCTCCCCACTGGCCCCGAGCTGCTGATGTCCGCCAAACGCGTGCTGATCGTTGAAGATGATGCCCACATCGCCGACCTGCTGCGCATGCATCTGGGCGATGAGGGTTACGACGTCGCCCATGCCGCCAGCGGCGATGCCGGCCTGCGCCTGCTCGAGCAGGACGGCCCGTGGGATGCGCTGGTGCTGGACGTGATGCTGCCCGGCGTGGACGGGCTGCAGGTGTGCCAGCGCGCACGCGCGATGGCACGCTACGTGCCGATCATCATCATCAGTGCGCGTGGCAGCGAAACCCAGCGCATCGTTGGCCTGGAGCTCGGCGCGGACGATTACCTGGCAAAGCCCTTTTCGATGCCGGAACTGGTGGCACGGGTGCGCGCGCTGCTGCGCCGCGCCGAGGCGATGGCGCAGAGCGCGCGCATCGATGCCGGTGCGATCGAGCTGGGCGGGCTGCGGCTGGATCCGGTGGCGCGCACCGCGTCGGTGGATGGCAATGCGCTGGAACTGACCCCGCGCGAGTTCGACCTGCTGTTGTTCTTCGCCCGTCACCCGGACCAGGTGTTCGCACGCATGGAACTGCTCAACCAGGTCTGGGGCTACCAGCACGATGGTTACGAGCACACGGTCAACACCCACATCAACCGCCTGCGCAGCAAGATCGAACCCGACCCGGCGAACCCGCGGCGATTGCTGACGGTGTGGGGCCGCGGCTACAAGCTGGTCGATCCGGCCGGGGCGGCGGCATGATCAAGCCGAACCTGTGGCAGAAGCTGGCGGTGGTGACCGCCGCGCTGATGCTGATGTGCTGCATGGCGCTGCTGGCACTGCAGATGCGCGCCAACACCCGCCACGAGCAGGAGGTGGTGCAGCGGTTGTCGCTGGGCCTGGCCGAGCACATCGCCCAGCGCAGCGAGCTGATGGATACCAGCGGCATGCGCGATGCCGCGGTGCGCGCGCTGTTCGGCCAGTTGATGGCGGTCAATCCCAGCGTCGAGGTCTATCTGCTGGACGACCAGGGACGCATCCTGGGCCACGATGCGCCCAGCGGCCATCTGGTGCGCAACAAGGTGGACGTGGCACCGCTGCGCCGTCTGCTGTCGGGTGCGCCACTGCCGATCCTCGGCGATGACCCGCGCAGTGCCGATGGCCGCAAGGTGTTCAGTGCCGCACCGTTGATCGTGCAGGGCCGCCAGGCCGGCTATGTGTACGTGGTGCTGGTCGGCGAGCACCGGCAGATGCTGGCCGACGATCTCGCCGCGGGCAGCCAATGGAACACCACGCTGTGGTCAGTCGTGCTGGTGGGGGGCCTCGGCCTGCTGGCCGGGCTGGTGGCGTTCTACTGGGTGACCCGCCCACTGCGGCGGCTGATCCGGCGCATCCAGGCGTTCGACATCGACGCGCCGACCCCACTGCCGCCGCCAGAGCCACTGCGGCCCGGTGAGCGCGATGAACTGGTGATCCTGGAACACGCGCACGCGCAGATGGCGCAGCGGCTGGGTGAGCAATGGCAGCAGTTGCGCCAGCAGGACCTGCAGCGGCGCGAACTGGTGGCCAACATCTCGCATGACCTGCGCACGCCGTTGTCGTCGCTGCACGGCTATCTGGAAACGCTGGCGCTGAAGGACGCCACGCTGTCGCCGGACGAGCGCCGCCGCTACCTCGGCATTGCGCTGGCGCAGAGCGCCAAGGTCGGTCGCCTGGCACGCGCGCTGTTCGAGCTGGCGCGGCTGGAACATGGCGAAGTGCGCCTGGAGTGGGAAGTGTTCGCGCTGCCGGAACTGCTGCAGGACGTACTGCAGAAGTTCGAGCTGGCCGCGCAGGCGCGTGGCCAACAGCTGCACGCGGCGTTTCCGCCCGGCCTGCCGCTGGTCCGCGCCGACCTGGGCCTGGTCGAGCGGGTGCTGACCAATCTGCTCGACAACGCGCTGCGGCATGCGCCCGACGGTGGCCAGATCGAGGTGCGCCTGCGTGCCACGCCCGACAGCGTGGAGGTCAGCGTGGCCGATGATGGCCCCGGGGTGGCGCCAGCGCTGCGAAACCAGTTGTTCCAGGCGCCGGCCGCGCTGGGCGCGCGGCGCGGCGAGAACGGCGGATTGGGCCTGTTGATCGTGCAGCGCATCGTGCAGCTGCATGGCCGCAGGATCGAGCTGCGCGACAGCGAGCGGGGCGCGCTGTTCGTATTTGCCTTGCCGCGTGCGGAGCCAGCGGCCTAGCAGGCCGCTTCGCACTCCACGATGCCGCCGGTCTCCAGCGGCAGGTGCAGGCGGATACAGGCACCGCCCAACTCCGAATCGGTGACCTCGACGTGGCCGCCATGCTTGTCGGCCACCACCTGCACCAGCGCCAGGCCGAGGCCGAAACCGGGGCTGCCCGGGTCCAGCCGGACGTAAGGCTGCAGCACCTGGCCGCGCAGTTCCGGCGCGATGCCGGGACCGTCGTCCTCCACCTGCAGGCACAGCCAGCCGTCGTTGACCGTGCTGGCGATGCGGATCTGCCGCCGCGCATAACGAAGGGCATTGCCGAGCAGGTTGCGCAGCGCCAGTTCCAGCATGTGCCGATTGACGTTGACCAGGCCTACCGGTGACAGTGCCTGCTGCACCGGCATTGGCAGCGGTGCGAACTGGGCCACCACGCCACGTACCAGCGCCGCCAGCTGCAGGCGCTGGCGGGTCAGCTGATGGCAGCGACCGAGTGCGGCGTACTCGACGCCGGCATCGGTGAGGTGCTGCAAGCGATCGACGTCGGTGCGCAGCCCGCCCAGTGCATCGCGCTGCACATCATCGAGCGCGGTGTCCTCCAGGTCGGCCAGGCCGAAACGCATCCGCGCCAACGGCGTGCGTACTTCGTGCGCCACCGCCTGCGCCAGCACGCGCTGGCTTTCCAGCAGCTGCTGCAGCTGCTCGGCCATGTGGTTGAAGGCATTCGCCAACGGCCGTACCAGGGCAGTACCGGCACGCGGTGCACGCGTGTCCAGCTGGCCGTCGCGCATCTGCCGCGCCGCCTGGGCCAGCTGAGAGACGTCGCGCCACAGCCGGTAGACCATCACGTACATCGGCAGTGCCACCGCCACCATCAGGATCAGCAGCAGGATCGCCACACCGGATACTTCGCTGTCCTGCCAGCCTTCATCCGGCAGCGCTTCGTCCAGCGGCCCCAGCATCACCGCATAGTCGCTGTCGCCGATCCGCTGCAGGCTGCGCATGTGCTCCAGGTCGATCTGCACGCGGCCGTTGTTGAACGGCGGGCGTTGGCTGGCCGGCAGCTCCTTTACTGCCTCGGCCAGCGGCACCATGCGCAGCGCGTAGGCGAAATCGGCGTCGAGTTCGCGCGCCAGCGCCGGCCACTGCTCGCGTGGTGTCTCGGCGAAGCGATGCTGCAGCAGCGCATGTGTGCCGCGCATCTCGGCCTGCAGTCCGGCTTCAGTGCGGTCTTCCAGCAGGGCATCCCAGGCCCACAGGCCCAGCACGATCAGCAACAGGTGGGCAACCAGGAAGCCGATGCCGTAGCGCAGGAAGTGGAAGGCGTGGCCGCGCATCGCCGAGGGTGTGCGTTTCATCCCCATGCCGAGCGGCTGAACAGGTAGCCGCGGCCACGGACGGTCTTGATCCGTTCCGGCTGCTCGGGGTTGTCGCCCAGCTTGCGGCGCAGGCGCGAGATGCGGGCATCGATCGAACGATCCAGGCCATCGAAGGCGATGCCACGCAGGCCGCGCAGCAGCGCGTCGCGGTCCAGGATCTGGCCGGCATTGCTGGCCAGCAGGAACAACAGGTCGAACTCGGCGGTGGTGAGCTCCAGCAGGGCGCCCTGCAGGTGCACATTACGGGTGGACGGGTCGATGTTCAGCTCGCCGAAGCGCAGGCTGCCATCCCGCGGTTCGACCCGGCGGTGGCGGCGCAGGTGGGCGCGCAGGCGGGCCAGCAGTACCCGCGGCTCGATCGGCTTGCCGATGTAGTCGTCGGCGCCCAGCTCCAGCCCCAGCACCTGGTCGATGTTGTCGGTACGGGCCGTCAGCACGCAGATGATGCCATCGTAGTGGGGTCGGATCTGCCGACACACTTCGAAACCATCCTGGTCCGGCAGGCCGACATCGAGCAGGACCAGGGCCGGCTTCTCGGCCAGGATCCGGGTCACCGCACGCTCGCCGCTGCGTTCGTGGGCGACCTGGTAACCATGCCGCTGCAGATAGTCACTGACCATCGTACCCAGGCGGGCATCGTCTTCGACCAGTACGATATCCAGCATTTTCAAGGCCTCCGTGGGCGCAAACGTACCGCCACGGCACGAGCGCGGCGATGCTATCCCAGCCGTCGGGCCACCCGGGTCCAGGGGGCGGGCGCCATTCAGCCGGGGTTGCTGGCGCACGGGCCGGGTCTCAGCCCCGGCAACAACTTGGCGCCCAGCATAGCCGGTTGCCGTTACAAAACGTTACCTTCGTGATACGTCCGGTGACCATCGCTGACAGCAAAGCGACTGACGCCGGGTGGGGGACGGGCCGAGCATGGAGTCTCCTCCGTTCCGCGTGCCGTCCCCATGTCGCCCGCCGCCCTCTGCCTGCTGAACCCGTCCTGCCGTTGCCGCTGCGGAGGTGCCCGATGAGCGGCGTGGTCGGGGCCTGGCTGCCGCCGGCCGAGGACGAGCACCTGCTGCAGCAGCTGGCGCCGATGCTGCGCGCCCTGCAGCAACGCGGCCGCGGCCGGATCGGCTACTGGACCGACGCCGAGGCCGGCCTCGCATTGGGCCACTGCCGGGCGCCGACCGACACCCCGCTGCAGCCGCTGAGCTCGGACTGCGGCCGTTACGTGCTGTGCCTGGATGGGCGCCTGTACAACCGCGTTGATCTACAGTCGCAGCTGCGTGATCTGCCGCGCAGCTGCAGCGATGCCCGCGTGCTGCTGCAGGCGATCGTCGAGTGGGGCGTGGAGCGGGCGCTGTCGCGCATCGAGGGCGCCTTCGGTTTCAGTGTGTGGGACCGCGAATCGCGTGAGCTGTGGCTGGCCCGTGACCCGGTGGGCGAGCGGCCGCTGTATTACGGCTGGTACCAGGGACAGTTCCTGTTTGCCTCCGAGCTGAAGGCGCTGCAGGCGTTCGCCGGCTTTGCCCCAAGCATTGATCAGGACGCACTGAGCCTGCTGCTGCGCCATGACTATGTGCCGGCGCCGCACACCATCTACCGCGGCATCCACAAGCTGGTGGCGGGCGCGATGCTGCGCATCGATCTCAGCGACCATGCCGCGGGTTACTCCAGCCAGGCCGCGCAGGGGGGCGCGCGCTACTGGTGCGCACGCGATGCGATGCAGAGCGCACTGCAGGAACCGCTGCAGCCGGCGCCGAGCCTGGAGCAGGCGACCGACCAGCTGGAAGCTGTGCTGCAGAAGGCCATCGCCGCGCGCATGCATTCGCCGCTGGCCTGCGGTGCGTTCCTGTCCGGCGGCACCGATTCCTCGCTGGTGACGGCGATGATGCAGGCACAGTCGACGCTTCCGATCGAAGCGTGGACGGTCGGCTTCGATGATCCCGGCCATGATGAGAGCGACTGGGCCTCGCAGGTCGCGCGCCATCTGGGTGTGCAGCACCACCTGCACCGGATGGACGCGCGGCAGGGCCTGGATCTGCTGCAGCGGCTGCCGCAGGTCTGGTGCGAGCCGTTCGCTGATGCGTCGCAGCTGCCGACGCTGCTGGCCAGTGAACTGTTGGGCGCGCGCAAGCCGGTGGCGCTGACCGGCGACGGCGGTGATGAACTGTTCTTCGGTCATCCCAGCTATGGCCGCGCACTGCGTAATGCACGCCTGTGCGGTGGCTTGCCGGACTGGGTGCGTGACCTGGCGCGGCGCAGTGGCAACCGCATGAACGTGGAGCGTGGCCGCCTGGGCGGCTGGCGTGCGCTGGTGGCCGAGGTTGCCGCCAACGATGTGGAAGGGCATTACCTGCAGCGAGTGACGCGCTGGCGGCAGCCGGCGCAGGTGGTGCTGGGCGCACGTGAGCCGATGACGATCTTCCAGCAGCAGGACACTGCGCTGCCGGCCGAGGCGCGCATCCAGCTGTTGGATTTCCGCATGGATCTGGCCGAGGGCATCCTCGCCAAGGTCGATCGCGCGGGCATGGCGGCGGGCGTGGAGACGCGTGCGCCGCTGCTGGACATGGAGGTGGTGCGCCTGGCCTGGCGCCTGCCGCAGCACCTGAAGTACCACGATGGGGAGCACAAGCGGATTCTGAAGCACCTGCTGGCGCGCTACCTGCCGGAACCGCTGGTGTATCGCCCCAAGCGCGGTTTCGGTCCGCCGATGGCGCGCTGGTTGGCCGGCCCGCTGCGCGATTGGGCGGAGGCGCTGCTGGATCCGCAGCTGCTGCGCAACCAGGGGTGTTTCGATGTTGCGCGCGTGCGCGGTATCTGGGAGGCGTTCCTGCGTGGTGAGCGCAAGTGGCACACGCACCTGTGGAACGTGCTGATGTTCCAGGCGTGGCATCAGCACTGGCACGGTGGTCGCGGGCGCTGAGCCGTTCCTGCATCGCGAGCGGCGGTTTCATTCTGCGCGGCGCAGGGCGGATGCCCTTGCGTGCGAATGTCCTCCGGTGCCGGCCTGTGGCCGTCACCTCCCCCTTTACTTCGCACGCAAGGGCATCCGCCCTGCGTTCGGAGTTCCTCGGCGCCTCATTGAGCCGCTGCCGCGATCGCTGCGCTTTACTCACCGCACCCCGGCGGGGCCTATCAGTTCCTGGCGAATCGGGACGCAGACGCGCTTGTGGCGGTTTGTTCTGCGCGGCGCAGGGCGGATGCCCTTGCGTGCGAATGTCCTCCGGCGCCGGCC
This sequence comes from Stenotrophomonas sp. MH181796, assembly GCF_009659995.1. Classification (NCBI taxonomy): domain Bacteria; kingdom Pseudomonadati; phylum Pseudomonadota; class Gammaproteobacteria; order Lysobacterales; family Lysobacteraceae; genus Stenotrophomonas; species Stenotrophomonas sp. MH181796. The sequence goes on from NZ_RAHU01000006.1 coordinate 128,218, forward strand.
GTTGGCCGTCACCTCCCCCTTTACTTCGCACGCAAGGGCCTCCGCCCTGCGTTCGGAGTTCCTCGGCGCCTCATTGAGAGGCTGCCGCGAGCGTTGCGCTCTCCTCACCGCACGCCGAGCCTCGTCGGGGCGGGCAGCGGGCTGGGCAAAGTAAAGGAGGAGGTGACGGCCAACGGCCGGCGCCGGGGGACATTTGCCCAGGCCCCTGCCCACCCCGGCGAGGCCCATCAGTTCGCGGCGATTCCGGACGAAGACGCGCTTCGCGATCCGAACGCCAGGCAAAAAAAGACCCGGCAGAGGGAGGGATCTGCCGGGTCCGGATTGCGTGGGGGGAGGGACCCACGCAATGAGCGTTGCGTCGCGTCAGTGGTTGCTCGCGTCCGCCGTTGATTCGTTGTAGCCCTGCACCAGTTCGGACCAGGCCTTGCCGGCCTGCAGGCCGAGGCCGACCACGTCCTGCTGGGCCTGGCCCAGCCGCTGCAGGTTGTCCTGCCACAGCTGCGCCCCCTTGTTGAGCATCCCGGCCGCATCCTCGCTGCGGGCCAGTTCGCCCAGCCAGCCGCTGGTCGCGGTCAGGTTGCGCTCCATCACCTTCAGCTGCACGCCGAACATGCTTTCCGCGTTCTCCAACGCCAACCGGTTCGCACGCGTTGCCGCGGCGGCGAGCTGGCGGGTGGCATCACTGAAGCGATCGCTGAAGGCGGCGGCCATGGGGACATCAGGGAGTGGCTTGATGCATTGCAGCATACGCCGTTGATGTGGCAATGCAACAAAAATAACAAAGGCGCCCAAGGCGCCTTTGAAATGCCTTTCAGATCAATGGGTTGATCAGGCCGTCGGGCCGCGGTAACGGCAACCCGAGGTGCAGGTTTCGTGCACGGTGATCTCGCTCAACGCCGGCAGGCTGGGCTTGAGTTCGTTCCAGATCCACACCGCCAGGTTCTCGCTGGTCGGATTCTCCAGGCCGGGGATGTCATTGAGGTAGTGATGGTCCAGGCGGTCATAGATCGGCTGGAAGGCCGCCTTGACGTCGCCGAAGTCCATGATCCAGCCGGTCTGCGCACCCGGCTCGCCCTCGACCTTCAGTTCCACCCGGAACGAGTGGCCGTGCAGGCGCGCGCACTTGTGCCCCGGCGGCACGTTGGGGAGGCGGTGCGCCGCCTCAAGCATGAAGACTTTGAAGATTTCCATGGCGCGATTGTACGCCGCAGGTGGCCGGGCAGCCTGAGCGGATGTTGGGTCTTCGTGAAGAAGTTCTTTCCATCCGGATGAAGAGATGATAGTTTCTCTTATATCCGTATGAAGAGATGTTATTGGCCGGACCCCGGCCAGGCATGGACTACTGCGGAACTTCGTCGTCCTTTCCACCTCCCCCACATCGTCATGCCCAAGCACACCCTGCTCGTGGCGGCCCTGGCCGTCGCTCTGGCCGCGCCTTTGTCCGCCGCCGCCGAAACCTCCGCCGACGCCAGTGGCGAAGCCAGCACCCTGGCCGCTGTGCGCGTCACCGGTTCCAACATCAAGCGCACCGATACCGAGGCCTCCAACCCGGTGCAGGTGATTGGCCGCCAGCAGCTGGAACAGACCGGCAAGGCCACCGTGGCCGACGTGCTGCGTTCGATCTCGGCCAACACCGGCAACGCCAGCAACGAAACCACCAACAACGGCTGGGCCTCCGGCTCGGCCGGCATCGGCCTGCGTGGCCTGTCGCAGAAGAACACGCTGGTGCTGCTCAACGGCCGCCGCCTGGCCAACTACGGCTTCCCCGCCGGTGGCCTGTCAGATACCTTCGTCGATCTCAACGCGCTGCCGCTGGTCGCGGTCGAGCGCATCGAAGTGCTCAAGGACGGTGCCTCGGCGGTGTATGGCTCCGACGCCGTGGCCGGCGTGGTCAACATCATCACCCGGCAGAACTTCGAAGGCGCCGAGATCGGCGGCAGCTTCGGCGGCGCCGACCAGGGCGGCCTGCACGAGCAGAACCTGAAGTTCGTCGGCGGCCTCGGTGATCTCGACACCGATGGCTACAACATCCTCTTCAGCCTGCAGGGCTACAACCGCGAACGCCTGGACCAGGACGAACGCAACCTGACCAGGAGCGGCATCTACACCGACAAGCCCGGCGGCCGCTGGAACGGCTGGTCGGCCAAGGGCGCGCGCTACCTGGTCAACGGCGTGTCGGTGCCGATGCTCGACGCCAAGGGTAACTGCCCGACCGGTACCACCCGCGTTGCCAGCGCACCGATCGACGGTCTGGCCGGTGATACCTGCGGCTTCAACCAGGCGCCGTTCACCACGCTGATTCCCTCGACCAAGCGCTACCAAGCTTATGCCAACGGCACCTTCCGCCTGAACGACAACGTCGAAGCCTTCGGCGAAGTGCTGTACAGCCAGATCAAGAGCACCGCGTGGTTCGGCAGCAGCCCGTTCTTCACCCTGGAGAGCGGCCGCTTCGCCTTGAACGCAGACAGTGGCCTGGCCGAGCCGGTGTCATCGCTGCTGCCGGCCAACAATCCGTACAACCCGTACGGTCGTGCGATTCCGATCGAATACACCTTCTTCGACCTTGGCGGCACGCTCAAGACCAACCGTTCCACCGCCTATCGCGGCGTGTTCGGCCTGCGTGGCACCACCGCGAAGTGGGACTGGGAAGTGGCCGCGTTCGGCGCGCGCAGCAGCGAGCGTGAGAGTGTCTCTGGCGGTTTCGCCAACCGCTGGGCGCTGGCCGATGCGCTGGCCACCGGCAGTTACAACCTGTTGAATCCTGCCGCCACGCCGCAGTCGGTGCGCGACTCGATCAACATCGCCACGCTGCGTCCGGCCGAATCCAAGCTGCAGGGCATCGATGCCAAGATCTCCGGCAGCCTGGGCCACACCTGGGCCGGCGAGATCGGCTTCGCTGCCGGTGCCGAGTGGCGCCGCGAGAAGCTCGATTCCAACAACCCGTGGCAGATCGACGCCGGCCTGCAGGTGCGCCCGGCCATCGCCGAAGTGCACGGCCAGCGCCAGGTCAGTGCGGCCTACGCCGAAGTGAACGTGCCGCTGGCATCGACGCTGGAGCTGTCCGCTGCCGCGCGCGCCGATCACTACGATGATTTCGGCGATGCGTTCTCGCCGAAGATCGGCCTGCGCTGGCAGCCGCTCGACTTCCTGCTGGTGCGTGCCTCGGCGTCGAAGGGCTTCCGTGCGCCGTCGCTGTCGGAGAACTCCAACAGCACCAGCATCGCCTACGGCAGCGTGGTCGATCCGCGTGATCCGGACGTGCCGGGCTCGCGCCAGAACCCGACCTTCTTCACCGTCGGCAACAACGAACTGAAGCCCGAGCGTACCAAGAGCGTGAACTTCGGCGTGGTGCTGTCGCCGTGGGCCAACACCAACCTGAGCGTGGACTACTACCGCATCCAGCTCGACAACCTGGTCGGCACCAACAACACCCAGACCCTGGTCAACGACAACGTGGCCGGTGCGGTGCAGCGCGATGAGCGCGGCAAGCTGCAGGCGGTCTACAACCGCTACCAGAACCTGAGCGAGCTGAAGACCTCGGGCATCGACGTCGAGCTGCGCCAGCGCATCCCGACCGCTGCGCTGGGTGATTTCACCGTGTCCTCGGCCTACACCCACGTGCGCGACTACCGTCGCCCGACCGTGGTCGGCGGCCCACTGGTGGACTACGCCGGCAGCAACCTGGGTGCAACACTGCCCAAGGACAAGGCCACCACCACGCTGGACTGGACGTACGGCGACTTCAACGCAGCCGTGACCTGGTACTACACCAGCAGCTACCGCCAGGAAGCCAGTACCGCCGCCAAGGCCGTGCAGCAGCGTGTCGGCAGCTACAGCCAGTACGACCTGTACCTGGCCTACACCGGCATCGACAAGCTGACCGTGTACGCCAAGGTGCAGAACCTGGCCGACAAGACGCCGCCGTACGACGCCTCGTTCCCGGGCATCCGCGCGCCGTACGACTTCAGCCAGTACGACCTGCGTGGCCGCTACTTCACGCTGGGCTTCGATTACCGCTTCTGATCCATCCGCCGCGGCCGGTCACCTGAAGGGGCCGGCCGCGCGACTGTCTGCCGTTGTGTTCCAGGGGAGTCATCGTGTCCTTGCATCGTCGTGCCGTTCTTCCGTTGCTGCTTGCCGCCGCCACCGCACTGTCCCCGCCGCAGCCGGTGCAGGCACAGAGCGCCTACTTCTTTCCACAGGCTGCTGACGCAGCGGCGTTCGATACGGCCGTGCCCACGCCGGAGCAGTTCCTAGGCTATCCGATCGGCAGCCGTTACACCCGGCACGACCAGCTGGTGGCGTACTTCCAGGAACTTGCGAAACGCTCGGACAAGATCAGCGTGCGCGAGATCGGCCGCAGCTATGAAGGTCGCCCGCTGCTGATCGCCACCGTCACTGCTGCAGGCAACCATGCGCGGCTGGAGCAGATCCGCCAGCAGCACGCGACCCTGGCCGATCCGGCGCAGCCGCGCAGCGCCGCCGGTGACAGCCCGGTGGTGGTGTGGCTGGGCTACAGCGTGCATGGCAACGAGACGTCCAGTGCCGAGGCGGCGATGCTGACGGCCTACTACCTGGTGGCCAACCGCAGCGCCGAAACCCAGCAGTGGCTGCAGCAGGCGGTGGTGCTGTTCGACCCGGCGCAGAACCCGGATGGCCGTGATCGTGCCGCCAACTGGCACAACGCCTGGGCCTCCGATCCGGCCTCGGCCGACCCGGCCGACAAGGAGCACGTCGAGCCGTTCCCGCAGGGCCGCACCAACCACTACTTCACCGATCTCAACCGCGACTGGCTGGCCCTGACCCAGCAGGACTCGCGGCCGAAGGTGGAGGTGTTCCACCAGTGGTACCCGAACGTGCAGATCGACTTCCACGAGATGGGCAAGGACAGCACCTATTACTTCGAACCGTCGCCGAAGAGCATGCACAGCCCGCTGATTCCGGCGGCGTCGTATGAATTCAACAAGACTCTGGCCAAGTACCACGCGCAGGCGCTGGATGCGCTGGGCTCGCTGTACTACACCAGCGAGAACTTCGACAACTTCTCGCCGGTCTACGGCTCCACCTACCCGGACTTCCATGGCGCTGTCGGCGTTACCGTCGAGCAGGCCAGCTCGCGCGGTCGCGTGCAGGAGTCGGTGAATGGCCTGCTGACCTTCCCGTTCACCATCCGCAACCAGGTGGCTACCGGGCTGGGCACGGTGCGGGGTGCAGTGACCGAGCGCAGCGGCCTGTTCGACCTGCAGAAGCAGTTCTTCCAGAGCGCGCTGAAGCAGGCCGCACAGCAGCCGGTGAAGAGCTTTGTGTTCGGCGATGCGCATGATCCGGCACTGACCCGGCGCCTGCTGGAACTGTTGCTGCTGCATCGCATCGAGGTGCGCGCGCTGGATCGTGACGTCAGTGTCGATGGCCAGCGCTTCGATGCCGGCAGCGCCTACGTGGTGCCGGTGCAGCAGGCGCAGTTCCGCCTGGTGCATTCGATCTTTGCCGAGACGCCGCCGATCAAGGGCGATGTGTTCTACGGCAGCACCAGCTACGCGATCGCACCGGCCTACGGCGTGGCCTTCGCCGGTAGCCGCAGCCGTATCGATGGTGGCCCACGCGTGACCGCGCTGCCGGCCGAGCCGGGCGTGGTGCTGGGCGGCCAGGCTGGATTCGCCTACGCGATTGACTGGCGCGACTACAACGCCGGGCGCGCGCTGGCCGCGCTGCAGGGCAAGGGCGTGAATGCACGCGCGGCATTCCAGCCGTTCACCACCGCGACCGCGCAGGGGGATGTCAGTTTCGCTGCTGGCAGCCTGGTGATTCCGGTGGCCGGGCAACCACTGCAGGGCACGGCGCTGCTTGAGGCAGTGACGTCCGCCGCACGCGAGGCAGGTGTGCAGGTGCACGCGCTGTCCAGTGGCCGCAGCCGCGAAGGCATCGACCTCGGCAGTGACGGCGTCAAAGCGCTGCGCAAGCCCTCGGTGGCACTGGTGATGGGCGAGGGCGTGGCCGCCACCGAAATCGGATCGGCGTGGTTCCTGTTGGACCAGCAGCTGCGGTTGCCGGCCAGCAAGCTGGATCCGCAACAGTTGGGCAAAGTGCCGCTGGACCGCTACACCACCATCGTGTTGTCCGGCGGCACCTATACCGGCGTCGATGCCACGGCGGTGGCTGCACTGAAGCGCTGGGTACAGGCCGGTGGCTCGCTGGTGACGTACGGCAGTGCCTCGAAGTGGGCGATCGAACAGAAGCTGGCCGACGGCGAGAAGCTTGGCAAGGAAGAAGAAACCGCTGGCGAGAGCCGCCGTGCGTTCGGCGACCAGCGTGACATCGCCGCGATCGAGCGGGTCAGCGGCAACATCCTCAGTGCCGACGTGGATACCAGCCATCCGCTGGCGTTCGGGGTGCCGCGGCGGCAGCTGGCGATCAACAAGGAAAACACGGTGACGCTGCAGCCAAGCGCGAACCCGTTCTCGACGGTGGTGCGCATCGACACGCCGCCGCGGGTGAATGGCTATCTGTCCGAGCGCAACCGCGCGAGGGTGGCAGGCAGCGCGTGGCTGCTGGTGTCGGCGCAGGGGCAGGGCAACGTGGTGCTGTTTGCCGATGATCCGGCGCATCGCAAGTACTGGCACGGGACGGATCGACTGCTGATCAACGCGGTCTTCTTCGGGAATCTGGTGAATCCGAGTAAAGCGCGGGGTTGAGGCTTTGCGCGCCTTGATTTTTACCTGGCTGGGGGAGGCCCGGAGGCCCAGTCAGGACACGCCGTAAACCCATCCATGGGGGCTCGATGGCGCCATCCATGGCGCCAACGGTCCTGCCTGGGCCTCCGGGCCTCCCCTCGACAATTTCCTGCGGGCGCGGACGCATCGAACCCCAAGGCGGGAGCATGGGCAAAAGCAAAAGCATCGGCACTTGCTCTTGAATTTGAACTTGAATTTGATCTTTCTTCTCCCGGCTACCCGGCGGGACAAGAAGGCGCAGGCAATGCTTGAAGCGGATGGGCGTGGGGCCAGCGCAAAACCGTGAGGCGCATGGATGCGCCGACCGAGCCCCCATGGATGGGTTTACGGCGTGTTTTGCGCTGGCCCCACGCCCATCCGCCCTCAGCGCAACGCACCGCCGGCTTCTACTCACGGTAGCCAGCAACAAAAAAGGACGGCGCGTCAGCGCCGTCCCTCGACAGCCTCCCGCGCAGCGGGAAGCACAACAGCTGTCAGCTGTGATCAGCCGGCGCGACCGCCGCCGTTGCCACCCTGGCCGCGGCCACGGCCGCCACCATTGCCGCCACCGCCACGACGCTGGCCCTGACCGGCGCCTGCACGCTGCTGGCCATTGCCACCGCCCTCGCGACGGCCACCACCGGCCTTCTTCGGGCCCGCATGTGCATGGCGCGGCGCATCGCCGTGCGGACGGCGCGCGTGGCTCTTGCGCGGTGCGCGCTCGCCGGTATCGTGCTCGGCCTTGCCCGGCGCACTGTTGCCCCAGCGGATCGGCGTCTGCAGCTCGAAGCCCGGCACATCGCGGATGTCCATGTCACGGCCCAGCAGGCGCACGATCGCGCGCAGCAGCTTCACTTCATCCTGCGCCACCAGCGAGATCGCCTGGCCGGTCGCGCCGTTGCGGCCGGTGCGGCCGATGCGGTGCACGTAATCTTCGGCCACCATCGGCAGGTCGAAGTTGATCACCTTCGGCAGCTCGTTGATGTCGATGCCGCGCGCGGCGATGTCGGTGGCCACCAGCACGGTCACGCGGCCGGCCTTGAAGTCGCCCAGCGCACGCAGGCGCTGGCCCTGGCTCTTGTTGCCATGGATCGCCGCGGTCTTGATGCCCGACTTTTCCAGGAACGTGGCCAGCTTGTCGCTGCCGTGCTTGGTGCGGGCGAACACCAGGGTCTGCTCGCGGCTGTCCTGCGCCAGCAGGTGCAGCAGCAGGTCACGCTTGCGACCGGCATCGACCGGGTGCACGCGGTGGGTGATGGTTTCGGCCACGGTGTTCTTCGGCGTCACCTGGATCTGTTCCGGGTTGCGCATGAACTCCAGCGCCAGCTGGCGGATGTTGTCCTCGAAGGTGGCCGAGAACAGCAGGGTCTGGCGGTTCTGCTTCGGCAGCTTGGCCAGGATGCGCTTGATCGACGGCAGGAAGCCCATGTCGAGCATGCGGTCGGCTTCGTCCAGCACCAGCAGTTCAATGCCGGACAGGTCGATGCTGCGACGCTCCAGGTGGTCGATCAGGCGGCCCGGGCAGGCCACCAGCAGGTCCACGCCACGGCGCAGGATGTCCAGCTGGTTGCCCATGCCGACGCCACCGTAGATGCAGGCGCTGGGGATGCGCAGGTACTTGCTGTAGCCGCGCAGGCTGTCATGCACCTGGGTGGCCAGCTCGCGGGTCGGGGCCAGGATCAGCGCGCGCGGCTTGCGCGGGCCACTGCGCACTTCCTGCGAGGCGGTGCCCAGGTGCTGCAGCAGCGGCAGGCCAAAGGCAGCGGTCTTGCCGGTACCGGTCTGTGCACCGGCCAGCAGGTCGCGACCGGCCAGCGCCAGCGGGATCGCCTGCTGCTGGATCGGGGTCGGGTTTTCGTAGCCCTGCTCGGCAAGCGCACGCAGCAGGAAGGGCGCCAGGCCCAGCGATTCAAAAGACATTGAGTTTGCTCCAAGTACAAGAAACGCCTGTCCGACTGGACAGACGGGGGCAGATCAAACTGATCGGCTGACTCGGAGCGTTCCCGTGAACCGCGCTGCGAGAATTGGGTGCAGCCGGCACGAAGCGCAGGCTGGAATGCGTGACGAACGGCGTCGGAGTGGGGGCGGGCGAAGAGGGCGGACCCAGGTCGCCGGCGGTCCCGGAGGGAAACGGACGGCCGCTGCAGACCCTGCAAGTCTAAACGATGTTTGAGACTTCACGCAAAAAGGCCTGTTCAGGTAGGGGGTCTCTCTGCAGGGCTGCGCCCTGCACCTGCAGAGGCCGGAGCCAAGGCCAGAGCAACGTCAAAAGCCGGGTTCCTGTGGGTAGGCGGGGTGGGTCCGGTGCCAGGGGACGCCGTGAATACGTCCATGTAGGCTCGGTCGCGGCATCCATGCCGCTCACGCCCCTGCCACCGGACCCACCCCGCCTTCGACAGTTTTCCGCGATCTGTCGGAACGGCTTGGGGTCAGATCCGTTTTCCTCCGGAAAACGGATCTGACCCCGGAATTCCATTCGATATCTGACAGATTTCATCCACGCATGGCGTGGATCTACTGGCCACCGGCCCACTGTCGAAGGCGGGGTACTGTGGGTTTGCGGGGTGTGAGCGGCATGGGCCCGAGGCATGTCTCGGGCGGGTTGGGCCGGACGCCCAACCCCGGTCTTGCCGTGTGCGCAGGACAGCGCACACGAGCAAGCCGCGACCAAGCCCCCATGGACGGGTTTACGGCGTCCCCGCAAACCCACAGTGCCCCGCCATCCTACGGAATGCCCGCTGTTGCTGTTGCTCTGGTCGTTGCTTTGGCTTGCAAAGCAGGTGCAGGGCTGCAAGCCCTGCCGAACCCCCTCCTGCGGTAGGGTGGGCCGATGCCGCGCTGCAGCTTGGCGCCGCCGCAGATTTGATTACACTTGAAACTTGTTTGCCCACGACTCCGGACACCCACCCATGAAGCTTGGTTCTTTGAAGGAAGGCGGCCGCGACGGCACCCTGATCGTCGTCTCGCGTGACCTGCGCCACGGCGTGCGCGCCACCGGCATTGCCGCCACCCTGCAGCAGGCCCTGGAGGACTGGAGCCACATCGCGCCGCGCCTGAACGCCCTGTACGAATCGCTCAACGCGGGCGACGCCGATGGCGTGTTCGACCTGGATCCGCAGGCGCTGGCCGCGCCGATGCCGCGCGCCTATGAGTTCGTCGATGGCAGCGCCTACCTGCCGCATGTCGAGCGCGTGCGCCGCGCCCGTGGTGCCGAGGTGCCGGAGAGCTTCTACACCGACCCGCTGATGTACCAGGCGACCAGCGCCGGATTCTACGGTCCGCGCGACGCGGTGAAGGTGGTCAGCGAGGACTACGGCATCGACCTGGAAGCGGAGATCGTGGTGATCACCGACGACGTGCCGATGGCCGCTACTCCGGCACAGGCCGCAGGCCATATCCAGCTGGTCGGCCTGGTCAACGATGTCTCGCTGCGCAACCTGATTCCGGGCGAGCTGGCCAAGGGCTTCGGCTTCCTGCAGTCCAAGCCGCGCTCGGCGCTGTCGCCGGTGTTCGTCACCCCTGACGAGCTGGGCGCCGCGTGGCAGGACAGCAAGGTGCACCTGCCGCTGCTGACCCACATCAACGGCCAGTGGTTCGGTGCACCGGAAGCGGGCGTGGACATGCAGTTCAATTTCGCCCAGCTGGTCGCGCATGCGGCCAAGACCCGTCCGCTGGGCGCCGGCACCATCGTCGGCTCGGGCACCATCGCCAACGAAGACACCAGCAAGGGCGCATCGTGCTTCGCGGAGCAGCGCGTGGTCGAAACCCTGCGCGACGGCAAGCCGAGTACGCCGTTCATGTCGTTCGGGGACGTGGTCCGCATCGAGATGCTCGATGCCGCCGGCAACAGCATCTTCGGTGCGATCGAGCAGCGCATCGAACAGGCGACCAGGCCCTGAGCAGGGAGGCGGCGATGGAGATCCCGGTCGACGACGGCATCGTGCTGTACACCTACTGGCGATCCAGCGCCGCCTACCGCGTGCGCATCGGCCTGGAGCTGAAGGGCCTGGCCTGGGAAGCCCGGCCGGTGCACCTGGTGCGCGACGGTGGCGAGCAGCACCTGGACGCTTATCGCGCGCTCAATCCGCAGCAGCTGGTGCCAACCCTGCTGCATGACGGGCATGCACTGACCCAGTCGCTGGCGATCCTTGAATACCTGGAAGAACGCTTCCCGCAGGTGCCGCTGCTGCCGGCCGATGCCGCCGGCCGTGCGCGGGTGCGTGCGCTGGCCCAGCTGGTGGCCTGCGACATCCACCCGATCAACAACCTGCGGGTGATGCAGTACCTGGAGCGCACCCTGCAGCTGCCGGCCGACGCCCGCACGCAGTGGACCCTGCACTGGATCGCCGAGGGTTTCACTGCGATGGAAGCGATGCTGGCCAACAGCAGCGCGACGGGCACCTTCTGCCACGGTGACCGTCCCGGCCTGGCCGATATCTGCCTGCTGCCGCAGCTGTACAACGCGCATCGCTTCGGCCTGGACCTGACGCCGTACCCGACCCTGCGCCGCATCGAAGCGGCGTGCCAGGCAGTGGACGCCTTCGACCACGCGCGCCCGGAAAACCAGCCCGACGCCGCCTGAAAGAAAAAAGGGGACGGAGGGGATTAAGTCGTATGTGCACTTACGACTTAATCCCCTCCGTCCCCTTTTTCGTGCGGTCAGAACCCGTGAGTGATGCTTGGCTGCCCGGCCGAGAAATCGGCGTATGGGTCGTGCTCGCCGCTGCTGCCTTCGGACAGGCGGAACTTCAGGGCCAGGCCATCGCGCGAGTCGGCCGCGCGCAGCGCTTCCTCCTGCTCGATGATGCCCGCCTTGGCCAGCCGGAACAGGCACTGGTCGAAGCTCTCCATGCCTTCCTCCAGCGAGCCTTCCATCGCGGCCTTGATCTCGTGCACCTGGCCGCGGCGCAGCAGGTCGCGGATCATCGGCGTGTTGATCAGCACCTCGGTGGCCGGCAGGCGACGGCCCTCCTTGTTCTTCACCAGGCGCTGGCTGATCACCGCACGCAGGTTCAGCGCCAGGTTCATCAGCACGTTCTTGTGCGCGCTTTCCGGGAAGAAGTTGAGGATGCGCTCGATGGTCTGGTCGGCGTTGTTGGAGTGCAGGGTGGCCAGGCACAGGTGGCCGGTTTCGGCGAAGGCGATCGCCGCCTCCATCGTCTCCGCATCCAGGATCTCGCCGATCAGGATCACGTCCGGCGCTTCACGCATCGCGTTCTTCAGCGCGTTATGGAAGGCATGGGTGTCCAGCCCGACCTCGCGCTGGTTGACGATCGACATCTTGTGCTTGTGCAGGTACTCGATCGGGTCCTCGATGGTGAGGATGTGACCGGTGGTGGTGCTGTTGCGGTGGTCGATCATCGACGCCAGCGAGGTGGACTTGCCGGAACCGGTGGACCCCACCACCAGCACCAGCCCACGCGGGGTCATGATGACGTCCTTCAGCACCTGCGGCAGGTTCAGCTCCTCGATGCTCGGGATGCGGCTGCGGATGGCGCGGATGACCATGCCCACTTCGCCGCGCTGCTTGAACACGTTGACGCGGAAGCGCCCGGCATCGGGCAGGGCGATGGCCATGTTGAGCTCCAGCTCGCGCTCGAACTGCGGCACCTGGCCTTCGTCCATCAGCGAGTAGGCGATCTTCTTGACCATGCCCGGCGGCAGGCCGGTGTTGCCCAGCGGATAGAGCTTCCCCTCGATCTTGATGTAGACCGGTGCCCCGGTGGTCAGAAACATGTCCGAAGCGTTCTTTTCGGTCATCAGCTTCAGGAAGTAGCCGATATCCATTGCGAATTTTCCCCAACGAAACGGCCGACGCCCGTTGCCAGCACGGTGTCGGCTTGACGACAATGGCCGTGAACCGACAACCGGTACGGCCTCCCCAATGAAACGACTTAGCTTCGCACGAATGCGCCATGGCCTGTATGTGATGGCGTTTGCATTCGCACTGTCTGCTCCCGCCTGGGCGCAGGACGCCGCGCTGGAACTGGCGCAGGCCCGGCAGGCGGTCGACAAGGCCACCCAGGCCGATGCCGACCAGTACGCCCCGGACCTGATCGGGCTGGCCCGGCAGGGGCTGGAGCAGGCCCAGCGCGCCGCCGGCGACCGCCGCGAGCGCAAGAACGCCCCGGCGATGGCCCTGCGTGCCGCCGCCGATGCCGACCTGGCCCGTGTCCGCAGCGAGGAAGCCACCGTCACCGCGCAGCTGCAGCTGCGCCGCAACGAGGTCAACCAGCTGCAACGCCAGCTGTCGACCGGGGAGGACCGCCGGTGAAGCCGATGACCGCCGCAACCCTGGCCGCGCTGCTGGCGCTGCCGACCCTGGCCATGGCCGCCGACAACCCGATGGTGGCGCAGCTGAGCCAGCGTCTGATGGCCATCCAGGCCAATCCCGACACGGCTGAGCTGGGCGCCTTCGAGCGCATGCAGGCCCAGCAGGCCATTGCCACCCTGGACAAGGCCAAGCGCCGTGACCAGGAACTGGCCACCTACCTGGCCGAGCGCCGGGTGGAGATTGCCGAGACCGCCGTGCGTACCGCACTGGCCGCGCGTGAGGTCGATCGTCTCGAACGCACCCGCAGCGACCTGCTGATCGAGGCCAGCCGCCGCGATGCCGCCCGTGCCCGCCAGGAGGCCGAGCAACTGCGCATGCAGGCGCAGATGCAGGCCGAGGAGGCTGAGCGCCTGCGCCAGGCCGCCGAGGCCGAGACCCTGGCCCGTCAGGATGCCGAGAACGCCCTGACCAGTGTGGCTGGCAAGCAGCAGCAGCGCCTCAGCGCCGCCCAGCAGAACGCCGCCAAGCTGGCCCGCGAGGAAGCCGAGCTGGTGTCCGGGCAGAAGCTGCCGGGCTCGAAGTTCGATGGCCGTGGCGAGGTCTTCACCTTCAGTGGTGACGCATTCGCCGCCGGCGCCTCCAGCCTGTCCGGTGGCGCCCGCAACCAGGCCAAGGCACTGGCCGAGTACCTGAACATCGGCAAGAAGGGCCGCCTGCGCATCGAGGCCTACGACAGTGCCAACGGCGTCGGCCAGAAACGCGCCGAAGCGCTGCGCGACGCCCTGGTCGCGGCCGGTGTCGCCAGCAACCGGATCCAGCTCAGCGGCAAGAAGGCGGCGTCCACCCGGGCACGCTCGGCCGAGGTCATCATCGCCCCGTAATTGCTTGATATTGTTTGTTTTTCGTTGCGATGAGCATTCAGCCTGAACCCCGCCCCGGCGGGGTTCGGTCTTTTTGCCGCAGGGGTCTTGTACCCCGCCTTGAGCAGGCGTAGGGTCAATCGTCCGGGACGCAATGCCGCGGACCGGACGATGGGAGGGCCGGGCCGATGCAAACAGGGCGCGAACCGCAGCAGATCGACGTGCGCAGGCCAGTGCCGCAGGTCGTTGCAGGCGTCCAGGTGGGCATCGACCGGCGCTCCTCCATGAACAACGCCCCGTGCCTTGCGGCCGGGGCGTTCGTGTATCTGTCGAAGGAGGTCCATCATGTTTGAAGATCAGCCCCAGAGCGAGATCGACGCCCGTCGCGCGCGTGATCCGGAGTTCAGGGCACTCCATGACCAGCACCGCAAGTTGAACAAGAAGTGCATGGACGCGGAGTTGGGTGTACTCCCGATCGATGATGTCACCCTGGGTCGCATGAAGCGCGAGAAGCTGCTGGCCAAGCAACGACTTCTGCGAATGTACGAAACACCGCTCCCAACGACGTCCCCCACGCTTTGACGCACCCCGTCGCGCCCGGAACGGCGTGACCCGGCCATCGATGGCCCCGCCGGGCGCTCCTGCCCCGGCATCGCGGCACCGCCGATGAGGCGGCCGCGCCAAGGCACCACAAGCGGTGGTGCCTTGGCCTGCAGGCACAGCTCACCGATGCGGGCGGTACCGGTCTCCTCGTCGATCCGGGGCCGTCCGCATCTCTTTTTTACGGTGGATGGGCTGCGGCCCTGCCGACCTGACTTTCATCGCCATCCGTCGGATAATCATCGGTCCGGCCCTGTGCGGCGCGAACCGAAAGTCCTCCGAATGCCCATCCATTCTTCCGTCCTCGAACTCATCGGCCAGACCCCGATCGTCAAGGCCCAGCGCCTGGACACCGGCGTCTGCGAGCTCTACCTGAAGCTGGAGAGCGCCAACCCGGGCGGATCGATCAAGGATCGCATCGGCCTGTCGATGATCGAGGCGGCGGAAAAGCGCGGCGACCTGAAGCCGGGCGCCACCCTGGTTGAAGGTACCGCCGGCAACACCGGTCTGGGCCTCGCCCTGGTGGCCCAGCAGAAGGGCTACCAGCTGATCTTGGTCGTTCCCGACAAGATGAGCCGCGAGAAGATATTCAACCTGAAGGCGATGGGCGCCGAAGTGCGCCTGACCCGCTCGGACGTGGCCAAGGGCCATCCGGAGTACTACCAGGACCTGGCCAAGACCATCGCCGAGCAGACCCCGGGCGCCTACTTCATCAACCAGTTCGGCAACCCGGACAACCCGGCCGCGCATGAATTTGGTACCGGCCCGGAAATCCTCGAACAGATGGGCGGTGACCTCGACGCCATCGTGTTCGGCTGTGGCAGTTCAGGCACCATGACCGGCCTGTCGCGTGCCTTCGCCAAGCTGTCGCCGAAGACCGAACTGGTGCTGGCCGATCCGGTCGGTTCGATCCTGGCCGAGTACATCAACGACGGCAATCTCAACGACAAGTCGGGCAGCTGGCTGGTGGAAGGCATCGGCGAGGACTTCCTGCCGTCGATTTCCGATTTCAGCCGCGTCAAGAAGGCTTATGCCATCAGCGACGCCGAGAGCTTCCACACCGCACGCGAACTGCTGGGCAAGGAAGGCATCCTGGGTGGCTCGTCCACCGGCACCCTGCTGGCCGCCGGCCTGAAGTACTGCAGGGAGCAGACCACGCCGAAGAAGGTGCTGGTGCTGGTGCCGGACACCGGCAACAAGTACCTGTCGAAGATGTACAACGACTACTGGATGCTGGACAACGGTTTCCTGCAGCGCCCGCAGCACGGCGACCTGCGCGACCTGATCCTGCGTCCGTACGGCCAGCGCGACACCGTGGTGATCGGTCCGAACGACCTGCTGACCACCGCCTACCAGCGCATGAAGCTGTACGACGTGTCGCAGCTGCCGGTGATGGACGGCGAGCAGCTCGTCGGCATCGTCGACGAGAGCGACGTGCTGCTGCACGTCTATGGTGATGAGGCACGCTTCCGCGACACCGTCGCCACCGCGATGGTCAGCAAGCTGGACCGGCTGGACGTGAAGTCGCCGATCGAGGCGCTGCTGCCGGTGTTCGACCGCGGCCAAGTGGCGATCGTGATGGACGGCGACACTTTCCTGGGCCTGATCACCCGCATCGATCTGCTGAACTATCTGCGCCGTCGCGTGCAGTAAGCCGCTGATCGCTGCAGATCACCGCTGAATTCCGGTTTATTTGCGTCAAAGCTCGTTAAGGCTGCGCTGATAGACTCCCGATCCTTTGACGGCGCCGCACGCCGGCGCCATTCAGGAAACGACATGTCCAACACCTCCTCGCCCGACCGTGCGCTGGCCCTCGCCACGCTGGCCATCCACGGCGGCCAGTCGCCCGACCCCAGCACCGGCGCGGTGATGCCGCCGATCTACGCCACCTCGACCTATGCACAGTCCAGCCCGGGCGAGCACCAGGGCTTCGAGTACTCGCGCACCCACAACCCGACCCGCTTCGCCTATGAGCGTTGCGTGGCGTCGCTGGAAGGCGGCACCCGCGGCTTTGCCTTCGCCTCGGGCATGGCGGCCAGCTCGACCGTGATCGAGCTGCTGGACGCCGGCAGCCACGTGGTGGCGATGGACGACATCTACGGCGGCAGCTTCCGCCTGTTCGAGCGCGTGCGTCGCCGCACCGCCGGGCTGGATTTCAGCTTCGTCGACCTGACCGATCTGGCCGCGTTCGAGGCATCCATCACGTCGAAGACGAAGATGGTGTGGATCGAGACCCCGACCAACCCGATGCTGAAGATCGTCGACATCGCCGCGGTCGCTGCCATCGCCAAGCGCCATGGCCTGATCGTGGTGGTCGACAACACCTTCGCCTCGCCGATGCTGCAGCGTCCGCTGGAACTGGGTGCGGACCTGGTCCTGCATTCGGCCACCAAGTACCTCAACGGCCATTCGGACATGGTGGGCGGCATGGTCGTGGTCGGAGACAACGCTGAACTGGCCGAGCAGATGGCCTTCCTGCAGAACTCGGTGGGTGGCGTGCAGGGCCCGTTCGACAGCTTCCTGGCCCTGCGTGGCCTGAAGACCCTGCCGCTGCGCATGAAGGCGCACTGCGCCAATGCGCTGGCCCTGGCGCAGTGGCTGGAGAAGCACCCGGCCGTGGAAAAGGTGATCTACCCGGGCCTGCCGTCGCACCCGCAGCATGAGCTGGCCGGCAAGCAGATGGCCGGTTACGGCGGCATCGTTTCGATCGTGCTCAAGGGCGGTTTCGAGGCGGCCAAGCGCTTCTGCGAGAAGACCGAGCTGTTCACTCTGGCCGAGTCGCTGGGCGGCGTGGAAAGCCTGGTCAACCACCCGGCAGTGATGACGCATGCCTCGATTCCGGTCGCGCGGCGGGAGCAGCTGGGCATCAGCGACGCGCTGGTAAGGCTGAGCGTGGGTGTGGAGGATCTGGGGGATCTGCAGGTGGATCTGGAAAGGGCGCTGGCGGGCGCCGCGGAATGAGCGGCATCCAAGCCGAGTTCGGCAGTTCGCCGGGTGCGCTCGTCCGCAGCTTGGTCTCCAATCGCATGCTGATCTGGCAGTTGACCCAGCGTGAGGTCATCAGCCGGTATCGAGGTTCGGTCTTCGGGCTGGCGTGGTCCTTCTTCAATCCATTGTTGATGCTGGCGGTCTACACCTTCGTTTTCTCGGTGGTGTTCAAGGCGCGCTGGGGCGTGGAAACCAGCAACCATGGTGATTTCGCCGTAATCCTGTTCGTCGGCATCATCGTCCACGGCGTGTTCGCCGAGTGCATCAACCGTGCCCCGGGGCTGATACTCAACAGTGCCAGCTACGTGAAGCGCGTCGTGTTCCCGCTGGAGACCCTGCCGTGGGTCGCGATGGGTGCCACCCTGTTCCATTCGATGGTTTCGGTGGTGGTCCTGCTGATCGCCCAGCTGCTCCTGCGCGGCTCGATCCCGCTGACCGCACTGTGGCTGCCGGTGGTGATCCTCCCGTTGGTGGTCGGCACCATGGGTGTGTCCTGGCTGCTGGCGGCACTGGGTGTCTACCTGCGTGACATCGGCCAGGTCACCGGCATCGTCACCACGGTGATGCTGTTCATGGCACCGGTGCTTTATCCGGTGCAGGCCCTGCCGGAGACGCTGCAGCCGTACATCTATCTCAACCCGCTCACGTTCATCATCGAACAGGCACGTGAGGTCCTGCTGTGGGGTCATGTCCCGGACTTCATCGGGCTGGGCAAGTACGCAGTAGGCGCTGCGCTTGTCGCGTGGTTCGGTTTTGCGACGTTCCAGAAAATGCGCCGGGGGTTTGCCGATGTCCTCTGATCCCTCCAGTGATGTCGCGATCCGGGTCAGCGGCGTCACCAAGTGCTTCCAGATCTATGACCAGCCGCACCAGCGGCTGAAGCAAGCTGTGCTGCCGCGCCTGCGTCGTGCCGCAGGCCTGGCGCCGCGCCGCTACTACGACGAGTTCTGGGCGCTGAAGGGCGTTGATTTCGAAGTGAGGCGCGGCGACACGGTCGGCATCATCGGCCGCAACGGGTCGGGCAAGTCGACGTTGCTGCAGATCATCTGCGGCACCCTGCAGGCCACCTCCGGAACGGTCGAGGTCAAGGGGCGCGTGGCGGCCCTGCTGGAACTTGGCGCGGGTTTCAACCCGGAATTCAGCGGACGCGAGAACGTCTACCTGAGCGCCTCGATCCTCGGATTGACCCGCGAGCAGATCGACGCCCGGTTCGACGACATCATTGCCTTCGCCGACATCGGCAGCTTCGTCGACCGGCCGGTGAAGACGTACTCCAGCGGCATGTACGTGAGACTGGCGTTCGCGGTCATCGCGCACGTCGATGCGGACATCCTGGTCATCGACGAAGCGCTGGCCGTGGGCGACGCCATCTTCGTGCAGAAGTGCATGCGCTTCCTGCGCAAGTTCCGCGAAACCGGCACGCTGCTGTTCGTCAGCCATGACACCTCCTCGGTGCTCAATTTCTGCCAGAGCGCGGTGTGGCTCAACCGTGGCGACATGGTCATGCACGGTACTGCCGAAGACACCTGCAACGCCTACATCGAGTACTGCTCGCAGGAGGTGTACGGCGACACGGTGAAGCTGACCTCGCGCCAGGCCTCGCGTGATGCGGCGCCGGCAAAGCCGCGGTCCAAGGCCCAGGTGGAGCAGGACACGCGTCTGGAAATGTTCGATAACGTTGCCAATTCGGCTGGCTGGCAGTCCGGTGTCGCCAGCATTGATTCGGTGCTGCTCAGCGATCCCCAGGGCGAAACCCTCACCTCGTTCGCCGGTGGCGAGGATGTGCTGCTGCGCGTGCGGGCCACTGCACACCAGGCGCTGTCCAGCCCGTTGATTGGTTTCTTCGTGAAGGACCGGCTGGGTCAGTCGCTGTTCGGCGAGCACACCTTCACCTACATCCAGCCGCCGATGCAGGTCGAGGCCGGGACGACGCTTGAGGCCAGTTTCCGCTTCACGTTGCCGATGCTGCCCAACGGCGATTACTCGATGACCGTTTCCATTGCCGACGGTGATCCGTTCGCCAACACCCAGCATGCGTGGCTGCATGACGCGGTGCTGATCAAGGTCGCCTCGCCCAAGTTGCGTTATGGCCTGGTGGGCATCCCCTTCGATGAGGTCACCATGAAGCGGGTAGGGGGAGCGGAATGAACCATGGCTTTATCCCGCCGCTGACCACCGACGATCCGCGCGTCAGCATTGGTCGCTTCACCTACGGTGGTGCCACCTTCAAGCTGTGGAGCGCCGGCGAGCGCATCGAAGTGGGGGCGTTCTGTTCCTTCGCCGAAGACGTGCTGATCTTTGGTGGCGGCGAGCATCGCATGGATTGGGTCACTACTCATCCGTTGCGCATTGCGTTCAATTCGCCAGGTGCGGGCCAGGACGGGCATCCGCACAGCAAAGGCGTGACCCGCATCGGCAACGATGTGTGGATCGGCCATGGCGCGCTGGTTCTCTCCGGAGTGACTGTGGGCCACGGCGCCTGCATCGGCGCCGGTGCTGTGGTCAGCAGGGACGTCCCGCCCTACGCTATCGTCGCGGGCAACCCCGGCCGTGTTGTGCGCATGCGCTTCAGTGAGGCGCAGATCGAGCAGTTGCTGCAGATAGCCTGGTGGACCTGGCCGGTGGAGCGGATCAAGCAGTTTGAATCCCTGCTGTGCAGCCCAAGCATCGACGCATTCATTACGGCCGCACTGGCCGACCCGGACGCTGCGGCGTCGCTCACGTGATAGAGACTGAGATGATCGATTTCCCGTTGTCGCCGAACATGCTGATGATGCCCCGCAAGCTCCCGCACAGCGCGTGGCTTGGGCACATTCCGTTCGCCAGCTGGCTGGTGGAAGTGGTGCGGCCAAAGAGCATCGTGGAGCTGGGTACGCACAACGGCGCCTCGTTCCTTGCCTTCTGCCAAGCGGTGGAAACCCAGCAGGTCAGTGCGCGGGTGTTCGCGGTGGATACCTGGGAAGGCGACGAGCATGCCGGTTTCTACGGCAATGAGATCTATGCCGAGCTCCGCGATTACCAGCAGCGCCACTACGCTGGCATTTCCGAGATGATGCGGATGCGCTTCAACCAGGCGCTGGAGTACTTCGCGGATGGATCGGTCGATGTCCTGCATGTGGACGGTCTGCACACCTACGAAGCCGTCCGCGAAGACTTCGAGACGTGGCGCAGAAAGCTGTCGCCGCGCGCGGTGGTGTTGTTCCACGACAGCTGCGTGCGCGAGCGCGGATTTGGCGTGTGGCAGTACTGGAGCGAGATATCCTCGCAGTTCCCGTCGTTTGAATTCACCCACACCCATGGGCTCGGCGTGCTGCTGGTGGGCGAGGAGCAGCCGCAGGCACTGCTGCAACTCGCCCAGGCTGCGCGTGATGGCCTGTTCGCTACCATCAACCAGTTCTTCGATGCCTTGGGTCGCAACATCAAGAACGTGGAAGAGATCGAACGGGTGAACCACGGCCTGGCCGCCGCCCATGGCGAGATCGGGCGGCTCAACGCCGAGGAAGCACGCCTGCGCGCACTGCTGGAAAAGAGCAGCTACGCCACCGAGGAGCATTACGCGATAGTGGAGTCGCAGTTGCCGAGCCTGGCCCAGGGCCTGTCACTGCTGGAGCGTCGCGTTATCGAAGGGATGAGCGAGACGCGCCAGGCACTGGACCATTCCCGTGAAGCCTCGGTCGCCAATGTGGTGGCGTCGGTGATCCCGCGCCTGGACGAGCAGGACCGGAAACTCAATCTCCTCGTGCGCCCGTGGTGGCGCCGTGCCCTTGGCCGCTGAACAAACAGGATCCCGCAAGGCACCTACATGTCCATCGACAAGACCCTACTCAAGCGTGGCCTCAAGCGGGTGGCGGCAAAGGTGCTGTCCATCAACTGGTTCGCACCGGTTCCCGATCGCCTGAAGCTGCTGGTTGCCCGTCGGGCGGGGTGCTGTGACTGGCACTGGTACGCGCGCTTCATCCTGCGTTCGCCCGGGGCGGCCGCCGAAGGCCCCAGCCACTTCCTGTCCTTTGGCAATGCCGAAGGGAAGTCACCGAGCCCGCTGTTCGACCCTGCGTGGTACTGCGCGCGTTTCGGCCTCAAGGCGTCCCCGCTTGATGCCCTGATGCAGTACCTGTTCATCGGCGACCGCCTCGGCCTGGCACCCAGCCCGTGGTTCGATCCGCGCTACTGCCGGCGCACCGCACCGTCGTCCAGCGGCCTGCGGCCGGTGCTCGGCCAGTACCTGGTGGATTACCACAACTCGGGAACGCCACACCCATTGTTCGACCAGGACTGGTACCTCAACCAGTACCCGGACGTGCGCGACAGCGGCGCCAATCCGTTGGTGCATTTCCTCTATGACGGCATTCCCGAAGGACGCCTGCCCAATCCGTACTTCGCGCCGGCGTGGTATCTGGAAACCTATCCGGATGTGGGAGGCAACGACCCGTTCGCACATTTCTTCGCGCATGGCGCGGCGGAAGGACGCAGCCCGGGGCCAGAATTCAACGCGCGACAGTATCTGGACCAGAATCCGGATGTTGCGCTGACCGGCATGAACGCGCTGGCGAACTACCTGGCGGTGGGTCGCCGCGGTGGTCGCGAGCTGGGCAAGCGTCCCTTCTCGCTGTGCGATCTTGCCGCGCCCGTGGCGCCTGCCGACGCGCCGCTCCAGGACGGCGTGGTCGACATCGTCCTGCCGGTCTACCGCGGCCTGGAAGAGACGCGCAACTGCATCGATTCGGTGCTGCGCTCGCACAACCGCAGCCGTACCCGGCTGCACATCTACAACGACTGCTCGCCCGAGCCGGAAGTGACCGCCTACCTGCGTGAGCTGGCCAGCCGCGAGCAGTCGGTACGCCTGGTCGAGAACCCGCAGAACCTGGGCTTCGTGCTGACCGTCAATGCCGGCATGGCGCACGCCCTGCAGCAGGCCGACAGCATCGGTGCTCTCCTGCTCAACAGTGACACGATCGTGACCGGTGACTGGGTCGACCGCATGGTTGCCCACCTGGGGGCCAATGTCGGCTCGGTCACGGCGCTTTCCAACAACGCTACGATCTGCAGCTATCCCCAGCTGGGCGCCAACGCGCTGCCGAAGGAGATGGATGCGTCGGCGCTGGACCACCTGACCCGCCGCATCAATGCCGGTGTGGCCGTGGATGTTCCCACCGGCGTCGGCTTCTGCATGCTGATCTCCCGCGCCGCGCTGGAAAAGGCCGGCCTGTTCGATGCCGAGGCTTTCGGCAAGGGCTACGGCGAGGAGAACGACTTCTGCATGCGCTCGGGTCGTCTCGGTTTCCGCCATCGCTTGGCCATGGACGTGTTCGTCGAACACGTGGGTGAAGTGAGCTTCGCCGACGACAGCAAGCCCGGCAAGATCATCGCGCAGAAGATCATCGACGAGCGCTACCCCGATTACGGTTCGCAAGTTGCCCGGTTCTGTTCGATGGATCCGGGCTTCTCGGCGCGCGTGCGGCTGACCCTGGAGGTCTGGAAGGCGAGGGCGCGTCCGGTCTCGGTGCTGTTGACCCACACCTGGGGCGGAGGCACCGAGCGTGCCGTGCAGGCCATGCGTGCCTCGCTGGCCGAAACCGGCGAAGTGGTGATCGTACGGCCGATGGAGGACAACAACGGGTCGGGGCTGGTCAGCGTCAGCCATGCATCGGACTTCGATGGCTTCGAGTTCCTGTTCCGCTACCGCACGCCCGACGAGCTGGCCGCGATGCTGCAGGCACTGGGCACCGGGACGCTGCAGATCCACCATCTGGTCGGGTTTGGCCCGTCGGTGCGTCGCGCGGTGGCGCTGACCGGGCTGCCCTACAGCTTCCACGTGCATGACAACTATGCGATCTGCCCGCAGATCACCCTGACCGATGCTACCGGCAACTACTGCGGCGAGCCTGGTGAAAACGGCTGTGACAGTTGCATCGCCGAGCGCCCGTCCAACGGCGCGGCGGACATCCGCAACTGGCGCGCCAACAACCAGTGGCCGCTGCTGGGTGCACAGGCAGTGTTCGCACCGAGCCGGGATGCGGCGCAGCGCATGCAGCGCTACACCGGCATTTCCGTGCAGACCGTTTACCACGAGTCGAGCATCGACACGAATCCGGGCCGGCTTGGGCGAGGCGCGCGGCCGTACCGGGTGCTGCTGCTGGGTGTGATGGCCGCGCACAAGGGCTTGAATCACCTGCTGGCCATTGCCGAGGAAGCGCGACGTATGCGTGCACCGCTCGCGTTCCACGTGATCGGCTATCCACAGACGGACATGCCCAAGAACCCGGGATTCAGCTGGAGCGGTCCCTATGCGGAGCAGGACCTGGACGAGCTGATCGAGGCGCACGACCCCGATGCGTTCCTGTTTCTTTCCCAGGCCCCGGAAACCTATTCCTACACCCTGTCGCACGCCCTGCGCGATGGCCGGCCGATTGCCGCCAACCGCCTCGGTGCGTTCACCGAGCGGCTGGAAGGCGTCCCCAATGCACTGATGCTGGCCCATGACGCGACTGCGGCCGATGCGGTACAGGCGCTGGTGACGTGGCTGGAAGGTCTGTACGAAAAGGAAACCGCATGAAACAGCGATTCGGCACGGAGCGGCGTCCTGCGCTGCGCTCGCAGTATGCCTTGCGGATTGCAGTGATCCCCGAGCGCTACGGCACGGTGATGTCGCCGTGCGCGAGCATCCGTCTGCACGCGTTCACCGAGCGCTTCGCTGCCGATGTCCGCTACCTGATGCCGGAAGAGATCGCTGCATTCAAACCGCACGCCATCCTGTGGAACCGGGGAGCGATCGAGGACGCCGACCGGATCGAGCAGATGGCCGTACTGGCCAGAAGGATCGGCGCGCGGCTGATCTATGACATCGACGACAACCTGTTGGCGATGGATGAGCACCCCGAGCGCGATGCATACGCAAAGCTGATCAGCGCCGTGCGTGCGTCGATCGACGTGGCTGATGAAGTCTGGTGCTCGACGGAGATACTGGCATCTGAAATCCGGTCTGCCGGCGGTAACGCCGTTCTCATGCCAAACGCCCTGGATCCGGACCTATGGGGTGCCCCGCGCACGCCAGTGCAACCAATGCCGAAGTTGAAACTGGTGTACATGGGTACAAGGACCCACGACGAGGACTACGCATTCCTGCAGAGGGTGCTGGGTCGTCTGCAGGCATCGCGCCCTGGCAGCTTTTCGTTGACCCTGATCGGGGTGAATGCGGCGTCGGTAGCACTGCCTGACTGGGTCGATGTGCAGTCGCCGCCAGCTCATGTAGGAGCATCTTATCCCGCGTTCGTGCGCTGGTTCGTCGGCCAAGGCCCATTTGACCTCGGCCTGGCACCGTTGATGGCCACCACGTTCAATCGGGCAAAGAGCGGCATCAAGGTGCTTGATTACGCCGCGATCGGCGTGCCTACGCTTGCGTCGGACGTCCCTGCATACAGTGCCGGGGCAGTCGGTGACTGCTTGCTGGTCGAGAACGACGAAGGGGCATGGCTGGATGTCCTGCAGCAGGTGGTCGACAGCAGGGCCATCCTGGAGCCGATCCGGCAACGTATCCAGCATTGCGTTGGTGAAGGGCATTTTGCCGAGGCGGTTGAACGGCGTTGGTTGCGCATCACTGCCTGACGTGACGCCACCTGCGGGAGATCCGCAGGTGGCGCCTTGGATCAAGGCGTCAGGTTCGGCATTGCGATCCACAGAAACGAACAGGCGCCCAGTACCACGGCTGCAGCCACGGCATGATGTGCCAGCCGCTCGAGTTGCGAGCCTGGTCTCAGGTGTGAGAGTTGGGCGCCGAGCAGTACACAGATGCCGAGCACGTACCTGCCTTGTGCCTGGAAATCATAGGTCCAGCTGTGCAGCAGGGACGCGCCCAGCAGGCTGACCGCCGCGCCGGCAGCCAGCAGGAGCTGGCTGCGTCCCAGTTGCAGCGGCTGCGACGTCGCTGCAGTGCATAGCGCCAGAAGCACCAGCAGCGTAGTCAGTCCCCAGATCGCCTGGTAGTAGGCCAGTGGAGCGTAGTACTGCATGTAGCCGTAGACGCCGAACAGGCTTTTGGCCGTGGCCACCTGCCATAGCAGGGGAGGCTGGAGCATCTGCGGGAGCGAATAGCCCTGTTCGTACATGCGAAGGCCGGGGGACGGTGCCGCGTCGCTGGGCTTGAAACCGGGAGCTGCATGGACTTCACGTAGATGATCGACCAGCTCCGCCTTCTGCGAGCCACTGCCGTTGCGCAGGACATCCACTGCGATCCATGGAGCTGCCAACGCCAGAGCCAGCGCAAACAGCGCGCCGAGGCGGTAGGCAGGCGCCAGCATCCGGCTGCGGGCAAGTCTCCAGCCGTCGTAAGCCAGGATCATCACCGAAGTGGCGGACAGGACGGCCAGGAGCCAGCCGAGTCCGTAAGCTTGATGAAGTGCGTGTCCTCCGGCCGCCCACAGAATTCCCGACGTGCAGACGATCGCCATGGCGAGCGACGAGCGGACGGGCAGGCGCAATCCGGCTGATGCCAGCGTGGTGGCGATGAAGACCGCGACTGGCCAATAGTTCCGCTTGGAGATGATAAGCAGGCCCAGGCACAGCGCGAACAGCAGGGCGTGCACGATCACCACCCGCTCGGCGTGGCGCTCACCCAGCAGGTAGCTGCGCAGCGGACTCTCGCGTGTCAACGCAATGCCTGCAGCAAGGCTTGCGGCGGCCAGAGGAAGCGCATCGCCGTTCATGTACGAAAAGACATACCACGCCTGCGGCGTGACCAGGACCGGTACGAGAGTGAACGGCGAGAGACGCAGCAGGAAAACGGCTGCGATCAGTAATAGCAATATCGATGCCTGGTAGAGCCTGAATCCCTGACGTTCGGTCAGACCAGCCTGCGCTGCGACGTTGCTCGCTTTGCCTGCGAACAAATACGTCACGTTCCATTCGGCGAGATAGCTGACGCCGTAGGGACTCGCCTGGTACGAGGGCAGCATCTCCGGCGAATCAAGCGCCGGCGGCAGCCAATGACTGTTGAAATAACGTGCACCCGCCTCATGCAGATCCTCGTCAGGGCTGACCGAGGGAGAGAGGGTGGCAAACCCTGCGAGCGCGAGCACCAGCGATGCGCAGATCAGTGATGGCCATGCATAGCTACCGGTATGAGCCATCTGCAGGCCCATCGCAATCGCAAGACAAAGGCCGAGGCCGACCCAGGCCAGCCGGGCAAGTCGATGCTGCAAGCGCGACGCATTTTCCGCAGGCGTGGGAAGTGCCATCACCAGTTGCGGGTCGCCAGCATCTGGCAGCACCTGGTAGCGCCCATCCTGGCCTAGCGCTTCGATGGGAACGAGCTCGTTCAGATGGGTCGGGACAAGCGGGGCCACAGCCGAGGGCATTGAGCCCTCGATCCGCACATCGCGTACAGCGACGGTCGACGCGCTGGTGGGAGGATCCAGGCGAAGCGTGAATGTACGTCCCGGTGGGAGCTGCAGCTGCAGATGCGAGCTGCCTGCGGGCAGCTCCCGCGTCACTGACCCGGCCTCGGAGAAACCATTGCCCTGGTCGAAGAAGACCTGCAATGAGCCGGCAGCCGGCAGTTCCACGTCGAGCGTGAGCTCGGCATTGCTGTACCGGCGGGAGCCCGCCAGCACGACCAGCAACGCGGCGATGACCAGAACGATTAGTTGGCCTCTACGGAACCGAGCCAACCCCTGCCACCAGCTGGAACACTGATGGAGCAATCCGGCGGCCGGTTGGGAGGCGCTTGTCATTCCGCCATGCCCAGGACTTCATCGGCGGCTGCGAAGATCGCATCGAGATGATCCTCAACGCCGATCCACAACGGCATGCGGACCAGCCGCTCGCTGAGCTCGTTGGTGTTGCGCAGATCGCCGTGTGTACGCCCTGCCTGCAGTCCAGCCGGGGCGGAATGCAGCGGGATGTAATGGAACACGGTCTGCACGCCGCGGGCCTTCATTTCGCTTATGAATCGCGTGCGGGCATCGAGGTCCGGGAGCAGCATGTAGAACATATGCGCGTTGTGCTGGCAGTCGTCCGGCACGACCGGCCGACGCAGGTGGCCGGCGGCCTCATGCGGAGCCGCCCACTGCTGATACCGCTCCCAGATTGCCAGTCGACGCGCGGTGATCTGGTCTGCTTCCTCTATCTGCGCGCAGAGGAACGCCGCGGTGATCTCACCGGGAAGGAACGATGAGCCAACATCGACCCAGGTGTACTTATCGACCTGTCCGCGGAAGAAGCGGCTGCGATTCGTGCCCTTCTCGCGCAGGATCTCGGCGCGCTCGCCAAACTCAGCGTCACGACAGAGAAGAGCACCGCCTTCCCCCGAGATGATGTTCTTGGTCTCATGGAAGCTGAAGGCGCCCAGCTCCCCGATGGTGCCCAGTGGCCGCCCCTTGTAGCTGGACATGATGGCCTGGGCAGCATCTTCGACAAGCGCCAGCCCATGACGTGCAGCGATGTCGACCAGGGTATCCATCTCACATGCGACGCCCGCATAGTGGACTGCGCAGATGGCCCGGGTGCGCGGGGTGATCGCTGCTTCGACCAGGCGTTCATCCAGGTTCAACGTGTCTTCACGGATGTCGACGAACACCGGGACCGCGCCCCGCAGAACAAACGCGTTGGCGGTGGAAACGAAGGTGTAGGACGGCATGATCACTTCGTCACCGGGCTGCAGGTCGAGCAGCAGCGCCGCCATCTCCAGCGCGGCCGTGCAACTGTGGGTCAGCAGCGCCCGCTGCGCCCCGGTGCGCTGCTCCAGCCAGGCGTGGCTGCGCTTGGTGAACTGACCGTCGCCGGACAGGTGGCCGTTGGCGTGCGCCTGCGCAATGTGCCAGAGCTCACGACCAGTCATGAAGGGCTTGTTGAAGGGAATCAAGAGTGTGCCTCGCAGGGTGGGCGTTGGAATAGTGTCAGGCGACCGATCGTGACAGCACGACCACACCCAGCATGATGATCAGCGTTCCGGCGATCTTGTATCCGTCCAGCTGCTCCCGGAATATCACGCTGGCAAACAGCGCGACCAGGAAGAAGTTGATCGCCATGTACGGGTAGGCCCGGCTGATCGGCATCTTGCTGATGGCGGCCATCCAGCACAGGGACGCGCCGAAGGCCGCCGCAAAGGCGGAAATGACCCATGGCTTGAGCAGCAGTTGCAGCACGTTCAACGGCTGCAGCGGCGCGGAAAGCAGGTGGCCGTGGACGCCTACCTGCCACTTCAGGATCAGCTGGCCGTAGACCGTCAGCATGATCGTCAACGCGATGAAGAGGTAGCTCATCGTCTCAGTTCCCTGGCAGGGTGATCTTGCGGGTCAGCACGTCCAGCAGGTCGGTGCCGTCCCAGACCGGGTGGAAGTCGAGTGCGCGGCCGAAAGGCACGATGCGGTCGATGGCACGATTACCGAGCCGGTCAAGCAGCTTGATCAGCGATTCCCGCGGGAAACCCTGCACGACGAGCGTCTGGTCGCGATCATCCAGCTGTGGCGCCAGTGCTTCCAGCGTGTCCAACTGAACGTCCACCACCAGCCCGTGGCCACTCTGCAGCTCGCGCAGGTTTCCATCGGCGCGGGCAGCATCGAGCGTAAGGGGATAGGTGCCCAGTGACGTGCCCGAATGCAGCCCATCGGAGGAGAGTGCGGCCATCAGGTGGGCATCGGTCACCCGGGCCATCATCGCGGCGGGCTCATCTGCGACGGCGCCGGATTGCGAGCGTACCGCAGGCCAGAACCGTGCACGCGCGGCCTCCACTGTTTCCTGCGCGCCAACCCAGTACAGGGTGCGGGGTGAAGAGCACGCCTGCTGGCCGAACCAGAGAACATCGTTGAC
Source organism: Stenotrophomonas sp. MH181796 (assembly GCF_009659995.1). Lineage (NCBI taxonomy): Bacteria > Pseudomonadati > Pseudomonadota > Gammaproteobacteria > Lysobacterales > Lysobacteraceae > Stenotrophomonas > Stenotrophomonas sp. MH181796. The sequence goes on from NZ_RAHU01000006.1 coordinate 157,452, forward strand.
GAACCGGTGGGCAAGCTGCTGCAGGTCCGCGTCGCTGCTCTGCAGTACATGCGCGGCATCGATGGCTGCCACACCGAATCGATCCGGGAAGGCGAGTTCAACGGCCAACGGCGCCAGCGGCAAGGAACGGATCTTGGCGACCGTTGCGTCGCCGCCCCAGATGATCCGCGCATGGCAGCTGCGGGAGATCAACGTAGTCACCGCGTCATCATGCGGATAGGTCAGCAGCACGCTGCGCTGCAGGACGTCGGCATGCAGCCCTTCCTCGCGCATGGCGTGCAGGATCGAGACCAGTGCCTCGCGTTGGGGACTGTGCTTCTGCGACAGGCGGGCTACGTTGCGATTGCCGGCCAGCACGGACATCAGCCAGGCATAGGCGAACAGCACATCGACGTTGGCCGGCGCAAGATGGAACACCAGGCCACGTGCCAGCAGGTGTTCGGTGGACGGCGCCAGCAGGCGCCGCGACAGCTGCTCCTGCGCCGCCGGACGGAACCAGTGCGCCAGCGTCGCCAGTTCGGGATGCTCGCGCAGCACCGGCAGCGCGAACACACGTCGTGCGAAATCGGCAACGAACGCGCGCGCCTCCGCACTGAAGGGTGACAGCGGCGGCAGCGTGGCCAGGCGCGCCAGCTGATCCGGCAGCGCCGCGTCTGCGTCAATGGAGAACAGGATCTGTGTCATGCGCGGGGTACCGTTCGTGTGTCGCTGCAGCCGCGGACTTCAACGTTCTTGATGCGGCCCAGTACGCTGAAATGCTTCCCGAGTCGACCGCAAGGGCAATCGTCCTCGCCGTGGATCACGCCCAGGTCTTCGGTGAGCAGGCTGTGCCCCGGGTAACTGCCAGGCAGCAGGCTCAGCACCTGCACGGCACCTGCGGTTCCATTGGCTGTTGGGCTGAGATCCTGCAGGTCACGAATGATCACATCGGCATAAGCCGGTGCATGAAGATGACCGTGCTCGCACTCGAAGAAAATCGATCCGACCTGCTCGACCATGCCGTAATAATTGTGGACGCGATCAATACCGAAGGTGCTGGATAGCGAGGCCTTGTAAGCGGCATTGTCGACCTTCTGTTCGTCCATCTTCTTCCAGCCGCCGCCATGCACCAGCATGCTGCCTTCGGGGAAGCGCAGCGTTACGCCGTCGCGTGCGGCAGCCTGGACAAAGGACTGCCAGACGATGAAGGTGAAGCCGAACAGCAGTACCGGTTCGTCCGGGGCGTTGGCCAGCCAGTGCGCCAGAGCTGCCCAGTCGGGCTGCAGCTGTTCGTCGAGCAGGTACAGATGGTCGCGGCCGAAGTTGGAGAAGCCCAGGATGCCGGCTGCGCGCGCGTTGAAGCGGCTGCGATCGCGCAGGAACGAGTCGTCGTCGATCACCAGCATGCGCATCCGGCGGTTGCCGGCAAAGTGGGAGAAGATCCGCGTCAGGGCGCGGGTCTGCGCGCGTGCGGTTTCCGCGTCGAGGAAGATCCTCGAGACGGCAGCGCCCGTGGTGCCGCTGGAAACCAGCGTGCGCAGTACCTGGTCGTCGGCGACGCTCTTCAGGTCGATCTGCTTGAACAGCCGGACCGGCAGCCAGGGCAGCGATTCCAGCGAGTCCGCCTGGCCGCCGCGCCACAATGCATCGAGCATGGCGCGGTAGGGCGGGCAGGACAGGTGGTGATGCCGGGTGAGCGACTGCAGGCCGTCCAGCAGCCATTCGCGCTTGGCCTGGCGGCCCAGCCCATAGACCTCCGCTTCCAGCGCAGCCGCTGCCAGCGAACTGTCCGTGCCTGCGTTCATTGACGTGCTCCTTGCGCGGCGAGCTGCCGCAGCGACAGATAGTCGATCTTGCCGCTGGACAGCAGCGGCAGCGAATCCAGATGGATGCAGCGGACCAGGCCGCCGAACAGCTTGTAGCGCGCCTGCACCAGTTGGCGGACGTTGTCCTGCGCAGCGGGGGCATCGCCATGGCTGAATACGACCAGATCGTCGTCATTGCCCGAGCAGGCGATCTGACGGCCGAGCGCGGTCGACAGCATCGCTTCCACTTCGTCGAGATTGACGCGGTTGCCGGAGATCTTCAGGAACCGTTTGGCGCGCCCGGTGATGTAATGGAACCCTTCGTCATCCACACGGGCCAGATCGCCCGTGCGAAGCAGGCCGTGCAGTTCGTCGGGGCGCGCAAGTCCTTCGCGCGAGGTGGCATAGCCCATCATGACATTGGGCCCCTCGTAGACCAGTTCACTGCTTTCCGCATCGACATGCATACGACCACCCGGCACCGCAACGCCGATGCTGCCGATCTTGTCCAGCAGCCGCTCGGAGGGAACATAGCTGATGCGGGGCGAGGCTTCGGTCTGGCCGTACATGACGAAGAACTGCAGGCCGTGGTCCTTGGCAGACTCGGCAAAATGCTGGACCAGTTCGTCGCGCAGGCGGCCACCGGCCTGGGTCAGCATGCGCAGGCTGGGCAGCTGCAGGCGCGCAAGGCCCATGCGGCGCAGTATTTCGTAGGTGGCCGGAACCCCGGACAGGGAGGTGACCGCATTGCCGCGTGCGGCTTCCCAGAACTCGCGGGTCATCAGGCTGTCTTCGCTCAGCACCACGCAGCCACCACAGCCCAGATGGCTGTTGAGGATGGACATGCCAAACGAATAGGCCAACGGCAATGTGGTGATGGCGCGGTCTTCGGGACCCAGGCCGAGATAGGCAACGATCGATGCCGTGTTCGCGGCCAGGCCCTGCGCGGACAACCGCACCAGCTTGGATGAACCCGTACTGCCCGATGTGCTCAGCAGCAGCGCCAGGTCGCCATGCGGCGATGGGAGCGTGAGGTGGGTTTCGCGCAGGTGGATGCCCAGAGTGCCTGCGACATGCACCGTCCGGTAACCCGCCGGCGCCGTGCCCGGCATGGCAAGCCAGTCCGGCGCGTACTGGGTCAGCAGCGCGTCCAGCAGCTCCGGGTCGACATCGGGCTGGATCAGCAGGGGTACCTGACGGGTACTGCGCAGGGCGCCCAGATAGAGCGCGACCGCGTCGATCGTGCTGGGCATCGCCAGCACGCCCATGCCCCGCCCGGCGGGCAGGTGCGTGGCCAGGGTATCGGCCAGCACGCCCAGTTCGTCATAACTGAGCGTCCGTGTTCCCTCGATGAGCGCAGTGCGGTTGCCGTGCGCCAACTGCCAGAACTGCATTCAGACCACCATCTGTCCGTCGATGCCGATGATCTGGCCTGTGATGTAGGCGGAGCTGTCGCCGAGCAGGAACGCGACCAGCTCGGCCACTTCGCGCGGCGTTCCTGCGCGGCCCATGCCGATCGATTCCACCCGCTTGGCGTGGGCGGCCTGCGGCATGGCGCGGGTCATGTCGGTATCGATGAAACCCGGCGAAATCGCATTCACGCGAATGCCCTTGGCAGCCAGTTCCTTCGACGCGGATCGGGTTGCACCGACCAGTGCCGCCTTGCTTGCCGAATACAGGCTCAATCCTGCAGCGCCATTGACGCCCATGATCGAGACGAGGTTGACGATGCTGCCCTTCCGGGTTCGCGCCATCAACCGGCTTGCATACTGCATCATCATCAACGGCGCTTTGACATTCACCGCCAGCACGCGGTCGATGTCTTCGGCACGGATCATGCCCAGAAGACCTTCGTGCAGGACCCCTGCGTTGTTCACCAGCCCATCCAGGCGGCCGAACTGGTTGAATATCTGCTTGAACACGGCGGCCACCGCATCGACGTCGGCCAGATCGATGACCGCGACCATCGGTTCCGGTGCCCCCTGTGCGGTGACCTCGGCGGCGAGCGCGCGCAGCGCGTCGTCATCGCGCGCGACGATCACCAGCTGGACGTGCTGTGCTGCCAGCAGTTCGCAGATGGCCCGGCCGATGCCTCGCGAGGCCCCGGTAACCATGACAACGGGAGCGTGGGTGCCCGTCATTGTCAGACAGCAGCGCCGTGCTTGCGCAGGATTTCGCGCGCCTTGCCGACCGAGCTCATGTCGATCACTTCGTCCATGTCGATCATGACGTTGAACGCTTCTTCCAGTGCGGCGACCACGGACATGTGCGCGATCGAATCCCACTGCGGAATGGTGTTGTAGCGCAGTTCGTCAGTCACCTGGGAGGCATCGATGCCCAACACGCGGGCGAACACGGCTACAACCTGGTCTTCGTTGCTGGAGTTGCTCATAGGAATTTCCGGAACCCGTTAAGAGATGAATTGAATTGGAAGCCAAGCCGGGCATACAGATTGATGATGCCGGTATTGGCGGCGGACACCAGCGTCGTGCAGCGCTGGATATCCCTGGTAGCCAGCGATTGCAGGGCAGTGATCCATAGCGGCATGGCCAGCATGGCGTACGGGGCGGCTGCACCTGTCAGCAGCAGCTCTGCCCTGTGCTCGTCGGCGAAGACTCGTTCTGCATGGAAGCCAATGACACGGCCGCGTGATTCCGCGGTTTGGACCAGCTGGGCGTTGACCAGGTCCTCGATCCAGTTGGCGGTGCGAAGACGTGCGTGTGCAGGGTCGATGGCAGGGTCTTCCAGAAAACGGCCATGCCCGAAGTCGTCGGCGGCGATGGACCGCAGCAACGGAATGTCCGCAGCAATGGCCGGCCGCAGCGTAGGCAGCATCCCGCGCGGGACCGCAGGCAGTTGCCCCATGCCGCTGCGTGACACGGTCAGTGACGTTTCAACGAACTGGAAGCCACAGCCGAGCACCGCAGCACGCAACGCATGCGCATTGGCATCGATGCGACCGAACAGGTAGTGGACACCCTGCTGCCTGGCCCAGGCCTGGGCCTGGTCCAGCATTGCGGCCGCCTGGTCCGTGGTGGCCGCATCCAAACGGACGATCTCGGCAGTGGTGCAGCCCAGCGCGCGCTCATCCCAGGGCGTCAGGCGCGCCTCGACCACGCTGCCGCCTGCCTGCAGAGACAAGTGGCTCATGGAGCTTCTCCGCGAACGGTCGTTTCAGAGACGATGTAGTAGGGGCGCCGTTGCACATTGCGGAAGACCTGGCCGACGTACAGCCCCACAACGCCCATGGAGAACATCATCAATCCGCCAATCAGCCAGATTGCGGCGATGATCGAGGTGTAACCCGCAACCTGGATGTCGCCGTCCCACCATCGCCAGATGCTGATGGCCACCATGACGAAGGCGACCAGCGCGCAGAACATGCCAGTGCCGGCCACCATGCGCAGCGGCTTCTCCGAGTAACCCAGGGCGATGTTCATGGCCAGCCGCAACAGGCGCCGCAGGGTGTAGGACGATTCACCCTCTGCGCGCTGCTGGTGGCGTACGGGAAGCTTGCCCGTGCGGAAGCCGGCCCATTTCACCATCAGCGGGAACGAGCGATCACGTTCCGGCATTGCACAGACCGCGTCGATGACCTTGCGGTGGAAAATGCCGAAATTGGCCGTGGAAGGGTCCTGCGGCACGCCGGTCAGCCAGCCCAGCACCGCAAAGAACCCCCACGACGAGAGGCGCTTGAGCGGGGTGTCCATGCGCTGTATCCGCTGCGCGAACACGGCTTCAAACTGCTCATCCACCGCCTTGCGGTACAGGCCGGGAATTTCTGCAGGAACATCCTGCAGGTCGCAATCCATGACGACCGTCCAACGGCCCTGGGCATGCTCGATGCCGGCTGAAATGGCCGAGTGCTGCCCGAAATTTCGCGAGAGCTTCAGGCCCTTGAGCCAAGGCCGGCTGGCGGCCAGCTCCTCGATGCGCGGCCATGCGCCGTCAGGGCTGGCGTCGTCGACCAGGATCATCTCGAACGACACGCCCATGGATCCTGCCGCAGCCTGGACCTGATCGACGAGATCTTCCAGGCACCCTTTACAGCCATAGACAGGCGCGACGACCGACAGTTCGACCGGCGGCTGCGGAGGGGAAGGCGGAACAGCGGTCATGGAGTGGTGGGCCTCGGCGCCATCTTCAGGGAAATCGGAACCATCGCGCCGGCGCATCCGCCTGCAGGGGGTAAATCCGACAACGGAAGAGTATAGACGCCCGGGCAGGGTCCGGCATGACGGCGGCGGCGCAGGCGCCGCCGCCGTCGCTTGAGTCAGAGCGCCTTTTCCAGCTCCGGCAGGATCGCAAACAGATCCCCCACCAGGCCGATATCGGCAATCTCGAAGATCGGCGCATCGCCGTCCTTGTTGATCGCGACGATCGTGCCGGCATCCTTGATGCCGGTCAGGTGCTGGATCGCACCACTGATGCCGACGGCTACATACAGTTCCGGCGCGATGATCTTGCCGGTCTGGCCGACCTGCAGGTCGCTGGGCACGTAGCCGGCGTCAACGGCGGCACGCGAGGCACCGACGGCGGCACCGAGCTTGTCGGCCAGCTGGAAGATGACCTTGAAGTTCTCTTCCGAACCAACACCACGGCCACCCGACACCACGCGCTTGGCGCTCTGCAGGTCCGGGCGGTCGCTGGCACCGGCGGCCAGGCCGACGAAGCGGGTGTGAGTCGGCAGGGCAGCATCGACGTTGGCCGCTTCGATGGAGGCGCTGCCGCCCTGGGCCGCTTCCGGCCACGAGGCGGCACGCACGGTGGCGACCACGATCTGGTCGGCCGGGGCTTCCACGGTGATGATCGCGTTGCCGGCGTAGATCGGGCGCTTGAAGGTGTGGCTGCCTTCAACGCTCATCAGGTCGGAGACCTGGTTGACGCCGAGCAGGGCGGCCACACACGGCATCAGATCCTTGCCGAAGGTGGTCGACGGGCCGAATACGTGGGTGTAGCCCTTGGCCAGCTGTGCGATCTGCGGCGCCAGCACCTGGGCGATGGCCTGCGCGTTGGCGGCATTGGCCACGGTCAGGACCTTGGCGACGCCGGCGATCTTCGCGGCTTCAGCGGCCACGGCGCCCGGGTCGGCAGCCAGCACCAGCACGTCGATGCTGGCACCGCTGATGGCGGCGGCGGCACTGACGGTCTTGGCGGTGGCGGCGTTGAGCTTGCCGTCGTGGTGCTCGGCGATGACGAGAATCCTGCTCATTACAGCAACCCCTTCTGCTTGAGTGCGGCAACCAGTTCGGCCGCGTCCTTGACCATCACACCCTTGCTGCGCTTGGACGGCGCGGCGTAATGGGTGGTCTTGAAGGTGTCGGCGGTTTCAACGCCGAGGTCGGCCAGCTGCAGGGTCTCCAGCGGCTTGGCCTTGGCCTTCATGATGTCCGGCAGCTTGATGAAGCGCGGTTCGTTCAGGCGCAGATCGGTGGTGACCACGGCCGGCAGATCCACTTCCAGCGTTTCCAGGCCGGCATCGACTTCACGGGTCACCGTGGCTTTGCCATCGGCAATTTCGAGCTTGCTGGCGAAGGTCGCCTGGGGGCGGCCCCACAGCGTGGCCAGCATCTGGCCAGTCTGGTTGGCGTCGTCGTCGATGGCCTGCTTGCCGAGGATCACCAGATCCGGCTGTTCCTTTTCGATCAGCTTGAGCAGGGTGCGCGACGCGGTCAGCGGCTGGATGGCCTGGTCGGTGACGACGTGGATGGCACGGTTGGCGCCCATGGCCAGGCCGTTGCGCAGGTGCGCCTGGGCGTCGGCCGGGGCGATGGTGGCAACCACGACTTCGCTGGCGATGCCCTTGTCGCGCAGGCGCAGGGCTTCTTCCAGAGCGATTTCATCGAAGGGGTTGGGGGACAGCTTGACGCCGTCGGTGACCACGCCGGAACCGTCCGGCTTGACCTGAATGCGGACGTTGTAGTCCACCACGCGCTTGTACGCGACGAGGATTTTCATCTGGTACGGGGTCCTTCAATAACGGGGAGAACGTCCGGTCCTGGAGCAGCAACCGGTTCGGGGGTGGGTCCCCGATTCTAGCTGGCTTGAGGTGACCATGCGAATGCGTATGGTGGGGGCTCCGGCTGTTGCGATGCAGCAATGCAGTCGGCCTGAGTTCACTTGTGTGATCGCGTGTTACCGGAGGCCCGTTGTATCCTTCAACGTTGCATTGTCGTGGCCATGAAGGCCCCGTCCCACGAATCACGATCAGGAGAACAGGTAGTGCCCACATGGCTTGTAACCGGCGGCGCCGGATTCATTGGCGGTAACTTCGTTCTCGAGGCCGTCGCGCGCGGCGTCAAGGTCATCAATCTCGATGTGCTGACCTACGCCGGAAATCTGAAGACACTGTCCAGCCTTGACGGCAACCCGAATCACCTGTTCGTCCAGGGCGACATCGGCGACAGCTCCCTGGTCGCCCGCCTGCTGGCCGAACACCAGCCGGATGCGGTGCTGAACTTCGCCGCCGAAAGCCATGTGGACCGCTCCATCGACGGCCCTGGCGCGTTCATCCAGACCAACGTGGTGGGTACCCTGGGCCTGCTGGAAGCGGTGCGGGACTACTGGAAGGCGCTGCCGGCCGAACAAAGCGCGGCATTCCGCTTCCTGCACGTGTCCACCGACGAGGTGTACGGCACCCTGGGCGAGACAGGCAAGTTCAGCGAGACCACCCAGTACGCGCCCAATTCGCCGTACTCGGCATCGAAGGCGGCCTCGGACCACCTCGTGCGTGCGTTCCACCACACCTATGGGCTGCCGGTGCTGACCACCAACTGTTCGAACAATTACGGCCCGTACCACTTCCCCGAGAAGCTGATCCCGCTGGTGATCGCCAAGGCGCTGGCTGGCGAGCCGCTGCCGGTGTACGGCGATGGCAAGCAGGTGCGCGACTGGCTGTTCGTGTCCGATCACTGCGAAGCGATCCGTACCGTGCTGGCCAAGGGCCAGGTCGGCGAGACCTACAACGTCGGCGGCAATTCGGAAAAGCAGAACATCGAAGTGGTGCAGGCCATCTGCGCGCTGCTGGATGCGCGTCGTCCGCGCGAAGATGGCCAGCCGCGCAGCAGCCAGATCACCTACGTCACCGATCGCCCCGGTCATGACCGCCGTTATGCGATCGATGCTTCCAAGCTGAAGAACGACCTGGGCTGGGAGCCGGCCTATACGTTCGAGCAGGGCATCAGCTTCACCGTCGACTGGTACCTGGACAACCAGGAATGGGTCAACGGCGTGCTCGACGGCAGCTACCGACTGCAGCGCATCGGCACCACGGCCTGAACCCGGGAGACAACATGACGCAGCGCAAGGGCATCATCCTCGCCGGTGGCTCCGGCACCCGGCTGTATCCGATCACCAAAGGCGTCAGCAAACAGCTGCTGCCGGTGTACGACAAGCCGATGATCTACTACCCGCTCAGCGTGCTGATGCTGGCGGGCATCCGTGAAGTGCTCATCATCAATACCCCGCACGAGCAGGCGCTGTTCCAGCAGCTGCTGGGTGATGGTTCGCAGTGGGGCATGGACATCCAGTACGCGGTGCAGCCGAGTCCGGATGGCCTGGCCCAGGCCTACCTGATCGGTCGCGACTTCGTCGCCGGCAAGCCGAGCTGCCTGGTGCTGGGCGACAACATCTTCCACGGCCACGGCCTGCGCGAGGTGCTCAAGCGTGCCGATGAGCGCGTGGACGGTGCGACCGTATTCGGCTACTGGGTGAACGACCCGGAGCGTTACGGCGTGGCCGAGTTCGACACGAGCGGCAAGGTCATCGACCTGGTGGAGAAGCCGGCGAACCCGCGCTCGAACTATGCGGTGACCGGCCTGTATTTCTACGACGGCAACGCCAGCGATTACGCGGCTGAACTGAAGCCGTCGCCGCGTGGCGAACTGGAGATCACCGATCTCAACAAGCGCTACCTGGCCGAGGGCAACCTGCACCTGGAAGCACTTGGCCGTGGCTATGCGTGGCTGGACACCGGCACCCACCAGTCGCTGCTGGAAGCGTCCAACTTCATCGAGACCATCCAGACCCGACAGGGCCTGCAGGTGTGCTGCCCGGAAGAAATTGCCTTCGGCAAGGGCTGGATCAACGCCGAACAGCTGGAAGCGCTGGCTGCACCGCTGATCAAGAATGGCTACGGCCAGTACCTGCATAAACTCGCGCTGCGTGGAGTCGTTCCGTGAAAGTGATTGAAACCAAGCTTGCCGGCTGCAAGATCATCGAGCCAGCCGTGTTTGGCGATGCGCGTGGCTATTTCTTCGAAACCTGGAATGCAGAGCGCTTCGCTGCGCTGGGCCTGCCGGACCGCTTCGTGCAGAGCAACGTATCGACGTCCGCAAAGGGCGTGCTGCGTGGCCTGCATTACCAGTGGCCGCGCCCACAGGGCAAGCTGGTCAGCGTGCTGGAGGGCGAGGTCTATGACGTGGCCGTGGACATCCGTCGCGGATCGCCGACCTTCGGCCAGTGGGAAGCGGTGGTGCTGAGTGCGGAAAACAGGAAGCAGTTCTGGATTCCAGAAGGCTTCGCGCATGGGTTTGCCGTGCTCTCCGAACGTGCGCTGTTCAGCTACCTGTGCACCGATGTCTACGTCAAGGAAGCGGATGCGGGTATCCGCTGGAACGATGCTGACATCGCAATTGGCTGGCCGATCAGTGCACCGACCTTGTCGGCGAAAGACGAGAACGCTCCGTTCCTGAAGGACATTGCTGAAGACCGCCTGCCGGTCTACATCCCGTGACGGCGCTGGTGTTCGGCGGCAATGGCCAGGTCGGCCAGGAGCTGCTGCGCGCGCTGGCGCCGCTGGGCAAGGTGGTCGCAACTACCCGCAGCGGGCAACTGCCCGACGGAAGTGCCTGCGAAACCGCCGATTTCGGCCAGCCCGACAGCCTGCCGGCATTGCTGGATCGCCTGCAGCCATCGGTGGTGGTCAACGCGGCCGCCTACACGGCGGTTGATCGTGCCGAGCAGGATGCCGAGGCCGCCTTCGTCGCCAATGCGCAGACGCCGGGCATGATCGCGCGCTGGTGTGCGGCGCACGGCGTGCCGTTCGTGCATTACTCCACCGACTACGTGTTCGATGGCCAGGGCAGCGCGCCCTACCGCGAAGACGAGCCGACCGCGCCATTGGGCGTGTACGGCACCAGCAAGCGCGATGGCGAGGATGCGGTTCGCGCGGCCGGCGGTCGTCATCTGATCTTCCGCACGGCGTGGGTGTATGCCTCGCATGGCGCCAATTTCCTGCGCACGATGCTGCGGGTGGGCGCCGAGCGCGACCAGTTGCGTGTGGTGGCCGATCAGATCGGCACGCCGACACCGGCCGCGCTGATTGCCGATGTCACTGCGCAGGCACTGCAGCATCCGGGGCAGCTGTCCGGCACCTGGCATCTGACGGCCAGCGGCCAGACAAGTTGGCATGGGTTCGCCGAGGCGATCTTCGCCGAGGCGCTGGCGACCGGCGTGTTGGCGAAGGTGCCGACCGTCGAGGCGATTCCCAGTTCCGAATACCCGACTCCGGCCAAGCGCCCGGCCTGGTCGGTGCTGGACAACCGCAAGCTGCAGCAGGATTTCGGCATCGTGCTGCCTGCATGGCAGGACGGCCTGAAGCGGGTGATGGCGGAGATGGCCTGACCCGGCAGGCGACGTGCCGACCAACGGTCGGCACCCACCGCAGGGCGTCGGATCAACTGCGCCCGTACGTGTCCTCGAAGCGCACGATGTCGTCTTCACCGAGGTAACTGCCGGACTGCACCTCGATCAGTTCCAGCGGTAGCTTGCCCGGATTGCGCAGGCGATGGGTCACGCCCAGCGGGATGTACGTGCTCTGGTTTTCGCTGAGCAGGATCACCTCGTCGCCGCGGGTCACCTCGGCGGTGCCGCTGACCACGATCCAGTGCTCGGCACGGTGGTGATGCATCTGCAGGCTGAGCGTACCGCCGGGCTTGACGGTGATGCGCTTGACCTGGAAACGCTCGCCGTTGTCGATCGAATCGTAGGCCCCCCAGGGGCGGTAGACCTTGCGATGCCAGGTGGCCTCGCTGCGGCCTTCAGCCTTCAGCTGAGCGACCACGGTCTTGACCTCCTGCATGCGGTCAGCCTTGCCGACCAGCACTGCGTCGTCGGTCTCGACCACGATCACGTCATCCAGGCCGACCAGCGCCACCAGGCGCTGTGCATAGGCATAGGTGTTGCGGCAGTCGATGGCGATCACGTCACCCTGGTGCGCATTGCCATCGCCATCCTGATGCGAGACATCGCGCAGTGCGGTCCACGAACCGACGTCGTTCCAGCCGGCATCCAGCGGGATCACCACCGCATCGGCGGTCTTTTCCATCACGGCATAGTCGATCGAGTCGGATGCAACGGCGGTGAAGGTAGCCTTGTCCAGACGGGTGAAGTCGGCATCGCGGCGCGCCTGCTGCCAGGCCTGGCGGCTGCCGGCCAGCATCGCCGGCTGGAAACGCTCCAGCTCCTGCAGGTAACGCGAGGCCTTGAACAGGAACATGCCACTGTTCCAGTAGTACTGGCCGCTGCTGACGTAGCCGGTGGCGGTGTCCAGGTCGGGCTTCTCGACGAAACGCTCGACCGCGCGCAGGCCCTGGCCGTCGGCAGCCTTGATATAGCCGTAGCCGGTTTCCGGACCGGTCGGCACGATGCCGAAGGTGACCAGCTTGCCGGCTTCGGCGGCACTGGCTGCAGCCTTCACGGCTGCATGGAACGCGGCTTCATTGGCAATCACATGATCCGAGGGCAGCACCAGCAGCAGCGCGTCGGCGCCGTCTCGGGTAGCTTCCAGCGCGGCAACGGCGATGGCCGGGGCGGTATTGCGGCCGACTGGCTCAAGGATGATCGCAGCCGGCTCGGCGCCGACCTGCTGCAGCTGTTCGGCAGCGACGAAGCGGTGCTCCTCGTTGGCGATCACCAGCGGACCGTGCGCGGCGATGGGAGCGACGCGCTGCCAGGTGGCCTGCAGCATCGTCAGTTCTCCCGCCAATGGCAGGAACTGCTTCGGATACGCCTCGCGCGACAGTGGCCACAGGCGGGTACCGGAACCACCGGAGAGGATGACGGGCTGGATGCTGCTCATGCGTTCCTCGGTTACTGCTGGATGAGGCGGGAAATTTCGTCGGTACGCGCCTGCATCAGCGCTGCATCACCGCGGGCTTCGACGTTCAGTCGCAGCAGCGGCTCGGTGTTGGAGCTGCGCAGGTTGAAGCGCCAGTCGCCGAAGTCGGCGCTGATGCCGTCGGTATGGTCCAGCGCCGGCGGCTGCGCCGCGAAGTGCTCCATCACGCGTGCCACCGCAGCCTTGGCATCGGCCACCTTGAAGTTGATTTCTCCGCTGCAGGGATAGGCCGCCATGCGGTCTTCGACCCAGTCGGCCAGCGAGCGGCCACTCTCGGAAACCAGTTGCGCGATCAGCAGCCACGGGATCATGCCAGAGTCGGCATAGGCGAATTCGCGGAAGTAGTGGTGAGCGCTCATCTCGCCGCCGTACACCGCATCTTCGGCACGCATCTTTTCCTTGATGAAGGCGTGGCCGCTCTTGCACAGCACCGGCACGCCGCCTGCCTGTTCAACCATCTCCACGGTATTCCAGACCAGGCGCGGGTCATGCACGATCTTGCCACCGGGATTGCGTGCCAGGATGGCCTTGGCCAGCAGGCCGACCAGGTAATAGCCCTCGATGAAGCGGCCGGTATGGTCGAAGAAGAAGCAGCGGTCGAAGTCGCCGTCCCAGGCAATGCCGAAGTCGGCGCTGTGTTCGCGCACTGCATCGGCGGTGGCGGCGCGGTTTTCCGGCAGCAGCGGGTTGGGAATACCGTTGGGGAAGTTGCCATCGGGTTCATGGCAGATGCGGATGAACTCGAACGGCAGGTGCGGTGCCAGCAGGTCGACGATGGCACCGGCACCACCGTTGCCGGCATTCACCACCAGCTTCAGCGGCTTGAGCTTGGCGGCGTCGACGTAGCTCAGCAGATGCTGGATATAGGCGCTCTTGTCATGCTGGGCGGTCTGCCCGGCGCTCGGCGGCTGGGCCTCGGACGCATCGGCGGCGACCGCATCGGAGATCGCGAACAGGCCGGTATCGGAGCTGATCGGACGGGCGTTCTCCTTGACCAGCTTCATCCCGTTATAGTCCATCGGGTTGTGGCTGGCCGTCACCATCACGCCGCCGGCTGCGCCGCGGTGATCGGTCTGGAAGTAGACCTCTTCGGTACCGCACAGGCCGATGTCGATCACCTCACGACCGGTACCACGCAGGCCTGCGGCCAGTGCATCCTGCAGCGCCGGGCTGGTCAGGCGCACATCGTGGCCGAGGACCACCGGGCCGGGAGCGAGCTGCGCGGCCAGGGCGACGCCGATGCGGCGGGCCAGGTCTTCGTTCAGTTCTTCCGGCACGCGGCCGCGGATATCGTAGGCCTTGAAGGCGGGCAGGGGCATCGATCAGATCCTTTGTGAGCTCAGCCCTCAATTGTAGTCCCAGTCCCGTTTGGGAATCGTTTCCATCGGAGAACGCCACCTGACTGGCGCCCCGGATCAGGCCTGCGGTGGTCGCCGGCCTGGCCGGCGGGTGCGCTTGGCCGGCAGGCCCGGCAACGGCGCCAGCAGCGCCTGGACGTCCTCCTCGCTGAAACGTGGCCCCGTGCTGCCGCCGCCTTCGAGAATCGAGTCGGCCAGCAGGGCCTTGCGTTCCTGCAGTTCGGCAATCCGTTCTTCGATGCTGCCTGCGGCGATCAGCCGGTAGACGAACACCGGCTGCTGCTGGCCGATCCGATGGGCGCGGTCACTGGCCTGGTTTTCGGCGGCCGGGTTCCACCAGGGGTCGAAGTGGATGACGGTGTCTGCAGCAGTCAGGTTCAACCCGACGCCACCCGCCTTCAGGCTGATCAGGAACACGGGTACCTCGCCCTGCATGAAGCGCTGCACCGGCGTGGCCCGGTCCTGGGTATCGCCGGTCAAGGTCACATAGGCCAGTCCCAGATCGTCCAGCGCCTGCGCGATCAGCGAAAGCATGCCGGTGAACTGCGAAAACACCAGGATGCGCCGGCCTTCCTCGACCATCGACGGCAGCATCTCTCGCAGCAGCTCCAGCTTGGCCGAGCCGGCATTGCGTGCCGGGGCGTCGCCCGGCAGCAGGCGCGGATCACAGCAGACCTGACGCAGCTTCAGCAGCGCATCCAGCACCCTGATGTGGTTGCGCGCCAGTCCGCTGTCGCTGATCGCCTCGCGGACCTGCTTTTCCATCGCGGCACGCACGGTCTCATAGAGATCACGCTGCCCGCCCTCCATCGCTACCGCGCGGGTGATGAGGGTCTTCGGTGGCAGTTCGGCGGCGACCTGGTCCTTGCGCCGGCGCAGGATGAAGGGGCGCAGCCGCTGCGCCAGCAGCTGGGCTCGGCGGTGATCGCTGCCGCGCTCGATCGGGTGGCGCCAATGCTGGTTGAACTGTTTTTCGCTGCCGAGCAGGCCGGGCAGCAGGAAGTCGAACTGCGTCCACAGTTCGCCGAGGTGGTTTTCCAGCGGCGTGCCGGTCAGGCACAGCCGGTGGCGCGCCTGCAGCGTGCGCAGGGTGATTGCGGCGCGCGACTTTGGATTCTTCACCTGCTGCGCTTCGTCGAGGATCAGCAGGTGGTAGGCATGGGCCTTCAAGGCCTCTTCATCACGCCAGAGCAACGGATAGGTGGTGATCACCAGGTCATGCTCGGGGATGGACGCGAACGAAGCTTCACGCCCGGGCCCATGCAGGGCCAGCAGGCGCAGGCCCGGGGTGAAGCGCGTCGCCTCGCTCTGCCAGTTGTGCAGCAGTGAGGTCGGCACCACCAGCAGCGCCGGCCGGTCCAGGCGTCCACTTTCCTTCTCGACCAGCAGGTGGGCCAGGGTCTGCAGGGTCTTGCCCAGCCCCATGTCATCGGCCAGTACGCCGCCCAGGCGCTGCTGCCGCAGGTACTGCAGCCACGACAGGCCTTCGCGCTGATAGCCACGCAGCGTCGCCAGCAATCCGGCCGGTGGTGCCACGTCTTCCGGCGCAGGCGCCTGCAGCAGGCGCTGTACGAGTGCCTGGGTGTCCCCGTGGCCCCGGAGCCGCAGGTGTGCGTCGTCCTGCAGCGCCTGCAGGCGACCGCGGTCCTGCGTCGACAGCCGTAGCGGCGCGCCGCGCTGGGTAAACAGATCGGCGAGCAGGGCAATGACTGGCTTCAATCGCGATGCCCGCAGTGCCAGGCGCGTGTTGCCGCCGGCAGTCAGCAGGATGTTCTCGTCATCGCCAATCGCGTCCAGCTGCGCGCGCGACCAGCGTGGGTCGGCGTGCAGCACCTGCTGGAGCAGCGGAACCATGGGCACGGTGTGGCCGTCCACCTCGATCTCGAGGCCCAGATTGAACCAGCTCCCGTCCGTCGGGTCCGCCTGGATGTCCAGGTCGATCTCATCCACCCGGGTGATGCGATGGCGGAAATCGTCGTCCGTCTCTACCTTCCAGCCCAGGGCCTCCAGCCGCGGTACGTCGTCCAGCAGGAAGCGGGTCCAGTCGAAACTGCGCAGTTCGAACAATGGGCCGGCGCCGTCCAGGACGATGCGTGGCTGTCGCTCACGGTGCAGATGCACGCCGCGCAGTTCATCTTCGCGTCGTGCCTCCTCGTGAAGGTCACGCGGCAGCAGGTAGAGCTGGCCCTGCGGGCCATGCACAAACAACGACGGGTCGTCGAGAAAGCGCACGTGCTCGTCGTACTCGAACGCGATGGTGGCGACGTCCAGCCACTGCGAAGGATCACGCTCGGTGAGCCAGTCGGGACGGTACTCCAGGCTGTGCAGATGGAGGATCGGCGTCATCGCCTGGATCGGCAGGGTTGGCAGCGTCGGATGCGCAGTGGGACGTAGCGGGCCCGAGTCGCCCTCCAGTGACGTGTCCAGTGCAGCCAGCAGGACGGAAGCGACGTGCTCGCAGTGGCCCCCCACCGGGCAGGTGCAGCGACTCTGAAGAGGGCTGTAGGGTGCGCGGGCGCTGGCGTCCAGGTCGATGGCCACCTGCCAGGTTTCCACCTGCGCGGTCAGCAGCGGTGCCCGGTAGTGCAGTTCGTGCACGGTACCTGCGCGTTGCCTGCCTCTTTCCAGTGTCCCGGCATCCAGCCAGCGGGACAGTTCCCCTCCGGTGAATACTACGGCCATGCGTCGTCCTGTCCTCTCCATCTGCGGCACGCGTTGCCAGGGGCACCGCAAGCGGGGAAGGGGACATTCTACGGAAAGGCGGCCGCGCATACCGGTTCATGCTGCGGCGCACCCCAGCCGGCAACGGGTGTGCCGCTAGAATGGCAGCATTCTCACCGGGTAGGGCAGTAGAGATGCAGCAATCGACTTCCACCGGCAAGCGCGGCAAGCGCTTCGCCAGTGCGGCGGAGGCCCTGCAAGGGGTGGTCGCCGATGGCCAGACGCTGGCCGTGGGCGGCTTCGGCCTGTGTGGCATTCCCGAGGCACTGATCGCCGCGCTGCGCGACAGTGGCGCCAAGAGCCTGACCGTGATCTCCAATAATGCCGGCGTCGATGGCTTCGGCCTGGGCCAGCTGCTGGAAACCCGGCAGATCAAGAAGATGATTTCGTCCTACGTGGGCGAGAACAAGGAATTCGAGCGCCAGTTCCTGGCCGGCGAGCTGGAGCTGGAATTCAACCCGCAGGGCACCCTGGCCGAGCGCCTGCGTGCCGGCGGCGCGGGTATCCCGGCGTTCTTCACTGCCACTGGCTACGGCACGGTGGTGGCCGAAGGCAAGGAAACCCGCGAGTTCGACGGCAAGCACTACGTGATGGAGACCGCGCTGCGTGCCGATGTCGCGCTGGTCAAGGCGTGGAAGGCCGACGAAGCAGGCAACCTGGTGTTCCGCAAGACCGCGCGCAATTTCAACCCGGCCTGCGCGATGGCCGGCAAGGTCTGCATCGTGGAAGTGGAGGAGGTCGTGCCGGTCGGCGCCATCGATCCGGACCAGGTGCACCTGCCGGGTATCTACGTGCACCGCATCGTGCACAACCCGCATCCTGAAAAGCGTATCGAACAGCGCACCATCCGCGCGGAGGGCAACTGACATGGCGTGGACCCGCGATGAGATGGCGGCACGCGCCGCCCGCGAACTGACCGATGGTGCCTACGTGAACCTGGGCATCGGCCTGCCGACCCTGGTCGCCAACCATATTCCCGAAGGCGTGGATGTGTGGCTGCAGTCGGAGAACGGCCTGCTCGGTATCGGCCCGTTCCCGACCGACGCCGAAGTGGACGCCGACCTGATCAACGCCGGCAAGCAGACCGTCACCGCACGTGCCGGTGCCAGCTACTTCGGCAGCCACGACAGCTTCGCGATGATCCGCGGCGGCCACGTCAACCTGGCCATCCTCGGCGCCATGCAGGTCACCCACAAGGGCGACCTGGCCAACTGGATGGTGCCCGGCAAGATGGTCAAGGGCATGGGCGGCGCGATGGACCTGGTGGCCGGCGTGCAGCGCGTGGTGGTGCTGATGGAGCACACCGCCAAGAACGGCGAGCACAAGATCCTGACCGAATGCACGCTGCCGCTGACCGGTGTGGGCGTGGTCGACCGCATCATCACCGATCTGGCCGTGTTCGACGTCACCGACAAGGGCCTGTTGCTGGTGGAAGCGGCGCCGGGCGTCAGCGATGACGAGTTGAAGGAAAAGACGGGCGTGGCCTTTCAGCGCTAGTCCTGAGGGCTCGCGCTGACTGTACCGCGTCCGGTGAACGCGTCTTCGGTGGCGAGTTGGGCAAGTACAAGGTCGGCATTCCATCGCCCACTGCCCAGACATTGGAGTGGAACCTGGACGCCCTCGGCGTCCAGGTTCAGCTCGGCGATGTCCTCATGGAGCGTATGGCAGGTTTCTTCGATGAAGGTCAGCGTCCCGGTATGGACCTCGGCGAGGATCTCCAGGGCAGCCGTTGGAAGTTCAACGGAACCGAAGCGGGGCGTATTCAGGCCCTCGCTGCTTTCAGTGAAGCCGTTGAACTGGCCGTGCGGAGCTGCCAGCAGTGACTCCAGCAGCAGGTCGTTGGCAAGGATGGGGGAGTCTGTTTCGTTGCCGCCATTGCGGCCGTCGAAGTACCGTGCCTCGGCCCAGCCCTGCGATGCCAGTGCGCTGGCGCCTGCGCGCAGGGCCATGTAGCAGCCGCCCAGTGGTGTGCCGAGCAGGCGCGCGAGGTTGCGCTGGATGCTGCCGGCGTAGCCCACGTCGATCACCATTGGCGTCGATGAGCCGACGGTACGGGCCCAGTACGCCTGATAGACCTTGCGATGGCGGGCAGCCAGCGACAGAAGTGCATCCCTGACCGGGTGCAGCCAACGCTGTACCTCGTCGGCCATTTCCGGCAGAAAGACGTCGCGCTCCATCAGCGCCGGCTGCAATGCCGCCACCCGTGCCACGGCATCTTCGCCGAGTCGTGCCTGCAGCAGGCCGCGCAGCGACCCGTTGAACGTACCCTGCATGAGCAGTGCAAGATCTGAGGCATCGAGCTGTGCGGGCAGCAGCGTCGCCCGACGCGACGCCAGAAAATAGGTGCTCTTGATCCTGGCGGCGAACGGGTGTGCGGCCTGCAGCCGGGTGAATGCCTGCTCCAGCAGATAGCCTTCGCGGCTCAGGAACAGCAGGTGGTCCACCTCGCGGCGGCGAGCTACGTCGATGATATGCAGCAGGAAGTCCAGGACCAACGGGCCGAGTACCGTATAGCCCAGCGTATGTGCATCGAGCTGGGGACGACCGAGCAGCCGCTGCGGAGAGGTGTCGGCGATCGCAGCGAAGCTGTTTGCCAGCAGGCCGCGCCAAAGCTGCTCAGACCATGGTGCCTGGGTGCCCTGGGGATGGCGGAGCGGGCGAAGGCCCGGTACGACGTCCAGCAGGGTGACCGGCCGCAGCACGTGCACGGGCGTAAGCAGGCCGCCCAGCTGCGGCATCTGGATGTCGGCGTGTTCGTTGTCACCCACATGTAGCCAGCGGCCATCTTCGCGCCCTTCCTGACGCGCCAGCTGCTTCCAACTGTCGGCAGAGTCCTTGCGCAGGCCGGTCTCGCAGGAAATCCACCACCGCGAGATGAGCTGCTGCACTCGATCGGGCAGGACCTGCCGCATGTCGTCGCTGGATAGATACATGTCGGAGAACGCCGTCAGCGAAGTCAGCTTTGCATCTACAAGCGCTGTCAGCAGACCTTGCCGCGGCCGGAGTATCGCGCACTCATGCATTCGCTCGGCATTGGCAAGCATGCTCGCATCCACGCCAGGCAACGCGAGGCGCCCGGCAAGCTCGATGTGGATCTCGGAGAGGGAGGGGTCCCGCTGCAAGATTTCACGCAGGCAGCTTTCCGCATCGGCGCGATGCCGGGAGAAATCGCATATGCCCCATTGCCGCTCCAGTCGCCAAGCGAGATGCTCGCGGGCCGCGGCGGGTGTCAGGAACACGCGGGTGACCAGCGTATCGAAAATATCGACCGTGACCATGCGTGCGTCCAGCGCGGCTAGCGTCAAACGGTCAGACAGGCCGGTTTGAAGTGCCTCGCCGACATTACGTTCACCTTCGGCAGCAAGTGCCAGGCGACCATCGGGTGGCAGGATGCCCAAGCGGAAACCCTGGTGGCGGGCGATGACGCCAAACAGGCGCTCGACGGCGTGCTGCAGCGTTCCATCCACCTGGCCCTGTTCCACGGGGAAGGCATCCAGTGGAAGGTTCAGATCGTACAGCGGTCGCAGCGCATCGACTCGCGCCCAGAACATCGAGCCGGCGGGGAAGTCTATGTAACGCTGCGCATCCAGGGCGATTCCAAGTTTCTGCGCGAGTGCGTCGCACGCGGGGCCATTGCTCAGCCAAGTGTGCGCCCAGAGTGGAACACCGTCGTAACTTTCAGGATAGACCAGGCCCAGCTGTGGGTCGGCCTGGAAGGTGCCCAAGATCCAAGCGATGCGCTCACGTGAGCCCAAAAGGCTGTCTAACAGGTAGTGGCGCCACGTCTGCTGTTCGCTACCGGTATAGAGCGATTTCTTGGTGTGAATGTGGCACACCAGATCCAGTGCCTTGATCTCTTCGCGGAACGTTACTAATAGTGGAGCGATGTCGCGACCACGATTCTGGACTTGGCGGACAAGGAGGGTCTGGACGTTCGGAAGGCGCCCGAATGCCTCACGTGCCTGCGCTTCGGCTGCAGCGTCCATCACCGAGACCAGCAAGGTAAAGCGCAGTGGCATACGCGAGAGCGTGGTGGCGAACTCGTTGATCAGGTCTGGATAGAACACGTGCGCCATCACGCCCACACTCAACCGCAGCTGTTCCAGGGGGATCGGCACAGGCAGCGCAGGCGTATCGAAGGGTTCGCTGGCGCGGGTGCGGACGACGCTGGCCGAGCGCAGGCGCGCAATGAAACCGCGCACGCCCATTGCATGAACTACCTTCAGTGCGCGGAGCAGCACCGATCCCAGTCCAGCCATGCCACCGCCGTGGCGCTGCACCGACCGTCGCGCGGTGGCGAGATAGCGCCCCAGGCTCATGACTGGCCTCTGCGGGGCTGTGGAAGAGGCGGCAGGGGGGAGGGGCACGGCATCAGGTGCATTGGGCAGTGGCGCTGAAATGTCCCGTCATTCTCCGGTTTGCGCCTGAATCGAGCAAATCAGGCATGCTCGCTGTTGCTCCTGTCCAGTACCCGGCCCAATGCTGTTTCCTCCTGATCTGCCTGACGCTGATGTCCGTCATCTATCGGGCTGGCTGCCCGCTGGCAAGGCCGCTGCATTGCTGCTGACCCTGCAGGCCGAAGTCCCCTGGGAAGTCCACCGCATCCGCATGTTCGGCAACTGGGTGGATTCGCCGCGGCTGAGCTGCTGGATCGGCGATTCGCAGGCGCGCTACCGCTATTCCGGGGCTGAATTCGTGCCGCACCCCTGGCCATCCGCGTTGCAGGCCATGCGTGATCGCCTGCAGGTGGAGGGCCTCGGCCGCTTCAACAGCGTGCTGCTGAACCGCTATCGCGGCGGCGGTGATTACATGGGCTGGCACAGCGATGACGAGCCGGAACTGGGGCCGGCCCCGGTGATTGCTTCGCTGAGCCTGGGCGCGGCGCGGCGCTTCCTGCTGCGCCGGCGCGATGACCCGGCGCGGAAGGCCGAGTATCTGCTCGGCCATGGCGATCTGCTGGTGATGGCCGGTCAGACCCAGCAGTTCTATCAGCACGCGCTGCCGAAGATGGCGCGGGTGCAGGGCGAGCGGATCAACCTGACGTTCCGCTGGATCACGCCGCGCTGATCGATCAGCGTGCGACGGTCGGCTGGTCGGCCTGCCCGCTGGTCAGCGTCCAGCCCACCACGTCCTGCGCCAGCTGCTGCAGGCCACGTTCGAAGGCGGCGGTGACGGCAGGAACATCGGTGCTGCCGACCGGCTGCGCCTGACGGAAGGTGCGGTCGGCGACCACGCGCTGGTCGGCGACGTGGATCAGCTTGGCGTTGACCTCGATCACCACCGTCGGCGTGGCCTGTCCCTGGTAATCCGATTCGAAGCGGCGCACGTCGGTGGACAGCTTGTAGTCGGCACGGATGCCGGCGGTGCTGCGGGCGACGCCGCGGATGCGGCCGGAATCCTCGAAGCCGCGCAGCAGCGTGTCCTCGATCATGTCGGTAGCCGGCTGGACCCAGCTGGCGCCCTTGTAGATCTCCATCTGCGACGGCGTCGGCCGCACGTTGATGCGCGGGCTGTCAACCATGCGCGCGGCGCTGGGCTTGGCCAGTACCAGCTGCCAGCTGGCCTGCGGCCATGCCGGGTCCGTCTTCACCTGCACCGAGGGCGAGTACAGCGTCACCGCGGTTTTCTCGCTGCTGCCAAGGATGGAGCAGCCGCCCAGCAGGGGGACCATCGAAGCGGCCAGCAGCAGGCGCGGAAGGGTGGTCGGGCTCATTTGGGTTCGAACTCCTTCGGTGCGTCGCGGCCCAGCAGGTAGCGCGCGGGGTTGTTCTCGAGGCGGTCGCTGACCCGGCGCAGGTCGCGGATCAGGCCGCGCAGTTCGGTCAGCGTCGGGCCGAGCTGGCCAAGGCCATCGTTGGCGAAGCTGTTGATCGCGGCGCGGTTCTCACCAAGGATCGAATCGGCGTTGCCGGCGGCCGAATCAAGCTTGGCCAGGGTGCCGTCGAGCTTGTCGATGATGCCGGGCAGCTGCTGCACCAGGTTCTTGTCGAGGCGCTCGATGGTGCCGTTGGTGGTCTTCAGCGTGGTGTCCAGGCTGCGCGCGGCATCGCGCGCGCTGAGCAGCAGCGCCTGGGTACCCTGGTCACGGTCGGCCAACCCACCGCTGATGGTTTCCAGGTTGGCCAGTGTCGCGTTGATCGAAGCCACGTTGCGGTCGCTGAGGATCTGGTCCATGCGCTCGACGATGCGGTTGGCGACGTCGGTGATGTTCTGCAGCGCGGAGGGCGTGGTCGGAATGATCGGTGCCGGGTCCTTGTTGACCGTGGTCAGTGCCGGCGACTGCGGTGTACCCCCGCTGAGCTGGATGATCGACGGGCCGGTCAGGCTGGTGATCGCCAGCTTGGCGCGGGTATCGGTCTTGACCGGCGTGTTGGAGTTCAGGCGGATGCGCGCGACGACCTGGCGCGGGTCGTCCGGTACCAGGTTCAGTTCGGTGATCGAGCCCACGGCGATGCCGTTGTACTGCACCGGGCTGCCCACCGACAGGCCGGTCACCGCTTCGCGGAACACCACGCGGTATTCCTGCCAGGTGCGGTCGGAGGAGTACTTGGCGGCCCACAGGCCGAAGGCCAGCAGGGCCAGGCCGGTGATCAGGGTGAACGCGCCGATCAGCACGTAGTTGGCTTTGGTTTCCATGGCTCAGGCACTCTCGATCTGTTCGCCACGCGCGGCGCGCGCGCGGGGTCCGTGGAAGTATTCCTGGATCCACGGATGATCCAGTTTCTCGATCTCCGGCAGGGGCGCGTTGGCCACCACCCTGCGGTCTGCCAGCACGGCGACGCGGTCGCAGATGGCGTACAGGGTGTCCAGGTCGTGGGTGATCAGGAACACGGTCAGCCCCAGTGCTTCCTGCAGGGTCTTGATCAGGCGGTCGAAGGCGGCCGCACCGATCGGGTCGAGGCCGGCGGTGGGCTCGTCCAGGAACAGCAGCGGCGGATCCAGCGCCAGCGCCCGGGCCAGGCCGGCGCGCTTGCGCATGCCACCGGACAGCTGCGAGGGCAGCTTGTTGATCGCATCGGCGGGCAGGCCGGCCAGCTTCACCTTCAGCAACGCCAGCTCGTAATGCCAGCGCTCGGGCAGCTCGCGATGGTGCTCCTTCAGTGGCACCTGAACGTTCTCGCCCACGGTCAGCGAGGAGAACAGGGCGCCGTCCTGGAACAGCACGCCGGTGTTGCGCTCGATGTGCAGGCGGCTCTCGGCATCGTCGGCACGCGCGTCGCGGCCGAGCACTTCGATCTGCCCGGCATCGGGCACGCGCAGGCCGAGGATCGAACGCATCAGCACCGATTTGCCGGTACCCGACCCCCCCACCACGCCCAGGATCTCGCCGCGGCGCACATCAAGGTCGAGATCCTCGTGCACGGTCTGGCTGCCGAACCGATTGACCAGGCCACGCACGCGGATGGCCAGCTCGTGGCCCTGGTCGTCGTGCATGTCGATGGGGTCGGGGAGGGCTGATGTGCTCATGTCACCAGTCCATGTGCATGAACCACAACGCCGCGAAGGCGTCGATGATGATCACCAGCGAGATCGTCTGCACCACGCTGGACGTGGTGCGTTCGCCCACCGACTGCGCCGTGCCTTCGACCTTCAGGCCTTCCAGGCAGCCGATCAGGCCGATCACCAGCGCGAATACCGGCGCCTTGGACAGACCGACCAGCATGTGCCGCACTTCCATCGTGTCGTGCATGCGCGCGATGTACATCTGCGGTGGAATATCCAGGTCGAACGCACCCACGGTGATGCCGCCGGCCAGGCCGGCGACCATTGCGATGAAGGTCAGCAGGGGCAGGGTGACCAGCAACGCCAGCAGTCGTGGCAGTACCAGCAGGTCGATCGGATCCAGGCCCAGGGTGCGCATCGCATCGATTTCCTCGCGCGCCTTCATCGCGCCGATCTGCGCGGTGAACGCACTGGCAGTGCGGCCGGCCAGCACGATCGCGGTCAGCAGCACGGCAAACTCGCGCAGGAAGGCGATGTTGACCAGTTCGACCACGTAAATCTCGGCGCCGAAATCGCGCAGGATGGTCGAACCGAGGAAGGCGATCACCGCGCCGACCAGATAGGACAGCAGCGCCACCAGCGGTACCGCGTCCAGCCCGACCTGTTCCATCTGGTGCACGGTGGCCGTCATCCGGAAGCGGCGGGGTTCCTTGACCAGGCGCGCGGCCTTGACCAGATTCTCGCCGAGGAAGCTGCACAGCGCCTTGATGTTGTGGCCGGTGGCATGGACGCTGACACCCAGCCGCTCCAGCGCGGCCAGCACACCGAAGTCGCGCTTGGGCCTGGGCCGGTCGTCGGCCACTTCCTCGATGGTGCACACCAGCGCCTGGTGATCCGGGCGGAACTTCAGAGCGTCTTCGCCAAGGTCGGCACGGTGGGCTACGCGCAGCACCTGCAGCACGCCGGCCGAATCCATCTTCTCGATGGCGGTGGCATCGATGCCGGTCAGCGTATCGGGAACGCCGCGCAGGACTTCGGCCGCGGCCAGCGCGGTCTTCAGGGTCCAGGTGCCGGACAGGCGGATCAGGCCCGGGTCATGGGCGTCCTGTTCGAGCTGGGGGGCGTGGTTCGGGGTCACTTGGGCCATTCGGGTCGCAGCATAACCGTTCTGTCTTGGGCATCGCGTCGAACTCGGATGAATTTCTCCGGTAAGGCCCAGCCTAGGTAATACTACGGCGCATGTCCGCAGACGCTCACACGATCCCCACGCCCCAGGCCACCTACGCGCAGCGCGTGGCCTTTGTTTCCGAGATCGCCGGACGCCTGCACAGCTATGGCACCACGGCCCAGCGCCTGGAAACGGCGGTGGTGGCACTGGCCCGCCAGCTCGACCTGGATTGTGAACCGTGGTCGAATCCCACCGGTATCATCCTCAGCTTCAGCGACCCGGCGCAGGCAATCGGCTCCAGTGACATCACCCGCGTGATCCGCCTGGCGCCCGGTGAGAACGACCTGCACAAACTCAGCGTCGCCGACCATATCGCCGAGGAAGTGGCCAACGGGCGGATGAGCATCGCCCAGGGCCACACGGCGCTGCGCCAGCTGGACAAGGATCCGGGCCGGCGCGGCAAGCTGCGCACCATCCTCTCGTTCACCCTTGGCGCAGCCGGTGTGGCCGGCATGTGGAAGCTGCCATGGCTGGACATCGCCACCGCCGGCGTCATCGGCCTGATGATCGGCCTGCTTGGCATGGTC
This sequence comes from Stenotrophomonas sp. MH181796, assembly GCF_009659995.1. Classification (NCBI taxonomy): domain Bacteria; kingdom Pseudomonadati; phylum Pseudomonadota; class Gammaproteobacteria; order Lysobacterales; family Lysobacteraceae; genus Stenotrophomonas; species Stenotrophomonas sp. MH181796. The sequence continues at coordinate 183,632 of NZ_RAHU01000006.1, forward strand.
ACCGACCGTCGCCCGGCCACCCGCGAAGCCGCCGAGGCGCTGGCCGCGCTGCTGGCCGGCATGGTCGCCACCCTGGTGGCGTCCTTCATCGGCGCGCTCAACCTCAACACGGTGATCATCGCCTCGCTGGTGGTGCTGCTGCCCGGCATGTCGCTGACCAATGCGGTCAATGAGCTGGCCAGCCAGCACTGGGTGTCGGGTACCGCGCGCTTTGCCGGTGCGCTGACCACCATCATGAAGCTCAGCGTCGGCGCGATGATCGCGGTGACCCTGGCCGATGTGCTCGGCCTCGATCCGGTGATCCGCGCCACGCGGCCGCAGGGGCCGTGGGTGGAGTGGGGCTCGCTGCTGACCGCGGCGTTTGCCTTCGCGATGCTGTTCAAGGCCAACCGCCGCGATTATCCGTGGGTGATCGCGGCCTCGGTGGCCGGCTATGCGATCTCCAAGTTCGGTGGCCACGCCTGGGGCGCACCGGCCGGCATCTTCCTGTCGGCAATGCTGCTGACCGCCGGTGGCAATCTGTTCGGGCGCCTTGTTGGGCGCCCGGGCGCGATCATCCGCCTGCCGGGCATCATCATGATGGTGCCCGGCAGTACCAGCCTGCGCGGCGTGCTGACCCTGGTCCAGCAGCAGGACGTGGGCGCTGGCCAGAGCGTGTTCCTCACCGTGCTCAATGTGGTGATGGCGCTGGTGGCTGGCCTGCTGTTCGGCAACCTGCTGATGCCGGCGCGCAAAACCCTGTAGGTGCGCACCGTTGGTCCACGCACCTCAGCGGGAAAAGAAAAACGCCGGCTTTCGCCGGCGTTTTTCATTGCATCCCGATTCGGCCTCAGGCCTTCTTGATCAGGAAATCTTCCGGCTTCTTGTTGCCCTTGGCGGTCAGCTCGGCCATCCAGCGCGGCTGCTTGCCACGACCGGTCCAGGTTTCCTTCGGGTTGGCCGGATTGCGGTACTTCGGGGCAACCTTGCCCAGCTTGCGGCCGGCGGTCTTCGACGGTGCCTTGGTTGCCGTGGCGACCTTGCGGGTGCGCGGGGCGGGGGCGCCACCGAACAGTTCCTCGATGGTGTAACCCTCGGTCTTGGCCAGCTTGGTCAGCTGGGCCCGGACCTTGGTGATCGGCCGGCGCTTGGCGACGATGGTCTGCTGTTTCTTGGCGGTGCGGATCAGGGCGCCCAGCTCGCGTGCCGACAGGCCGGTCAGGTCAATGCTCATTTACGGTTACTCCGGAAACTAATGTGTGGACGGGACGAGCCAGTCCATGGCGTCGGCGGACAGAATAAAGATGAATTAATCAGAGTACAAATGCAGGCAGGACAAGGCTTGGCGACATGCCGGCCGCATTGCGTCGATTTTGACCGGATTATGTCCGCTGCAATATCGGTTGGTTGGACACAATGCAAAAAAAGACCGGGGCACGCCCCGGTCTTTCTCTGATCAACCCTGCAGGCGCTGCAGCAGGGTGGCCTTGTCCAGATTCTCGGCTTCACTGGCACGACGCGAGCGGTATTCGTAGGTGCCGGCGGCCAGGCCACGCTCGCTCACCACCACGCGGTGCGGGATGCCGATCAGTTCCATGTCGGCGAACATCGCGCCCGGGCGCAGGCCACGGTCGTCGAGTGCCGCGTCCAGGCCGGCATCGCGCAGCTCCTGCAGCAGGCTGGCAGCAGCATCGGCCACGGCGGCGTCGCCCTTCGGGTTGATCACGCACACCACCACCTGCCAGGGTGCCATCGCGTCCGGCCAGATGATGCCGGCATCGTCATGGTTCTGTTCGATCGCGGCAGCCACCACGCGCGAAATGCCGATGCCGTAGCAGCCCATCGCCATCACCGCCGCCTTGCCGTTCTCGTCCAGCACGGTGGCATCCAGCGCTTCGGCATACTTGCGGCCGAGCTGGAACACGTGGCCGACTTCGATGCCACGGGCGATCTTCAGTTCGCCACCGTCCAGCGCGCGGTCACCGGCACGCACGTTGCGGATGTCGGCCACTTCCGGTTCCGGCAGGTCGCGACCCCAGTTGACGCCGGCCAGGTGGAAACCGGCTTCGTTGGCGCCGACGACGAAATCGGACATTGCCGCCACTTCGCGATCGGCCACCACGCGGATGGCCTTGGCCGGGGCGACCGGGCCGAGGAAGCCCGGCACGCTGCCCAGATGTTCGGCGATTTCCGCCTCGCTGGCGAAGCGCTGTTCGTCCAGGCCGGAAACCTTGGCCAGCTTGATCTCGTTGACTTCATGGTCGCCGCGCACCAGCACCAGCACGAACTGCTGTGCCTCGCCTTCGCCCGCGATCAGCGCCACCGACTTCACCGTGCGCTGCAGGTCGATGCCGAACAGGGCCGCGACGTCCTCGCAGGTCTTCTGGGTAGGCGTGTCGACCTTGCGCATCGCTTCACCGGCTGCTGCACGCGGTGCCGGATCGGCGGCAATCGCCGCTTCCATGTTGGCCGCGTAGTCCGAACCGGTGGAGAACACCAGCGCGTCTTCGCCGGAATCGGCGATCACGTGGAATTCCTGCGAGGCATCACCGCCGATCGCGCCGGAGTCGGCCTGCACCATGCGGAAGTCCAGGCCGAGGCGGGTGAAGATACGGCTGTAGGCCGACTTCATGTTCTCGTACTCGCGCACCAGGCACTCATCGTGCAGGTGGAACGAATAGGCGTCCTTCATCAGGAACTCGCGCGAACGCATCACGCCGAAGCGCGGACGGATCTCGTCGCGGAACTTGGTCTGCACCTGGTAGAAGTTGACCGGCAGCTGCTTGTAGCTGGACAGCTCGCTGCGCGCGAAGTCGCAGGCGGCTTCTTCGGCGGTCGGGCTGTAGCAGAACACCTGGTCCTTGCGGTCCTTGATCTTCAGCAGCTGCGGGCCGAACTTCTGCCAGCGGCCGGTCTGCTCCCACAGTTCCTTCGGCTGGATGGTCGGGATCTGGAATTCCACGGCACCCGCACGGTCCATTTCCTCGCGCACGATGCGTTCAACCTTGCGCAGCACGCGCAGGCCCAGCGGCGACCAGGTGTACAGGCCCGATGCCAGCTTGCGGATCATGCCCGCGCGCAGCATCAGCCGGTGGCTGGTCAGCTCGGCGTCGCTGGGGGTTTCCTTGGTGGTGTGCAGGTGGAACTGGGAGAGGCGCATCGTCGGCTTCGGATAACGGCAGAGACGCCTATTCTGCCAGCCCAGCCGGGGGGAGGGGTATCGGCAGGGCTGCGCCCTGCACCCGCCTCAAGCAACGTCAACAGCAACAGCAACAGCAAGAACGGGTTTCCTGGGAGATGGCGGGGTGGGTCCGGCGGCAGGGGACGCCGTAAACCCATCCATGGGGGCTTGGTCGCGGCTTGCTCGTGTGCGCTGTCCCGCGCACACGGCAAGACCAGGGTTGGGCTTCCTGCCCAACCCGCCCGAGGCATGCCTCGGGCCCATGCCGCTCACACCCCTGCCGCCGGACCCACCCCGCCTTCGACAGATTTCCGCGATGGACGATTTATGGGGTCAGATCCGTTTTCCTGCGGAAAACGGATCTGACCCCGGATTCAATTCGAGATCTGACAGATTTCATCCACGCATGGCGTGGATCTACCACCGTCACCGGGAAACTGTCGAAGGCGGGGCGGTGTCGGATTGCGGGGTGTCCGCGGCATGGATGCCGCGGCCAAGCCCCCAGGGACGGGTTTACGGCGTCCCCGCAATCCGACACCGCCCCGCCAAACCCACTGAAAGCCCAGAGCCGGTTGTTGCCCTTGCTGTTGCCTCTGCGGGTGCAGGGCGCAGCCCTGCCGATACCCTCACTCTGCCGGGCAGTAGGCCTTGATGGTGGCTTCAGCCAATCCCTTCTGTGCGCTGCGCTGCTCCGGGGTCAACGCGGTGTCAGGCTTGCCGTCGCCGTCGGTGTCCTGCATCACCTGGCCGGTGCCCTCCAGCAGCGTCAGGTTGGCGCGGGCCGTGCGGCACTGCTCGGGGACCGGTGCGGCCGGGGTCTCGGTGCTGGCGGCCGGCTGTGGGCTGCGGGCCTGCTCGCGGGTTTCATACTTCCTGCCCGCTGGAGGGGTCTCCGAGTACTGGGTCACGCCATTGGCGTCCTTCCATTTATAGACCGGGCCAGCCACGGCGTTGGCACTGGCCAACAGCAGCAGGCATCCAAGGCAGGACAGGGCACGCATGGCGGACTCCACGGAATGGGCGTAGAACGTCGATTGCAGCATTGGCGCCGAGTACTGGCAAGTCGATTAAACTGGATTCCATGGACCCGATCACACCGCCGCCGCGCTCGCGCACGATTTACCTGCTGCCCAACCTGTTCACCACCGCCGGCCTGTTCGCAGGCTTCTACGCGATCATCGCCGCAGCCAACGGGGATTTCGTCAATGCCAGCATCGCCGTGTTCGTGGCGGCGGTGATGGATGGCCTGGACGGGCGCGTGGCGCGCCTGACCGGCACCAGCAGTGAATTCGGCGTGCAGTACGACTCGCTGGCCGACCTGGTCAGCTTCGGCATGGCCCCGGCGCTGGTGATGTACCACTGGTCGCTGTCGTGGCTGAAGTTCGATGACCCGCTGCTCGGACGCGTCGGCTGGGCCGTCGCCTTCCTGTATGCCGCCTGCGCGGCGCTGCGCCTGGCCCGCTTCAATACCCAGGTCGCCGTGGTCGACAAGCGCTGGTTCGTCGGCCTGGCCAGCCCGGCTGCGGCCGGCCTGATGATGTCCTTCGTCTGGGCCTTTGCCGATGGCAACCTGGGCTGGGACGGCAACCAGCTGCGCTACGTGGCCTTGGCGGTGACGATCGTCGCGGCGCTGCTGATGGTCAGCCGCATTCGCTTCTGGAGCTTCAAGGGCGGTGCCGCCAAGGGCACCCGCTCCGATCGCGTGCCGTTCTTGGTGCTGGCGCTGGTGCCGGTGGCGATCGCGATTGCGGTGATCGACCTGCCGCGCGTGCTGTTTGCGGTCGGCATCCTGTACGCCTTGTCCGGCCCGGTGATGTGGGCCGTGCAGCGCCTGCGCAAGAAGCCCGAGGCCGCGTGAGCCAGGACCTGCCCGTGCTGTGGTCACCGGCCCAGCAGGCCTGGCTGCAGGCCATGGGCTACACCGTCTACCACGACGGCCAGCTGGCCGCCGAACTGGATGCCGCGCTGCAGCTGAGCGTGGCCGAAGCCGAGGCGGCTGCCGCGCCAGCGGCGGAGCAGGCGCGGGCGTCAACCGCACCCGCGCGCGAACCTCTGGCTGCGGCCGCACCGGTTTCCCGCCAGGAACGCCCGGCGCCAGCGCGTCGCGAGACCCCGGTCAGCGCACCGGACACCGCGCCCGCGGCTGCCCGGCCGCTGCCTGGCGGCAATGCCCGGCAGCCGGTGGTGCGCCTGCCGGATCGCCTGCAGATCGCCTTGCTGCGCGCATCCGGTTGCAACCCCAATGATCCGGCCACGCAGTCACTGATGGACAGCTGGCCGCTGGACCAGCTGCGCCACGACCCGGCCGCCAAGCGCGCGCTGTGGCCGCAGCTGCGCGCCCTGCGCAAGCGGGGTGCGCCATGAGTGCGGTCAGCCAGCCCGGTCCGGTCAGCCTGCGCGCGCTGCGCGAGAGCGACCTCAACGCGGTGATGGCGATTGAAGTACGCGGCTATCCGTTTCCCTGGACCCGCGGCATCTTCGTCGACTGCCTGCGTGCGGGCTATCCGGGCCTGGCCATGGAGCGTGATGGCCAGCTGATCGGCTATGGCGTGCTCAGCATCGCGGCCGACGAGGCCCATGTGCTGAACGTCTGCATCGATCCACTGACGCAGTCGCGTGGGCTCGGACGTCAGTTGCTGCGCGCGCTGGTACAGCTGGCCGGCGACCGGGGTGCGCAGCGTGTGTTCCTGGAAGTGCGTCCGTCCAACACACCCGCGCTGGCCTTGTACCACAGCGAAGGCTTCAACGAGATCGGTCGCCGCCCGCGTTACTACCCGGCCGCACAGGGCCGCGAAGACGCGGTGGTGATGGCGATCGAACTGGTCGATGGCGACCTGCAGGCGATGCCGCCGCTGTAACGGAGATGGGTTGCCGGCCAGCGGCCGGCACTACCGGTAGCCGGCAACCTGGGGTGGCAGGAATGCGCCGACCAAGGTCGGCTGCTACCAAGGCGTGCAATGGCTTGTCCGGTAGGTGCCAACCTTGGTTGGCACGCTTTCCTCACGCCAGCCGCAGTGCCAACACGCCGCCGACGATCAACGCCGCCGCCAGCCAGCGTGCACGCGGAATCCGCTCGCGCAGCAGGAACACCGAGATCAGCAACGCGAACAGGATCGACGATTCGCGCAGCGCCGAGACCATCGCCACCGGCGCCTGGGTCATTGCCCACAACGCCATCGCATACGAGGCGGTGGTGCCGACGCCACCGGCCAGCCCCAGCGGCCAGTGCTGTCGCGCATAGTCCAGCACCGCGCCGCGGCGCGTGTACAGCGCCCACAGTGGCAGTGGAATGCCCGACAGCAGGAACAGCCACAACGTATAGCTGAGTGCGCTGCCGGACTGACGCGCGCCCTGCGCATCGACCAGGGTGTAGGTGGCGATCATCGCCGCAGTCAGCAGCGGCAGCCGCAGCTGGCCGCCACGCGCACCCAGTGCCATGCACAGGATGCCGGTGCTGACCAGCACCACGCCCAACCACGCCGCCGGTGGCAGCTGCTCGCCCAGCAGGGTGCCCGCCAACGCGACCAGGATCGGCGCGCTGCCGCGCATCAGCGGATACGCCAGGCTCATGTCGACCTGCTGGTAGCAGCGGGCGACCAGGCCGTAGTACGTCACCTGCAGCAGCACCGATGCGCCCAGCCACGGCCAGCTGTGCGCGGCCGGGAACGGCAGGAAGGGTAGGGCAGCCGCCGACAGCAGCGCGGCGCTGCCGGTGACCAGCACGGTGCCGAGGAACTTGTCCGGCCCGCGTTTGACGATCGCGTTCCAGCTGGCGTGCAGTGCCGCGGCAGCGAGGACGAGCAGGAAAATGGAAAGCGGCATCCGGTGATGATGCCATGCGGGGCAAATGGAAACGCCGGGCATCGCCCGGCGTTTCCGATTCCGCTTCGGTGGGTGCCAACCTCTCCCGCCGTGGTAGGTGCCAACCTTGGTTGGCACGCACCAGAGCGCGGCGTTACAGCTTCGCGCGCTGCTCGCGCAGGCCGGCCAGCTGGGTGTTCCAGTCGACCAGGCGCACGCGTTCCTGCTCGACCACGGCCGGCGGCACCTTGTCGGTGAACTTGGCCAGTTTGGTCTCGCTCTTTTCCTTTTCGGCTTCGACGCGGGCGATTTCCTTGTCCAGGCGCACGCGCTCGGCATCGAGATCGACCAGGCCTTCCAGCGGCACCAGCAGCTTCAGCTCACCGACGATCGCGGCGGCGGCCGGCGGGGCGCTTTCGCCTTCGGCCAGCCACTGGATGCTGTCCAGCTTCAGCAGGAACGACAGCGAGGCGCTGAAGCGTTCGATGCGCACGCGGTCCTGCTCCAGGCCGGCCTGCAGGCGTAGCGGCACCAGCTTGGACGGGGCCACGTTCAGTTCGCTGCGCACGCGACGCACCGCACTGATCACCGCCTTCAACCATTCCACGTCGGCTTCAGCCTGAGTGAAATCGCCTTCGAACTCGGCGGCGGTCGGGTACGGACGCAGCGACAGCGTGCTCTCGGCCAGGCCCAGGCGCGGGGCCAGCTGCTGCCACAGCTGTTCGGTGATGAACGGCGTGAGCGGGTGCAGCAGGCGCAGCAGGGCTTCCAGCACGTACAGCAGGGTGTGGCGGGTGCTCTCGGCGTCAGCGGCGTCACCACCGTTCAGTGCCGGCTTGCTCAGCTCCAGGAACCAGTCGCAGAACGCGTTCCAGGCGAACTCGTACAGGCACTGTGCCAGCAGGTCGAAGCGGTAGGCGGCGAAATGGCCCTGCGCTTCGGCGGTGGTGGCGGCCAGGCGCGCCAGGATCCAGCGCTCGGCATCGGTGCGCGGCTTGGGCACGCCGCTGAACGCCGCGCCCTCGGTGTTCATCAGCGCGAAGCGGCTGGCGTTCCACAGCTTGTTGCAGAAGTTCTTGTAGCCCTCGGCGCGGTTCATGTCGAACTTGATGTCGCGGCCGTGGGTGGCCAGCGCGGCGATGGTGAAGCGCAGCGCATCGGCACCGTGGGCGGCGATGCCGTCCGGGAATTCCTTGCGGGTGGCCTTCTCGATCTTCTCCACCATCTTCGGCTGCATCAGGCCGCCGGTGCGCTTGGCGACCAGGTCGTCGATGGTGATGCCGTCGATGATGTCCAGCGGGTCGAGCACGTTGCCCTTGCTCTTGGACATCTTCTGGCCCTGGCCGTCGCGGATCAGGCCGGTGAAGTAGACGTCCTTGAACGGGATCTTCCCGACCAGGTTGTCGGTGGCCATGATCATGCGCGCCACCCAGAAGAAGATGATGTCGAAGCCGGTGATCAACACCGACGACGGCAGGTAGCGGTCGAAGCCGCGCTCGGCCATGGCCTGCTCGTTGGGCCAGCCCAGGGTGGAGAACGGCCACAGCTGCGAGGAGAACCAGGTCTCCAGCACGTCGCTTTCCTGGTTCAGCACCACGTCGCTGCCCAGGTTGTTCTTTGCCCGCACTTCCTCTTCGCTGCGACCGACGTAGCAGCTGCCGGTGGCGGCATCGAACCATGCCGGAATGCGATGGCCCCACCACAGCTGGCGGCTGATGCACCAGTCCTGGATGTTGTTCATCCAATGGCGGTAGGTGTTGATCCAGTTCGGCGGCACGAAGGAAATGCTCCCATCCTCGACCAGTTCCAGGCCGCGCTTGGCCAGGTCGTCCATCTTCACGAACCACTGGTCGGTCAGGTACGGCTCGATCACCTGGCCGGTACGGTCGCCGCGCGGCACCTGCAGCTTGTGCGCCTTGGTCTCGACCAGGATGCCCAGGTCTTCCAGCTCGGCCAGCACGGCCTTGCGCGCGGCGTAGCGGTCCAGGCCCTGGAATCGCTCCGGCGCGTTCTCGTTCAGCGCCGCCACCGGGGTGAACAGGTTGATCATCGGCAGGCTGTGGCGCACGCCGACTTCATAGTCGTTGAAATCGTGCGCCGGGGTGACCTTGACCACGCCGGTGCCGAACGCACGGTCCACGTAGTCGTCGGCGATCACCGGGACGCGGCGGCCGGTCAGCGGCAGCACCACGCTCTTGCCGATCAGGTGCGCATAGCGCTCGTCTTCCGGGTGCACCATCACCGCGGTATCGCCCAGCAGGGTTTCCGGGCGGGTGGTGGCGACGACCAGGTAGTCGCGGGTTTCGCGCAGGGTTTCCACGCCGTCGGCATCGCGCTCGACGTGCTCGTAGCTCAGGCCCTCATCCAGCGTGTAGGCGATCGACCACAGGAAGCCGTCTTCCTCGGCGCTTTCCACTTCCAGGTCGGAAATGGCGGTCTTCAGCACCGGGTCCCAGTTGACCAGGCGCTGGCCGCGATAGATCAGGCCCTGCTCGTACCAGCGCACGAAGGCCTCGTTGACCGCCGCCGACGGCTGCGGGTCCATGGTGAAGGTGCTGCGCGACCAGTCGGCGGAGGTGCCGAGGCGGCGCATCTGGCGTTCGATGGTGTCGCCGGACTGCTGCTTCCACTCCCAGACCTTGCCGATGAAACCTTCGCGGCCCAGCGAATCGCGGGTCTCGCCCTTGCCTTCCAGCGCCAGGTTGCGGCTGACCACCATTTCGGTGGCGATGCCGGCATGGTCGGTACCGACCTGCCACAGGGTGTCGTAGCCGCGCATGCGGTGGTAGCGCACCAGCGCGTCCATCAGGGTCTGCTGGAAGGCGTGGCCCATGTGCAGGGTGCCGGTCACGTTCGGCGGCGGCAGCAGGATGGTGTACGGCTCGCCCGTGCCGGACGGCTTGAAGTGGCCGGCCTTCTCCCAGGCCTCGTAGAGGTCGGTCTCGAAGGACTTCGGGTCGTAACTGGAGGCGAGTTGGGTCATGCGGGGGAACCGGTAATCAAGGCGGAAGGGAGATCAGCGCGGCCCGAGGGCGCGCCGGATCTTCTGGTCGGTGTGGTACTGGCTGACCGCGTAGGCGGCCCAGATGGCGGCGGGCAGCCAGCCGATCAGGGTGATCTGCAGGATCAGGCAGACGATGCCGGCAAACGGTCGGCCGATGGTGAAGAAGGACAGCCAGGGAAGAATCAGGGCGATCAGCAGGCGCATCAAGGGGTCCTCGCTGGACTTACATGTCGTGCTTGTTCAGGTCGTAACCGGCGGCCTTGTACTGGCGCCAGCGTTCGCGCAGCGGTTCGCGCGCTTCCGGGTCGGCCGGAACCACTTCCAGCACGCGCTCGCACTCGCCCAGCCAGGGTTCATCGCGCAGGTTGATCACCAGCGGGCGCGCCGGTGCCTCGGTGCCGGGCACGGCGATCAGCACCAGGGCTTCTTCCTCATCCATGTCCTCGCCGGCGATCTGGTGCGGGATGTAGGCATCGTTGTCGAACGCCCACAGCAGTTCGTCCAGCTCCTCGGCCTGGGCCTGGTCGCGGGCCAGCACCAGGGTGAACAACCCGGCGTCGTTGGCCTTGCGCGCCAGCTCGCAGACCAGGCGCAACGGCTCGGTCAGGAAGCGGGGCTTGGCGATCAGGTAGAAGTCGGCGCGGGGCATGGCAGGGTCCGGGTCAGGCAGGGGCCCGGCAGTGCCGGGCGAGGCCCTGGCCGGCGGGGGCCGGCCAGGGTCGGGTACGGCATCAGGCGCGGGCGGCCTGGTCCAGCAGCCACTGGCTCAGCAGGCCGACCGGGCGGCCGGTGGCCATGCCACGCTTGCCTTCATCGCTGGCCACGCCGGCGATGTCCAGGTGGGCCCAGCGCTGGCCTTCGGCGAAGCGCGACAGGAAGCAGCCGGCAGTGATCGCGCCGGCCCAGCGGCCGCCGATGTTGTAGACGTCGGCGAAGGTCGAATCCAGCATCGGCTGGTACTCGTCCCACAGCGGCAGGCGCCAGGCGCGGTCGAACACGTGCTCGCCGGCGGCCAGCAGCTCGTTGGCCAGGTCGTCGTGCTTGCTCATCAGGCCGGCGGTCTGGTGGCCGAGGGCGACCATGCAGGCACCGGTCAGGGTGGCGACGTCGACCAGCGCGGCCGGCTCGAAGCGCTGCGCGTAGGTCAGCGCGTCGCACAGGATCAGGCGGCCTTCGGCGTCGGTGTTGCCGACTTCGATGGTCTTGCCCGACATCGAGGTGATCACGTCGGACGGACGGTAGGCGTTGCCGTCGATGGCGTTCTCCACCGCCGGCACCACCACCACCAGGTTCAGCGGCAGCTTGGCCTTGACCGCAGCGACGAAGGTGCCGATGACGTTGGCGCCACCGCACATGTCGTACTTCATCTCCTCGATGCCGCCCTGGGTCTTCAGGTTGACGCCACCGGTATCGAAGGTGATGCCCTTGCCGACCAGCACGTACGGCTTGGCGTCGCCGCCATTGTTCCACTTCAACACGACCAGGCGCGGGCGGTTGGCCGAACCACGGGCCACGGCCAGCAGCGAGCCCATGCCCAGTGCTTCCATCTGGTGCTCGTCGAGGATCTCCGCCTCGGCACCGTCGTGCTCGCCGGCGAACTTCACACCCACTTCGGCCAGGTAGGCCGGGGTGCAGTAGTTCGGCGGCAGGTTGCCCAGCTCGCGGGCGAACTCGACGCCGGCGGCGATGGCCTGGCCCTGGGCCAGGGCCTGGGCGTCGTCACCGGCGATGGCCAGCTGGGCCAGGCCGGCGTCCTCGGCCTTCTTCTTGCCCAGGGTGGCGGTGTAGCGGTACGCGGCGTGATCGGCGGCGATCACTGCCTGGCGGATCGCCCAGGCCGCGTCGCGGTCCTTCACCGCCACTTCGGACAGGGTGAACAGTGCGCTGCGGGCAGCACCGGCCTTCAGCGCGCGCACGGCGTCGCCGACGGCCTTCAGGTACTGCGGCACGCCGAAGCGGGCGGCTTCGCCGAGGCCGACCACCAGCACGCGCGGGGCGGTCACGCCCGGCAGGTCGTGCAACAGGGTGGTCGCGCCGGTCTTGCCGGACAGATCGCCGCGCTGGGCCAGGGCGGCCAGGCGGCCACCACTGGCGGCGTCCAGGGCCTGGGCAGCCGGGGTCAGGGTATGGTCGGCATACGCGCCGACCACCAGGCAATCAACGGTGGCGGCGGCCGGAGCAACGTGGTTCAGGGTGAATTCGAGGGCCATTGAGCAGATTCCATTGGCGAGTCCGTACAATCGCAGGCCGTTTACGCCCAGACAGTAGACTGGGCGGCACCGCGAACGAACCCCAGAGTTTAAACCACCGCCCCATGCTGAAGCTCGACCGATACCTGCTGGGCGATTTCGTCCAGAGTTTCCTGGCTACCCTGATCGTCCTGCTGGTGGTCAGCGTGGGCGGCGTGCTGGTGGACATCCTCGGCAACATCGCCGATGGGCGCCTGCCGGCCAAGCTGCTGTTCTCGCAGCTGGGCCTGCAGTTCATCGCCTACCTGCCGCTGATCCTGCCATTGGCACTGATGCTGGGCCTGCTGCTGGCCATCGCCCGCCTGTACCGCGACTCGGAGATGGCGGTCATCACCGCCATCGGCGTGGGGCCCAAGCGGTTGCTGCGGCCGCTGCTGATGCTGGTGGTGCCGGTGGTGCTGCTGGTCGGCGCCTGCTCGCTGTGGCTGGGCCCGTGGGCCGGCCGGGTGGCGGAGCAGATGATCATCGAGGCCAACCGCAGCGTGCTGATGGCCGGTCTGGAGCCGGGCCGGTTCACGCCGCTGCCCAATGGCGGCGTGGTCTACCTGTCCTCGATCTCGCCCGACGGCACCGAGCTGGGCAAGGTGTTCCTGCAGCGGCAGAAGGACGACCGCCTGGAAGTGGTGTCGGCCAACAGCGGCCGCATGTACTTCGAGGGCACCCGCCAGCGCTTCCTGGAGCTGGATGACGGCCACCAGGTGGAAGGACCGGTGGCCGGCGCGCTGGATTACCGGCTGGCGACCTTCGCCCGCAACGACGTCGCCCTGCCCGATGGCGCGCAGACCCGCACCGAGGACGACCCGGAACTGATGCCGACCCTGAAGCTGATCGGCGATGAACGCCCGCAGGCGCAGGCACAGCTGCACCGCCGCCTGGCGCCGCCGCTGATCGCGCTGGCCTTTGCCCTGCTGACCGTGCCGCTGGGCCGCAGCTCGCCGCGCCAGCAGCGCTACGGCCGCATGATGCTGGCGCTGATGGCCTACATGGTGGGCACCAACCTGATGTTCATCGGCAGTGGCTGGATCGCCAATGGCAGGATTCCGCCCGCGCTGGGCCTGTGGTGGCTGACCCTGCCACTGCTGGCGCTGGCGATCTGGATGTATGCACGTGATGGCCGCCTGGGCCGCCCGAAGGGAGCCCGCGCATGAGGCTGCGCCCGATGCGTTTCGACCTGTACCTGGGCCAGTCGGTGTTCACCACGGTGCTGTTGACCTGGGCGGTGCTGGTCGGCCTGGATGTGGTGATGGCCTTCTCCGGCGAGTTCAAGGACATCGGCAAGAACGGCTACACCCTGGGCCATGCCGCAGCATGGGTGCTGTACACCGTGCCACGCCGCGCCTACACGATGTTCCCCACCGCTGCGGTGATCGGCGCACTGATGGGCCTCGGCCAGCTGGCCGCGACCTCGGAGCTGACCGCACTGCGTGCGCTGGGCCTGTCGCGCAAGCGCCTGAGCGTATCGGTGGCGATCGCGCTGTCGCTGCTGACTGCGGTGATGGTGCTCAGCGCCGAGACGCTGGGCCCCTGGGGCCAGGACCGTGCCGATGCGCTGAAGGCCAGTGCCAAGTGGGGGCGGGACATTTCCACCACGCGGTACTCGGGCCTGTGGGCACGCGAAGGCGACACCTTCCTCAATGCGCAGAGCGGCGAAGAGCAGCTGGTGGGCGACAAGGGCACGCGCCTGATCCTGCGTGACGTGCGCCTGTACCGCATTGCCGACGACGGCAAGATTGCCTCGTTGACCCATGCCACCACCGCCGAGCACGACAAGGATGGCTGGGTGCTGACCGGGGTCCGCCGCGACACCTTTGGCGAGCGCTCGGCGACCCGCCAGGAAGTGGCGCGCGAACCGTGGAATTCGAAGCTGGATGCGGCCGCATTGGCCACCGGCATCGCCAAGCCGCGCAATCTCAGCCTGGCCGAACTCAGCACCAGCATCACCTATCGCCAGCGCAACGGGCTGGATGCGCGCGATTTCGAGGATGTGTACTGGAGCCGCTGGTTCTACCCGGTGAACGTGCTGGCGCTGTGCCTGGCGGCGGTGCCGTTCGCGTTCGGGTCGCTGCGCAGCGGCGGCATGGGCAAGCGCCTGTTCCTGGGCATCCTGTTCGCGCTGGGCTTCTGGCTGCTGCAGCTGTTCTTCGGCCGCATGGCCGGCGCGTTGAAGTTTGATTACCGCATCGCCTATGCATTGCCGCCGATCGTGATGCTGGCGGTGTCCGGATTGCTGTTCCGGCGCAAGTCGGGTTGATTCCCAGGGAGCCGGGCAAGGCCCGGCTGTTTCCGTTTCACTTCAAGGACGAACATGAGCTTCCAACGCTTTCTGCCGTACTTCGCGGCCGTGCTGCTTTCTGCCGGCTGCAGCCGGTCCACCGTCGACTTCGAGATCGACAACCCGACGGATGCACCGCTGACCTTGTCGGTCGACCAGCAGGTGCATACCCTGCCGCCGCACACCTCCATGCCCCTGGTTCTGGAGCCGGGTCAGTACCGGCTGCAGAGCGAGAAGATCGGCAGCGTCCGCATGGTTGTCTATGCCGATGGGATCGGTGGGTTGATCAACCCGGCCATGGCCGAGTACGTGATCGTCACCGAGCAGTATGTCACCAGCAAGACCAATACCGGCAACCTGGCATCGAAGATCGAACTGAACGATGTGGAGATCGAGGGTCCCTACGTGAAGGCGACCGGCTTCTTCATTCCGCGCCGTTGGGACGCAGGACTGAAGGACGAACTGCCTGACACGGTGGTCTCCAGCAGCCCGGATACCTCGTCCGACTACCGGACCAAGCTCTACAACGTGCCCGGCTTCTTCGAATACCTGGATGCCGGGGACGAGCTGAAGGAGGCTTTCGGGCCGGATGGCTACCGGCCGCCGGCAGCATCGATGGCTTTCACTGCCGCCCAGCTGCCGCCGCTTCCGGCGGCCTATGAGGCCCAGGGCAAACCGATGCGCGAGCTGTACGCGCAGTACCTTGCCGCAACCGACGCAGGCGAGCAGAAGCGCCTGAAGAAGGCCAGCCTGAAACTGTGGCAGGAGTTCGTGAAGACCCGTGCGCAGTTGAGCGCACAGTCGCCGGTGGCCGATGATGTGCAGGCCAATGCGTTTGCGTCCGCCTTCTTCGACCTCTGGACGCAGCCGGCGGTGATCCTGCCGGATCCGGCACCCGCTGGCTGATCGCTGCGTTGATCGTGTAGAGCCGGGCCCATGCTCGGCTCTACACGTCGTGCATCACCGCTTCGGCATGCGCACCAGGCGGGTGCCGCTGGCGCGGTCGTGCCAGGTCAGGCGGTCGCGGTCGACCCATGCCCACCAGAACCCCAGTCCACCCAGCAGCAGCGACAGTGAGCCCACGGCGAAGCGCAGCCACAGTTGGCCGCGCCGCAGCGGCGCGCCATCCCCTGAGTGCAGTTTCAGCCGCCACGGCCGCATGCCCAGTGTCTGCCCGCCACGGCGCCAGCTGGCCGTGGCGTACCCCCCCGTGATCAGCCAGCACACCGCCCACAGCAGCCATTGCCAGGCACTGAACGGCGCGATGTTCTCGCGCTGCGCGTGGCCGCTGAAAGTGTAGGCGAGGGTGAACAGCGTGCCGGCCAGCATCCACAGCGCCAGCACCGGCAGTGCGTCGTAGACCATCGCCAGCACGCGCCAGACCAACAAGGCACGTGGGCGGGGCATCTCGGTAGCGGCCGCAGGGGCGGTGTCGGTGACGGGGCGGGACATGCGCCGAGCATACGCAAAGCTGGCCGTGCCCGCAGTGGCCCTCGTATCCTGCACCCATGGCCCTTGTTTCAACCCCCGCCGAACGCCGCCAGCTGGTGCAGCAACTGCCCGAGCTGCGCGCCGACGACAGCGTGCGCATCCAGCGCTTCCTCGATGCGATCTGGGCCGAGAACGGCCTGGCCCGCGCCACCCTCGACAGCTACCGGCGCGACCTGGAAGGGCTTGCGCGCTGGATGGATGGGCGCGACGGTGGCCTGGCGGGCATCGAGCGCCCGGGGCTGTTCGACTACCTGGCCTGGCGCACCCGGCATGGCTGGTCGCCGCGCAGCAATGCGCGCCTGCTGTCGGCGCTGCGGGCGTTCTTCGCCGATGGCGTGCGCCGTGGCGAACGCAGCGAAGACCCCAGTGCGCTGCTCGACCCGCCCAAGCTGCCACGGCTGTTGCCCAAGGCGCTGGCCGAAAGCCAGATCGATGCGCTGCTGGCGGCACCGGACATCGACAGTCCGCTGGGCCTGCGCGATCGCGCCATGCTGGAACTGATGTATGCCGCCGGCCTGCGCGTGAGCGAGCTGGTGCTGTTGCCGGCGACAGCCGTGAACCTGCGCCAGGGCGTATTGCGGGTCACCGGCAAGGGCAGCAAGGAACGGCTGGTGCCGCTGGGCGAGGAATCGCAGCATTGGCTGGAGCGTTACCTGCAGCAGTCGCGCCCGCTGCTGGTCGGCAAGGGCAAGGTGCACGCCCTGGCCGATGGGCAGACCCCGTTGTTCATCGAGCCGACGCTGCATGCGCTGACCCGGCAGGCGTTCTGGCACCTGGTCAAGCGCCACGCGCAGGTGGCCGGCATCGACCCGGCGCGGATCAGCCCGCATGGCCTGCGCCACAGCTTCGCCACCCATCTGCTCAACCGCGGTGCCGACCTGCGCGCGCTGCAGATGCTGCTCGGCCACAGCTCGTTGTCGACCACCCAGATCTACACCCTGGTGGCGCGCGAGCATCTGCAGAAGCTGCACGCCCGCCACCATCCGCGCGGCTGAGCGCCGGGCTGAATCGCTGCCCGGGGCCGTGCCGGGCGTCGCGGCCCGGTTCCGGTGGCTGTGTCAGAATCCGGGATCTTCTTCTGTTGCGGACCGCTCCATGCTCCGATTTGCCATCGCCGCCGTGTTCGGTGCGCTCAGCCTGACCGCCTGCGCCCAGCCGGCCCCGCCGGCCGCCAAGGCACCTGCCGCTGCGGCCAAGGCCGGCCCGGCCGCCAACGCGCCGGCCGACCAGGCGGTACGTGCCGCGCTGACCGCGCTCAATCCGGGTTTCCAGGTGGATTACATCGGTGCCGCGCCGTTCCCCGGCTTCCGCGAAGTGGTGGTCTCCGGACAGCTGCTGTACGTGTCCGATGACGGTCGCTACCTGTTCCAGTCGCAGCCCTACGACACCCGCGCCAAGGGCCCGGCCAACAGTGAAGGTCTGCTCGGTTACCGTCGCGGCCTGCTGGCCAAGGCCAACCACGGCGATCGCATCGTGTTCGCCGCGCCGAACGCCAAGTACACCATCAGCGTGTTCACCGACATCGAGTGTGGTTACTGCCGCAAGCTGCACCAGGACATCGCAGAGCTCAACCGCAACGGCATCACCGTCGAGTACCTGGCGTTCCCGCGCATGGGCCTGGGCAGCAAGGACTACACCGACATGATTTCGGTCTGGTGTGCAGCGGATCGTCGCCAGGCCCTGACCAACGCCAAGCGCGGTGGCAGCGTGCCGGCCAAGAACTGCACCAACCCGGTGGCGATGCAGTACGCGCTGGGCCAGCAGCTGGGCGTGAATGGCACGCCGGCGATCTTCGCGCCGGATGGCACCCAGCTGGGCGGTTACCTGCCGCCGGCACAGCTGCGTGCGGCGCTGGAAAAGCTGTCGGCCAAGCGCTGACGCAGAAATGTAGCGTCGAGCCATGCTCGACTGCGGTTCCATATGTGGCAGCCGAGCATGGCTCGGCGCTACAGATTCGAGGCCGGGGATGCGTGTCGCATCCCCGGCTTTTTTCCTTATTTCAGGCCATCACTGACCGCCTTGGTCAGCGTGCCCTGCGCATCGTCACCGCTGAACTCCCAGACGAACGCGCCGCCCAGGCCCTGGGTCTTCACGTAACCCATCTTGCGGGTGATGTTGGCCGGGGTATCGAAGCTCCACAGCGTGCTGCCGTTGTAGATCCAGGTGGCACCAGCGGTGTTGTCGGTGTAGCCCGGCCACGCCAGGTTCTTCAGTACCTTCCAGTCTTCGATGCCGGCTTCATACGTGCCCGGGGCGGCGCCGGTCGCGGTCTGGTACAGGCCGTTGTTGGCGTTGGCCACACCGGTCCAGCCACGCCCGTAGTAGCCGATGCCCAGGTTGAGCTTGGCGGCGGGCACGCCACGGCTGATGAAGGCCTCGATGGCGTCGTTGCTGTTGTACAGCTTCTGGTCGCCGGTGGACGGATCATTCGGCGAATCGAACAGCGCCGACTGGTGATTGGTCTTCGCATCCCACGCGCCGTGGAAGTCGTAGGTCATCACGTTGATGTAGTCCAGGTACGGGTGGTACGCGGCCGGATCGGTGACGCGGATCTTGTCGATGCCGGCACCCACCGCCACCGTCAGCAACAGGCCCGGACGCACCGCATCGAGCTGGCGGCGGAACTCGGCCATCAGCGCGGTGAAGTTGGCGTTGTCCTCCGGCTTGCCGCATTCGATGCCGCAGGCCACCGGGTACTCCCAGTCGATGTCGATGCCGTCGAACACGCCCAGCGCGGCTCCGGCACCACCGGCACCGTCGGTCACCGGCAGGTTGCCCTTGATGTAGGCGTCGATGCACGAAGCGACGAAGGCCTGGCGGTTTTCCGGGCGCGCTGCGCTGGAGAAACCACGCGACCAGGTCCAGCCACCCAGCGAGATCAGCACCTTCATGCCCGGGTACTTGGCCTTGAGCTGCTTGAGCTGGTTCCAGTTGCCACGCAGCGGCTGGTCCCAGGTATCGGCGCTGCCGCTGACACTCTCGGCGGCGCTGAAGGCCTTGGTGTAGTCGGCGAAGGCATCGCCACCGGCACCGCTGTTCGGATCCGACGGCTGGGTGATGCCCACTTCGCAGCGGTTGTTGCGCACGTTGCCGAATGCGTAGTTGATGTGGGTCAGGCGTGCGGCCGAGCCGCTGCTGTCGATGTTCTTGACCCGGTAGTTGCGGCCGTAGATGCCCCACTGGGTGAAGTAGCCGATGACCCGCTTGCCGGTGGTACCGCCGTCACCGGCCAGCGTGGTGGCGCTGATCTCGGTGCCCTGTGCCGACGCATTGCCGGCGTTGTCGCGGGCACGTACGCGGTAGCGGTAGGTGGTCGACGCGGTCAGCCCGCCATCCACATAGCTGGCACTGGACGGCGAACCCACCAGGCTGCCGTTGCGGTACACGTCATAGCCGGCCATGCCGCTGCCACCGGTGTTGTCGGTGGACGGGCTCCAGCTGAGCGCGATGCTGTTGGCGGTGCGGGTGCCAACCGCCAGCCCGCCCGGCACGCTCGGCGCGGTGGTATCGCCACCGGCGGCGTTGACGGTGATGGTGATGGTCGCGGTGCTGGTGGTGGCGTTGTTGTTGTCGGTCGCGACCGCACGCAGGGTGTGGCTGCCGGCGCTGGCATTGGCCCAGCTGGCCGCATACGGCGCACTGGTGGCCACGCCGAGCGTGCTGCCATCGCGGAAGAACTCGACCTTGGCGACGCTGCCGTCCGGATCACTGGCGTTGGCGGTCACGTTGACCGTGCTGCCGGCGCTGAAGGTGGCGCCGTTGGCCGGCGAGGTCAGGCTGACCACCGGCGGCTGGTTGCTGCCGCTGCCATCGCAGGCACCGAGGTTGGTGTAGTAGGGCGCACCGGCCGGATGGTCCGGCGGCGCGTTCCAGATGTCCTGGTTCGCCCGATAGAGGACGCCTCCTTTCTGCAGGGTATCGCCGGCCCGGTAGATCTTGGCCTGGTCCCACTGGGCCACGCCGGCACAGCTGGCGGCCTGCGCCAGGCCGGGCAGGGCGGCGGTACCGGCGGCCAGGGCAAGCAGCCAGGCCAGGCGGCGGGGACGACAGCTTCGGGTCGAACGTTCGGCACTGCGCACAATCGGGTCGTACATGGGTAAGTCTCCGATCAAAGGGCGCGCGGGCCCCGATGGCGCCGCGCGTGACGCAGGTCCGGGCGTCGCCCGGGAAGGCGACGGAGGGGGCGGACGGGGTACCTGGGAGGCCGGGGAGAGAGTCCGGCACCAGGTAGGGACAACGTTGTCATCAATCGCGTGGTCAATCCGTGAGCAAGTGCATGGTTCGGGGATTCGGGCGGAGAGCGGCGCTGCGCGCGGTCGGCGGCCATCGGCGGAGCCCCTCGTGGCTGGGGCTTTCCGCGAACAGCGGATTTCTGTGGGTTGGCCGGGTGGGTGGGCTGCGCAGGGGACGCCGTGAATACGTCCCTGTAGGCTCGGGCGCGCCATCCATGGCGCTTACGCCCCTGCGCAGCCCACCCGCCCGGCCACGGACAGGTTCCTGCGCGGCCAGCCACGGAAGACAGAACAGAAAATCAAAAGCAAAAGCGGGTCGCTTCGCTCTTCAATGCCTGACTTCTGAGATTTCCCTGGTTGCCGGCCAGCGGCCGGCACTACCGGGGAGCATCCACGCATGGCGTGGATCTACTGCAGATCGCGGAAATCTGTCGAAGGCGGGGTGGGTCCGGTTGCGGGGGCGTGAGCCGCATGGATGCGGCGATCGAGCCTCCATGGACGGATTCACGGCGTCCCCCGCAACCGGACCCACCCCGCCATCCCACGGGAACCCCGCTTTTGCTTTGGCAGTTGCCGTTGCCGTTGCCCTGGCCTCGGCGGGTGCCGGGCGCCGCCCGGCCAAAGCCCACCCCCCGCTTCCGGTACAATGTCGGGCCCGTTTCCCAACTACGGTTCCCCGGACATGATGGTCCTCGAGGGCGCGCCCGCCCTGTCGCCGTTCCGCCGCGAACGTCTTGAATCCCGCCTGCAGTCCATCGCTCCCTCCCTGCGCATCAGCGGTGCCTGGCACGTCTACTTCGTGCAGCCCGAAGGCAGTGCCGCCCCCGACCTGACCACCTTGTGCCGCATCCTCGAAGCTGCGCCGCAGGCCGAGGCCGTGGCCGACGGCGCGGTCAGCCGCATCGTGGTGCCGCGCCTGGGCACGCTGTCGCCGTGGTCGAGCAAGGCCACCGAACTGGTCCGTGGTGCCGGCCAGCCGGTCAGCCGGGTCGAACGTGGCCTGCGCATCGACGTGCAGGGCTGGCCGGCCGATGCCGCCGCCCAGCAGGCGCTGGTCAAGGCGCTGCACGACCCGATGACGCAGTCGGTGCTGGAGACCGTGGAACAGGGCCAGGCGCTGTTCTCGGCGCCGGCCCGGGGTGAACTGGAACGCGTGCCGGTGGACCAGCTGGAGGCCGCCAACCAGCGCCTCGGCCTGGCCATGGCCCAGGACGAGATCGACTACCTGCGCGAACGCTTTACCGCGCTCGGCCGCGCGCCGTCCGACGTCGAGCTGATGATGTTCGCGCAGGCCAATTCCGAGCACTGCCGCCACAAGATCTTCAACGCCAGCTGGACCATCGACGGCCAGGAACAGGACCGTTCGCTGTTCCGGATGATCAAGAACACCCACCAGCAGACCCCGCAGCACACGCTCAGCGCGTACAGCGACAACGCCGCGGTGATCGAAGGCCATCCGGCGTCGCGTTACCGCCCGGATCCGGCCAGCGGCGAATACCGCCGTGAGCCGCAGGTGCCGAGCGCGTTCCAGATCAAGGTGGAAACGCACAACCACCCGACCGCGATCGCGCCGTTCCCGGGAGCATCGACCGGCAACGGTGGCGAGATCCGCGACGAAGGCGCGACCGGCCGCGGCGGCAAGCCGAAGGCGGGCCTGTCCGGGTTCTCGGTCTCGCACCTGCGCATTCCGGAACTGCCGCAGCCGTGGGAAGCGCCGCGCGCGCTGAACCCGCGCATGGCACCGGCGCTGGAAATCATGACCGACGGCCCGCTTGGCGGCGCAGCGTTCAACAACGAGTTCGGCCGCCCGAACCTGCTCGGCTACTTCCGCAGCTTCGAGCTGCCGGAAGGTGCCGATCTGGTGCGCGCGTACGACAAGCCGATCATGCTGGCCGGTGGCCTCGGCGCGATCGATCGCGTGCAGGTCGACAAGATCCAGCTGCAGGCCGGTGACGCGGTGATCGTGCTGGGTGGCCCGGCAATGCTGATCGGCCTGGGCGGCGGTGCCGCCAGTTCGGTGGCCTCCGGCGAGAGCGCCGAGGACCTGGACTTCGCCAGCGTGCAGCGCGACAACCCGGAAATGGAACGCCGCTGCCAGGAGGTCATCGACCGCTGCGTGGCGATGGGCGCCAACAACCCGATCAAATTCTTCCACGACGTCGGTGCCGGTGGCCTGTCCAATGCCATCCCGGAACTGCTGCACGACTCCAAGGTCGGCGGTGTCATCGATCTGGGCAAGGTGCCCACCGATGATCCGTCGCTGTCGCCGATGCAGCTGTGGTGCAACGAGTCGCAGGAGCGTTATGTGTTGGGCGTGGCGCAGGAGCGCCTGGCTGAGTTCGCCGCACTGTGTGCCCGCGAGCGCTGCCCGTTCGCCGCGGTTGGCGTGGCGACTGCCGAGGAACACCTGGTGGTGGCCTACGGTGCCGTGCCGGGCCACACCCCGGCCGATGCGCCGATCGATCTGCCGATGGACGTGCTGTTCGGCAAGCCGCCGAAGATGCACCGCGACACCGCGCACCCGCCGGCCCCGCGCTGGCCGGCGCTGAAGACCGGTGGCCTGGACCTGCAGGAAGCGGGCCTGCGCGTGCTCGCGCACCCGACCGTCGCCTCGAAGAACTTCCTGGTCACCATCGGTGACCGCAGCGTCGGCGGCCTGACCGCACGCGAACAGATGGTCGGCCCGTGGCAGCTGCCGGTTTCCGACGTGGCGATCACCCTGGCCGACTTCGACGGCGTGGCCGGCGAAGCGATGTCGATCGGCGAGCGCACCCCGCTGGCCCTGCTCGACGCCGCTGCGTCGGCACGCATGGCGGTGGGCGAAGCGCTGACCAACCTGTGCGCGGCCCCGGTCGATGCGTTGGATGAAATCAAGCTGTCGGCGAACTGGATGGCCGCGGCCGGCCACCCCGGCGAAGACGCGCTGCTGTACGACGCGGTGAAGGCAGTGGGCATGGAACTGTGCCCGCAGCTGGACATCAGCATCCCGGTGGGCAAGGACTCGCTGTCGATGCAGGCGCAGTGGCACGACCAGGGCGAGGCGCACAAGAGCGTGTCGCCGGTGTCGCTGGTGATCTCGGCGTTCGCGCCAGTGGCCGACGTGCGCCAGCAGCTGACCCCGCTGCTCGACCGCGACGTGGACAGCGAGCTGTGGCTGATCGGCCTCGGTGCCGGCAAGCAGCGCCTGGGCGGTTCGATCCTGGCCCAGGTGCATGCCGACCACGCCGACCTGCCGGCCTTCGCCGGTGCCGCGCCGGACCTGGACGACCCGCAGCGCCTGCGTGGTTTCTTCGAGCTGATCCGCGATGCGCGCCAGTCCGGCCTGCTGCTGGCCTATCACGACCGCAGCGACGGCGGCGCCTTCGCTGCGCTGTGCGAAATGGCCTTCACCTCGCGCCTGGGCCTGGATATCACCCTCGATGCCTGGGGCGATGATCCGTTCCGCAGCCTGTTCAACGAAGAACTGGGCGCGGTGGTGCAGATCGCACGCGAAGACCGTGCGGCCTTCGCCGACCTGGTCGAGCGCCATGCACTGACCGAATGCGCGCAGCGCATCGCCAAGCCGACCACCGCACCGGTGGTGCGCGTGTCGCTGGGTGGCGAGAACCTGGCCGAGTGGCGCTGGGACGCGCTGTTCGACGCCTGGTGGTCGGTCACCCACGCGATGCAGAAGCGCCGCGACAACCCGGCCAACGCGGATGCCGAGCGCGAGGTCGCCCGTGCCTTCAATGCGCCGGGCCTGAAGCCGAAGCTCAGCTTCGACCTCAACGAAGACGTGGCCGCACCGTTCATCAGCACCGGTGCACGCCCGCGCGTGGCGGTGCTGCGCGAGCAGGGCGTCAACGGCCAGATCGAAATGGCCAACGCCTTCGAACGTGCCGGCTTCCGCGCGTTCGACGTGCATATGAGCGACCTGATCGAAGGCCGCGTGGCGCTGCAGGAGTTCACTGGCCTGGTCGCCTGCGGCGGCTTCAGCTATGGCGACGTGCTGGGGGCCGGCCGTGGCTGGGCCACCTCGATCCTGGAGCGCAGCGCACTGCGTGATGCCTTCGCCGCGTTCTTCGCGCGCGAAGACAGCTTCGCGCTGGGCGTGTGCAACGGCTGCCAGATGATGAGCCAGCTGAAAAACATCATCCCGGGTGCCGAGCACTGGCCGCAGTTCCGTCGCAACGCCAGCGAGCAGTTCGAAGCCCGCACCGCGCTGCTGGAAGTGGTGGAATCGCCGTCGATCCTGCTGCGTGGCATGGCCGGCTCGCGCCTGCAGGTAGCGGTGGCGCACGGCGAAGGCCAGGCCGTGTTCGACAACGCCGTCGACCAGGCTGCCGCCCGCGTCTCGCTGCGCTACATCGATGGCCATGGCAACATCGCCAGCCAGTATCCGCTGAACCCGAACGGTTCGCCCGACGGCATCACCGGCCTGACCAGCAGTGACGGCCGCGTCACCATCATGATGCCGCACCCGGAACGCACCCCGCGCGCGCTCAACCTGAGCTGGGCCCCGGCCGAGTGGCAGGGTGACTCGCCGTGGATGCGCATGTTCCGCAACGCGCGGGTGTGGTGCGGCTGATCGCACTGCATCGCGCAGGCCTCAATGCCATCGCGTATGGAAAAACCCGCCGTTGATCGGCGGGTTTTTCTTTGCGCGCTTGAAACTCCAGTCGCGACCGCTAGTTACATGCATTTTCATGCGTCGAGGAATCGTCACGCATGCATAACAAAATCATTTCATAAACACGTGAAATAGTGATGTGCTTCACGGCAATAGGATTTGCTGTGTCAAAGTCTTGACGATCTGCAAAGTTGCCGTTAACACTTGAACCCCGTTTCAGAATCATTCATTTCGCAGTAACCGGTTGGCGCACGCGCTCGGTTTTCTGTCGCTGCGCGCCGTTCGGCAATACCCCGCAGTAAATCACGCGAATAAACGCCCCCAGGGGACGTTGGGCCGGAAAGCCCAGCGGTGGCGTTGCTTTGCCCAAAACCAGTCCAATCAGGAGCCGTACCGATGAATCGGATTTATCGCAAGGTCTGGAACAAAGCATTGGGTCAGTTGGTGGTGGCCTCGGAACTGGCCTCCTCCGACAGCAGCAGTGGCGGGGTCGTCGACCAGCGCCGCGATGCGACACAGGCCACGCCCACACTGCTGGCAGTGGCACTGGGCCTGGTAATGGGGTTGGGCATGAGTGGCAGCGCCGCAGCACAGTCGGTGCAGATCGGCGGCAGCGCCACCTGCGTTGCATTCAGCGGCAAGCTGCTCGAAAAGTGCCTGATCGAAGGCTCGGCCACGGCCAAGGGCAGCAACGCGGTGGCGATCGGCAGCAACAGCAATGCCAGTGCCGCCAACAGCGTTGCGCTGGGCGCTGGCTCCAAGGCCACGCGGGCCAACACCGTGTCCGTCGGCGATGCCGGCAAGGAACGGCAGATCGCCAACGTTGCGGCGGGCACCCAGGCGACCGATGCGGTGAACAAGGCGCAGCTGGACGCGCAGGCGCGCGCCACCCAGGCTGCGCTGGCCGACGTTGCCGCAGATGGCAACCGCTATTTCAAGGCCGATGGCGCAGGCGATGACAGCGACGCGGCGAAGATCGACGGGCAGGGCGCAGTTGCGGCCGGTGCGGGTGCGCAGTCGCTGGCCAACGCCACCACCGCCATCGGCACCCAGGCCATTGCCGCTGGCATCGGCGCCAGCGCGTTCGGCCAGGGTGCTTTGGCGATCGGCGATGCCAGCGTGGTGGTCGGGCAGAGCGCTGCGGCCTTCGGTCTCGGCGACACTGCCGTCGGTGCAAGCGCTACCGCCGCCAGCGAAAACGGCGCGGCTACCGCGCTGGGTGCCTTGTCCGAAGCCACCGCCGATGGCGCCACCGCTGTTGGCGGCGGTGCCGTGGCGATGGGCCCGGGCAGCACCGCGCTCGGTCGTGGCGCCACCGCCGCCAACGAAGCATCGATCGCAGTCGGTGCGTTCAGCACGGCTGTCGGTGAATACAGCACCGCGCTGGGTTCCAACTCCGTCGCGGTTGCCACCGGCAGCGTGGCGCTCGGCGCGGGTTCGCTGGCCGACCGCGTCGATACCGTGTCCGTCGGCGCCGCCGGATACGGCCTGACCCGGCAGATCACCAGCGTGGCCGCCGGCACTGAAGACAACGACGCAGTCAATGTCGGTCAGCTGAAGGACGTTGCCGCCGTGGCCGATGCCACCGCCAAGCGCTTCCAGGCCACCGGCAGCAGCAACAGCGATGCCGGTGCACTGGCCGAGGGCGACGAGGCGCTGGCGGCCGGCGAGGCCGCCAATGCCATCGGCAACGGCACCACTGCAGTCGGTGCCGGCGCCACCGCCGTCGCGCAGAACGCCACTGCCGTTGGCAACAACGCACTGGCCTCGGGCCAGAACAGTGCCGCGTTCGGCAACAACGCGCAGGCCAACGGTCCGGGCAGCGTTGCCGTGGGTGGCGCTGCGGTGGATGCCGACGGCAACCCGCTGATCACCAGCGGCGGCGTGCCGGTGGAAACCGGCGCAACCAGCGCAGGCGTCGGCGGCACTGCGGTCGGTGCCAGTGCCGAAGCCAGTGGTTTTGCGGCGTCGTCCTACGGCGTCGGCGCCTATGCGGCCGGTGCGCAGGCGTCGGCCTTCGGCGCCGTGGCCAATGCCATCGGTGACTACTCCACCGCGCTGGGTACGCAGAGCAATGCGACGGGTACCAGCAGCGTTGCCATCGGTGGCCCGGCTGACCTGATCCCCGGCCTGGGCTTCTTCGTGCAGACCCAGGCCAGTGGCGAAGCCGCCACCGCCGTCGGTGCCGGTGCCATCGCCAGTGGCGACCGTGCTGTGGCCAACGGCAGCCTCAGCGAAGCCTCCGGCACTGAAGCCACGGCCGTTGGCTACTTCGCCTATGCACCGGGCGAGAACGCCAGTGCCCTGGGCGCGCAGACCTGGGCCAGCGGTGCGCAGAGCACTGCCGTGGGCTACTACGCCACTGCGCGCGGCGCCAACAGTGTCGCGCTCGGGGCCAACTCCGAAGCGGTGCGTGCCAACAGCGTGGCGGTGGGCAGTGCCGGCAACGAACGGCAGATCACCAGCGTCGCTGCGGGCAGCGAAGCCACCGATGCGGTGAACAAGGCCCAGCTCGACGCCGTGGCCAGCACTGCCGACACCACCGCGCGTTTCTTCCAGGCACAGCCGGAGGCGGGCAGTGATGCTGGCGCACTGGCTGATGGCGAAGGCTCCATCGCTGTGGGTTCGTCGAGCAATGCGATCGGCGCAGGTGCCATCGCGCAGGGTGCTGCCGCGTCGGCCATCGGCGATGACAGCGTGGCCGTGGGCCGCAACAGCACGGCCACCGGCAATGGCGGTGTCGCCATCGGTGGTCTCGGCCAGGCTTATGACGAATTCAACCAACCGATCATCGGCGCCGACGGCACGGCGCAGCAGGTCGGCACCACCGCCGTGGCCGATGCCACCGCCGTCGGCAGCGGTGCGCAGGCCACTGGGGCTGCCAGCAGCGCCTTCGGCAACGCGGCCAAGGCCAGCGGAGACAACAGCTTCGCCGCAGGCGGCAAGTCGCGCGCCACCGGCAGCTACGCGGTCGCAGTGGGTGACAGCGCATTCGCCAGCAGCGAGGACAGCACCGCAGTAGGCGGTTACAGCTGGGCGACTGCCAGTGGCGCAGCAGCATTCGGTTCGGGTGCATGGGCCACCGCCACCAATGCCTCGGCATTCGGCAACGCGGCCTGGGCCAGTGGCAGTGGTGCGACGTCCATTGGCTACAACAGCTGGGCCAACGGGGCCAGCTCCACAGCGGTCGGCCGTGGTGCCTTCGGCTATGGCGACAACAGCGTGGCGCTGGGCTTCCAGGCGCTGGGCAACAGCATCAACAGCATCGCCATCGGCACCAACACGGTGGCCGGTGGCGAGAGCGCGATCGCGCTGGGTGCCGGCAGCAATGCCAGCGCCAGCAATGCGGTTGCGCTGGGCGCCGGCTCGGTCGCCAACCGTGCACGCACGGTGTCGGTCGGCAGCGCCGGCAACGAACGCCAGGTCACCAATGTGGCTGCTGGCACGCAGGCCACCGATGCAGTGAACAAGGCGCAGCTGGATGCGGTGGCGAGCACTGCCACCACCACCAGCCGCTTCTTCCAAGCCAGCGGCAACGGCGACGACGTAGCCGGTGCCCTGGTGGAAGGTGACAACGCGCTGGCGGCCGGTGATGCAGCCAACGCCATCGGCAATGGCGCTACCGCACTGGGCAGCGGTGCCAACGCGCTGGCCAGCAACGCACAGGCGCTGGGCTTCAATGCATTGGCGACCGCAGCCAACGCCAGCGCCGTCGGTGCCAACGCACAGGCCACGGGCGAATACGCCACCGCGCACGGTGCGGAAAGCGAGGCCAGCGGCGAGCAGAGTGCGGCGTTCGGTGCTGCCAGCATTGCCAGCGGCGCCGGTAGCACTGCCAATGGCGTGCTGTCTGAAGCGTCCGGCGAAGAAGCCGTGGCCGTGGGCTACTTCAGCAATGCCAGTGGCGACGCCGCCACCGCTGTGGGTAGCGAAAGCGTGGCCAGTGGTACGGCGTCTGCGGCCTTTGGCATCGGTGCCGAAGCCAGCGGCGGTTACAGCACCGCCATCGGTGGCTACGCACAGGCCTCGGCGTTCAACGCCACCGCGTTCGGCAACTTCGCCAATGCATCCGGCTCCAACAGTGTGGCAGTGGGTGGCGACTCGGAAGCGTCCGGCGCCTACAGCACCGCCACCGGCCAGGGCAGCCTGGCCACCGGCACCAACAGTGTCGCCGTTGGCGGCTCGTTGTTCGGTCTGCTGGCCACCGAGGCATCGGGCAACTACTCCACTGCGGTGGGTGGTGGCGCCTGGTCGGGGGGCATCAACAGCACCGCGTTGGGCAACGCCGCCGAATCGCGCGGCGCCAACAGCGTGGCGCTGGGTGCGGACTCGATTGCCGACCGCGACAACACCGTGTCGGTGGGCGGCGGTGGCAATACCCGTCAGATCACCAACGTGGCCGATGGCACGCAGGGCAATGATGCGGTCAACAAGAATCAGCTCGATGCCGTAGCCGCGGCAGCGGAAAAGACCAGCAGGCAGTTCCAGGCCAGTGGCAATGCGGATGGTGAAACCGGGGCGCTGGTGGAGGGCGACAACGCGCTGGCGGCCGGTGACGCGGCCAACGCGATCGGCAACGGTGCCACCGCGCTCGGCAGCGGTGCCAATGCGCTGGCCGCCAACGCCACCGCCGTGGGCATCGATGCGCTGGCCACCGGCAGCAACGCGGCTGCCCTGGGCAGCACGGCACAGGCCACCGGCGAAGACAGCCTGGCGCTCGGCACCGGCGCCAGCGCCAGTGAACTGGGCGCAAGCGCGGTCGGCGCGCGTGCGCAGGCCAGCGGCGCCTACAGCACGGCCACAGGTACAGAAGCCAATGCCAGCGGCACCCAGGCACTGGCCAGCGGCTTCCGCAGCGCCGCGTCTGCCGATGGCACTACCGCTGTCGGCGGCTACGCCGAAGCCAGCGGTCGCCTCGGCACCGCACTCGGCTATGGCTCGGCCGCCAGCGGTGCCAACACCACTGCAGTAGGCTTCGGTGCCGCTGCGGCCGGTACCGGCGCGGTGGCGGTCGGCCAGTCCAGCGAAGCCAGTGGCGAGGAGAGCGTCGCCATCGGTGGCAGCACCTTCTTCGGCCTGATCCCGTCGCGTGCCAGTGGCACCGGTGCTGCGGCATTCGGTGCGGGCGCGTGGGCCACCGAAGACTACGCCACGGCGATCGGCTGGAATTCGTGGGCGGCGGGCAGCAGTGCCACCGCACTGGGTGCCAATGCCACCGCCAACGGTAGCAACAGCGTCGCGCTCGGCGCCGGCTCCAAGGCCGACCGTGACAACACGGTGGCTGTCGGCAAGGCGGGCGGTGAGCGCCAGGTCACCCATGTCGCAGCCGGTACCGAAGCCACCGATGCGGTGAACAAGGGCCAGCTGGATGCAGTCGCCAGCGTTGCCGACAAGACCAGCCGGCAGTTCCAGGCCAGCGGCAATGCCGATGGCGAGGCCGGTGCTCTGGTGGACGGTGACAACGCACTGGCCGCCGGCAACGCGGCCAATGCGCTCGGCAACGGCGCCACTGCGCTGGGCAGCGGTGCCAACGCCATGGCCGCCAATGCCACGGCCGTGGGCTTCGATGCGCTCGCCACCGGCAACAATGCGGCCG
The DNA here is from genome assembly GCF_009659995.1 of Stenotrophomonas sp. MH181796. Taxonomy (NCBI): domain Bacteria; kingdom Pseudomonadati; phylum Pseudomonadota; class Gammaproteobacteria; order Lysobacterales; family Lysobacteraceae; genus Stenotrophomonas; species Stenotrophomonas sp. MH181796. The sequence continues at coordinate 214,046 of NZ_RAHU01000006.1, forward strand.
CACTGGGCAACGCGGCGCAGGCTGCTGGTGTCGACAGCGTGGCCGTGGGCAGCGGTGCCAGCGCCAGCGAACTCGGCGCCAGCGCTACCGGTGCCGGTGCCCAGGCCAAGGGCGCCTACAGCACCGCCAGCGGCGCGCAGGCCACGGCCAGCGGCACCCAGTCGCAGGCCAGTGGTTTCCGCGCCAATGCTTCGGCCGATGGCGCTTCGGCGCTGGGCAGCTATGCCGAAGCCAGTGGCCGCCTCGGTACTGCGGTCGGCTATGGCAGCAAGGCCACCGGCGCCAATGCCACCGCGGTGGGTGTCAGTGCCAACGCTTCGGCGGCCGGCAGCATCGCACTGGGCGCAGGCTCGGTGGCCGATCGTGCCAACACCGTGTCGGTGGGCAGCAGCACCAGTGATCGTCAGATCACCCGCGTCGCTGCCGGTACCGAGCGCACCGATGCGGTCAATCGTGGCCAGCTTGATGCGGTCGCCGCAACCGCCGATGGCACGGCGCGTTACGTCAAGGCCACCGGCGCAGGTATCGCCAACGCCAGCGGCAGTGATGCCGCCGCGATCGGTTCGGCGGCCAGTGCCAGTGGTGCACGCAGCAATGCACTGGGTGCCAATGCGATGGCGATCGGCAATGGTGCACTTGCGCTGGGTACCAGCGCCGGCGCATCCGGTGCCAACTCGGTGGCACTGGGCGCAGGTTCGCGTGCGCTCGATGCCAACGTGGTGTCGGTCGGCGGTGGCAACGGCACCGAAGGTCCGGCCACGCGCCGCATCGTCAATGTGGCCGATGGCCGCATCGCCGCCGGCAGCAGCGACGCCATCACCGGTTCGCAGCTCAACGTCACCAACCAGCGGGTGGGCGCGGTGGAAACCCGCGTGGGCGATTTTGATTCGCGTATCGCCACCGTTGAAACCACGGCGGCCAGTGCGGTCGGCTATGACGACGCCAGCCGTGATCGCCTGACCCTGTCCGGCTTCCAGGGCACCACCATCGACAACGTCGGTGCCGGCAGCATTGCGGCTGGCAGCCGCCAGGCGATCAATGGTGGGCAGCTGTTCCAGTCGCTCAGCGATGCCGCCAGCTTCCTCGGCGGCGGTGCCAGCGTCGGCATGCAGGGTGTATTCGTGGCACCGAACTACGTGATCCAGGGGGCCACCTACAGCAACGTCGGCGATGCGCTGGGCGCGCTGGACCGCAAGGTCAGCGAGATTGACCGCCGTACTGCGGGTGGCACGCGTGCAGGTGCTTCCAGCCTGCGCGCAATGAGTGCCGCGCTGGATGAAAGCCCGCTGGCCAGCGTGGCCGATGCTCCGGCAACGGCCGACGCGGCACCGGCCAGCACCGCGCGCGTGCAGGGCACGCCGACCGCCGCCGCAGCGGGTGCCGGCATTCCGGTGGGCACGCCGGCAAACGGCTTCAATGCCGTCGCCATGGGCGAGGGCGCTGTCGCCAGCGGCGCCTCGTCCACTGCCATCGGCCAGGGTGCCAATGCCACCGCTGCGAACGCCGTGGCGCTGGGCCAGGGCTCGGTCGCCGATCGTGCCAACACGGTCTCGGTGGGCAGCGAAGGCAACGAACGCCAGGTCACCAACGTGGCGGCCGGTACCACGGCCACCGATGCGGTCAACAAGGGCCAGCTCGACCGTGGCATGGCCACGGCCAACAGCTACACCGACAGCCGCGTCCAGGCCGTCGCCGACAGCTTCGATGTGTTCAAGGGCGAGATCGACGGACGCCTGCGCCACATGGATCGCCGCATCGACCGCCAGGGTGCGATGAGCGCGGCGATGCTCAACATGGCGACCAGTGCAGCGGGTATCCGCACCCAGAACCGGGTCGGCGTCGGCATTGGTTTCCAGGGCGGCGAGTCAGCGTTGTCGCTGGGTTACCAGCGTGCGATCAGCGATCGCGCCACGGTCACTTTTGGCGGCGCCTTCAGCAGCGACGACAGCTCGGTCGGCGTCGGTGCCGGCTTCGGCTGGTAAGTCACTTCATTGCGCCGGCGGCCACCCACGCCGGCGCTGCACCTGCAATGAGGGCCTGGGGGGAGGTCACGGCAATCCCGGCTGGGCCGGCCGGGAGTCGTCAAGGAATGATGGCCGCAGTGTTGGTTCGAACCATGACCCAGAAGAGGAATTCGACGTGATCAAGAAGCAGAACCTCCGCATCAATGTGCTTGCTGCCGCCGTGCTGTCGATGACGGCCGTCGGTGCCGTCCACGCCGCCGGACTGCCGACCCGCGAACCGGTGCGCCAGGCCAGCACCGCCCAGCCGGGAACCGAGCGCATCATCGTCAAGTACCGTGCCGGTGCTGCCGCCGCCACTGACCGCTCGGCGAAACTGTCCACCGTGCAGTCCGCACTGACCCGTGCCAGCCTCTCCGGTGGCACGTCCCGTGCCAGTACGCTCGGTCCGCAGGTGGTCCGCAGGCTGGCGACCGGTGCAGACCTCATCCGTGTGCAGGGGCGCCTGGCTCCGGCCGAACTGCAGCGCGTACTGAAGGAGCTGCAGGCCGACCCGTCGGTGCAGTACGCCGAAGCCGACGTGAAACTGCGCCGTACCGAACTGCGTGCCGGCGACGTGCAGCCCGCGCTGGTGCCGAACGACCCCTTCTACCAGCAGAACCAGTGGCACCTGCACAATGCGGTGGGTGGCATCAACGCACCGGCGGCATGGGATGTCTCGCAGGGTGAGGGCATCGTGGTGGCGGTGATCGATACCGGCATCCTGCCGCAGCATCCGGACCTGGTCGGCAACCTGCTGGAGGGTTACGACTTCATCAGCGATGCGGAGACCTCGCGGCGCCCGACCAACGATCGTGTGCCGGGTGCGCAGGACTACGGTGACTGGGTCGAGAACGACAACGAGTGCTATGACGGCTCGCTGGCAGAGGACAGTTCCTGGCACGGCACCCACGTCGCTGGCACCGTGGCCGAGCAGACCAACAACGGCGTCGGCATGGCCGGTGTCGCCTACAAGGCCAAGGTGCTGCCGGTGCGCGTGCTGGGCAAGTGCGGCGGCTACCTGTCCGACATCGCCGACGCGGTGGTCTGGGCATCGGGTGGCACGGTGACCGGCATCCCGGCCAACACCAACCCGGCCGAGATCATCAACATGAGCCTGGGCGGCAGCGGCGCCTGCGGCAGCACCTACCAGGACGCCATCAACGGCGCGATCTCGCGTGGCACCACCGTGGTGGTGGCGGCCGGCAATGAGACCGACAACGCGTCCAAGTACCGTCCGGCCAGCTGCGAAGGCGTGGTGACCGTGGGTGCCACGCGCATCACCGGTGGCATCACCTACTACTCAAACTATGGCACCCGCGTGGACCTGTCCGGTCCGGGTGGCGGCGGCAGTGTCGACGGCAACCCGGGTGGCTACATCTGGCAGACCGGCTCCAATGCGGCCACCACGCCGGAATCGGGCACGCCGGGCTACATGGGCATGGGCGGTACCTCGATGGCCTCGCCGCATGTGGCCGCCGTTGCTGCACTGGTGCAGAGCGCACTGATCGCCAAGGGCAAGGATCCGCTGACTCCGGCGGCCATGCGCACCCTGCTGAAGGAAACCGCGCGTCCGTTCCCGGTCGCCATCCCGGCGGCCACGCCGATCGGTACCGGCATCCTCGATGCCAAGGCCGCGCTGGCCAAGGCACTGGAAGAACCGTGCACCGAGAACTGCGGGCCGGTGGCCACGCCGCTGACCAACAAGGCTGCCGTCGGTGGCCTGTCCGGTGCGGCCGGCAGCAGCAAGCTCTACAGCTTCGAAGCGGCTGCCGGCAAGCAGTTCAGCGTGATCACCTACGGTGGCACCGGCAACGTTTCGGTCTACGTGGCTGAAGGCCGTGAGCCCAGTGCCAGCGACAACGACGCCAAGTCGACCCGTCCGGGCACCTCCGAGACGGTGCGGGTGACCAAGCCGGTGGCGGCCACCTACTACATCAAGGTGGTGGGTGAAGCGGCCTACAACGGGGTGAGCATTCTCGCCACGCAGTAAGCTTGAACTGTCGTAGTTGAATGGCCGAAGCCCGTCATCCCATGTGACGGGCTTCGTCTTTTTACGAAAGGTGGCGCAGGGGCGGCGGAAATCATGGCTTAACTGTTAAAGTCGAGCCGATTGACAGGAGAGTCATGTGAACGCGCTTGCTGCTACCGCCGCTGCCGACGACGCTGAAGGCCGCATCCTGGATGCGCTGCTGGCGCGCGGCCGGCTGAAGGAAGGCGATCTGGCACGTGCGCGGCCGCTGCACGCAGAGGCCGGCGGCAGCCTGCTGGGCCTGCTGGTGCGGCTGGGGCTGGTCTCCGAGCGTGACCAGGCCCAGGCCAGCGCCGAAGTGCTGGGGCTGCCGCTGCTGGAAGGCAAGCAGCTGCCGGAAGCACCGCCACAAGGGCTGGCGGAAGGCTTGCCGTTGTCGCTGCGCTTCCTCAAGCAGTTCCATGTCTGCCCGCTCGCGCTGGATGAACAGGGGGTCCGGCTGTGGCTGGCCGATGCCCACGATGCGTATCCGCAGCAGGCCGTGCAGCTGGCACTGGGTGTACCGGTGACACCGGTGCTGGGCATGCGCGCGGAAATTGATGACCTGGTCGAGCGCTGGTTCGGCCAGGGCCGCAGCGCGATGGGCGCGATCGTCGAAACCGCCGATGGCGAGGGCGGTGCGGTCGATGACATCGAGCATCTGCGCGACCTTGCCTCGGAAGCGCCGGTGATCCGCCTGGTCAACCTGGTGATCCAGCGTGCAGTGGAGCTGCGCGCTTCGGACATCCATGTCGAACCGTTCGAAAGCCGGTTGAAGGTGCGTTACCGCGTCGATGGCGTGCTGGTGGAAGGCGAAAGCCCGCCGGCCAACCTCACTGCTGCGGTGATCAGCCGCATCAAGATCATGGCCCGGCTCAACATCGCCGAGCGCCGCCTGCCGCAGGACGGCCGCATCATGCTGCGCGTGCAGGGCAAGGAGCTGGACCTGCGCGTGAGCACGGTGCCGACCGCGCACGGCGAAAGCGTGGTGATGCGATTGCTGGACCGTGAAACGGTGGTGTTCGATTTCCATCGTCTCGGTTTCACTGACGCCTTCCTGCCGCAGTTCCGCAAGGTGCTGGAACAGCCGCACGGCATCCTGCTGGTGACCGGCCCGACCGGTTCAGGCAAGACCACCACGCTGTACACCGCGCTGAGCCAGCTGAACACTGCCGACGTCAAGATCATCACGGTCGAAGACCCGGTGGAATACCAGATCGAGGGCATCAACCAGATCCAGGCCAAGCCACAGATCGGGCTGGATTTCGCCAACGCGCTGCGCAGCATCGTGCGCCAGGATCCGGACATCATCATGATCGGCGAAATGCGCGACCTGGAAACCGCGCGCATCGCGATCCAGTCGGCGCTGACCGGCCACCTGGTGCTGTCCACCCTGCATACCAACAACGCAGCCGGCGGCATCACCCGCCTGCTCGACATGGGCGTGGAGGACTACCTGCTGACGTCCACCATCAATGGCATCCTCGCCCAGCGCCTGGTGCGCCGGCTGGAGCCGACCCATGCCGAGCGCTATGAAGCCTCGCCGGAAGAGATCGAACGCTTCGAGCTGCGCCGCCTGCAGCCGGAAGGACCGATCCACCTGTATCGCCCGAAGCCTTCCGCGCTGGCGCCGACCGGCTACCTCGGTCGCACCACCATCATGGAATTCCTGGTGATGAACGATGCGCTGCGGCGTGCGGTGATGCGCCGCGATGGCATGGGCGAGATCGAGCGCATCGCCCGTGAAGCCGGCATGCGCACCATGTACGAGGATGGCCTGTCCAAGGCGTTGAGCGGGCAGACCACCATCGAGGAAGTGCTGCGCGTGACCGAGGAAAGCTGATGCGCGCAGGATCCCGGGGCTGACATGCCGACCTACCGTTACAAGGCGCTCAATCCGCACGGCGAGATCTTCGACGGGCAGATGGAAGCCGCAAGCGAGGCCGAACTGGTCGCACGCCTGCAGGACCAGGGCCATCTGCCGATGGAGACCCAGCTCGCCGATGGTGGCGCGATCGGGGGCAGTACCTGGCGCAACCTGCTGCGCCAGCGCCCGCTGCAGGGCGCAGCGCTGCTGCAGTTCACCCAGCAGCTGGCGACCCTGCTCGGTGCCGGCCAGCCGCTGGATCGCGCGCTGTCGATCCTGCTCGGGTTGCCGGAAGACGAACGCTCGCGCCGCGCGATTACCGACATCCGCGACGTGGTGCGCGGTGGCGCGCCGCTGTCGACCGCGCTGGAACGCCAGCACGGCCTGTTCTCCCGCCTGTACGTGAACATGGTGCGTGCCGGTGAAGCCGGCGGCAGCCTGCACGAAACCCTGCAGCGCCTGGCCGACTACCTTGAGCGCAGCCGCGCGCTGCAGGGCAAGGTGATCAACGCGCTGGTGTACCCGGCCATCCTGCTGGTGGTGGTGGGCGGCGCGCTGCTGTTCCTGCTCGGCTACGTGGTGCCGCAGTTCGCGCAGATGTACGAGAGCCTGGACGTGGCGCTGCCGTGGTTCACTAACGCAGTGCTGCAGCTGGGCCTGTTCGTGCGCGACTGGTGGGTGCTGCTGCTGGTGGTGCCGGCGCTGGTGGCGTTGTTCTTCGAACGCAAGGCGCGGCAACCGGCATTCCGGCTGGCGCTGGATGGCTGGCTGCTGCAGCGGCGCGGCATTGGCCGCCTGCTCGGCGAACTGGAAACCGCGCGGCTGGCACGCACGCTGGGCACCCTGCTGCGCAATGGCGTGCCGTTGCTGGGTGCCTTGGGCATCGCCCGCAACGTGCTGGGCAACCGCGCGCTGGCTGCCGATGTGGAAGCCGCCGCGGACGAAGTGAAGAACGGTGCCGGCCTGTCGCTGGCACTGTCACGCGGCAAGCGTTTCCCACGCCTGGCCCTGCAGATGATCCAGGTCGGCGAGGAATCCGGTGCCCTCGATACCATGCTGCTGAAGGCTGCCGACACGTTCGAGCAGGACAGCGCCCGGCGCATCGATCGCCTGCTGGCGGCGATGGTGCCGGCGATCACCCTGGTGCTGGCCTCGGTGGTCGGTGCGGTGATCGTGGCCGTGCTGGTGCCGCTGTACGACCTGACCAATGCCATCGGTTGACGATGGATCCCTACGCAACCCCGACACTCCGCAACTGAAAGGACCGACCATGATTGCTTCCCGTCGACCGATCCGCCTTTCCTTCACCGCCGCGCGCAACCAGTCGGGCATGAGCCTGCTGGAAATCATCATCGTCATCGTGCTGATCGGCGCGGTGCTGACCCTGGTCGCCAGCCGTGTGCTGGGCGGTGCCGACCGCGGCAAGGCCAACATCGCCAAGGCGCAGGTGCAGACCGTCGCCTCCAAGATCGACAACTATCAGATCGACACCGGCAAGCTGCCGGGTTCGCTGAACGACCTGGTGACCGCACCGGCCGGTGTTGGCGGCTGGCTGGGCCCGTATGCCAAGCCGGCCGATCTGAACGACCCGTGGGGCCACGCGCTGGAATACCGTGCGCCGGGCGAAGGCCAGCCGTACGAGCTGGTCAGCCTGGGCAAGGATGGCAAGGCCGGCGGCAGCAGCGTCGACGCCGACATCCGTTACCAGCCGTAAACCCGTATGACGCATTTCCTGCCGCGCCGGCTGTCAGGCCCGCGCCTGCACGGCAGGCGCGCGGCAGGCCTGTCGCTGCTGGAAATGCTGCTGGTGATCGCGCTGATCGCTGCGATCGGCCTGATCACCGCCGCAGGGCTGTCGCGCGGTTTCTCTGGCATGCAGTTGCGCAGCGCCGGCAAGGACATCGCCAACCAGCTGCGCATGGTGCGCGCACAGGCGATTGCCCGCGGTGAGCCGCAGCGTTTCGTCATCGAACCGGCAAAGCGGCGCTGGGAAGGCGCCAACCAGCGCCACGGCGAGGTGCCGGCACAGCTGCAGGTGCAGTTCGAAGGCGCCGCGCAGCTGGCCACCGCGCCAGGCCAGGGCGTGATCGAGTTCCACCCCGATGGTGGCTCCAGCGGTGGCCGCATCCGGCTGCAGCGTGACGATGCCGAATGGCGCATCGACGTGGGCTGGCTGACCGGTGAGGTCCGCTCCGGCCCCTGGCGGTCGCAATGAAGCGGCGCGCCCGCGGCTTCACCCTGCTGGAAGTGATCATCGCCTTCGCCCTGCTCGGGTTGGCGTTGACCCTGCTGCTGGGGAGTCTTTCAGGTGGCGCGAAACAGGTGCGCGACGCCGAGCTGCGCACGCGTGCGGTGCTGCATGCGCAGTCGCTGCTGGCCGAAGCCGGTGTTGCCTCGCCACTGCAGGTCGGCAGCCAGCAGGGGGACTGGGAACAAGGGCGCTACCACTGGCAGCTGCAGGTGCAGCCGTGGGTGGAGCCACGCGCGAACAACCTGGCGCAGGCACAATCGCAATCACCGGGTGCCCCCTGGTTGGCCGAGCTGCAGCTGCAGGTACGCTGGGGCGACAGTGAGCGCGAGCAGCTGCGCTGGCGCAGCCTGCGCCTGTTGCCGCCGGACCTGGAGAGCGCGCGATGAAGCACCGAGCCGCGGGTTTCACTCTGGTTGAAGTGATGCTGGCCACGGTGCTGCTGGCCGGTGGCCTGGCCCTGGCGTTCGCCAGCGTGCGCTCGGCGATGGCGGTCAGCCAGCGCGGCGAGCAGATCGCTGCCGAGAGCGAACGCATGCGCGCAGTGGAGACCTTGCTGCGTCGGCAACTGGCAGGCGCGCTGCGTACGCCACTCGAAGCGCCCGATCCCACCCGCGAGCCGATCTTCTTCCAGGGTGAAGAAAGCCGCATGCTGTTCGCCGCCGATCTGCCGGGATATCTCGGACGGGGGGGATCGTACCTGCATGCACTGCAGGTTGATGGCCGCAGCGGCCAGCAGCGCCTGTTGCTGGACCTGGTGCTGTTGCAGGAAGGCGAGCGCATCGCGGAAAATCCGCCACGCCCGCCAGAAGTGCTGGTGGAGAACCTGAAGTCGGTGCAACTGCGTTATCGCGGCATCGATGCCAGCACCGGCCAGGTGACCGACTGGATGCCGCGCTGGGACGACACCCGGCGCCTGCCGATGCTGGTGGAGATCCAGATCGTGCCGGCCAAGGGGGCGCCCTGGCCGACGCTGGTGGTGGCGCCGCGTGCCGGTGGCAGCGGAGGTGCACGGTGAACCGGCAACATGGCGCGGCACTGGTACTGGTGCTGTGGCTGATCGCATTGATGACCGCACTGGTCGGTGCGTTCGCGTTGAGCGCCCGTGTCGAGCACCTGCAGCAGCGGGTACTGGATGACGATGCGCGCGGCCAGGAACGTGCGCGCGCGGGTCTGGAGTACGCGCTGACGCGCCTGTCCGCCGATCCGCAGCGGGCGCCGTGGCGCGCTGATGGCCGTACCTACCGCTGGCAGTTCGATGACGCCAGCATCGAGATCAAGGTGCTGGATGAGAACGGCAAGATCAACCTGAACCTGGCCGACGTGACCCTGCTGACCGCCTTTCTCAAGGCGCTGGGCGAAGACGAGGGGGCTGCGCGGCAGCTGGCCGGTGCCATCGTCGATTGGCGTGACGAGGACAGCCTGCTGCAGCCTGGGGGCGGTGCCGAAGCGCCTGACTATGCGGCGGCCGGGTTGCCGTATGGCCCGCGCAACAAGCGTTTCGAGACCCTCGGCGAGCTGCAGCGGGTGCTCGGCATGCGTGGGCCGCTGTACCAGAAGATGCTGCCGCACCTGACCCTGTACAGCCGACAGGCGCGACCCGATCCGCAGTTCGCCAGCGCCGTGGTGTTGACCGCATTGGGCCTGGACGCGGATACGGTGCTGGCCCAGCGTGCCCAGCAGGAGCGTGATGCCGATTCCGCTGCCGGTGCGTCAACCCTTGCCAGCAGCAGTGGCACCTATAGTATCGAGTCCCGTGTCACCGACGGCAGTGGACGCCGGTCGGTGTTGCAGGCAGTGGTACGCAATGGCTCGGGCGGGGTTCCCGGGCGGTCCTACACAGTGCTTCGCTGGGAGCAGGGAATGACAGCAAGATGACGGCTTGGCAGGACAGTCTGCGGCAGGTGCAGGGCCGGATCGGCCCGGGTGCCGGCCGTTTCCTGCGCTGGTGGCGGCAATCGCTGCTGGCCTGGGTGCCGGCTCGTTGGCAGTGGGCGCTGGGCTGGGCACAGGCGCGCCTGCTGCTGCAGCGCGAGGGCGACCAGCTGCAGGTCTGGCGTGAGGCAGGCGAGCGTCGCGAGCCAGTGGCGCGCCTGCCGTGGCCGTTGTCGCCGGCTGAACTGGACCGGGTGCTGGAAGCGCGCCTGCGCAGCCTGCCGCGGCTGTGGCTGCTGCCGGCCAGCGATGTACTGCGTCGCCAGCTGCGGCTGCCCGCGGCGGCCGCCGACCGCCTGCGCGCGGTGGTTGGTTTCGAGATCGATCGGCAGACGCCATTCGAATCCAGCCAGGTCAGCTATGACGTGCGTGAACTCGGCGTGGCCGGCGAAGGCCAGCTGCAGGTCGAACTGGTGGCCTGGCCGTTGCGCCAGCTGGAGGCCTGGCGCAATGACGTGGGCCAGTGGGCCGATGCGCTGGCCGGTGTCGATGCGATCGATGCGCAGGGCAACACGCTGCAGGTGAACCTGCTGCCGCCCGCACAGCGCCAGTTGCGGACCGATCCGATGCGGCGCTGGAACCTGCTGCTGGCGGTGGCCGCCGTGGTGATGCTGGTGCTGGCCGGCCTGCAACTGCTCGACAACCGCCGCGCGGCGGCCGATGAACTGCGTGCACAGGTGGAACGCAGTGCACGCAGTGCGCGCGGCGTGGCCAGCGAACGTGCGCAGCTGCAGGCGCTGATCGATGGTGCGGCGTTCCTGGAAAAGCAGCGCAGCCAGCGCGCCGGGACGGTGGAGATCTGGACCGAGCTGACCCGGCGCCTGCCGGAGGGCACCTACCTGGAAAAGCTGGCCATCGAGAGCAACAACCTGCAGTTGATCGGGCTCAGCCGCGAGGCCTCGCAGCTGGTGCAGCTGCTGCAGGACGCGCCGCAGTGGCGCAAGGTCAACCTGACCGGTGTGCTGCAGGCCGATGGCGCCGCCAGTGGCCGCGACCGCTTCACCATGACCGCTGAGCTGCAGCCGTTGCCGGCAGCGGCCCCGACCCGGGAGGCGGCCGATGCCGATGCCAAGCGCACGCCGTGACCGCTGGCTGGCGCTGGCGCTGCTGCTGGCAGTGCTGGGCCTGGCCTACCTCCTGCTGGTGCACCCGTGGTTCACCCAGCCGTTGCGCGAGATCGATGCCGATGTCGCGGCGCTGCGCGAGCGCGAGTCGCGTGTGCAGGCACAGCTGCAGCAGCAGCCGCAGATCGAACAGCGCCTGCGTGCCACCCGTGAAGCCTTGCAGCAACGGCCAGGCTTCCTGCGCGAGGCCACTGCCGAGGCCGCCGCCGCCGCGCTTGGCGCCAAGCTGCAGGATGCGGTGGCGATGGCCAGCCCGGGCAACCGCAGCTGCACCATCAGCAACCGCACGCCGCTCACCGACAACCGGCGCGACGCCGAGTTCGTACGCGTCGCCATGCAGGTGCGCCTGCGCTGTGGCGTGGCCGAACTGGCCACCGTGCTGCACAGCCTGGAAACCGGCAGCCCACGCTTGTTCGTCGACAACCTCAACCTGATCGCGCAGCGTTTCCAGCAGTCGCCGAATGAATCCGGACTCGGCCTGGACGTGTCGTTTGAACTGGCGGGCTATCTGCTGCCGGGTGCCGCTGCCGATGGCGCTGCCCCGGCACCTGCAGCCGAGCCGGGCGCGGCACCGCAACCGCCATCGACCGCACCGACACCCGCACCGGCTGCGCCGCAAGCGGGGCAGGAGGTGGCGGATGAAACGTGAGCAGATCAGCCTGCGCACCGGCTTCCTGCTGGCTCTGGCCGGCTGGGCGGCGGCGGTCTGGTTGGCCACCGGCTTTGGCCTCGGCAGCCAGCTGCCCGGCACCGACGGTGATGCCGACACGGCGCCCTCGCTGCCAGCCCTGCCGCCACTGGCCGCCGAGCGCATGGCCAGCGCCGACAGTTACAGCGCCATCGGCGAACGTCCGCTGTTCGCCGAAGACCGCAAGCCGCGACCGTATCTGCTGGGAGGCGGCGAACCGGCCGCCAGCGCCGCGCTGCGCTTGACCGGCGTGCTGCTGACTGGCGATTTCGGCATGGCCACGTTCACCACCGAACAGAACCGTTCGCTGCGTCTGCGCCTCAATGGCGACGCCGTGGATGGCTGGCAGCTGGTGGGGCTGGCGCCACGCCAGGCCACGGTGATCGGCCCCGGCGGCAGCCAGGTGCTGGAACTGGCCGTGTTCAACGGCCAGGGCGGCGAACCACCGACCGTACTGCGTGGTGCCAACGGCGCGCCGCCCGCAGGCGCGATCGTGGTGCCGCCCCCGGCGGGTGCTCCACCAGCACCGCTCACGTCCGCAGCAGCTCCGCAGCCGCAGCAGCAGCCGCAGCAGCAGCCGGCTGGCGCCGTGCCTCCGCCCGCCGCTGCCCCACCTGCCAACACCAACGGCCCCAGCGAAGCGCAGATGCAGGCCATCCGCGAACGCATCCAGGCCCGTCGTCGCCAGCTGCAGCAACAACAGCAGCAACAACCGTCGCCGCCCCCGGGCGATGGCACCAACCGATAGAGTGAATGCATGAGCCTGCGTTTCCTTCCCTGGTCCTTTGCCCTCGCGCTGCTGGTCGGCTGCAGCACCGTGTCCGCGCCGCATGTGCAGCGCAAGGGCAATCTGTCGCCCACTGCCGAGGCCGGCCAAGCGGCCGAAGTCGCCGCTGACGCTGCCCGTGACGCCCAGGGCGCTCCGCAGGCGGTGATCCGACGTGGCACCGGCACCATGATCAACCGCGAAGCGGCCCGCGCTCCGGCACCGGCACTGCATGGCGCCAGCACCGGTGAGGCGACCTTCAATTTCGAAGGCGAGTCGGTGCACGCGGTGGTCAAGGCCATCCTCGGTGACATGCTGGGCCAGAACTACGTGATCGCACCCGGGGTGCAGGGCACGGTCACGCTGGCGACGCCCAAGCCGGTGTCGCCGGCGCAGGCGTTGAACCTGCTGGAAATGGTGCTGGGCTGGAACAACGCCCGCATGGTGTACAGCGGCGGCCGCTACAACATCGTCGCCGCCGATCAGGCGCTGGCCGGTACCGTCGCACCGAGCACGGCGCCGGCTGCCAGCGCGCGCGGTTTCGAAGTGCGTGTGATCCCGCTGCAGTTCATCTCCGCCACCGAGATGAAGAAGGTGCTGGAGCCGTATGCGCGGCCCAACGCCATCGTCAACGTCGACAGTGGCCGCAACGTGATCACCCTGGGCGGTACCCGCGCCGAGCTGGAAAACTACATGCGCACCGTCGAGATCTTCGACGTTGACTGGCTCTCGGGCATGTCGGTGGGCGTGTTCCCGATCCAGTCCGGCAAGGCCGAGCAGGTCGCCGCCGACCTGGAAAAAGTGTTCGGCGAGGAGAGCAAGACGCCCAGCGCCGGCATGTTCCGCTTCCTGCCGTTGGAAAATGCCAACGCGGTGCTGGTGATCACCCCGCAGGTGCGTTACCTGGACCAGATCCAGCAGTGGCTGGACCGTATTGATACGGCCGGTGGCAGTGCGCGCCTGTTCTCCTACGAGCTGCGCTACATCAAGGCACGTGACCTGGCCGAGCGCCTCAGCGAAGCGTTCGCCAGCAGTGGCAACCGCGGCGGCTCCAGCCCTGCATCGCTGGCACCGGGCGCGATGCCGTCGCAGCTGGGCAGCGACGGTGATCGTGGCATGGACAGCAACAACAGCAGCAATTTCGGTTCGACGTCGGGCAGTGGTTCCAGTGGCACCGGCAACGGCAGCATGAACCTGCCGCAGCGCCAGTCCGGCAATGTCAGCGTCAGCCTGGAAGTGGAAGGCGATCGCGTGGGCGTGTCGGCGGTGGAGGAAACCAACACCCTGCTGGTGCGTTCGACCCCGCAGGCCTGGCGTTCGATCCGCGAAGTGATCGAGAAGCTGGACGTGATGCCGCTGCAGGTGCATATCGAAGCGCAGGTGGCCGAGGTCGCACTGGAGGGGGACCTGAAGTACGGCGTGAACTGGTTCTTCGACAACGCGGTGGCCGGGCGGGCGCTGACCGGCGCATTGAGTGGCGTGACCCTGCCGGCGGCTGCCGGCGGCTCCTGGAGCAGCTTCGCCGGTGCCGCAACCGCCGGCGAAGGGCTGGGCTGGGCGTTCACCGGCCACAATGGCGCAGCGGTGGTAAGCGCGCTGGACAAGGTCACCGATGTACGCCTGCTGCAGACCCCCTCGGTGTTCGTGCGCAACAACGCCGAGGCCACGCTCAACGTAGGCGACAAGGTGCCGATCAACACCACCACGGTGAACACCGGTATCGGCGCCGGCACCTACAGCTCGGTGCAGTACATCGACACCGGCGTGATCCTGAAGGTGCGGCCGCGCGTGACCCGTGATGGCACCGTGTTCCTCGACATCGTGCAGGAAGTGAGCAGTGCCTCCAACGTGCCGGACAATTGCAATCCGACGGAGCGCAACTGCAACCCGCGTATTTCCACCAAGAAGCTGTCGACCGAAGCGGCGGTGCAGAGCGGGGACACCATCATGCTGGCCGGCCTGATCACCGACACGGCCACCGATGGCAGCAGCGGTATTCCTGGCCTGAGCCGGATTCCCGTGGTAGGTGCTCTGTTCGGGCAGAAGAGCCGCACCAGCCGTCGTTCGGAGGTGATCGTGCTGCTGACCCCGAGCATCGTGCGCAACGGGCAGGAAGCACGCACCCTGACCGACGAGTACAGCCAGCGCTTCCGCGCGATGGAACCGCTGAACCAGCCGCGCGCAAAGAAGTAAGGGGTTTACGGCCGGGCTGCGCCCGGCACCCGCAGAGGCTGGAGCAACAGCAACAGCAACAGCAACAGCGGGTTTCTGGGGGATGGCGGGGCGGTGTGGGTTGGCAGGACACGCCGTAAACCCGTCCCTGGGGGCTCGATGGCGCCATCCATGGCGCCAACGGTCCTGCCAACCCACACCGCCCCGCCTCTGACAGATTCCGTGTGCTGTTGGTAGGTGTCGACTTTGGTCGACACGCTGGATCCACACCATGCGTGGAAGACGCTCCATCGAAATCGAATATTTCGATATCTGTGAGATCTGAGCCGAGCATGGCTCGGCTCTACAGAAAGCAATGCCCGGCAGATCGCAGGCAACTGTCGAAGGCGGGGTGGGTCCGGTTGCGGGGGTGTCCGCGGCATGGATGCCGCGGCCAAGCCCCCATGGACGGGTTTACGGCGTCCCCCGCAACCGGACCCACCCCGCCATCCCCCAGGAACCCAGCTTTTGCTCCGGCTGTTGCTTCGGCTCTGGCTCTGGCCTCTGCGGGCGCCGGGTGCAACCCGGCCGATACCCTCCCAGTGCTAGGCTGTGGCTACCGACAACCACGGAGGCGGGATGGGGGCGATCGTGTTGTTGCCGCTGTGCGTGGACGATGCTGCACTGGATCGTTGCCTGGCTGCGCTGGATGCCGGCACCGCGCCGGGAACCGCGGTCTGGTTGGCCGACGACGCGCAGACCGGGCCGCGTGCGCAGGCGGTGGTGGAACACTGGTTGGCACATACGCCATTGCAGGCCGAGTACACCCGGCGCGCACGGCCGCTGGGCGAAGTCGCCCACCTCGATGAAATGCTGCGCGCCTGCGATGGCCTCGACGTGGCGGTGCTGGCACCGGACAGCATGCCGGCACCGGGCTGGCTGCAGCAGCTGCAGGATGCCTTTGCCCGCGACGCGGCCATCGCAACCGCAACCCCCTGGTGCAACGCCGGTGAAACCTCCGCCTGGCCGCGCTTGGGCGAAATCAATCCCGAGCCTGAAGATCCGGACCTGCTGGCGCACACCTGCGCGAGCTTGCCAACGCTGCACCCGGAGCTGCCGTCGGCGGTCACCCACGCGGTGCTGGTGCGTGGCAACGCGCGCCGTCGTGCCGGTGGCCTGGACGTGGACAGCTATGCCGGCTGGAACGCGGCGCTGGTCGACCTCAGCCTGCGCATGGCCGGATTGGGTTGGCGCAACGTGCTGTGCGAGACCGCTTTCGTCAGCCGGGCAGGGGAGGCGGTCAGCCGTGACGGCGATCTCGAAGCGCTGGCCGCGCGTTGGCCGGGCTGGGTGCCTCGGTTGGCGGACTTCCTGATGCACGACCCGCTGCACGGGCTGCGCGCCGACCTGCAGCAGCGCATGCGGCAGGCGATAATGCCGAAGGAACAGGGCGACCTGTTCGTCCCGTCCGCGCCGGAGCCACCCGTTTGAATGTTGCCATTGCCGCCATCGTCGTCACCTACCAGAGTGGCAGCACCATCGACGCCTGCCTCTCGCGCCTGCGCCAGGCGCAGGACGTGGCCGAGATCCGGGTGATCGACAATGGCTCGATGGATGGCACGCTGGACATCGTGCAGCGGCATGCCAGCCACGACCCCCGCGTGCGCTTCGTCGGCAATCCGGACAATCCCGGCTTTGCCGCCGCCAACAACCAGGGCGTGGCCGATTCGCACAGCCCGTGGCTGGCCTTCATCAACCCGGATCTGATGGTCGAGCCGGATACGTTGGCTGAACTGCGCCGCCGTGCCGAAGCCTTGGGCGACTGCCTGCTGGGTGTTGAGCAGCTGGACGAGCATGGCCATGCCGACGAGGCGGTACGCCGTCGTGATCCGGATTTCCTGTTGATGCTGCGTTCGCCCGGGAAGGGTTCGAAGCTGGCGGTGCCGCGTGAGCCGCACCAGGCGCTGCAGCGGGTGCCGGCCCTGTCCGGTGCGCTGCTGATGATGCCGCGCGCACTGTTCGAGCGCATCGGCGGCTGGGACGCGGGCTACCGCCTGCACGCCGAGGACCTGGACCTGTGCCGCCGCGCACGCGAGGCCGGCGCGGTGGTGGCGATCGCCAACGACCTGCATGTCACCCACGTGCGCGGTGTCTCCAGCCGTTCGCGGCCGTTCTTCGTTGAATGGCACAAGCACAAGGGCCTGTGGCGCTATTTCCAGAAGTTCGAGGCCAGGCAGCGCTCGCTGCCGGTGCGCGTGGCGGTGTGGGGCGCGATCTGGGCGCATGCCCTGATGCTGGTGCCGAGGCTGCTGCGCAGGTCGTTGTAGAGCCGAGCCCACGCTCGGCTCAGGCAACATCCAGCCGAGCGTGGGCTCGGCTCTACGGAAGGCGGGCGCGCCCACGGTTCACTCCGCCGGGCGCATAATCCGCCCCATGCCTATCATCCAGTCCCTGCTCGACACCGATCTGTACAAGTTCACCATGATGCAGGCGGTGCTCCACCAGCACCCCGGCGCCCAGGTGCAGTACCGGTTCAAGTGCCGCACCCCCGGCATCGACCTGGCCCGCTACATCGACCAGATCGACGAAGAGATCGACCACCTGTGCAGCCTGCGCTTCAGTGATGCGGAGCTGGATTACATGCGTGGCCTGCGCTTCGTGAAGCCGGACTTCGCCGATTTCCTCGGCCTGTTCCACCTCGACCGCAAGTACATCCAGCTGCGCGCCTCGAAGACCGTGCCCGGCGAGATCGAACTGGACATCACCGGTCCGTGGCTGCACACCATCCTGTTCGAAGTGCCGCTGCTGGCGATCATCAACGAAGTCTGGTTCCGCAACACCACCACGGCCGATTTCGCCGAGGGCGAGCGCCGCCTGCAGGCCAAGGCCGCGCTGCTGCGCGATACCCCCGGCTTCGAGCAATGCCGCATCGCCGACTATGGCAGCCGTCGACGCTACTCGCGTGACTGGCACGCCCGCCTGCTGCCGCTGCTGCGCGATGCGCTCGGCCCGCAGCTGGTCGGTACCAGCAACGTGCACTTCGCCCGCCTGTACGGCATGACCCCGCACGGCACCATGGCCCATGAGTACCTGCAGGCGTTCCAGGCACTGGGCCCGCGCCTGCGTGATTCGCAGGTGGCGGCACTGGAGTCGTGGGCGCGCGAGTATCGCGGCGATCTGGGCATCGCGCTGTCCGACGTGGTCGGCCTGGATGCGTTCCTGCGCGACTTCGACATGTACTTCTGCAAGCTGTTCGACGGCGTGCGCCATGATTCCGGCGATCCGTTCGACTGGGGTGACCGCATGCTTGCGCACTTCCAGCAGCGCCGCGTCGATCCGCGCAGCAAGGTGCTGGTGTTCAGCGACGGGCTCGACATCGCCAAGGTGATGCGCCTGTACGACTACTTCAGGGGGCGCTGCCAGGTCGCGTTCGGCGTCGGCACCCACCTGACCAATGATCTGGGCCCGACGCCGCTCAACATCGTCATCAAGATGGTCCGCTGCAACGGCCAGCCGGTGGCCAAGCTCAGCGATTCGCCGGGCAAGAGCATGTGCGACGATCCCGGCTATCTGGCCTATCTGCGCCAGGTGTTCGAGTTGCCGCAGCCGGAGTAATACCGGCCGGCAGGGCTTACAGGTAGTCGACCACGACCAGGTAAGCACCCTGCAGCGGCTGCTGCTTCGAAGCCTGCACGCTGTAGCGCTCGGAGAAGGCGATATCGCCGGCGCGCATCGCGCTGGCCGACACCGACAGCTTCTGGCCCTGACGCTTGCCATCGCGCAGCGTCGCGGCCTGGCCATCGGCCAGTGCCGTCACGGCCACCGTCGAGCCCTTGGCCGACGGCGGGCAGGCCGCCAGGCTCAGCTCACCCTGGGACAGGTTCGTCGTGCAGCCCGGCTCGGCGATACGGCCGCTGAAACGGATGCTGCCGCTGCTGGCCTGGGCCAGTGCACTGACGGACATCAGGGCCACACACAGCAGAATGGAATTCCTCATGACACGTTCTCTGGTTCGGTGTGTCCTAGTTAGCGACAGGTTCGATCCGTCTTTAATAGGACAAATCCGAATCTGCTAGGGCCATCACCAAGAAAGAGTGATGCGCATCAAATAAGGCGATTTCCACCTGAAAAAGGCCTGTTTTCGCGCATGCCGAACGCGCCGCTCAACCCGTCATCCAGGGCCGTTCGCGACCTGATCGCGTCGCCGTCAAATCCTCCATGCCCGTCGGGATCCCATTCTGCCTACCACGTCACATTTAATGCGTCAATGAATTGGCGTTCAGAAAAATAATGAGACTTTCATCACAGTTGCGCCTATACTTGCGTCACGGATTCAGGGGAAGGTATGTCCGAGTCCGGCCACAGGTGAGACGCAAGGATGGGTCTTGATAGCCCGGCAGTGCTCCTTGCTTCCTCCTCTACTTCTCATCTCTTCAGTAGGGTTAGGTAAAAGCGAATGCACAAGATCAATCTCATTGCCGCTCTGATGCTGGCCGCCGCTCCGCTGGCCGCCAACGCCGCCGACGGCACCATCACCTTCAATGGCAAGGTCACCGACAAGACCTGCACCATCTCGACCCCGGGCGGCAAGGACTTCGCCGTCAACCTGCCGACCGTGTCCAAGAACACTCTGGCCACCGCCGGTGCCGTTGCGGGCCGTACCCCGTTCGCCATCAACCTGACCAAGTGCAGCGCCGGCAACGTCGCGACCTACTTCGAGCCGGGTTCGACCGTCGACTTCAACAGCGGCCGCCTGGTCAACCAGTCCTCGGCCAACGCTGCCACCAACGTGCAGCTGCAGCTGCTGGGTTCGAACAACCAGTTCCTGCCGATCAAGGCTGCCGGCGCTGGCCTGGCCCAGACCAACTCGCAGTGGGTCACCGTCGGCACCGACGGCTCGGCCGATCTGAACTACTACGCTGAGTACTACGCCACTGCCGCCGCCACCCCGGGCGACGTCACCAGCAGCGTCAAGTACACGATCATCTACAACTGATCGTAGCCGTACCCGCACTGGCCGGCGTACGCGCCGGCCAGTGCTCCGCGGCCTCTGGCCACACCCCTCGAGCGTAGTACTTCCGATGAAAGCAATCTTTCCCCGGGCGCTGCTGCTGGCAGCGTTCACGCTGCCCTTCTGCCAGAACGCTCTGGCCGGCGTGGTGGTCAACGGCACGCGAGTGATCTATCCGGCGCAGGCGCGCGAAGTCACCGTGCAGGTCGACAACGTGGGCGAATCGCCGGCGCTGGTGCAGGCCTGGATCGACAGCGGCGACGCCAACCAGACCGCTGATACCAGCGATGCCCCGTTCGTACTGACGCCGCCCATCGCGCGCGTCGAGCCGGGCCGCAGCCAGGCGTTGCGCCTGATCTTCTCCGGCGCGCAGCTGCCGACCGACCGCGAGTCGGTGTTCTGGCTGAACGTGCTGGACGTGCCGCCGTCGCCCGACAACGCCGACAGCGGTGACCAGAATTACCTGCAGGTCGCGTTCCGTTCGCGGCTGAAGCTTTTCTACCGGCCGCAGGGCCTGAAGGGCGTCGCCAACGACGCGCCGGCAGCGCTGCGCTGGACCCGCACTGGCGACCGCCTGCGGGTGGAAAACCCGAGCCCCTTCCACGTCACGCTGGCTGAAGTGCATGCCGTGACCGGCAGCAGCGAGAAGACCGTCGAAGACAAGGGCGCGATGGTCGCGCCGAAGCAGAGCCTGGAGTTCACCGCACCGGCGGGCTCCGACCAGGTGCGCTTCATCACCATCAACGATTACGGCGGTCGGGTGGAACACAAGGTCCGCCTCGGCAGCACCGGGGGCTGAACGCGCCGCGCGGGACTTGGGCCTGCGCATCCCGCCACCGCCGCCGTGCGGCGAATTGAAGGAATGTCAGTGTGATCGGAAACAGATTGACATTGTCGATCCATCAGGCGATCTGCCTGCTGGTTGCTGGCGTGGCCTGCCCAGGATGGGCGCTGGCTGCCCCGGCCAATCTCGGCGAACAGGCGCTGATGGCGCAGAGCGGTGCGGCCAATGCGCGTGCACCCGAGTCGGCCCAGTTCAACTCCAGCTTCCTGTCCGGCCAGGCCAAGCAGGTCGATCTGGCGTCCTTCACCAATGGCAACCCGATGGTGGCCGGCACCTACCGCGTCGACGTCTACGTCAACGGTGGCTGGCAGGGCCGCCGCGACCTGCAGTTCAAGGCCGATGAGCAGGGCCGTGTCGACGCCTGCCTGCCGTTGCCGATGCTGGAAGAAATGGGCGTGGACAGCGAGGCCGTGCTGCTGCAGCAGGATCCGTCCGTGCCGACCGACAAGACCAGCTGCGTGCCGGTGCAGCGGCGCATGGCCAATGCCTACGGCATCTATGACAGCGGCAACCTGCGTTACGACCTCAGCATCCCGCAGGTGTTCCTGCGTCGTGAAGCGCGTGGCTACGTCAATCCTTCGCTGTGGGACCGCGGCATCAATGCCGGCTTCGTCGGCTACAGCTTCAACGCCATCGACAGCGACAGCCGCGTCGAGGGTGGCCAGCGCAACCGCAGTGCCTACCTCGGCCTCAACGCCGGCCTGAACCTGGGGGGCTGGCAGTTCCGCCACGATTCCAACCTGACCTGGTCCGAAGGCAACGGCCGCCACTGGCAGAGCATCGCCACTTACGCACAGCGCGGCATCCCGCAGGTGCGCGGCATGCTCACCATCGGTGAGGCCTACACCACCGGCGAACTGTTCGATTCGATCGGTTACCGCGGCGCCAGCCTGGCCAGCGATGACCGCATGCTGCCCGATTCGCTGCGCGGCTACGCGCCGGTCGTGCGCGGCATTGCCGAAACCAACGCACGCGTTGAAGTGCGCCAGAACCAGCAGCTGATCTATTCCTCCACCGTGTCGCCGGGCAGCTTCGTCATCGACGACCTGTACCCGACCGGCTACGGCGGCGACCTGGAAGTGAGCGTGATCGAGGCCGATGGCCGCCGCCGCGAATTCAAGGTGCCGTTCGGTTCGGTGCCGCAGATGCTGCGCGAAGGCGTGTCGCGCTACGCGCTGACCGCCGGCCAGGTGCGCAACAAGCTGCTGGCCGATGAGCCGTGGCTGGTGCAGGGCACCTACCAGCGCGGTATCGGCAACCAGCTGACCCTGTACGGCGGCACGGCGCTGAGCGATGGCTACCTGTCGCTGCTGTACGGTGTCGGCCTGTCCACGCCGGTCGGCGCCTTCGCCGCCGACGTCACTCATGCACGCACCTCGTTCGACCACTATGGCGACCACACCGGTGCCAGCGTGCGCTTGAGCTACAGCAACATGATCGGCGAGACCGGGACCAACCTGACCCTGGCCGCCTACCGTTATTCGACCGAGGGCTTCTACAGCCTGCAGGACGCGCTGTATGGCCGTGATTCGGACAAGCGCGGCATCGATCCGACCACCCGTGGCCGTCAACGCAGCCAGTTCCAGGTAACGCTGAACCAGCCGCTGGGCCGTCGCGGCGGCGCGCTGTACGTGACCGGCTCGGTGCGTGACTTCTACGACCGTTCCGGCACCTCCAAGCAGTACCAGGTGGGCTACAACAATGCCTGGCGTTCGGTGAACTACGGCTTCTCGGCGCTGCGCACCGAAGAGGGCGTGCTTGGCCGCTCCGACACCCAGTACCTGCTGTCGATGAGCGTGCCGCTGGGCCGTGGCACCCACCCGGTGTCGTTCAGCGCCGATCTCGGCGTGCGCGACCGCGGTGGCTACGACAACAGCCGCGTCGGCATCACCGGTTCGACCGGCGTCGACAACAACTTCAGCTACGGCGTGGCCCTGTCCGATTCCCGCGAGGGTGGCACCACCGCGGTCGGCAATGCCGAGTACCGCAGCCGCTACTCCGCGTTGAACGCCACCTACAGCCATTCGCGTGATTTCCGCCAGGCCTCGGTCGGTGCCAACGGCAGCGTGGTCGTGCATCCGGGCGGCTTCACCTTCACCCCGCAGCGTGGCGACACCATGGTGCTGGTCGAAGCACCGGGTGCGCGCGATGCGATCGTCAGCAACGCCCCGGGCCTGCGTGTCGATGGCCGCGGCTACGCCGTGGTGCCGTATGTGTCGCCCTATCGCCTCAACACCGTCACCCTCGACCCGCAGGGCATGGCCCACGACATCGAACTGGAAAGCACCAGCCAGTCGGTCGCGCCGTTCGCCGGTGCGATCAGCTACCTGCGCTTCGATACCCGCAAGGGCAACGCGCTGCTGATCCAGGTCCGCAACCCCGATGGCCGCACCATGCCGTTCGGTGCACAGGTCAAGGACGAGCAGGGCCAGCCGGTGGGCATGGTCAGCCAGGGTGGCCGCCTGTACGTGCGCAGTGACAAGAACCAGGGCAGCCTGCTGGTGGAGTGGGGCGCCGGCGCCGACCAGCGCTGCACCGTCGATTACCAGGTACCGGCAGGCGCCGATGCGTCCAAGACCGGCTTCATCCCGCTGGAGGCAGCATGCCGATGATTTCTTCCCGTGGCCGCAAGGCACTCGCCGGCCTCGCATTGTTGGGCGGTGTGTTGCTGGCACAGCAGGCCAGTGCGGCCTGCCGCATCCAGATCAACGGTTTCGTTGCGCAGGACGTCACCATGGACATGGGGCAGATCGTGATCCTGCCCAGCACGCCGGTCGGTGGCGTGATCAAGGAAATCAGCGAATCGATCAACCAGCGTGACCGGGTTGCCAGCTGTGACTACTGGTCCGGAGGCCGTTCGATCGGTGAGTACGTCAACGCCGCGCAGAAGCGCCCGGTGCCGGGCTTCTCGGATACGTATGAAACCGATGTTCCTGGCGTGGGCATCAAACTGTTCCGTGATTCGGGTTCGATCCAGGTCTATTACCCGCATCAGCTCACTTTCGGCGGCAATTCGACGGTTACGTTGATCGGCGGTCGCTTCCGCATCCAGCTGATCAAGACTGCCGCTCAGACCGGTTCCGGCGTGATCGCGCCGAATGGCCGCTTCACCACGTATTACTTCGACGGCGATGGCCCCGGGCGTCCCGTGCTGACCTCGACCTTCAAGGGCTCGGGCACCACCGTGGTCAGCCCGACCTGCGAAGTGCAGGCCGGCAGCCGCAACATTGCCGTCGATTTCGGCAGCGTGCCCAACACCACCTTCACCGGTGTCGGCTCCAAGGCCGTTGATCGTGACTTCGAGATCCGCCTGAACTGCCAGGGCAGCAATGTCGCGGCCTACCAGAGCAAGATCGGCATCCGCCTCGATGCCGACCAGGACAGCTCGAACATGCCGGGCGTACTGAAGCTCAGTGCGGCCAGCAACAGCGCCACCCGCATCGGCATCCAGATGGTCCAGCGCGATGGCAGCACCGAGCGCGAAGTGCGCTTCGGCCAGACCATCAACGTCGGCACCACCGCGCCGGGTACCAGCGTGATGGCACTGCCGCTGCGTGCACGCTATGTGCAGACCCAGGCCGGCACCGTCGGCGCCGGTGTCGCGAACGGCCAGGCCACGTTCACCATCCAGTACGAGTAAGGCGGCCGCAGGCCGCGCCACTGCTGCGTTCCACCGCAACGTCGTCCGTTCCACGGGCGGCGTTGACTGCGTCTTGATCCTGCAACGATGAAGATCGATGCCACGACGCGCATACAGTCGACTTAATGTGATGTATGTCGCGAATTTGGAGTTTCCTCATGAGATGACCGTCTCCTGCCTGCGGGTATTGGACGGGATCATCGAAAGGATCCAGACGTGGCTACAGCTGCCTGCCCCTCGTCGCACCGGCCTTCCGGAGCGCTGCCATGAAGGTCCTGTCGGTGTTCGGCACGCGGCCGGAAGCGATCAAGATGGGGCCGCTGGTACGGGCCCTGGCGGGGGCTGCGGACATCGAATCGGTGGTCTGCATCACCGGCCAGCACCGGGCGATGCTGGACCAGGTGATGTCGCTGTTCGAGATCAGCGCCGACCATGACCTGGATGTCATGGTGCCCAACCAGACCCTCAATGGGCTGTGCGCGAAGTTGTTCGAGCGGCTTGACGCGCTCTACACGCAGGTGCGCCCGGACCGGGTGCTGGTGCATGGCGATACCACCACGGCGATGACTGCGGCGCTGGCCGCGTTCCATCACCGCATCCCGATCGGCCACGTCGAGGCCGGCCTGCGCACCGGCGACATCAACCGGCCCTGGCCGGAGGAAATGAACCGGCGGGTGATCGATGTGGTCGGCCACCAGCTGTATGCGCCCACCCCCAGCTCGCGCGCCAACCTGGCCCGGGAGCATCTGGGCGGGCAGATCCTGGTCACCGGCAACACCGTCATCGATGCCCTGCAGCAGACCGTAGAGCGCCTGGATGCCGATCCGGCACTGCGAGCCCATGCCGATCAGCCCTTCCACATGCTTGACCCCGGCCGCCGGCTGCTGCTGGTCACCGGCCATCGCCGCGAGAGTTTCGGCCAGGGCTTCGAGGACATCTGCCGCGCGCTGGCCGAACTGGCACGGCGGCCGGACCTGCAGGTGCTGTACCCGGTGCACCTCAACCCGAACGTGCAGGGCCCGGTCAACGCCCACCTCGGCCACCTCGACAACGTGCACCTGGTGCCACCGCAGGATTACCTGCGCTTCGTGCGCCTGATGCAGCGTGCGGACGTCATCCTCACCGACTCCGGGGGCGTGCAGGAAGAAGCGCCCGCGCTGGCCAGACCCGTTCTGGTGATGCGCGACGTCACCGAGCGCCCGGAGGCGGTCGAGGCCGGTGTGGTGACGCTGGTCGGTACCACGCCCTCGCGCATCGTCGAGGGGGTCAATGCGGCACTGGCCCAGCCACCGCAGCCGACCCGCTTCGAGCCTGATGCCAGTCCCTACGGGGACGGCCGCGCCAGCGCCCGCATCGTCGCTGCCCTGCGCGGCACGCCGCTTCCCGAATTCTCGCCCGGTCTCCGCAGCGGCGGTGCCGCCCACCCCCATCCGCATGAAGTGACGCCATGACCCAGACCGGCCGCTCTCCCCTGTTTGTTTCCGCCGCCGCGTTCGTCCTGTCGGGCGTGGTCGGCACTGCCCATGCCGCCGACAACGTCGCCGGCCAGTTCGCCGAATGGAGCGGCGACAGCACGGTGAACCGGCAGATGACCCTGCGCGAACTTGGTTTCCGCCAACCGCTGGTGCTGAGCGGGCAGGAGAGCCAGCGCGAGGTCTACCTGCCGGTACCGGCCGGCGTCGCCACCCGCGATGCGCAACTGCAGCTGGACGGGCGCTATGTGCGCGGCCACGCCGGGCGCACCTCGGGCCTGTGGTCGGTCGATGGCGATCCGATCGCCGCGCGCTCGATCACCGACGCGCAGGGCGACGCCAGCCAGCTGCTGGCCATCGATGGCGAACCCCGGCAGAACGGTTTCGTGCGGGTCGGCGTCGGCTGGTGGTCGATCGTGTCCGACTACCAGTGTGCCGACCAGAGCGCACCGGCCAACGTGCTGCGGCTGTCGCCGGACTCGCGCTTCAGCTACCGCTTCGATGGGCGTGCCGTGGATACCGTGGCCAAGGCCTGGGGCGCGCTGCCACCGCAGGTGCGGCTGCTGGTGGATGGCAAGGCGCTGCAGGCGCCGGCCTACGACGCCGCCTGGCGCATCGGTACCGCGTTGCAGGTCGGCGGCAAGCAGGTGCAGGTGGTGGCGCTGCCCAAGGTCGGTGACAGCGTCGACCTGACCGGCATCAGCATCCCGGCCAGCCTGCAGGGCGTGCCGGCCTATGCCGCGCTGGTTGCCGGCGAGCGTACGCATGCGATCAAGGACCTGGCCGAAGTGGGGGCGCTGCTGTCGTTGCGTGACAGTGGGCCCTTGGCCGCTGACGTGATGATCGGCAGCGATGCGTTGCGGACCGGCGCACGCGCGGCACTGGACGCGCTGGCCGTACAGGTTGCCGCTACGGGTGCCGATGCGGGCACGGCCTTCAGTGCCTGGCGCAGTGCCGACATGGCTGGGCTGGAAAAGCCCGCGGCCAACGCCTCGGTCAGCGTGGTCGCTGTTGCCGGCCGCCCGACGCTGGTGGTCGACCCGGCGGCGGCGGGCAAGGTCGCCGGACTGTTCGCCGAACAGTGGCGCAGTTACGCGCTGGGCCGCAGCCTGCAGGTCAGCCAAGCGGGAACGCCGAAGCTCGACGGAGACCAGGTGCTGCTGAGCCGCCTCGGCAACATCGCCGGTACGATGGATGTGGTCACCCGCGCCGACCGCAGCGCGAGTTTCGACCTCGGCGCGCTGTCGGCCGATGGGCGCCTGCCCGAGGAAGTGGTGATCGATGTCTCGGCGGCACCCAACGCGGCCGGACAGGGTGCGGTGGCTACGATCCATTTCAACGATTACCTGCTGGGTGGCAAGGTGCTGTCGGCCAACGGCCAGCCGCAACGGCTGGTGGCCAAGGTGCCGGCCTACGCCCTGTCGGCGCGCAACGAGATCCGCGTCAGCTTCCTGCGCCAACCGGCACGCCCCTATTGCCACGATCCGGCCACCGGCTACCCCGTCTCGATCCTGCCCAGCAGCCACCTGACCCTGGCCAAGCGTTCGCTGGGCAGTGA
Organism: Stenotrophomonas sp. MH181796; assembly: GCF_009659995.1. Classification (NCBI taxonomy): domain Bacteria; kingdom Pseudomonadati; phylum Pseudomonadota; class Gammaproteobacteria; order Lysobacterales; family Lysobacteraceae; genus Stenotrophomonas; species Stenotrophomonas sp. MH181796. Next base: position 241,361 of record NZ_RAHU01000006.1, read on the forward strand.
CTTCGTCGGTGCCAGCAGCCGGCTGTCGCGCGGCAACCAGGTGTTCGTGCCCGGCACCTGGCTGCAGGACGCGCCGACCTCACTGGGCAAGGTCATCGCCGTGGCCAGTGCAGTGAGCGCGTCGCCGGAGGCATCGGAACTGAAGGTGGTCGATGCCGGTGCGGCGGTCAGCCCGGGTGCGCCGTGGCTGGCGTTCGGCGTGGCGCCGTCCGGTGTCGATGTGGCCGGCCTGAAGGACGGTCATCTGCAGATCGGTGGCACGCCGCAGCCACTGCTAGATGTCAGCGGGCTGGATCGTGCTGCCGTGGTGCAGGTGGGGTCGTCCGGAGGCCAGCTGGGCGTTCTCTACAGCGACCTCGGTGCGCAGGCACCGTCGTTCGGCGCGCCGTTCCGGCTGCTGCGCGGCGATCTCGCCGTGCTCGACGGCAGTGATGCCGTGCGCGAATTCGACCGCCAGGATCCCTATGGCACGCGTATCGCGCAGGACGGCAATCCGCAATCGAAGTGGGAACGGCACATGGTCTGGTTGCTGCTGCTGGTCGGCGTGATCGTGTTCGCGCTGCTGGCCGCCCGCGTCACCCAGGTGCGCCGCCGCAAGTCCGCCAACACAGGGCACTGATCCGCCGTGGACGGTCTGTTCTGGAACATCCAGCTGGCCAACTACTACGCCGCCCTGGAAACCACGGCGGCGGCGGTGGCCGTGCTGATCCTGATCTCCAGCCTCGATGACCTGTTCATCGATGTCTGGTACTGGGTGCGTGAGAGCTGGCGCGCACTCACGATCAAGCGCCGCGAGGCCTACCGGCCACTGACCCAGGACGACCTGCTGCAGCGGCCGGAACAGCCGCTGGCGATCATGGTGCCGGCGTGGATGGAGTACGACGTCATCGCGCAGATGGTGGAGAACATGATCAACGTGCTCGACTACCGTGAGTACGTGGTGTTCGTCGGCACCTATCCCAACGACCAGCAGACCATCGACGAAGTGGAGCGCATGCGCCGCCGCTACAAGCGCCTGCGCCGCGTGGAAGTGCCGCATGATGGGCCTACCAGCAAGGCCGACTGCCTGAACTGGCTGATCCTGGCCATCTTCGATTACGAGAAGCGCCACGACATCGAGTTCGCCGGGGTGATCCTGCACGACAGCGAAGACGTGCTGCACCCGATGGAACTGCGCTTCTACAACTACCTGCTGCCGCGCAAGGACATGATCCAGCTGCCGGTCACCTCGCTGGACCGCGAGTGGTACGAGCTGGTGGCCGGCGTCTACATGGACGAGTTCGCCGAATGGCACGCCAAGGATCTGGTGGTGCGTGAAAGTGTTTCCGGCATGGTGCCGTCGGCGGGCGTCGGTACCTGCTTCTCGCGGCGCGCGCTGCTGGCGCTGAGCGCGCAGACCGACAACCAGCCCTTCAACACCGACAGCCTCACCGAGGATTACGACGTTGGTGCGCGGCTTGCGGCGATGGGCATGCAGTCGATCTTCGCGCGCTTCCCGGTGCAGTTCCGCGTGCGTCGCCCGTCATGGTTCGGCTGGGGCCCGGTACGCGAGCGCACCCAGCAGATGGCGCTGTGCGTGCGCGAGTACTTCCCCGACAACTTCCGCGCGTCGTACCGGCAGAAGGCGCGCTGGGTGCTGGGCATCGGCCTGCAGAGCTGGGAGTCGCTGGGCTGGCGTGGCTCGCTGGCCACCAAGTACCTGCTGGCGCGTGACCGCAAGGGCATCATCACCTCGTTCGTCAGCATCATCGCCTACCTCATCTTCCTGCAGCTGCTGCTGTTCTGGCTGCTGAAGATGACCGGGCTGTGGACGATGCAGTTCCCCAGCGTGTTCCAGGCCGGTACCTGGCAGATGAACGTGGCGCTGCTGACCACGGCGGCGCTGGCGACCCGGGTCGTGCAGCGCTTCTACTTCGTCAACCGGCTGTATGGCTGGGAGCATGCGCTGATGTCGATCCCGCGCATGGTGGTTGGCAACATGATCAATTTCATGGCCACCGCACGCGCATGGAAGGTGTTCCTGGCCTACCTGCTGTTCGGCAAGCGCATGGTCTGGGACAAGACCATGCACGACTTCCCGGATGCCGCGCAGCTGGTGCAGACCCGCAAGCAGCTCGGTGAGCTGTTGACCACCTGGCAGGCAGTGGAGCCCGAGCGGCTCCAGCAGGCGCTGGACCAGCAGCATGCCGGCCGGCAGCAGCCACTGGGCCGCATCCTGCTCACCCAGGGCTGGCTGGATGATGAAACGCTGGCCGAGGCGATTGCCTTCCAGGGCGACCTGCAACGCGCGGTAATCGATGTGGACTACCTGCGCGCGTGCCAGTTCCCGGTCAGTGCCGATGCCTGCGTGCAATGGCGCATGTTGCCGCTGCCACCGCGCGAGCAAGGCACCCTGCGGCTGGCGGTGGCCAGCCCATTGCCCGAAGAGGCGTTGGCACTGCTGAAGCAGGAAACCCGCAGCGAGCACATCGAACAGAACATTGCCCGCGAAAGCGAGATCAACGCGGGTCTGCGTCTGATCGGTGGCGACCGGCAGTGGCACCTGGACAACGTGCCCTTGCTGGGTGACCTGCTGGTGGAGATGCGCCTGATCGACCACGCGCGGTTCGAGATCGCACTGGACGACTACATGCCGCAGCGCGACGGCCGCATCGGCGATTACCTGGTGAAGCAGGGCATCACCACCGAAGAGGCTGTGGCCCAGGCCATGCAGGAGCAGCGCCGGCGTGCGGCCGCGCTGCAGTCACCGCCTCCCGGAGCCTTGCCGGCATGAAGACCACGCTGCTGTCCACCGTCATTGCCGTCGCGTTGGCCACGGCCAGCGTATCGGTACAGGCCCAGGCCGATGCGCAGCTGCCATTGTCTGGAGCTGCCTACCGTATCGCCGAACAAGCGTTTGCCGCGTATGAGCGTGGTGACTACCGCGCAGCCTACCAGCAGTCCAGCGAAGCGATCCGGCTGCGCCCGGACGTGGTGCGGCTGCGCCTGCTGCAGATCTATGCGTTGCAGAAACTGGGGCGAGGTGCCGAGGCGCAGCAGCAGGCGCGTCGTGCACTGGATGCGGGGTTGACGGATCCGGCGTTGCCGGCGCTGGCGGCTGCCACCGCTGCACGTGGCGCGGCGACTGGCGGCAAAGGTGCGCGCACGACATCCCCGTCGCGTCCGGTCGGCAGTGCCGCAGACCGCAGCAGGCAGCAGGCCTACGCGCTGGCCACCGAGGCATACGCGGCCTATGACGCCGGGCGGATGGGAGAGGCGGCCGGCAAGGCCGAACAGGCCTTCCGGCAGCAGCCGACGCAGGGTGCCTGGGCGTTGCTGTGGGTGGCGGCGCTGGAGGCACAACAGCAGCCCGAACAGGCCGACGCCGCCATCAGCACCGCGCTGCGGTTGGGCGCACCGAATGTCGAGGCGCTACGCGCGCGGCGCGTGGCACTGGACCGCCAACGCGCCCTGCTGCAGGCCCAGCAGGCCTATCAATCGCTGTCCGCAGGCGAGGATGCCGCCGCCATTGAGCAGGCCCACGCTGCCGTGGACCTGGCCCCCGACGTGGCTTCATACCGGTTGCTGCTGATCACCGCACAGCTGCAGGGCGATCAGCTGGCCGACGCTGAGCACAGTGCTGATCAGGCATTGCAGGTGGATGCCAACGACCTCAATGCACGGGTCATGCGCGGTTACCTGCACCAGCGCCAGGGCAATACCGCGCTCGCCAATGAGGACTTCGACACCGCACTCGCTGCGTCGGGGTCAACAACGCAGCAACGCAACGTGCGCCTGCTGGCGGTGGATGCGGCGCTGGCCAGTGCCGACCGCACGCGCGCCGCGGCGCTGCTGGCACCCTTGCAGTCGGCATTGCCAACCGATGCGGGCGATACACGCGCGCAGCAGCTGCTGCAGCAGGGCATCGAGCAACGCGCCCGGGCGATCCGCTCCAGTCGCGCGCTTCCCCGCATCAGCGCCCAGGCCTACCCGGCACCGTTCCAGCACTGCCAGTCTGGCGACACAGGCAATGTCTGCGAGCTGATGCCGGCCGACCTGCAGGGGGATGGCGGTGCCGCACAGCGCGCCTACGCTGCCTATGCGCGGCGGGACTACGCTGACGCCATCGATGAGGCACGGCAGGCGGTGCAGCACGCACCGGACGACGCGAACCTGCAAGGCCTGCTGACCACCACGCTGGCAGCGGGCAACCGTGCCCAGCAGGACGAAGCGCGGCGGCGGCTGGATACGGCGCTGGCACAGCACCCTGATGACGCAGGAGCACTGATGCAGCGCGGCTACCTCAACCAGAAGGCAAGGGACCCGGCACAGGCACTGGCCGACTTCCGTGCCGCCGAGGCCACCGGCAAGGCGCCGAAGAGCGTGGTGCTGGACCAGGCGTACGCGAGTGCGGCCAACGGCGATCATCCACAGGCGGTGACGCTGCTGCGTAGCGCCATTGATCGCGCCGATGCCGGTGAGCTGGCACTGGATGAGCACCAGCGCTACAACGTGCGCAATGCCATCGCCAATTACTCGCGCGAGTGGGGCGTGATCGCTTCGGCGGGTTTCCGTGGCGCGCGCCAGGCCGCAACCAATGTCGGCGGTGCGGCGATCAGCACGCCGGGCGATTCGGTGTTCAGCACGCTGGAGGCGTTCTGGCGGCCACCCGCGTTCAATGACCAGCATGGCACGCTGGAGCTCTACGCACGCCTGCTCAATACGCTGTACGACGAAGGCGGCACCTATGAATCGATCCGTGCGGTGGATCCGTGCACCGGCGAATCAACGCCGGATGCGCGTGCACGCGCCGAGCGCCTCAGTCATTCGCGCTCCACCACCGGCTGGCCGTCCACCATCGCCTCGTTCGGCCTGCGCTACGCATTTGGCCAGACCGGTCTGAGCGCCGGCATCGAGCGCCGCCAGTTCCTGGGCAGCGCAACCCGCCAGGGTGAGGTCTACCCCGCATCGGCGGCCGTGCAGTGCCGCCTGCAGCTGGGACTGAACCGGTCACTGGAAGCCAGCACGCTGGCGCGCTACCGCTTGGCCAGCGGTTCCGGCGGCTGGATGTCCTACCTGACCTACGGCTATTACCACGGCACCGATCTGCGCACCGATGTGAACCAGTGGTGGATGGTCAGTGGCTACGCGCAGGGGGGATATACCTGGGACGACAACGGTGCCACCTTCACCCTCGACGCGCTCGATGCCAACGGTACGCCGGTGCGGCGGATCGGCGATGCCAACGGGCGCCTGCATCGCGAACAGTGGTTCGCTGCCGGTGAACTGCGTGCCGGGCGAAGCTTCCGCTTCGGTGCAGGGCAGACCCAGTGGGTGGTCACGCCGTATGTGGTGGTGGGAGCGGACTGGCTCGACCAGCGCTCGCGCGTGCGCGACATCCGCTATCCGCTGTTCCCGGCGCAGTCGTTCGCGCTCAACGATACGCAGCGCAGCTGGTCACTTGGCGCAGGACCGGGCGTGGGCGTGCGCTACTGGTTCCGCGAGGACCACTACAACACGCCGCGCTCCTACCTGGACCTGACCGTGCAGTACCGCTTCGCGATCGGCGGCGGTGATACGCAGCGCGCCAAGGGCCTGTTCGCCACCGCCATCCTCTACTACTGAGGCAGGCCCCAGCGTCGTCGCAGCGCCGCGGCCTGCGGCGTGTCCTGGGTCAGCCATGGCTCCAGTGCATAGACCAGCACGTGCTGTGCGCCGCTGTCGCGTGCCCATGCCAACTGCCGCTGGATGCGTGCGGCATCGGCCGTTTCGCCCTTGAATCCGCTGCCGTCGGCGGGGCCGCCGGGCAGTTCGCGGAACAACTCAACGATCGCATCGAAGCCGATGCTGTGCGCGTGGAAATGATCGAGCAGCGGTTGCAACTGCTGCACGTTGCCAGCGCCGGCCACCCCCACGCCGTCCTGCACCATCGGTCGCACGGCCGCGTGCGCGAGTAGCGCCTGCCACAGCGTGACCAGGTTGCCATCGGTCTGCAGGCGGCTGAAGTAGCAGGACATCGCGCAGTCGCCGCCGCGTGCGCTGGCGGCCTGCACCAGCCCCTGCAGCCACTGCGCCAGCCATTGCTGGCGGGCCGGATCGGCCCAGTGGTACTGCTCCAGTTCGTAAGGCAGGTACCAGCCCCCGAAGGCCGGCTGCTGCGCCCAGGGCGCCTGTGCCAACCAGCGGCGTGCATGCGCCAGGCTGTCGGCCAGGAACGCCTGCAGCGTGGCGTCGTCTGCGCCGATGGCCTGCCACCAGCGTTGCTGGAAGGGCAGGCCGACACGGATGCGGATATCGTTCTCGCTGGCCGCGGTGAACAGCTGCTGCAGGCTGCCGTCGGGCAGTGACCAGTCGCCGTCGCTGCCACCGACGATGCCGGTCCACTGCAGCACCAGCTGCCGGCAGCCCAGCGTACGTGCAAGCTTCAAGGATCGCTGCCAGTCGGCCAGGCCCCATTGCAGGTGGCTGCGCCACGGCTGCAGGAAGGTGCCATCGACCTGCACCGGCAGCGAGCAGCCGGGCAGGGTAGCGAGCGTACCGGCCAACGGCGCCAGAACCGCCGCGCGCAGCAATCGACGGCGCAACGGCGAAGACGGATCCGTGGGAAGGACAGGCCGAACCATGCCCGCATCATCCCAGAGCACCGTGCGCAGCAGGTGAACCCCGCGTCCGGTAGTGCCGGCCGCTGGCCGGCATCACCTACCGCTTATTCCAACGCGTAGCGCAGGGTGAACAGCACCGCCACCAGCCACACCGCCGGATGCACTTCGCGCCAGCGGCCGGTACCAGCCTTCAGCGCCGCATACGCGATGAAGCCAAACGCCAGGCCGTTGGCAATCGAGTAGGTGAACGGCATCGCCAGCGCACACAGTGCCGCCGGCACCGATTCGGTCAGGTCGCTCCAGTCCACTTCCACCAGTTCGCGCAGCATCAGGCCGGCCACGAACAGCAGCGCCGGTGCGGTGGCATAGCTGGGCACCATCGCCGCCAATGGCGAGAACAGCAGCGCGGCCAGGAACAGCGCCGACACCACCAGCGCGGTCAGGCCGGTACGGCCGCCCACCTGCACGCCCGAGGCGCTTTCAGCGAAGGCGGTGGTGCTGCTGGTGCCCAGCATCGAACCCGCCACGATGGCGGTGCTGTCGGCCAGCAGGGCGCGGCCGAAACGCTTCTGCGCACCCGGCAGCTTCAGCAGGCCGGCGCGACCGACCACGCCGTACAGGGTGCCGGTGGCATCGAACACTTCCACCAGCACGAACACCAGCACCACCTGCAGCAGCACCGCGATCGGCGCGCCGCCGTCGTGGTGCAGCAGGCCCGGCAGGTCCAGCTGCAGGAAGGTCGGTGCCAGGCTCGGCGGCAGCGAGACCAGGCCCTGGTACTGCACGTCGCCCAGTGCCCAGCCGGCGCCGGTTACCGCCAGGATGCCGATCAGGATCGCACCGCGGATGCGGCGCGCTTCCAGCACCGCGATCAGCAGGAAACCCGCCAGCGCCAGCAGCGGCGGCGCGGTGTTCAACGGGCCCAGCGCCACCAGCGTGTCTTCATTGCCGACGATCACGCCGGACTTCTGCAGCGCGATGATCGCCAGGAACAGGCCGATGCCGGCCACGATGGCCGAGCGCAGCGACGAAGGAATGCCCGACACCAGCCATGCACGCACGCCAGTCAGCGACAGCACCAGGAACACCAGGCCGGAGATGAACACCGCGCCCAGTGCCTGCTGCCACGGCAGGCCGGCAGCGCCGACCACGGTGAAGGCGAAGAACGCGTTCAGGCCCATGCCGGGCGCCATGCCGACCGGGAAGTTGGCGGCCAGCGCCATCACCGCCGAACCCAGTGCAGCAGCCAGGCAGGTGGCCACGAACACCGCGCCCGCATCCATGCCGGTGGTGCCGAGAATCTCGGGATTGACGAAGACGATGTAGGACATCGTCAGGAAGGTGGTGACACCGGCCAGCAGCTCGGTGCGCACGGTGGTGCCGTGCTGCTGCAGCTGGAACAGGCGCTCGAACAGGGACATGGGGTCGCTCATGGGTAGATGCCGGCCGCTGGCCGGCATGCATGGTCGGTACACATTGCAAAAGGAGAAAGGCCGCGCGAGCGCGGCCTTTCCTCTTGCCTTACTTCAGCGCCTTGAAGCGCAGGCGCTTCGGCGCAGCGTCATCGCCCATGCGGCGGCGCTTGTCTTCTTCGTACTCGCGGTAGTTGCCCTGGAAGAACTCCACGTGCGAGTCGCCTTCGAACGCCAGGATGTGGGTCGCGATGCGATCCAGGAACCAGCGGTCATGCGAAATGACGAAGGTGTTGCCCGGGAACTCCAGCAGCGCATCTTCCAGCGCACGCAGGGTTTCGATGTCCAGGTCGTTGGACGGTTCGTCGAGCAGCAGCACGTTGCCACCCTGCAGCAGGGTCTTGGCCATGTGCAGGCGGCCACGCTCACCACCGGACAGCGAACCGACCATCTTCTGCTGGTCCTGGCCCTTGAAGTTGAAGCGGCCGATGTAGGCGCGCGACTGGATCTCGATGCCGTTGATGTTGAGGATGTCCAGGCCGCCAGCGATTTCCTGGAAGACGTTGTGGTTGCCTTCCAGCGCGTCGCGGCTCTGGTCCACGTAGGACAGCTTCACGGTCGGGCCGACCACGATCTCGCCGGTGTCCGGCTTTTCCTGGCCGGTGATCATCTTGAACAGGGTCGACTTACCGGCACCGTTCGGGCCGATGATGCCGACGATGGCGCCGGCCGGCACCAGGAAGTTCAGGTTGTCGAACAGCAGGCGGTCGCCGAACTTCTTGGAGACGTTCTTGAACTCCATCACCGCATTGCCCAGGCGCTCGCCCGGCGGGATGAAGATTTCATTGGTCTCGTTGCGCTTCTGGTAATCGACCGACTGCAGCTCTTCCAGGCGGGCCAGACGGGCCTTGCCCTTGGTGCGGCCGCCCTTGGCGTTCTGGCGCGACCACTCCAGTTCCTTCTGGATCGCCTTCTGGCGGGCCTTTTCCTGGTTGTCTTCCTGCTTCAGGCGCTCATCCTTCTGGGTCAGCCAGTCGGTGTAGTTGCCCTTCCACGGAATGCCGCGGCCGCGGTCCAGTTCCAGGATCCACTCGGCGGCGTTGTCCAGGAAGTAGCGATCATGGGTGACCGCCACCACGGTGCCGGTGTAGCGCGCCAGGAACTGTTCCAGCCATTCCACCGACTCGGCGTCGAGGTGGTTGGTCGGTTCGTCGAGCAGCAGCATGTCCGGCTTCTGCAGCAGCAGGCGGCACAGCGCCACGCGGCGCTTCTCACCACCGGACAGCTTGCCGACGATGGCATCCCACGGCGGCAGGCGCAGCGCATCGGCGGCCACGTCCAGCTGGTTTTCCAGGGTGTGCGCGTCGCCAGCGGCCAGGATCGCCTCCAGGCGTTCCTGCTCCTTGGCCAGCGCATCGAAGTCGGCACCTTCCTCGGCGTAGGCCAGGTACACCGCGTCCAGCGCGGCCTGGGCCTGCAGCACTTCGCCCACGCCTTCCTCGACCGCTTCACGCACGGTCTTGGTCGGGTCCAGCTCCGGTTCCTGCGCCAGGTAGCCGACCTTGATGCCCGGCTGCGGGCGGGCTTCGCCCTCGAAATCGGTGTCCACGCCGGCCATGATCTTCAGCACGGTGGACTTGCCGGCGCCGTTCAGGCCCAGCAGGCCGATCTTCGCGCCCGGGAAGAAGGACAGCGAGATGTCCTTGATGATCTGCCGCTTGGGCGGGACCACCTTGGACACGCGGTTCATGGTGTAGATGTATTGCGAGGACATGCGGTCTCCGTAGGCGCGGCCCTGCACCCGACCCGTCACGGGAACATCCCGTTGCGGCAGCGGGCACAGACTGAAATGGAATACCGCCAATTATAGCCGGAACCGGTTCCGGGCCGCGCCTGGAACGGGCTGCCGGGCTGGCCGCGGCCTGAATACCTCGTCACAGTCCTGCAGCGGGAAGCGTTTCCAGCCGGAAACGGTTCAGATCGGGTGCGCAATATGGGTTCACCACCCATCCATGCAGAGGTCTGACATGCGCATCAATCGAGTAATGGCCGGCGCCGTGGCCTCTGTGCTGGCGCTCGGCGCCGTGGCCCCGGCCTTCGCCGACAACGACCATCGCCGCGACCATGACCGCCGCGAGTGGCGCGAGGACCGCCGCGAGTGGCGCCAGGATCGCCGTGACTGGGAGCGCGACCGCCGCGAGGCCCGGCGCGACTACCGCCAGGATCGCCGCGAGTGGCACCGCGACCATGACCGCTACTACCGCCCGGCACCGCCGCGTGTGGTGTACCGCCCGGCCTATGGCCCGGGCTACGGCTGGAAGGTCGGCCATCGCTACCGCGACTACTACCGTGGCCCGGTCTATGTGGTGAACGACTACCCACGCTACCACCTGCGCCGCCCGCCCTACGGCCACCAGTGGATCCGCGATGACCGCGGCAACATGCTGCTGGTTGCCATCGCCACCGGTGTGATCGCCCAGTACGTGCTCAGCAGCCGCTGAGGATCGCAGTCGGGGTCGGATCCCTTTGCAGCGCAAAGGGCTCTGCCCCCGCAACGCCACTCGAAACCATACGGGGCCGGATTCCTTCGGGGATGCCGGCCCCGTCCGTTTCGGCCCCGGCAGGCCCGGTGCGGGGCTACAATCGGGGGCTGAGCCGTACCCCTTTTCCCTGCCTGCTGGAGTACCCGATGTTCCCGCGTGACGTCCGCATCGAATCCTACGATCCCGAACTGGCCAAGGCCATCGCCGCTGAAACCCAGCGCCAGGAAGACCACGTCGAGCTGATCGCCAGCGAGAACTACACCAGCCCGGCGGTGATGGAAGCGCAGGGCAGCCAGCTGACCAACAAGTACGCCGAAGGCTACCCGGGCAAGCGCTACTACGGTGGCTGCGAATACGTGGACATCGCCGAGCAGCTGGCGATCGACCGCTTGAAGCAGCTGTTCGGCGCCGACTACGCCAACGTGCAGCCGCACAGCGGCTCGCAGGCCAACCAGGCCGTGTACTTCGCCCTGCTGCAGCCGGGTGACACCATCCTCGGCATGAGCCTGGCCCACGGCGGCCACCTCACCCACGGTGCCAAGGTCAACGCCTCGGGCAAGCTGTTCAACGCCGTGCAGTATGGTGTGAACGACCAGGGCCTGATCGATTACGACGAAGTCGAGCGCCTGGCCCTGGAGCACAAGCCGAAGATGGTCGTGGCCGGCTTCTCGGCCTACTCGCAGGTGATCGACTGGGCGCGCTTCCGCGCCATCGCCGACAAGGTCGGTGCCTACCTGTTCGTCGACATGGCCCACGTCGCCGGCCTGGTCGCCGCTGGCGTCTACCCGAGCCCGCTGGAACACGCGCACGTGGTCACTTCCACCACCCACAAGACCCTGCGCGGCCCGCGCGGCGGCATCATCGTCGCCAAGGGCGCCGACGAAGACCTGGTCAAGAAGCTGCAGTCGATCGTGTTCCCGGGCATCCAGGGCGGTCCGCTGATGCACGTCATCGCCGGCAAGGCCGTGGCCTTCAAGGAAGCGCTGGAACCGGGCTTCAAGGCCTACCAGCAGCAGGTGGTGAAGAACGCCCAGGCGATGGCCAACACGCTGATCGCGCGCGGCTACAAGATCGTCTCCGGCGGCACCCAGAACCACCTGATGCTGGTCGACATGATCGGCAAGGACGTGTCCGGCAAGGACGCGGAAGCCGCGCTGGGCAAGGCCCACATCACCGTCAACAAGAACTCGGTGCCGAACGACCCGCGTTCGCCGTTCGTGACCTCGGGCCTGCGCCTGGGCACCCCGGCGGTGACCACCCGTGGTTACGTCGAACAGGACTGCGTGGACCTGGCCAACTGGATCGCCGACGTGCTCGACGCACCGAACGATGACGCCGTCATCGCCCGCGTGCGTGATGCCGTCAGCGCGCAGTGCCGCAAGTACCCGGTCTACGGCTGATCGCAGCAGGGGGCAGAGCCCTTTCCTGACGGAAAGGGATCCGACCCCGAAGCCCGGATCGAAGCAGGGGTCGGATCCCTTCCCGCAGGGAAGGGCTCTGACCCCGGTATCGGAGCAACCGCGCATGGATGAGCGCCACCTCAAGTACCTCTACACCGCGCTGGCGGTGCTGTTCGGCCTGCCCAGCCTGGCGATGGGCGGCGCGGCGGCGACGATGCTGCTGCTGATGGGGCTGGGCCAGTTCGGCCATGGCACCCTGGCCTCGGTGACGGTGATGCCGCTGTGGGGCCTGGCCGGCATTGCCGGCTGCCTGGCCTGGTTGTGGCTCAGCGCGGGTTTTCTGCTGCAGGGGCGTGCCGGGCTGCACGTGCACCGCCTCTGGTGGTGGATGCTGCTGGCGGGCGGTCTCGCCGCCTTGCCGCCGCTGGGTCTGGCGCTGTGGTGGGGCATCGCCGTGCACGGCGAAGGCATCGGCTTGTTGCTGTTGGGCCCATCGATGCTGGTGCCGGCTGCGATGCTGGTGTGGATCAAACGCCGCGCATGATGCGGCCCAGGGAAGGAAACCGAACGCATGGATGAGCGTCTGCACAAACGCTGGATGGCCATTGCCGGCCTGTTGGTGGGCCTGCCCACGGTGGCCGCCGGAGGCACGGGTGCCGTGCTGGGTCTGATGGTCGTATGGGATGGCAAGTACCTGACGGGCGACGAGCACAGGATCCTGCTGTTGTGGTCGTCGGCCGGGATCATCGGCCTGCTGTCGTGGTTGTGGCTGAGCGGCCTGTTCCTGTGGCGCGGTGTTACCGGCCTGCGCCAATCGCCGGTTGTCGCCTGGATAGGCCTGGCGCTGGGAAGCCTGGCCGCGCTGGGCGTGGTCGCCGCCACGCTGTACTTCACCTTCAAGCGCGGGGAGATCTCGACCCTGGCCTTCCTCGGGTTCGGCCCGCCGCTGCTGGTGATGGCAGGGCATCTGGCGTGGCTGCGTTGGGCGCGCGCGGCCTCGGCGCCGCCGGCACCCGGTTGAACGCGCAGCGCTGACCGCGCTGGAGGCTCTGTTCGGCCGAAATGCAGGCACTTCCGCGCAGACAGCATTTGCTGCGGGGCCCTTTCTCAGGTACCTTTGCGACGCTGCCATGACCGTGGCAATAGGTACTTTCCTGAGCCAGGCGTTCCATGCACTGCCCCTTCTGCCAACATGCCGATACCCGGGTCATCGACTCGCGCGTCTCCGAAGACGGCGCGACGATCCGTCGTCGGCGTGAATGCGAAGCCTGTGGCGAGCGCTTCAGCACCATGGAAACGGTGGAGTTGAAACTGCCTGCCATCGTCAAGAGCGATGGCACCCGCGAGGCATTCGACCAGCGCAAGGTCCGCGCCGGCTTCGACCGCGCGCTGCAGAAGCGTGCGGTGGCCGAAGACAAGATCGAGGCGGCGGTACGCGCCGTGGTCCACCAGCTGCGCATCAGCGGCGAGCGCGAAGTGCCCTCGATCAAGGTCGGCGAGTTCGTCATGAACGAACTGCGCAAGCTTGACCATGTCGGCTACGTGCGCTTCGCGTCGGTCTACCGCAGCTTCGAGGACGTCGCCGATTTCCGCGAGGAGATCGAGAAGCTGGAGCGCGACCTGCCGTCCAGTACCGAACAGCTGCAGCTGCTGGGCGACGTGATCGCCCTGACCAAGAAGAAGAAGGGCTGAAGCTCTGGTAGGTGCCAACCTTGGTTGGCACAGATATCTGCTCCGGTGGGTGCCAACCTTGGTTGGCACAGTGGCGCCCATCCACGCATGGCGTGGATCTACACCGCCACCAACGGCGCTACCATGGCCGCATGACCGCCCCGTTCTCCGTTCTCGACCACCTGCACATCGCCAACGCACTGCGTCTGGCCGAGCGTGCCGCCTACACCACCCGCCCCAACCCGATGGTCGGCTGCGTGATCGCCCACGGCGAACGCGTGGTCGGGCAGGGCTGGCACCAGCGTGCCGGTGGACCGCACGCCGAAGTGTTCGCGCTGCGCGAGGCCGGAAGCGAGGCGCGCGGTGCCACCGCCTACGTCACCCTGGAACCGTGCGCGCACTACGGGCGCACACCGCCGTGTGCGCTGGCCTTGATCGAAGCGGGTGTGTCGCGCGTCGTTGCCGCGATGCGCGATCCGTTCCCGAAGGTCGATGGGGGTGGCTTCGATCTGCTGCGCAATGCCGGCATCGAAGTCGCTGAAGGGCTGATGGCGACGCAGGCACGTGAGCTCAACAAGGGCTTCCTGTCGCGTGTGGAGCGCAACCGGCCGTGGCTGCGGGTGAAGCTGGCGGCCAGCCTCGACGGTCGCACCGCGATGGCCGATGGTAGCTCCAAGTGGATCACCGGCCCGGCCGCGCGCGAAGACGTGCAGCACTGGCGCGCGCGCGCAGGTGCGATCCTGACCGGTGCCGATACCGTGCTGGCCGACGACCCGATGCTGACCGTGCGCCTGGCCGATACCGAGGTGATGCCGCCACTGCGCGTAGTGCTGGATTCGCGCCTGCGCTCACTGGAGTGCAGCCGTGTGCGCGAGGGTGGGGCACCGACGCTGTACCTGCACGATGCTGCAGTGAGTGCACCGGATGCGGCCGACGCAGAATTTGCCAGCGTGCCCAGTGTTGACGGCCGTCTCGATCTTGGCGCGGTGCTGGCACTGCTGGCCGAGCGCGGCATCAACGAAGTGCATACCGAAGCCGGCGCGACGCTGGCCGGTACCTTGCTGCGCGGCGGCTGGGTGGACGAACTGCTGCTGTATCAGGCGCCCACGCTGCTGGGCGACAACGGCCGCCCGCTGCTGGCCGGCCTCGGCATCGATGCCATGGACCAGCAGCGTCGCCTGCGTGTGGTGGACCAGCGCCAGGTTGGTGAGGACATCAGGCTGCTGCTGCGCCCGTGAGGGAATGACGCGGAACAGGGGCGACGCCCTAGTCGTCAGGCATCTTCGTCGTCTTCTTCGCCGACTGGGCACTGGCCTTTCCACTGCTGCTTCCACAGCGCATGCAGGTTGCGGCAGTACGCGCCCAGTGCCTCGCCCGGCAGTTTCTTCGCCTTCAATCGCAGCTGGTGACGGGTAAAGCCGTCGTCGTACTCATGGGGCAACACCAACACGGCACACTGATCGTGATACATCAGGAATGCGTGGCAGTCGTCGTCTTCGCTCATCCACGCATCCAGCTGCCTGTCGCTCAGCAGGGTTGACTCGAAGGCAACCGCTGGGATGACCGAGAAGGTCGTAATCCTGGACTTGGGAGCTTTGGCTTGCCCGCACGCCACAAGCGCCAGCAGCGCCATCAGCATGACCGTGGTCGACGTCGTGCGGTGTTTCATGCGGTTGCCCCGATGGAAGAGGGCAACAGCATTGACCATGCGGGCCGCACAGGGCCATGCAACGGTTCTGAAAGTGCGTGCAGGTGGCCACAGCCTACCGGCACTCAGGGGTCCAAAGTGCCTGCATTCTTGGGCGGAAGGCCACGCATTGCTGTAGCAGCTCCGCCTCGGGAATCTGCTGTCGTTGCTTGCTCAGGGTACTGGCCAGTTCACTCACTCCCTTGAGTTCCTGCGGCGCAATGCGCGCCATGCAGCGACGATGCCGCTGCACAAGATCGTCGCACTCCATGATGCCGGTCATCTGCGCAAGGGCGTCATAGGTACCGGTGCGATACAGGCCCCGCGGATGCGCGATGAGCGCTTCGATCAGGGCTTCATAGACGTCAGTTTCGACGCGGGCGTGTGAGAAATCATCGTTCGGATGTTTCGATTCTTCGCTGTGCCAATCGGGCTCCTGAGTGGTCGATACCACGCGCGTGGTGCCACCGATCTCGTGGAAGGGGCCGTCGCGCAACGTCGCGATGTAGGCTCCCCAGAAGCGCTGCTCGCTTTGCTCACCGCCATCGAAGACCGTGGCCTCGGACAGATACCGAAGACGCTCGACATCGCCCACGCGGCAGGTAAAGTGCACGTCGGCAACCTGCATGCCTCCGGTCAGGCTGTACCATTCCTCGCTTCGGTGCGGCTGGCACCGGGTGTTGGCCAGAACCTGCAGCGCCCAGGCAAGATGCGGTAAATCCACGCCATCGATCGGATCGGCATGACGCTCGATGTTTCTCGTCCAGGTCGCCAGCAACACCGCCATTGGCGGAGCATCGACGGGCACATCGGTTGCACCCGTTTGGCCGGCCATGCGCTGCTGGACAAGCATCCGCAGTGCGAGGTCGTTGCGTTCCTGTATTGCCTGAAGATGGTGGGAAACGACGTCTTCCGGTGTCCTGGCGCGGGCAGTTACCGAAGGCAGGTGCATACCCAAGGCCAGCAGGTAGAAAAGAAGACGGTGCATGGTGATTCCATCCAGACGGGGCGGAGAGAATGCTCCCCGCCCCGTGGCCTGTCCATGCAACTAGTCCGAACGTGCGGTCTGGGTTCCGCCGGACATCGCTGATTCCGTAGCGTTCAGTTCCTACGTTCTCACGCGCACTCGTCGGTCCACATCATCTCCGCGATCGGGCGCAGTGCCTTGCACTCCTGCGTCATCTCATCGGCCGATTGCACCTGGGCCTTGGCCTTCAGTTCCTCGGCCATGGCGTCCACGCCGCTGATCTGGTCCGGTGCGATCTTCGCCACGCAGGCGCGATGCTGCTGCAGCAGCAGGTCGCAGCCCGGTACGCCGGTCACCTTCGGCGCGTTGGCCGCCTGCGCGTCCTGCATCCAGTCTTCGAACGGTGCCAGCGCGCCGGCCACGGTGCCCACCAGGTCATCGAAGTTGCCGCTGTACCAGTAGCCGTTGTCCTTGGCCGGGTACAGGGTGAAGGTGCCGCTGACCGGCGCGCGCGCGCCACTCTGCAGCGCCTGGGTATAGGCATCGGTGAACTGCTTGCGCGAGGCCGGGCTGGCATCGGCGGCCAGGCTGGCGGCGAACAGCGGGCGAACCTTGCCGAGGTCGGGCACCTGGCAGCTGAAGCTGATGCGCGCCAGCTTCTGGTCTTCAACGTATTCGTTGTCTTCGATCACGCTCTTGGTCGCGCGGCACTTCGAATCACGCAGCGCCTTGGCATACAGCGCTTCGGTGGTCGCAGCGTCGACCTTGGCGCCGGTGCTGGCCAGCACGGTCTGCCAGGGTTCGGCCAATGCCTTGGCCAGCGCACCCGGGTTCGGGGTCACAGCGTCCTGGCCTTCGAATGCCGGCTTCAGTGCGTCGTTGAGCGTGCGCGTGGCGGCCGCGTCGTCTTCCAGCAGCACGCGTGCGTACAGATCGAAAGCCTGCTCGGGCGTCAGTTGGGCTGGTGCAGCGCTGGCGAACAGCGGTGCGCACAGCAGGGCACTGCCCAGAAGGGTACGGAGGGGGGTCTTCATGACGTGGGTTCCTGTTCCAGAGGCGGGCAAGCCTAGCGCACTTTGCGTGCAGTCAGTACGCATCCATCCGGGCTTGGCAGAAGCGAATGGAGTCCGCTCATTCTTAAGGGGATCGCCGGAAATGCCAGGCACCCCTACTGCCGCCGTCTCACTCAAGCAGCGACGTGTCGGTGACATCCAGCAGCCCCGCATTGGCCATGCGCAGTTCCACCTGATGCGCGCGCTTGATGTGGTCGGGATTGTGCAGGTCGAACGGTTCGTCCACGGCCACGATGATCGCACCTCTGCCTTTCACCACTTCCATCTTGGCCGCCTCCGGAATGAACCTGTGCGGCACCAGCACAGGGACGAAGCCCATCCAGCCCAGCCAACGGCGGTGAGGGAACAGCCTGTGGTTGAGGTAGTAGGTCTGGTAGCCCTTGCCTTCAGGCTTCGGTCCAACGGCATCCGTTGAGACGAATTCGACGTCGACTGTTTGAGCTATCGCGGCAATGCACCTGCGGACGATGACGGACGCCTCGGATTCACCGAATGCTTCGATCGGTGCATCGATTTCCATCGTCAACTGGCCAAACCAAGGCCAGTAATTGATCGAGGTGCATCCTGTCGCCTTCCATTCCCTATGCGTCCTCGCTGTGGTCAGGTTTGCGCCTGCGCCCGCAGCAGAGGGAGCTGTGGGGTACTCATCACCGTCCTGCCGTGCGTTGAACGCAAGCATCTCGATGAACCTTGTTCTGTCGGTGAATGGGATCGGGCCCTTCCCGCGCGAGTGCTCCACCCAGCCATTGAACAGCGCACTCACCTCCAGTAGCGCTTGAAGTAGCGGCTCCAGATCGCGATAGACGGTAGAGGCATCAACGATTCTCTCAGGGATAGTGCAGTGGATCTTGCATCTGTACATGATCGTCATGGCGTATGCCTGAGATGAATGGAGTGGCTGGCAAGAATTTGCTGGGCTGCCATGAAGCACTCGACTTCAAGGAAGTGCCATTCGAGCTTTGCGGGTCTGCCCAGCGCTGCAACGTGGCACAGGTGTGCTTTGAACCGCTTCGCCCAGCTGTCTAGGATCGACGGACGCCTGCCGCCAAGTGCAGCCCAAGGGTGGAGATTTCCAATTGCGGAGAAAAACTGCTTGTAGTGCCCCTTCGCTTCCACCACCGTGCATCGGCTCCGCCAGAAGCCATCAAAGCGGATGCCGCCGTGGTTCCACTCGGTAACGGTGATCTCGTTTTTGCCCTTGCCGGTCGTCAGTCTCAGGCGAGCGCGGTCCAGTCCGGTGCCGCCATAGGTGTAGGCGAACACTTCCGGGCCCGCCAGGTGATTGGCAATGCGCAGCTGGTAGTCGAAGTTGCGGTACTGTTTGAACGGAATCGTGTAGTTGGCGGGCACCAGGAAGCCCCGCGCCAGCCTGCAGGCATTGCAGTCGTTCTGGTTACTGGTCTGCGCGCAGTCTGTTTCGCTGGCTTCCACGCGCGGTTCAACCTTGGAATCGGCGCCGACGCCTGCGGCTTCCTTGATGCCGCGCCAGATCTGGCCAAGCGTAGGGCCACCGGCCGTGTCTCCCGGGATTCCGCCAGGCGCGTGCCCGGGAACATCCTGTGTAGGGTCCCAGCCACCCGGAATCGTCACCGGTGGCAGCGGTAGAGGTAGTGGAATGGCACCCATGGTCAGCTCCTTTCAGTCGGACAGAAAGCGCGAGGCGAGCAGTGCCAGCAGATCGGCGGCCGTTGCGTTGGCGTGGGTGGTTCGCCGGAACCACGCCACGGTCAGCGCGTGATCGCGCAGTCCAGGTGCCCAGGCCACGTCGGCCTTCACCCAGCGCACTATCGTGGGCAGATGGGTGATGTGCAGTGAGGTCACTGCATGGCGGTAGCTTGTACGCACTGCCTGCAGGAGCGCTGCATCGTTCAGATGCGCGGTTTCGCCGGGAAATCCGCTACGTGTCTCGTCAGCGAGCGGGCTGCAGAATGTAGCCGCGTCGGGCAGACGGAGCATCGCGTACTGCTCAGTGCTCAATGTCAGCATCGTCTACCTCCTGCTGCTCCAGTTCGCTGCGGGTCAGCCCCCATGTCTGACCGCCCACGGTGATCTGCCACAAGTTGATCGGCCCGGAGAGCTGCCGCAGTTGTTGCATCGTCAGTACGTCGCGGTAGCGCAGCCATGCGCGTGGATCGTAGTAGCGCATCAGCGCGAGTGATCCATCGGGAAGGGCGATGTCGAGCTGTGCATGCAGATGGAGGAACACCTCCTCGAACGGTACGTCCGAGAGCAGACAGGTGGTTCCCGCAGGCTGGTGGCCGAGCTGCCGCAACCAATGATGCATGGGCTGTTCAATGGCACCCCGCGGCAGTTCGAGCAGATACGGTGACGCGTGCAGGAGGTTTCCTTCGGGTTGTCCTGCGAACAGTGAGCGATGCATCAGTGCGCTGTGCGTCGCATGGTGATGCAGCGCTGCTTCGCGATCTTCATCCGGCGCACAGTCCAGCAGCGCATAGGCGTAGTGGCCGATCATGCGCGCGCCAGCAGTGGGGCAGCACTGGCGGCCGCAGCCCGCAAGCATTCCAGGCAGACCGGGGGTCTGGAAGCAGATGCCTGGGCAGGCTCCCTCTGGGGATGTTCATCATCGGCAGTGGCATCGGTGACAAACACCAATCGCTGCTGGGTCGAGATCAGCTGGCAGCCACAGGCGAGGTGGTGCCCGTGCAGTGCAACGGGATGTCCGTCGATGAGCAGGGTAGGTTCACCCTGCACGATCAGAAAGATGCCCTGGTGCAGTGGGCAGCTCGCCCGGTCGCCTTCGCGTGCGACCGCTTTGCCCTCGATATCGGTATACGGCGATCCTGTGATGACGCGCCCGTTGCTGTGGGTTGTGTCGCCTACGACGATCCAATGTCTTTTCATGACGCGATGCGGGTTACCTTGCCTGGGCCGAACATGCCGGGCCATGCGGGCATCAGACAAGGTCATCGATTCGCCGTGATGTCGCATACGGTTTGCGTGGGTGGCCTCAACGGTGCTGCCAACGTCGCTAACCCGCCGGGATCATTGACGTCTTTCGCAAATGCCCGTCGTGGCGGACCGGATTGCCTTTCGTACTCGTCCTAGAGCCACCCGGCGCAGTGAGCGTGCCGGGTTGCAGAAAACGACACGTACTCCGCCACAGTGCAGCGCGCTGCTGTAGGGACAAAAAAAACGGGCCCCTTGCGGGGCCCGTTCGATCGCACGACGAGGAGCGATCGTTGGATCAGAAGCTGGCGCGGACGCCGGCCGAGTACTGGGTGACGTCGCGGTAGCCGGAGATCTCGCCCACCAGGCCCCAGGTCCGGGTGAAGTTGATCTGGCCGCCGACGGTGCCCACCCAGGTGCCCTTGAAGTGGTTGCCGCCATCCATGTAGCCGGCCTTGGCCCAGGCTTCGGTCATGGCCGACGGCTTGCCGCGGATGCCCATGGTGACGCGGCCCAGATTGGTGTGATCCTTCTGGCTGAAACGCAGGCCGTCGAAACGGACGGTGGCTTCGGCGTTCTGGCGCACCCACGCGGCATCGGCGGTGAAGTCCAGGCGGTCGGTCCACGGCATGTGGTAGCCGATGCCGAGCTCCGGCTGGTTCAGTTCCAGCTTCAGCGAATCATTGCCGTAGTGATTGGTCTTGCTGGTGCGCGACCAGCCACCGAACACATAGACCTGTTCGGCGATGGCCACCGAGCCACGCAGGTAGCCGCCGTCGACCTTGGGGTCGTCCAGTGCGTTGTCGTCAACCTTGACCTGCGTCCAGCCGCCTTCAACGTAGGTGTAGCTCAGGGCTTCAGCCGAAGCCGTGAACGGGGCGGCGGCCAGCAGGGCGGCCACGATCAGGATCTTGCGCATGGGAATTCCTGTGAATTTCAGTCCTTTGGCGGGCCTGCCCAGCGGGCTGCCCGTGGCGACCTCATGTCGTCCAGCGCAGGATTTTAATGAAAGTTTTACAAATTACGAGCGACGGCCGTCACAGGTTGGGGCAGGCCAGGGTTGGGGGTCGGATCCGTTTCCCATCGGGAAACGGCTCTGACCCCTGCGCTGCTGTGCCACCGGTCCATGGGGTCAGAGCCCTTTCCTGCGGAAAGGGATCCGACCCCGGTCACCCACCCCGTTCAGCCCGGGCTGGTACACTAACCACGCCGGTTCGCCGGTACACAAACGTCTTCAGGGCGGGGTGCAATTCCCCACCGGCGGTAGGTGCGCAAGCACGAGCCCGCGAGCGCCCCGGCCCATGGCCGGGGGTCAGCAGATCCGGTCCAATGCCGGAGCCGACGGTCATAGTCCGGATGAAAGAAGACGGTGCCACAGGGCTCATGCCCTGCGTGCGCCTGTTTGCCTTGCGGCGTTTTTCGCTCACTTTTCGCGGAGAACGTTTCTTGTTTACTGGAATCATCGAAGGCGTCGGCCGTCTGGCCGCACGCGAATCCATCGGCGGCGATGTCCGCTTCACCTTCAATGTCGGGAATCTGCCGTTCGACAACGTGCAGATGGGCGAGAGCATTGCCATCAACGGCGTCTGCCTCACCGTCATCGCATTCGACGCCAGCAGCTTCCAGGCCGATGCCTCCACCGAGACCCTGGGCCTGACCACGCTGGGCCAGCTGGACGAGGGCGCGGTCATCAACCTGGAGCGCGCCATGCGCCCGACCGACCGCCTCGGCGGCCATCTGGTCAGCGGCCACGTCGACGGCCTCGGCCAGGTGCTGTCCATCCACGAAGACGCGCGTGCCCAGCGCTGGCGTTTCGCCGCGCCGGCCTCGCTGCGCCGCTACATCGCCAAGAAGGGCTCGATCTGCGTGGACGGCGTCAGCCTCACCGTCAACGAAGTGGACGACGAAGGCTTCGAAGTCGCCCTGATCCCGCACACGGTGGCCAACACCGCCTTCTCCGCCTCGGGCGTGGGCAGTGCGGTCAATCTTGAAATCGACCTGGTCGCCCGTTACGTCGAACGCCTGCTGGGCGAAGGAGCACGCGCATGAATTTCGCCCCCATTCCGGAAATCCTGGAAGACATCCGCCTGGGTCGCATGGTCGTTATCGTCGATGACGAGGACCGCGAGAACGAAGGCGACCTGATCATGGCCGCCGAGCTGGTCAAGGCCAGCGACATCAACTTCATGGTCACCCATGGCCGTGGCCTGGTGTGCCTGCCGCTGACCCGCACCCGCGCCGCCGATCTCGGCCTGGCGCCGATGGTGCAGGCCAATACCGCGCAGTTCCAGACCAATTTCACGGTCAGCATCGAGGCCGCCGAGGGCGTCACCACCGGCATCTCGGCGCATGACCGCGCCCATACCATCCGCACCGCGGTGAAGCCCAACGCCAAGCCGTCGGACCTGCACCAGCCGGGCCACATCTTCCCGCTGATCGCCCAGCCGGGCGGCGTGCTGACCCGCGCCGGCCACACCGAGGCGGCCGTGGACATGGCCATGCTGGCCGGGCTGGAACCGGCCGGCGTGCTTGTGGAGATCCTGAACCCGGATGGCAGCATGGCGCGCCGCCCGGAGCTGGAAGTGTTCGCCCGCGAGCACGGCCTGAAGATGGGCTCCATCGCCGACCTGATCGCCTACCGCCTGGCCACCGAAAAGACCGTCGAGCGCGTGGACGAGCGCGAGATCGACACCGAATTCGGCCCGTTCAAGCTGGTCACTTACCGCGATCGCATCGCCCACGACCTGCACTTCGCGCTGGTCCGTGGCACCCCGGACGCGGAAACGCCGACCCTGGTCCGCGTGCAGGTGGAAAACCCGCTGGCCGACCTGCTGCACTGGCGCCGTGACGACTTCGGCGTGGCCGCCACCGATGCCCTGCGTGCCATCGATGCCGAAGGCGCGGGCGTAATGGTGGTGCTGTCGGCCCCGCGCGATGGCGAAGCCCTGCTGGCCCGCCTGCGCCAGCAGCCGGCGCCGGTGGTGCCGGGCAAGGACAAGGACGTGGGCCAGTGGCGCCGCAACGGTGCCGGTGCGCAGATCCTGTCCGACCTGGGCCTGGGCAAGCTGCGCGTGCTGGGCACCCCGCGCCGCCAGATCGGCCTGGCCGGGTACGGCCTGGAAGTGGTGGAGACGGTGACCCTGTAATGGGTAGTGCCGGCCGCTGGCCGGCAACCGCATCCCCGGGATTGCCGGCCGGCGGCCGGCACTACCACACCTCCGCCAACGGTGGGTGCCGACCATGGGTCGGCACGCCCCCGGCCGCCGCCGATCACGGCCGGGGCCCATCCACGCTAGAATTACCCCCTTATCGAGTCCCCCAAGCCGCATATGAGCCACTTCGAAGGCGATCTTCGCACTCCCGAATCGGCGCGCTTCGCCATCCTGGCCAGCCGCTGGAACGCCCGCATCACCGACACGCTGGTCGCTGGTGCCCGCCAGAGCCTGGCTGGCAACGGCATCACCGAAGCCAACATCGACGTGATCCGCGTGCCGGGTGCCTGGGAACTGCCGCTGGTGGCCGCGCGCCTGGCCGCCGCCCATGAACACGCCGCCATCCTCACCCTGGGCTGTGTGATCCGTGGCGATACCCGCCACTATGAACACGTGGCCGACCGCTGTGCCGAGGGCCTGATGCGCGTGCAGCTGGACTTCGGCGTGCCGGTGCTGAACGGCGTGCTGGCGGTGGAACGCGTTGAAGACGCCGAGGCCCGCGCAGGCGGCAGCCACGGCAACAAGGGCGAGGAAGTCGCACTCGCCGCATTGGAAATGGTCAATCTTCTGGAGCAGCTGCCATGAACAAGAACACCCAGGGCAAGCCCTCCGGTAAACCCGTCCGCCGCGATGGCGTCGATCCGGTGCTGCGCTCGCGCGCCCGCCGTCGTGCCGTGCAGGCCATCTACGCCTGGCAGATCTCCGGCGGCAACGCCCAGTCGCTGATCGCTCAGTTCGCCCACGAGCAGGCCCGCGAAATCGCCGACCTGGCGTACTTCGAAGCACTGCTGCACGGCGTGCTCGACAACCGCCGCGACATCGACGAAGCGCTCGGCCCGTACCTGGACCGTGGCATCGAGGAAGTGGACGCGATCGAACGCGCGGTGCTGCGCCTGGCCGCCTACGAGCTGCG
This sequence comes from Stenotrophomonas sp. MH181796, assembly GCF_009659995.1. Taxonomy (NCBI): domain Bacteria; kingdom Pseudomonadati; phylum Pseudomonadota; class Gammaproteobacteria; order Lysobacterales; family Lysobacteraceae; genus Stenotrophomonas; species Stenotrophomonas sp. MH181796. Next base: position 265,727 of record NZ_RAHU01000006.1, read on the forward strand.
CTACCGCCTGGACGTGCCGTACCGTGTGGTGATCAACGAAGCCATCGAATCGGCCAAGCGCTTCGGTTCCGAGCACGGCCATACCTACGTCAACGGCGTGCTGGATCGTGCCGCCGTGGAATGGCGCAAGGTCGAATCGGGTCACTGACCCACCTGTGGTAGTGCCGGCCGCTGGCCGGCAGCTGCAGGGATCCTGAGGTTGCCGGCCAGCGGCCGGCACTACCGCCCACCGCGCCCTGCGCGGCACGTACAACAGCGGGAGCGCCCCATGTCCCTGGCCGAATTCGCCCTCATTGACCGCATCCGCGCCCGCACCCTCGAGCGCGACGACATCCTGCTTGGCATCGGCGACGACGCTGCGCTGCTGCAGCCGCGTGCCAATGAGCAACTGGTGGTCACCGCCGACACGCTCAACAGCGGCGTGCACTTCCCGGTGGAAACCCCGGCCTTCGACATCGGCTGGAAGACCCTGGCGGTCAACCTGTCGGACCTGGCTGCGATGGGCGCGCGCCCGGCGTGGTGCACGTTGGCGTTGTCGCTGCCGGAAGCCACTGAAGACTGGATCGATGCCTTCGCCGATGGCTTCTTCGCCCTGGCCGACCAGCACGACATCGCGCTGATCGGTGGCGACACCACGCGTGGCCCGCTGTCGCTGTCGGTCACAGCGATGGGCCAGGTTGGGCGTGGGCAGGCCCTGCGTCGCGACCGCGCGCAGGTGGGCGATGATATCTGGGTGAGCGGCACGCTCGGCGATGCCGCCGGTGCGCTGCGCCTGTGGCAACAAGCTGCGCTGAGCATCGCCACCGCCACGCTGCTGGCCGACTACGAAAGCCTGCGCCTGCGTCTGCTGCGGCCGACGCCGCGTGTGACCCTGGGCCTGCGCCTGCGTGCGTTCGCGCACGCGGCAGTGGATGTATCCGATGGCCTGCTGGCCGATCTGGGTCACATCGCCACGCGCAGCAACGTGGCCGCGCATGTGGATGCCGATTCGCTTCCGATCTCGCACGCGCTGCGTGAACTGCTCGGCCGCGATGGCGCGCGCGACTGCGCACTGCGCGGTGGTGACGACTACGAGCTGTGCTTCACCGCCGCCGCCGACCAGCGCGATGCGCTGCACTACCTGGCCGAATCGCTGGACGTGCCGCTCACCCGAATCGGCCGCATCGCCGAAGGGCGGGGCGTACACGTGGATGGCGAAGCCGCCGACGGCGGTTACCAGCACTTCGCGTAGCCGCAGCGGTACTGCTCTGGTGGGTGCCAACCTTGGTTGGCACGAGTGTGTCGACCAAGGTCGACACCTACCAAAGCGGGGGTGCATCGGTATTGCCCTGGCAGATGCCAACCTTGGTTGGCACGAGTGTGTCGACCAAGGTCGACACCTACCGAAGCAGGGGCGCATCGGTACTGCCCTGGTGGGTGCCAACCTTGGTTGGCACGAGTGTGTCGACCAAGGTCGACACCTACCGAAGCGGGGGCGCATCGGTATTGCCCTGGCAGATGCCAACCTTGGTTGGCACGAGTGTGTCGACCAAGGTCGACACCTACCGAAGCAGGGGCGCATCGGTACTGCCCTGGTGGGTGCCAACCTTGGTTGGCACGAGTGTGTCGACCAAGGTCGACACCTACCGAAGCGGGGGCGCATCGGTATTGCCCTGGCAGATGCCAACCTTGGTTGGCACGAGTGTGTCGACCAAGGTCGACACCTACCGAAGCAGGGGCGCATCGGTACTGCCCTGGTGGGTGCCAACCTTGGTTGGCACGAGTGTGTCGACCAAGGTCGACACCTACCGAAGCAGGGGCGCATCGGCATTGCTTTGGTGGGTGCCAACCTTGGTTGGCACGAGTGTGTCGACCAAGGTCGACACCTACCAAAGCGGGGGCGCATCGGTATTGTTCTGGTAGGTGCCAACCTTGGTTGGCACGAATGTATCGACCAAGGTCGGCACCTACCAAAGCAGGGGCGCATCGGCATTGCCCTGGTGGGTGCCAACCTTGGTTGGCACGAGTGTGTCGACCAAGGTCGACACCTACCGAGGTGGAGGTGCACCGGCATCGCCCGGCGCTACGCCGCGTGCAACTGCACATCCACATACTCGGCCAGGCCACGACAGGCCAGCAGCAATCCCTCGCGCACGTCGTCACCCACCTGCTGGTCATCAGCGCCATCCACGCGCACGCGTTCGGTCGCGTGCAGCAGTTCCAGCAGCACGGTCAGCCCGGCATTGGCGCGGTTGGCACGCGCCATGGCCATGCGGTGTCCCGATGTACGGTCCTTCTCTGGCCAGGGCTGGCCGTCGGCGGCCTCGACCTGGCGGATGCGCTGCAGGCATGCCAACAGTGCGGTGCTGGAGGGCGCACCGCTGCCGTGCGCAGCGCTGAGTGTGGTTTCCAGTGCGCGGGCGATGGCTTCGGGCAGATCGTTGGCAGCCTCGCCGAGAGTGGCGAACAGGTACGGGTAGTGTGTGGCAGTCATGGCGGCTTCCTTGTGCTGGCGACGAAGAAGCCACCCCGCTTAACAGCGAGGGTGGCGGACGGTGCGTGGTTGCAATACCGGTGGAATATCTGCAAGACGCCGGCGGGCACGAGGCCCCCACGTACCGCCCGCCATAGGTGCGCGGGCAGAATGCCTGCCGGCGCCACCCACAGGGGATGAGCGACGCCGGCAGACAAGCGTAACCAACAGATACTCCAAACGGGATTGCAAGCCCGTGCCACCCGTTGTCGGTGGCGCTACATGATTTGCATGAAGCGCCAATGCTGCCAATGAGAATTGTTGGAAAGCTGGAAAGTGCTGCAGACGCGTGGCGCGCGCCTCAGCGTGGCAATCGCGACATTCCTGTAGAGCCGAGCCCACGCTCGGCGCATCGCGATCTGCACGAAGAGCAGCCGAGCATGGCTCGGCTCTACTCTGGCTCACAGGCTGGATCGAACCTAAACACATACCTGCTCTGTCGCGATCGTCCATTGAATGACTGCGGGGTGGCTGGTGATGCTGCCGGATCGCTCACTTCCGCATCCCACATGTCCGCGCCCGAACGTTCCCACAACGCCGCCATCGATGGCCTGCGTGCCCTGGCGGTGCTGGCCGTCGTCGTCTTCCACACCAACGCAACGTGGCTGCCCGGTGGCTTCACCGGCGTTGACCTGTTCTTCGTGGTATCCGGCTTCGTGATCAGCCAGTCGCTGGCCTCGCGCACCCATGCGTCGCTGGGCGCGATGCTGCTCGACTTCTACCGCCGCCGCGTGCTGCGCCTGTTGCCGGCATTGCTGGTGATGCTGATGGCCACCTTCGTGCTGTCGGCGTTGTTCATTCCCCGCGCGTGGCGCAACGAGCAGTTCGACCAGACCGGCTGGGCCGCGCTGGTCGGCTTCAGCAACATCGTGCTGGCCGGGCAGCAGGACGACTATTTCTCACCCGGCGCCGAACTCAACCCGTTCCTGCATACGTGGACGCTGGGTGTAGAAGAGCAGTTCTATCTGCTCTTCCCGCTGCTGTTCTTCGTGTGGCTGCGTGGGCGTGAGCGCTGGCCGTGGTCGCGTTGGCTGTTGCCGGTGCTCACCGTGCTGTCGCTGGTGTGGGCCGGCTGGCAGGCGCAGGCAGCACCGGCGGCAGCGTTCTATCTGCTGCCGGCGCGGTTCTGGGAGCTGGCCGCGGGCGCGCTGCTGTACCAGTGGATGCGTACGCGTACGCCGCGCCAGAAAGGGGATGCGGTTGCCGTGGCCGGTCTGGCGCTGCTGGCCACGGGTGTGGTGATTGCCCCCCAGCTGGCGATGCCAGTTCCAGGCGTACTGGCCACCGTGGCCGGCACGTTGATGCTGCTGGCGAGTGTGTCGGTGCCGGGGACATCGCGCATCGGCCACGCATTGGGGTGCGCGCCGCTGGCGTATCTGGGCCGGCTGTCCTATTCGCTGTACCTGTGGCACTGGCCGTTGCTGGTGCTGCTGCGCTGGACCTACGGCCTGCACGGCGCCGCGCTGTGGCTGTATCCGGTGCTGCTGCTGGCGATATCCGCCGGGTCTTATCACTTCATCGAGCGTCCGCTGCGCAGCGCCGTACCGCTGCTGCGCCTGGCGCCGGCCAAGGTGCTGGCGATGGCGCTGCCAGTGGTGGCGCTATGCGGCGCAGGAGCGTGGGCTACGGTGGAATACCACGAGCAGATCTCGCTCAGCGTTACCCGCGATGGCTATGCATGGCAGGCGCGCCGCTATCCCGCTTGGCGGCCGCTGGAACCGGTGAGTGCGCCGGCGCTTGAAGGGCGGCGCCTGTTCGTAGTGGGCGATTCGCACGCGGCGGCCTACCGCACGATGACCAGCATGGTCGCGCGGCAGACCGGCATGGAGGTGCGCCAGCAGGATCGCGGCGGCTGCAGCTTCGTCAATCTGTTGCGGGCGAGCCCGGCCGATTGCCAGGACTTCATTGAAGACGCGCTGTCGAACATCGAGCACGAGGCGCGTCCGGGCGACATCGTGTTGCTGGCGGCCCTGCGTATGCCGGAGCTGCGTGGGTTCGATTGGCAGCAGCAGGACGCACAGCAGATCTATCAGCAACTACTGGCCGAGCGTACCCCGGCCCACGCGGAGGCTGCGCGTGATGAGGCTGATCGGGTACTGGGGCGTTTGCAGCGGTTGGGAGTACAGGTGGTCATTGATGCACCGCTGCCGTTGTTCAAGGCCGGTGCGTATCGGTGCTCGGATTGGTTCAACCGCCGCAATCCTGCCTGTGCCGGTGGCCTGAGCGTGCCGCGTGCCGATCTGGAAAGGCTGCGTGCGCCGCAGATGGCGTTGCTGGCTGAGCTGGCGGCGCGCTATCCATCGCTCACGGTGTGGGACCCGCTGCCACTGCTGTGCGGACCGCAGACCTGTTCGGCGGTGGAAGAGGGTGAACCGCTGTTCTTCGACAACGATCACCTGAGCGGGCATGGCAACCGCGTGCTGCTGCCCAGCTTCCGGCAGACCTTGATCGATATCGCGAGCGACAAGCCGGTGTAGAGCCGAGCCCACGCTCGGCTGGTCTGCGTTCCGCAAGCGGGAAGTCCGCGCTTCGCGCGGTGAGCCGAGCATGGCTCGGCTCTACAGTCAGGTGCGCGGTCTATGCCGGCGGCAGCACCTTGCCCGGATTGAGGATGCCGTCCGGGTCCAGTGCGGCCTTGATGGCGCGCATCGTCGCCAGCGTTTCCGCAGTGAACGCCTGCGCCATGAAATCGCGCTTGGCCAGGCCAATGCCGTGCTCACCTGACAGCGTTCCACCCAGCGCCAGCGTCAGTTCGAAGATCTTCGGCAGCGCGGCATGCGCGCGCGCGTTCTCGTCGGCATCGTCCGGGTGATAGAGGATGTTGACGTGCAGGTTGCCGTTGCCGGCATGGCCGAAGGTGACGATGGTCAGCGCGTAGTCGCGTGCCAGTGCCTGCACGCCGGCCACCAGTTCCGGAATGCGCGACACCGGGACCACCACATCCTCATTGATCTTGCCCGGTGCAACGCTGCGCAGCGCGGGCGACAGCGCCTTGCGTGCGGCCCACAGCTGGTCGCGTGCACGGCCTTCCATCGCCACGTCCAGTTCGATCATGCCGTCACCCTCGGCAGCGCTGGCCAGTGCCTGCAGCAGGTAGGGCAGGGTGTCGTGGTCACCATCGGCTTCAACCAGCAGCATCGCGCCAGCCTCCGGTACGTCGGCACCATTCAGCCGCAGCAACTCCAGGCTGCGCGCATCCATGAACTCCAGGCGGGTCGGTACCACCGGTTGCGACATCAATCGCGATACGGCGGCCGCGGCGGCATCGGCATCGCGGTACAGCACGCGCAGCCCGGCCTGGCTGACCGGCAACGGGGTCAGTTTGAGCGTGGCTTCCACGATCAATGCCAGCGTACCTTCGCTGCCCACCAGCAGGTGGGTGAGGTCGTAGCCGGTGGCGTCCTTGGTGTAGGCGCCACCGCAGCGGATCACGTCACCGGTGCCGGTCACCGCCACCAGCCCCAGCACGTTATCGCGGCTGGTGCCGTACTTCACTGCGCGCGGGCCACCGGCATTGCAGGCAAGATTGCCACCGATGCTGCAGATCTCGGCGCTGGAAGGGTCCGGTGCCCAGAACAGGCCATGCGGGGCCAGCGCCTGCTGCAGGGTGCCGTTGAGCACGCCGGGTTGCACGACCGCGCAACGGTCACCGGCGCGGATCTCGACGATGCGGTCCATGCGGGTGAACGACAGCACGATACTGCCGGGCAGCGGCACCGCCGCGCCGGTGGTGCCGGTACCAGCGCCACGTGCGACCAGTGCCACGCCATGCGCGCGGCAGGCACGCACCAGCGCCTGTACCTGTTCGATGTCGGCTGGCAGCGCCACCGCCGCCGGGCGCTGGTGGCGCCATGAGTTGTCCTGGGCGTTCGCCTCCAGCGTGTTGTCATCCATGCGCCAGCCCTCCGCGCCCAGCAGGGCGGACAGTTCGGCAACCAGGGGGGCGGGCAGGGCAGGACTCATGACGGATCTCGTGGGGCAGCAGGAGCGGGTTGGATCAGTTTCCAGGCAACAACGACGGTAGCCAGCGGCAGCCACACCCAGCGCAGTTCAGAGAGCAGGGTGGACACGCCGCGCGCGCTGAAGAACTGTGGCGCGAAGGGTGAAACGCGGATGGGTCGCCACGGCGCGAAGAAGCGCTGCTCACTCCATGGCCAGGCCAGGGCGACACCGAGGCCGCCGGAGGTCATCGCATCCAGCAACGGATGGCTGGCGGCGCAGACGAAGACGAACACCGCCGTTTGTAGGGTCGATGCCACCGTTGACCCTGCCTTGGTAGGTGCCAACCTTGGTTGGCACAGAACCGCCGACCAAGGTCGGCGACTACCGGAACTGCGGTGTGCCGACCAAGGTCGGCCGCTACCAAAGAACGCCAACACCGCGGCCAATGCCGCCAGCACGCCGGCAAACAGCAACGAATGACTGGCGCCGCGATGGCCGAAGGCATCGGCGTAGGGAATGTGCAGGGCAAAGGCCAGCACGTCGGCATCGGGCAGCATCGCAGCGATCACACCGGCAGCAAGCAGGCGTGGTGGGATGCGGCCACGATCAGCGGCGCACCAGAGCGCCAACGGCACAGCGGCATGGGTGATGATCGACGGCATCAGTCACGCACCGTGGTCGTGCCGGCCAGGCTGCGCTCTGGTAGGTGCCAACCTTGGTTGGCACAGAAGCGCCGACCAAGGTCGGCCTCTACCAGAGCGGACGGAAACCATCAGCAGTCATCCAGCCGGAACGCATCACGCAGCCACCGCAGCTGCGGCGGCTCGCCCGTGGCCTCCACCACATCAAAACGGCAGGGTGCATTGGCCAGCGCCGGGTTGTCCTGCAGGAACAGCTGCGCGGCATGCGCCAGACGCCGGCACTTGCGCGCATCCACCGAGGCGGCGCCACCACCGAAATCGGAGCGCGCGCGATAGCGCACTTCCACGAACACCACGGTGCCGGCATCGTCCATCACCAGGTCCAGTTCACCGCCGCGGTAACGCACGTTGCGCGCATGCGGCTGCAGTCCGGCCTGTTGCAGGTGCTGCTCGGCGGCGGCTTCCACCGCCGAGCCACGTTGGCTGCGCTCAGCGACCACCGACGATCGGCATCGGCCGGCCGCCATTGAAGGTGGACCACGCCGGCTGGCGCAGGATGTTGCCGTTGCTGTCCAGGAACAGGGTGCCGGTGGCACCGTCCAGGCCGCCTTCGTTGGACAGCTTGTCCAGGTAGGCGGTGATCTTCCAGGCATCGGCGCCGAAGGCGAACAGGCGGCCGGCCGCACCGCGAGCGCTGGGCAGGGTGCTGGCCACCTGGCTGGCCGACGGCAGGCCGGACACGCTGCGCACGTTCCAGGCTTCGTTCGGGTAGACGATGCCGTCCAGGGCCACGTCCTCTTCCACCTTGCCGCTGCCGACGGTCAGCTGCGAGGTACCGACGCGGGTGGCACCACCGGCACCGGCCAGCGCCAGCTGCGGCGCCAGCAGTCGCGCCTGCGGGGCGCGCACGGCGAGGAACACGGCATCGACCTGGCCGGCATTGCGCATCTGCGCGCCGACATCGCCCACGGCATCGCTGACGTTGAACGTGGCCGCGACCTGGCCGCCGCGCTGCGCGAAGCGCTGGGCGAAGGCGGCAGCGGAACGGCGGCCGGTGTCGTCATTGCTGCTGATCACCAGTGCGCGGTTGCGTTCGCGTCCACGCAGGTACTCGGCGGCGACGATGCCGTCGTCTTCCGGTGCCAGCGAGAAACCGGCGCTGCCGGCCGGCGGTGCATCCTTGCCGCGGTTCAGCGCCAGCACCGGTACCTGCAGCTGCTGGCGGCCGTACACGGCGTCCACTTCGTCGCGGCCCAGCGGGCCGACCACGAAGTCGGCACCGGAGGCGACGGCCTTGTCGTAGGCGGCGAGGGCACCGGCCGGGGTGCCGGCGGTGTCGATGAAGTTGATCTCCGGGCGACGGCGGGTCTCGCCGTAGTACGCGGCCAGCAGGCCGTCACGGACCGGCTGCGCGGCGGTGGCCAGGCGGCCGCTGAGTGGCAGCAGCACGGCCAGCTTGGCCGGCGGTCGGTAGCCGTCGCTCATCGCCGGCGGTCGCTTGCTGGTGTCGAACTGGGCTGCGCCATCGCGGTCGAACGGGCGCGGCAGCGGCAGGCCACGGGCGATCAGCGCACGGCCGGCGAAGTTGTACAGCGGATCGTTGGCCGGCAATGCGGCGGCACGGCTGCGCAGGCTGGCATCGTCAAGGGTGCCGAGCAGGCCGGAGATTGCAGCCTGGTTTTCACTGCGCGCGCTGCCGGTCAGCCCGGCATGGGCGCGGGCCCGCTCGTTGGCGGCGCCGAAGGCGTCGCCGGTGGCCTGCAGGGCCTGGGCGCGGGCCAGCAGCCAGCGTGTGCGCAGGCTGGCTGCAACACTGTCGGCATGGTCCTTCAGCAGTGCCAGTGCCTGCGCCGGCTGCTTGTCGGCCAGCGCCAGCTCGGCGCCGGTCAGCTGGTAGCGCTGCAGGCTGGCACCGGACAGCTGGCGGGCGGTGAGCTGGCCCAGCAGGCTGCGTGCGCGCGCACTGTCACCGGCCAGGTGCCAGGCCCAGGCGGCATCGGCCAGCGCATTGCTGCGGGCACCGCCGCGCAGGGTGGCGGCCAGGCCTTCCAGCTGCAGTGCGGCGTCGCGCGGCTTGCCCTGTTCGATCAGCGCCAGCGCCTGGCTCTGGGCCGGCGAATCGGGCGTGCTGGTCAGGCTGGTGGTGGCACAGCCGGCCAGCAGCATCAGCGACAACGACAGGGCGGAGATCCGTGCGGCGGGCTTGTTCATGATCGGGTCCATGCGATGAGGGCAGCGGCCTTGGCCGGGTACACGCTACGATTCTACCCTTGCCCCGTGAGTACCGCTGAAATGAGTGTGCCAACCCTGTACGTCGTCGCCACCCCGATCGGCAACCTGGCCGATCTGAGCCCGCGCGCGCAGGAGGTGCTGCGTTCGGTGGCGGCCATCTGTGCCGAAGACACCCGCCGCAGTGGCCAGCTGCTGTCCCATTTCGGCATCCAGCAGCCGCTGGTGGCCCTGCACGAACACAATGAGGAGGCGCTGTCACAGCGCCTGGTCTCGCGCCTGCAGGCTGGCGAATCGCTGGCGCTGGTCAGCGATGCCGGCACCCCGCTGGTCAGCGATCCTGGTTTCCGGCTGGTGCGTGCCGCGCGCGCGGCCGGCATCAAGGTCAGCCCGATTCCCGGTGCCTGTGCCGCCATCGCCGCGCTGAGCGTGGCCGGCCTGCCCAGCGACCGCTTCAGCTTCGAGGGCTTCCTGCCGGCCAAGGCCAGCGGCCGCCGCGACCGCTTGCAGGCATTGGCCGGCGAAGTGCGCACGATGGTGTTCTATGAATCCTCGCACCGCATCGCCGAGTCGCTGGCCGACATGGCGGCAATCTTCGGCGGCGAACGACCGGCGGTGCTGGCCCGCGAGCTGACCAAGCTGTTCGAGACCGTGCTTGATGGTGACCTGGCCGGTCTGCTGGCGAAGGTGGAAGCCGACGAGAACCAGCGCAAGGGCGAGTTCGTGGTGATGGTGCAGGGCGCGGGTGATGACGAAGAAGCGCAACTGGCGCATGGCCGCCGCGTCTATGCCAAGCTGAGCGAGCATCTGCCGCCGTCGACTGCCGCCAAGCTGGCTGCCGAGCTGACTGGCGCACCGCGCAAGGCGTTGTACGGCAGTTGATGGATCGTGCGGACCAACGTCCGCGCCCACCAAAGCGGTGCGGGTTTCGCCGGCGCTGTCCGGCGAATCGGAAGATCCACGCCATGCGTGGATGGCTGAACCTGACGCCGCGATCAGCACGGCAGGAAGGGCGTGCGTAGGCTAGAATGTGCGCTGGCGGAGCCGGCCAGACAGTCGCGTCATCCCTTCGGGGGTGCCGAGGAAAGTCCGGGCTCCATAGGGCAAGGTGCCAGGTAACGCCTGGGCGGCGCAAGCCGACGGAAAGTGCAACAGAAAGATACCGCCTACGTCTTCTTCGGAAGGCCGGTAAGGGTGAAATGGTGCGGTAAGAGCGCACCGCGAGTCTGGCAACAGACCGGCACGGCAAACCCCACCTGGAGCAAGACCAAATAGGGATCCTTTGGCGCGGCCCGCGTTGGATCCGGGTAGGTTGCTTGAGCGTTGCGGTGACGTAACGCCTAGAGGAATGACTGTCCACGACAGAACCCGGCTTATCGGCCGGCTCCGCCTCCTTCTTCTATATGCGTGAACCGCGCATCGGTAGTGCCGGCCGCTGGCCGGCAGCTTCGTGATTGCGGGGTCGGATCCCTTTCCGGAGGAAAGGGATCCGACCCCATGCCTCGGTCAGCCCGGCGTACGGTACTGCCCTGCGGAGATGAACTGCGAGAAGCGCTCGCACCACACCACCACCGTGGTGTAGTCGTCCACGTCCACGGTGTCGGGCACATCCACCAGGAAACGGTTGAAGGTCTTCACTTCACCAATGCGCTGCGCCTGTGCCTTGATCTTCAGGAAATCGGCTTTGTTGTCGACGAAGTCGCGGACCAGATAGACCTTGTAGTCGGGGCCCGGGCCCATCTTGCCGTCGAAGGCGATCTGGCGCGGGCTGACGCTGACCTTGCCTTCGGCCCAGTGCACCGCATCGCTGCCCTTGAGGTCGCGACGGAAGGTGGTGCGGTAGGTGGCATCAGTCATGGCGGCCTGCACCTGCGCGACCGGCGGGTCATCGGGGGCGATCAGGATCGGCAGCAGATAGACGCCCAGGCCGAAGCCAAGGCCGAGGGTGAGCAGATGGGTGGCAAGCAGGATGAGGATGCGGCGCATGGGGCCTCCTTGTGGGTGTGGATCGCGCGGCATGGCGCCGGGCAAGACCACCCTGGAAGGTTGCGGGCGACATTTATAGACACAGTGCCGGATGCGAAAGGGGCACAGTGGGCGGACGGTGGTGCCGGAGCCCCTGTGGTACGGGCGGATCGCGGTTGCGGTTGGAAGCTGAATGACGTTTCGCGCCCGGTGCGATGACGACTACCGTCGCGTGGATCACGACAACGCGACGCCCGGTAGTGCCGACCGCCGGCCGGCCGCTTCATGGCGCATCCGAAGATCCAGAGGTTGCCGGCCAGCGGCCGGCACGACCGGGTCAGAAAATGACGTGGCTCTGTCCGCTGGGTACACCCTGCGGGCCGAAGCGGCGCTCGTGGATCTCGCCGTGGCCATCGGCGTCGATCAGCAGCACGGTGCTGGCACGGGTGCCGTAGTCGTCGCCGCGGATGAAGGCCGGGCTCAGCCAGCGTTCGCGCTCCAGGCCGATGCCGGTGTCGGGCAGGTCGCTGTCGGCGGGGCGGTGTTCGTCGGCCAGCGCGTTCCAGAGTGGGGTCAGATCCCTTTCCCCTTGGGAAAGGGATCTGACCCCGTCTTCCTTCAACCAGGCTTCAAGCGCGGCCATCAGCCGCCGGGTCTTCGGCCAGGGTGCGTCCAGTGCGCCGTTGGACATGCCATGTACCCCGGGTCCCAGGCTTTGGCGCTCGGCGGGATGGTTGCCCAGGTACTCAAGGCTGTCGCTATCGGCCAGCAGGAGGTTGAACGGGGCGTAGGCGCCGGCCACGGTCGCCAACCGGTCGATATGCACGGCGGCGGGGTCGCGGCCGCGCAGGAAGTCGGCGACCAGCGCGCCCCGTGAAGGGCCGGTCTGCGCGGCCAGCGGATCACGCACATTGGTGACCACCGCCATCCGGCCCGTGGCACCGACGCCGGCCCAGCCACCGCCGGAGCGCAGGTCGCGCCCCCCGATGACGGAGGTCTCATCTTGCCAGGGGGCCAGCGCCGCCGTCGGGCGGGCGTGGAACTCATCACGGTTGCCGGTCATCACCAGCCGCCAGCGCGGGTGGTGCATCCAGCCAAGAGCGAGCAGGCACATGGCCTCATTGTGCACGGTTTGCGCAGTCCGGCGTCGTTTCCGGCGCGTTCCGGATGAATGCGCGGCCGATGTTTCACGCCCTCTCCACGCCCCTGAACTTCCGTTCAATCTCAAAAATTGAGACGGATCAGCAACTTGTGGATAAGCCTTGAACAATTCTCTAAAGGTTGTTGCAAGCCATTGATGCGGCTGGCGATTTCCCTGCGGAAAAGTTGTTGACAACCCTCGGGCCGCTGCTAAGGTGGGCATCAGAGGGAAATCCGGGTGTTTTGTGGGTTTTCGTGGTTCAATGTTTCACCGGGCGAAGGATAGGTGCACGCGTCGTGTTCCAGGGCGAGACGGCCATCACAGTTGACGATAAAGGGCGCATGGCGGTTCCCACCGCTTACCGCGACCTCGTCGCGCGCGCCAGCAACAACCGTCTCGTGCTGACCTACAACCCGTTCGAAGCCGGCTGCCTGTGGCTGTATGCAGAGTCGGAATGGGAGCGGGTCCGCGACGACGTGATGTCCAAGCCCAACACCCAGCGCGTCGTGCGCCTGTTGCAGCAGAAGCTGGTCGGCTCGGCCGCCCATCTGGAGCTGGACGGCAACGGTCGCATCAGCATCCCCGCCAGCCACCGCGGTGCGGTGGGCATTGAGAAGAAGGCGGTATTGCTCGGTATGGGCGACAAGTTCGAATTGTGGAGCGAGCAGGCGCATCGGGCCCTGATCCAGCAGACGTTGTCTGACGAGGATCTGGGTGATGGGTTGCTCGACCTGAAGTTGTGAGCCGGGGTGCCCGGATGCGCCCAGAAGCGCAGGCCGGTCACCTTCCGGTGTCGCAGTCGCCGGCGGTGCACCTGCCGGTCCTGTACACCCAGGTCCTTGAAGGCCTGAGGGTGATCGAAAACGGACGTTATCTGGATGGCACGTTCGGTCGTGGCGGTCATGCACGTGGCGTGCTCACCCAGCTCGGTCCCGAGGGGCGCCTGCTGGTCATGGACAAGGATCCGGAAGCCATCGCCGTAGCCGAGCGCGATTTCGCGCCGGACCCGCGCGTGTCCATCTTCCGTGGCAGCTTCGCCCAGCTGCTGCAGTGGGATGCGACGGCTGAAGGCCTGGACGGCGTCCTGTTCGACCTGGGCGTGTCGTCGCCGCAGCTGGACGTGGCCGAACGAGGCTTCAGCTTCGGCAAGGACGGCCCGCTGGACATGCGCATGGATCCGGACAACGGTGAAAGCGCCGCACAGTGGATCAACCGCGTTGAAGAGCGCGAGATTGCCGATGTGCTGTGGACCTATGGCGAAGAGCGCCAGAGCCGCCGTATCGCGCGCGCCATCGTGGCCCGCCGCGAGAAGCAGCCGTTCTCCCGTACCGCCGAGCTGGCCGAGCTGATCGCCTCGGTGATGCCGCGCGGCAAGGACAAGATCCATCCGGCCACGCGCAGCTTCCAGGCCATCCGCATCCACATCAACCGCGAGCTGGCCGATCTGGAAGCCGGCCTCGATGCGGCCGTGGAACGGCTCAAGCCCGGTGGCCGCCTGGCGATCATCAGCTTCCACTCGCTGGAAGACCGCATCGTCAAGCAGTACATGAACCGCCTGGCCAAGGCCCCGCCGGCCAACCGCCGCCTGCCCGAGGCGGAGGTGTTCGTGCCGACGCTGGACCTGATCGGCGGTGCCATCAAGGCCACCGACGAAGAGCTGGCTGCCAACCCGCGCGCCCGCAGCGCCGTGCTGCGTGTGGCCCAGAAGCGGGAGGCCGATGCATGAGCCGGCTGCTGCTGATCATCCTGTTGGCCTCGACCGTGGCCTCGGCGATCGGCGTCGTGTTCGTGCGTCACCGTCACCGGCAGACGTTCATCGAGCTGTCGCGCGCTGAGCGCAAGCGCGATGACATCAATCTGGAATTCGGCCGCCTGCAGCTGGAACAGGCAACGCTGGCCGAAGCCAACCGTGTCGATCGCATCGCCCGCGAGAAGCTCGGCATGAAGTTCCCCGAGGCCGCCGACATCGTGGTGGTGCGCCCATGAGCAAGGCCGGCCGCAACCGCCCGCGCAACGCCTTCAACCTGCGCCAGCGCCTGCGCTGGGTGGCGTTGGCGCTCGGCCTGTGTTCGGTGTCGCTGGTCGGCCGCGCGGCCTACGTGCAGATCATCAACAGCGACTTCTACCAGCGCCAGGGCGAGGCCCGCTACCTGCGCGAGCTGCCGATCAAGACCTCGCGCGGCATGATCACCGACCGCAACGGCGAGCCACTGGCGGTGTCGACCCCGGTCGCCTCGATCTGGGTCAACCCGCAGGACCTGCTGCGTTCGCCCGAGCGGATTCCCGAGCTGGCCCAGGCGGTCGGCATGTCGGTGGATGAGCTGAGCAGCCGCCTGTCGCAGAAGTCGGACAAGGAATTCATGTACCTGCGCCGCCGGATCAATCCGGACGAGGCAGAGAAGGTGGTCGCGCTGAAGATTCCGGGCGTGGCCGCGCAGCGCGAGTTCCGCCGCTTCTACCCGCAGGGTGAGGCGATGGCGCATGTGCTGGGCTTTACCAACATCGACGACCGCGGCCAGGAAGGCCTGGAACTGGCGTTCGACGAATGGCTGCGCGGCAAGGCCGGCGCCAAGCGGGTGATCCGCAACCGCAAGGGCGAGACGGTCGAGAGCGATCTGCTGCGCGCCGCCGAGCCGGGCAAGGACCTGACCCTCAGCATCGACCGCCGCATCCAGTACCTGGCCTTCAAGGAACTGCGCAACGCGCTGGTGGCCAACAAGGCGGCTGGCGGTTCGATGGTGATCATGGACGTGACCACCGGCGAGATCCTGGCCATGGTCAACCTGCCGACCTACAACCCGAATTCGCTGACCGGCGCGCTGCCCGATGCGCGCCGCAACCGTGCAGTGACCGACCTGGTCGAGCCGGGTTCGACGATGAAGCCGTTGACCATCGCCACCGCGCTGCAGGCCGGTGCGGTGACCAAGGACACCATCATCGATACCAACCCGGGTTACATGACCCTGGGCCGCTTCACCATCCGCGACGTGCCGCGCAACAACGGCGTGCTGAACGTGACCGGCGTGATCACCCGCAGTTCGAACGTGGGCGCGGCCAAGGTCGCGGCGAAGATGCCGGACCAGGTGTTCTACGACGGCGTGCGTCGCTTCGGCTACGGCTCGGTGCCGCACAGCGGCTTCCCGGGTGAATCCGGCGGCGTCGTACTGCGCCCGGCACGCTGGTCGGGCACCACCAAGACCACCATGTCCTACGGCTACGGCCTGAACGTCACCCCTCTGCAGATCGCTACTGCCTATTCGGCGTTGGCCAATGGCGGCAAGTTGATCGCGCCGACCTTCGTCAAGGGCCAGCGCAACGAAGGCCAGCAGATCATCGATGAGAACGTCGCCAAACAGGTGGTGGCGATGATGGAAACCGTGGTCACCCAGGGCGGCGCCAAGCAGGCAGCGGTGCTGGGTTACCGCGTGGCCGGCAAGACCGGTACCGCGCGCAAGGCCGGCCCCGGCGGTTACGAGCGTGGCCATTACAACGCGCTGTTCGCCGGCGTGGTGCCAGCCACCAACCCGCGCTTCGCCACCGTCATCGTCATCAACGACCCGCAGGCCGGCAAGTTCTACGGCGGCCTGGTGTCGGCGCCGGTCTACCACAACGTGATGGAAGGCACCCTGCGCCTGATGGACGTGCCGCTGGACGACCTGCAGTCGTGGCTGGCCGCACAGCAGTCCGGCAAGGTCGGTCACTCGGCCTCGATCCTGCCCGCGCCGCCGGCCGAAGCCGCGCTGCCGGTGGATGCCGCCGCTGAATTCGATGCTGCGCTGCCCAGCGCGCAAGCCCAGACGCCGCCCGCTACGGGAGGCACGCAATGAGTCCTTCGATGTTGCTTTCGCAGTTGCTTCCGGATGTGGCCCTGGCGGGCCACGATCCCGTTCTGACCGGCCTGGTGCTGGACAGCCGCGCCGTGCGCCCCGGCAATGCCTTCGTCGCCATCGCCGGTTTCGGCGCGCATGGCCTGGGCTTTGTCGAGCAGGCCCGTGCGGCCGGCGCCGGCGCCATCCTGTTCGAACCGCCGGCACCGGCCGAACTGCCGGCACCGGACGATGCGATCGCCGTGCCGGGCCTGCGCGCGCGCATGGGTGCGATGGCCGACCAGTTCCATGGCGCACCGTCGCGGGCGATGGCGATGGTGGGTGTGACCGGCACCAACGGCAAGACTTCCACCGTGCAGCTGCTGGCCCAGGCCTGGCACCTGCTCGGAACGCCCAGTGGCAGTATCGGCACGTTGGGCGCCGGACTTTACGGTGCAGTTGAGCCGACCGGTTTCACTACGCCGCTGGTGCTGCAGATGCATGCGTTGCTGGCACAGCTGCGCGACGCCGGTGCGCGCGCGGTGGCGATGGAAGTCAGCTCGCACGCGCTGGACCAGGGCCGCGTGGATGCCGTGCACTATGACGTGGCGGTGTTCACCAATCTCACCCGCGACCATCTGGACTACCACGGCGACATGGCCAGCTACGGCGCGGCCAAGGCGCGGCTGTTCCATCGTCCGGGCCTGAAGGCCGCGGTGATCAATCTTGACGACGCGTTCGGTCGCCAGCTGTTCGCCGGCCTGCCGGCGGGCGTGCAGCCGATCGGCCTGAGCTCGCGCGGTGCCACCGACGCCAGCGTGCGCGCCGAGGCGCTGCAGCTGGACGGCCGTGGCATTGCCTTCGAACTGGTCATCGACGGCCAGCGCGCGGCGGTGCAGTCGCCGCTGCTGGGCCGCTTCAACGTGGACAACCTGCTGGCCGTGGCCGGCACCCTGCACGCGCAGGGCCAGCCGCTGCCGCGCATTGCCGAGGTGCTGTCGGCGCTGCAGCCGATCCGTGGCCGCATGAACCGCCTGGGCGGCGAAGACGGCCTGCCGACCGTGGTGGTCGACTACGCGCATACCCCGGATGCGCTGGAACAGGCGCTGGACAGCCTGCATGGCCACCTGCACGGTGCGCTGTTCTGCGTGTTCGGCTGCGGTGGCGAGCGCGATACCGGCAAGCGCCCGCAGATGGCGGCGATTGCCGAGCGCCTGGCCAACCAGGTCATCGTCACCGACGACAATCCGCGTGGCGAAGATGGCGACGTGATCGTGGCCGACATCCTGGCCGGCTTCACCGATGCCTCCGCCGTGACCGTGCAGCGCAGCCGCGCGCGTGCGATCGGCCTGGCGGTGAAGCGTGCCGGTGCCGGCGACATCATCCTGATCGCCGGCAAGGGCCACGAGCCGTACCAGGAAGTGAACGGCGTGCGCCATGACTTCGACGACACCGAAGTGGCTGCCGCTGCGTTGGCCGCCAAGGCCGGTGTGCTCAGCGCGCAGGCCGGGGAGGGCACCGCATGAAGCGCACCCTGCTTTCGCTGATCGCACACTGGGCCGGCGGCGAGATCCACGGCGACGACGTGGCCATCGATGCGGTCAGCAATGACACCCGCAGCCTCGGCCCGGGCAGCCTGTATGTGGCGCTGCGCGGCGAGCGTTTCGATGGCCATGACTTTGCCGCCGACGCGCAGGCGCGCGGTGCCAGCGCGCTGCTGGTCGAGCGCCTGCTGCCGATCGAACTGCCGCAGGTGCTGGTGGCCGACAGCGAACTGGCGCTGGCGAAGATCGCCACCGGCATGCAGCGCGACCGCGATACCGAGGTGTTCGCGATCACCGGCAGCAATGGCAAGACCAGCGTGAAGAGCCTGCTGCTGTCGATCCTGCAGCAGGTGGCCCAGCACGTGCACAAGGTGGTCTACGCCAACCCGGGCAACCGCAACAACGAGATCGGCCTGCCGCTGGCAGTGATCGATGCTCCCGAAGATGCCGACTACGCCGTCTACGAGATGGGCGCGGGCAAGCCGGGCGACATCGCCTACCTGACCGACATCGCCCGCCCGCGCTATGCGCTGGTCAACAACATCGCCCCGGCGCACCTGGAACGCATGGGCAGCCTGCTCGGCGTGGCAGTGACCAAGGGCGCGATCTATGCCGCTCTGCCGGCCGATGGCGTGGCGGTGATCAACGTCGACGATGCCTACGGCCGCTGGTTTGAACAGCATTTCGTCGGCACGCCGGCGCGCAGCCGTGTGCTGCGCTATGGCCTGGAACACTCGGCGGACGTGACCGCACGCGACATCCGCGCCGGCGCGCAGGGCAGCCAGTTCACCCTGGTCGCACCGACCGGCGAAGCCCGCGTGGTGCTGGGCCTGCCGGGTCGCCACAACGTCAGCAATGCGCTGGCCGCTGCCAGCCTGGCGCTGGCGGCTGGTGTCGATCTGGCGCTGATTGCCGCCGGCCTGGCCGAAGCGCAGCCGGTGCCGGGTCGCCAGATCGCCCATCAGCTGCGCAATGGCGCGGTGCTGGTGGATGACAGCTACAACGCCAACCCGGGTTCGCTGGCTGCGGCCATCGATGCCCTGGCCGCCGCGCCGGAAGAGGGCTGGCTGGTGCTGGGTGACATGCGCGAGCTGGGCCCGGACGCCGAAGCGCTGCATGCGCAGGCCGGCATCCGTGCACGCGCCGCCGGCCTGAAGCGCCTGTATGCGCTGGGTCCGCTCAGTGCCGCCGCTGCTGCCGCCTTCGGCGACGGCGGTCGTCATTTCGCCACCCATGACGCGCTGTCGCAGGCGCTGAAGGACGAGCTGCACGCTGGCGTGCGCTGCCTGGTCAAGGGTTCCCGTGGCAGCGCCATGGACACGATTGTCAAAGCGCTGCTGGCGCAAGGAGAGGAATCCCCGCATGTTGTATGAACTGGCTCGATGGTTGCAGCAGTTGGAGAGCCTGTTCGGGCTGTTCAACTACCAGACGTTCCGCGCCATCCTTGCCGCGCTGACGGCCCTGTTCCTGTCGCTGTGGCTCGGCCCGGCGATGATCCGCAAGCTTGCCCAGTTCAAGGGCGGCCAGCCGATCCGCAAGGACGGTCCGCAGACCCATTTCTCCAAGGCCGGTACGCCGACCATGGGCGGTTCGCTGATCCTGCTCACCATCACCCTGTCGGTGTTGATGTGGGCCGACCTGCGCAACCGCTACGTGTGGCTGGTGCTGGCAGTGATGCTGTGCTTCGGCGCCATCGGCTGGTATGACGACTGGATCAAGATCGTCCGCCGCGACCCGAATGGCCTGAAGTCGCGCTGGAAGTACCTGCTGCAGTCGATCTTCGGTCTGGCCGCGGGCCTGTTCCTGTTCTACACGGCCGACGTGCCGGCAGCGCTGACCTTCTACATCCCGATGTTCAAGTCGATCGCGCTGCCGCTGGCCGGCATCGGTTTCGTGGCCATCGCCTACTTCTGGATCGTCGGCTTCTCCAACGCGGTGAACCTCACCGACGGCCTGGACGGCCTGGCGATCATGCCGACCGTGCTGGTGGCCTGCGCACTGGGCGTGTTCGCCTATGCCTCGGGCAACGTGGTGTTCGCCAATTACCTGCAGATCCCGCAGATCCCGGGCGCCGGCGAGCTGGTCATCATCTGCGCGGCCATCGCCGGTGCGGGTCTCGGCTTCCTGTGGTTCAACACCTATCCGGCCATGGTGTTCATGGGCGACATCGGCGCGCTGGCGCTGGGCGCGGTGCTGGGCACGATCGCGGTGATCACCCGCCAGGAGCTGGTGCTGGTGATCATGGGCGGCGTGTTCGTCATCGAAACGCTGTCGGTGATGATCCAGGTCGCCTCGTTCAAGCTGACCGGCAAGCGCGTGTTCCGCATGGCGCCGATCCACCACCATTTCGAACTGAAGGGCTGGCCCGAGCCGCGCGTGATCGTGCGCTTCTGGATCATCTCCGTCGTGCTCGTGCTGATCGGCCTGGCCACGTTGAAGGTGCGCTGAGATGAACGACCTGTCCCGCCAGGCAACACGCCTTGAAGCCATCGAAGGCAGCTACGACAAGTGGCTGCTGGGCGCGATCATCGCGCTCACCGGTGTCGGCGTGGTGATGGTGGCGTCCAGCTCGATCGCATTGATGAGCAGCCCGTTCTACTACCTCAACCGCCACCTGATCTTCCTGGCGGTCGGTATCGTGCTGGCGGTCATCGCCGCCCGCACCGAGCTGAAGTCCATCGAGCAGTACAACCAGATGCTGCTGCTGGGCTGCTTCGTGCTGCTGCTGGCGGTGTTCACGCCGGGCCTGGGCAGCACCGTCAACGGTGCGCGCCGCTGGATCAACCTGGGCATCTCCAAGTTCCAGACGGTCGAAGCGGTGAAGGTGCTCTACATCGTGTGGCTGTCCAGCTACCTGGTGCGCTTCCGCGACGAGGTCAACGCGACCTGGCCGGCGATGCTCAAGCCGCTGGGCGTGGCCGGTGCGCTGGTGGTGCTGCTGCTGCTCCAGCCGGACTTCGGTTCCTCGACCCTGCTGCTGGCGATCACCGCCGGCATGCTGGTGCTGGGCGGGGTGAACATGCCGCGCATGTCGATGCCGGTGATCATCGGCTTGGTCGGGATGAGCGCGCTGGCGATCATCGAGCCGTACCGCATGCGCCGCATCACCTCCTTCCTGGACCCGTGGGCCGACCAGCAGGGCGACGGCTACCAGCTGTCGAACGCGCTGATGGCGGTGGGCCGTGGCGAGTGGACCGGCGTCGGCCTGGGCAACTCGGTGCAGAAGCTGTACTACCTGCCGGAAGCGCATACCGACTTCATCTTCTCGGTCACCGCAGAGGAGTTCGGCTTCCTGGGCACCTGCGTGATCGTGGCGCTGTACGCGCTGCTGGTCGGTCGCACGTTCTGGCTGGGCATGCGCTGCGTGGAAATGAAGCGCCACTTCTCCGGCTACATCGCCTTCGGCATCGGCCTGTGGATCAGCATGCAGACCTTCGTCTCTATCGGCGTGAACCTGGGCATCCTGCCGACCAAGGGCCTGACCCTGCCGCTGATCTCCTCCGGCGGTTCGTCGGTGCTGATGACCTGCGTGGCGATGGGCCTGCTGCTGCGCGTGTCGTATGAACTCAAGCGCGCCGAGCGCCGCCAGGCCGTGCGCATCGGTGGCGCCGAAGACGCCGCTGCCGAGCCGATGGACGAGCCCGCC
Source organism: Stenotrophomonas sp. MH181796 (assembly GCF_009659995.1). Classification (NCBI taxonomy): domain Bacteria; kingdom Pseudomonadati; phylum Pseudomonadota; class Gammaproteobacteria; order Lysobacterales; family Lysobacteraceae; genus Stenotrophomonas; species Stenotrophomonas sp. MH181796. The sequence goes on from NZ_RAHU01000006.1 coordinate 287,153, forward strand.
GCACCGGTGGCCGCCAGCGTGCCGATGAGCGCCGAGCCGACGGCGGCCGCTGCGCCGAACGCTGCACGCGGCACCAGCCGCCTGCAGTCGCGCGTCGAACCGACCTTCGGGAGGCTGTCATGAACGCAGCCGCCCACACTGCACGTCCAGTGATGATCCTCGCCGGTGGCACCGGCGGGCACATCTTCCCCGGCCTGGCCGTGGCCCGCGTGCTGCGCGAGCGCGGCGTGCCGGTCACCTGGATGGGCGCCGACGGTGCGATGGAAACCCGCCTGGTGCCGCAGCACGACATTCCGATCGACACGCTGGCCATCACCGGCCTGCGTGGCAAGGGCAAGCTGGCTCTGCTCGGCGCGCCGTGGCGGCTGATGCGCGCGCTGCGCGCGGCCGGCATGATCATCCGCAAGCGCCAGCCGCGTGCCGTGGTCGCCTTTGGTGGCTTCGCGTCCGGGCCGGGTGGCATGGCCGCGCGCCTGCATGGCTTGCCGCTGCTGGTGCATGAGCAGAACCGTGCGCCGGGCATGACCAACCGCATCCTGTCGCGCTATGCGCGCCGGCTGCTGACCGGTTTCCCGGGCACCTTCGCCAAGGGCGAGGAGTTCGTCGGTAACCCGGTGCGCGCCGAAATCGCCGCCATCGCACCGCCGGAACAACGCTTCGCCGACCGTCATGGCCCGCTGCGCGTGCTGGTGGTGGGCGGCAGCCAGGGCGCGCGCGCACTCAACACCGGCGTGCCGCAGGCGATCGCCGCACTGGGTACCGGGGTTCCGGTGCAGGTGCGCCACCAGAGCGGCGAGAAGATGCATGCCGAAGCGGTCGAGGCCTATGCCAAGGCCGGCGTGCAGGCAGAAATCACGCCGTTCATCGCCGACATGGCCGAGGCCTTTGCCTGGGCGGACCTGGTGGTGTGTCGCGCGGGCGCCTCGACATTGGCCGAGCTGTGTGCGGTGGGTGTCGGCAGCGTGCTGGTGCCTTTCCCCGCTGCCGTCGACGATCACCAGACCCGCAATGCGGAGTACCTGGTCGAGCGCGGCGCGGCGGTTTTGCTGAAGCAGGACGGAACGCTGGCCGACGGCATTGCCGCACTGCTGCGCGATCTGTCCGAAAATCCCGCCCGCCGCATGCAGATGGCGCAAGCCGCGCGTGCCCTGGCCAAGGTCGATGCCGCCGAGCGCATCGCCGATATCATTCTCGAGGAAGCTGTATGAAGAAGGCATGCCACCGCGCCTGCCCTGCGCGAGGCTGCGCATGATCCGTCGCCTGCACGACACCAACGACCTGGTGCGCGCGTTCCCGCGCGTGCATTTCGTCGGCATCGGCGGCACCGGCATGAGCGGCATCGCCGAAGTGATGCTGACGCTGGGCTATGAAGTGTCCGGCTCGGACAACGCCGACAACGTGGCGACCCGTCGCCTGGCCAGCCTGGGTGCGCGCATCATGCGCGGCCACTCCGCGGCCAACGTGCTGGGCACCGATTGCGTGGTGGTCTCCAGTGCCATCCGCGAAGACAACCCGGAACTGATGGAAGCGCGCAGCCAGCGCATTCCGATCATGCCGCGTGCGGCGATGCTGGCCGAGCTGATGCGCTTCCGCCGTGGCATCGCGGTGGCCGGTACCCATGGCAAGACCACCACCACCAGCCTCACCGCCGCGGTGCTGAGCGAAGGCGGCCTGGACCCGACCTTCGTGATCGGTGGCCAGCTGCTGGCCGCCGGCGCCAACGCCAAGCTGGGTGGTGGGCAATGGCTGGTGGCCGAGGCCGACGAAAGCGATGGCAGCTTCCTGCGCCTGAACCCGCTGATGTCGATCATCACCAACATCGATGCAGACCACCTGGAGAACTACGGCAACGACTTCGCCCGCGTGCAGGCGGCGTTCGCCGAGTTCCTGCAGCGCCTGCCGTTCTACGGCCTGGCGGTGCTGTGCATCGACGATCCGGAAGTGGCGGCTCTGGCTGCCAAGACCCCGCGCCACGTGATGAGCTACGGCATGAGCCCGCAGGCCGACGTGCGCGCCGAGAACGTGGTGCAGGAAGGCTCGCGCATGCGCTTCACCCTGCGCCTGCCGCAGGGCACCAGCCAGGAAGTGGTGCTGGCGCTGCCGGGCAAGCACAACGTGCTGAATGCACTGGCCGCCGCCGCAGTGGGCTGGCAGCTGGGCGTGGCCCCGGATGCGATCGCGCGCGCACTGGAAGGCTTTGCCGGTGTCGGTCGTCGCTTCAACGATCTGGGCGAAGTGACCACCGCCAGCGGCGCCAAGGTGCGCATCATCGACGACTACGGCCATCACCCGAGCGAGCTGGAGGCGGTGTTCGCCGCGGCCCGCGGCGGCTGGGCCGACAAGCGCCTGGTGGTGGCCTTCCAGCCGCACCGCTACAGCCGTACCCGCGACCAGTTCGACAAGTTCGCCGCGGTGCTGTCCAGCGTCGATGCACTGGTGCTGAGCGAGGTCTACCCGGCCGGCGAGGAACCCATTGCCGGTGCCGATTCGCATGCGCTGGCCCGCGCCATCCGCGCGCGCGGCCGCAGCGAACCGGTGGTGGTGGGCAAGGCCGCCGAGCTGGCCAGCGTGCTGCCGGACGTGCTGCAGGACGGTGACCTGCTGCTGATGATGGGCGCCGGCGACATCGGTGCCGTGGCCACCCATATTGCGGTGGAAGGCTTCAAGGGGGAGGGCGAGGCGTGAGCGCGCTGACCTTCCCGCCGCTGCGCGTGACCGACCCGGCCGTGTTCGGTCGCGTCGCCGTGCTGCTCGGCGGCAGTTCCAGCGAACGCGAGGTGTCGCTGGATTCCGGCCGCAACGTGCTCGAAGCCCTGCAGTCGCGTGGCGTCGATGCGTTCGCCGTGGACGGCATCCCGGCGCTGGCCAAGGCGCTCGCCGCCGGCGGCATCGACCGTGTGTTCAACATCCTGCACGGCCACAACGGTGGCGGTGAGGACGGCATCGTACAGGGCTTGATGGATGCCTTCGGCGTGCCGTATACCGGCTCGAGCGTGCTGGGTTCGGCGCTGAGCATGGACAAGATCCGCACCAAGCAGGTGTGGCTGACGCTGGGCCTGCCGACGCCGCAGTACCGCAAGGTCACTGCCGAGGACGTGCACGCCAATGCCGCCGAACTCGGCCTGCCGGTGGTGGTGAAGCCGGCCAACGAAGGCTCCAGCGTGGGCATCAGCCGGGTCACCGACGAGGCGAGCCTGGACGAGGCGGTGGCCCTGGCCGCCCGCTACGACGGCCAGCTGCTGATGGAGCAGATGGTGGTCGGCGACGAACTGACGGTGGCCATCCTCGGCGACGTTGCGCTGCCGTCGATCCGCATCGTGCCCAAGGGCCAGTGGTACGACTACAACGCCAAGTACATTGCCGAAGACACCCAGTACCTGTGCCCGGGCCTGGACGGTGACGCCGAAGAGGAAATCCGGCGCATCGCGCTGGCCGCATTCCGTGCCGCTGGCTGCCGTGGCTGGGGCCGCGTGGACGTGATGCGTGATCGCGACAGCGGCCGTTTCTTCCTGCTGGAAGTGAACACCGCGCCGGGCATGACCAGCCACTCGCTGGTGCCCAAGGCGGCCCGCCAGGCCGGCATCGGTTTCGAGGAGCTGGTGTGGCGTGTGCTGGAACAGACCCTGGAGGCCTCGCACGCATGAACGCGGTGCTGCGCATCTTCGTCTGGCTGTTGGCGCTGTCGGTGGTTGCACTGCCGGTGGTGGCCGTAGTCAATGGCTGGGTCGGCGCCGAGCGCTGGCCGCTGGCGAAGCTGCGCGTGCATGGTGAGTTCAAGCGGGTGCCGGCCGAGCAGCTGCAGCAGGTGCTGCTGCCGTACGCGCATGCGGGCTTCTTCGCGGTCAAGCTGCAGGACGCGCAGGACGCACTGGAACAGCTGCCCTGGGTGGAAAGCGCGCAGGTGCGCAAGCAGTGGCCGGACGTGCTGGAAGTGACCCTGGTCGAGCACAAGCCGTTCGCGCGCTGGGGCAACGACCGCCTGGTCTCCGAGCAGGGCAAGTTGTTCCCCACGCCGAAGAAGCTGGCCGATCTGGCGCTGCCCGAACTGGACGGCCCGGACAGCCAGACCGAAGAAGTGATGAAGCTGTACAGCGACTCGCGTGCATTGTTCGCACCGGCCGGCGTGGACGTGCGCCGGGTGACGATGGACGCGCGCGGCAGCTGGTCGCTGGTGCTGAGCAACGGCACCGAAGTGGTGGTCGGCCGTGACGACGCGCGCTCGCGCATGCAGCGCTTCGTCAAGGTGCTGCCGCAGCTCAACCGCCAGGATGCGCCGATCGAGCGCGCCGACCTTCGTTACACCAATGGTTTCACGCTGAGCTGGGGTACCCCGGCCACGCCGGCGAAAACGCCGGCGACCCCGGCCAGCAGGACGCAGGAAAGGACATGAATCGCAAGGGTGACAAATCGCTGATCGTTGGCCTGGACATCGGCACCTCCAAGGTGGTGGCGCTGGTGGGCGAGTACTCGCCGGGCAATCCGATCGAAGTGATCGGCATCGGCTCGCACGAGTCGCGCGGGCTCAAGCGTGGCGTGGTGGTGGACATCGAATCGACCGTGCAGTCGATCCAGCGCGCGGTGGAAGAAGCCGAGCTGATGGCCGGCTGCGAGATCCGCTCGGTGTATGCCTCGATTTCCGGCAACCACGTGCAGTGCAAGAACTCGCCTGGCATCGTGCCGATCCGCGACGGCGAGGTGACCTGGGGCGACCTGGATCGCGTGCTCGATGCGGCCAAGGCGGTGGCGATTCCGGCCGACCAGAAGATCCTGCATGCGATCCCGCGCGAGTATGTGCTGGACGATTCGCAGGAAGGCATCCGCAATCCGGTCGGCATGACCGGCGTGCGCCTGGAGGTGCACGCGCACCTGGTGGTGTGCGCGCAGTCCGCTGCGGCCAACATCAGCAAGTGCGTGCAGCGCTGTGGCCTGCAGGTGGACGACCTGGTGCTGTCCTCGCTGGCCTCCAGCGTGGCCGTGCTGACCGCCGACGAGCGCGAGCTGGGCGTGGTGCTGGTCGATATGGGCGCCGGTACCACCGATATCGCGGTGTTCGTGCAGGGCGCGATCTGCCACACGGCCTCGCTGCCGATCGCCGGCGACCACGTCACCAACGACATCGCGCACATGCTGCGCACGCCGACCCCGGAGGCCGAGCAGATCAAGGTGCGCTACGCCTGCGCCCTGGCCCAGCTGGCCACCGCCGAGGAAAGCATCCAGGTGCCGTCGGTGGGTGATCGCCCGCCGCGCCGCATGCCGCGCCATTCGCTGGCGCAGGCAGTGCAGGGCCGCTACGAGGAAATCTTCGAGATGGTGCAGGCCGAACTGCGCCGCTCCGGCTTCGAGGAGCTGGTGCGCGCCGGCATGGTGCTGACCGGTGGTGCCTCGAAGATGGAAGGCGTGGTCGAACTGGCCGAGGAAATGCTGCAGATGCCGGTGCGCGTGGGTATCCCGCAGCACGTCACCGGCCTCGGCGAAGTGGTGGGCAACCCGGTGCATGCCACCGGCGTGGGCCTGCTGCTGATGGGCAGCCAGATCGAGCACCCGCGGCGGCCGTCGCTGCCGACCGGGCGCGCTGGAAGCATGTTCAAGAAACTCAAGACCTGGTTCCGCGGCGAGTTCTGACGCGGAACCCGTAACACCGGGCATCGCCCGGGCGCAGCACCCGCAGTACCCGTAGCACAACGCAACACCGGCAACACACAACCCACACAGCCGCAACGTCGGCATGCAGCAGGACGGCAGGACGCCCGAATGCCCATGCCCGCCAAAGCGGATACAACGAGGACACGGACATGGCGCATTTTGAACTGATCGAAAAGATGGCACCCAATGCGGTGATCAAGGTGGTTGGCGTGGGCGGCGGCGGCGGCAATGCCGTGGCGCACATGGTCAACTCGGCGGTGGATGGCGTGGAATTCATCACCGCCAACACCGACTCGCAGGCCATCAAGAATTGTGGTGCCAAGCTGCAGCTGCAGCTGGGTACCAACGTGACCAAGGGCCTGGGCGCAGGCGCGAACCCGGAAGTCGGCCGTCAGGCCGCGCTGGAAGACCGTGAGCGCATCATGGACGCCCTGCAGGGTGCGGACATGGTGTTCATCACCGCCGGCATGGGCGGTGGTACCGGCACCGGCGCTGCGCCGGTGGTGGCACAGCTGGCCAAGGAAATGGGCATCCTGACCGTGGCCGTGGTCACCAAGCCGTTCCCGTTCGAAGGCCGTCGCCGCATGCAGGTGGCGCTGAAGGGCATCGAGGAACTGAGCCAGCACTGCGACTCGCTGATCACCATCCCGAACGAGAAGCTGATCACCGTGCTGGGTCGCAACGCGACCATGATCCAGGCCTTCCGTGCCGCCAACGACGTGCTGCAGGGCGCCGTGCAGGGCATCGCCGACCTGATCGTGCGTCCGGGCCTGATCAACGTCGACTTCGCCGACGTGCGCACCGTCATGTCCGAAATGGGCCTGGCGATGATGGGTACCGGCACCGCCCGTGGCGATGACCGCGCCCAGGCCGCCGCCGAAGCCGCGATCCAGAACCCGCTGCTGGACGATGTGAACCTGGCCGGTGCCAACGGCATCCTGGTCAACATCACCGCCGGCGCCGACTTCACCATGGCCGAGTTCGACGAGATCGGCCGCACCATCGATGGCTTCGCTTCCGAGGACGCCACCGTGGTGGTCGGTACCGTGCTGGATCCGGACATGCAGGACGAAGTGCGCGTGACCGTGGTCGCTACCGGCCTGAACCGCGTGTCGGCCAGCAAGGCCCAGCGTCCGGGCGAGCGTGCGCCGATCAAGCTGGTCCGCAATGCCACCACCGGCCAGCCGGAATTCGGCGAGTTCGACAACGGCGGCGACGCCGTGTCCAAGGCCGTGGGCGGCATGGGTCTGGGCCTGCGTCGCGCCAGCAGCGATACCGCGGCAGCCTCCGCTCCCTCGGCCCCGGCCGCTTCGGCCCCGGCGGCGGCGGAACTGCCGAACGATTACCTGGACATCCCGGCCTTCCTGCGCCGCCAGGCGGACTAAGCGGGGCGCCCGGGGCTTGTCCTCCCCGGGTTGCGCCACCATGTCCTGAAAACGCGGGCGCCGGGCCAGGATGGGTCCGGCTGCCCTGCTTCACGTGCGTCCCCGCGGCGTGCCGGTGCGTCCTGCCGGCAGCCTTCACTGGCGTTTCAGCCAGGGTAGGGGAGGGCGCGTGTTAATCTAATGTGTCACTTCCGGCCCATCCCCCATGATCCAGCAACGCACCCTCAAGAACACGATCCGCGCCACCGGCGTTGGCCTGCACAGCGGTGACAAGGTCTACATGACCCTGCGCCCGGCACCGGTCAACCATGGGATCGTGTTCCGTCGCGTGGACCTGGACCCGGTGGTGGAAGTGCCGGCCAAGGCCGAACTGGTCACCGAAGTGACCCTGTGCACCGGCCTGACCTGCAACGACGCCAAGATCCAGACCGTCGAACACCTGATGTCGGCGCTGGCCGGCCTGGGTGTGGACAACATCATCGTCGAACTGTCCTCGGCCGAGCTGCCGATCATGGACGGTTCGGCCGGCCCGTTCGTGTTCCTGCTGCAGTCGGCAGGCATCGTGGAACAGGACGCGCCCAAGCGCTTCATCCGCGTGCTGAAGACCGTGGAAGTGACCGAGGGCGACAAGGTGGCCCGCTTCACCCCGTACGAGGGCTACAAGCTGGGCTTCACCATCCAGTTCGACCACCCGATGATCCCGGCCAAGCAGTCGCGCCAGGAAATCGAGTTCTCGACGCTGGCCTACACCAAGGAAATCTCCCGCGCGCGCACCTTCGGTTTCATGCGCGACCTGGAATACATGCGCGAGCGCAACCTGGGCCTGGGCGGTTCGATGGACAACGCCATCGTGCTGGACGAGTTCCGCGTGCTCAACGAAGACGGCCTGCGCTACGCCGACGAATTCGTGCGCCACAAGATCCTCGACGCGATCGGCGACCTCTATCTGGCCGGTGGCCAGGTGCTGGGCGCCTACGAAGGCTTCAAGTCCGGCCACGCGCTCAACAACAAGCTGGTGCGGGCGCTGATGGCCGACGCGACCGCCTGGGAATGGGTCAGCTTCGACTCGCCGGCCACCCCGGATCCGGTCGAATACGCTACCCCGGCCTACGCCTGATCATTCCAGGTCATTGAAACGAAAGACAAAAACGCCGCCTGAAAGGGCGGCGTTGTCGTTTCCGGCGCCGACGGCGCATTCAGCGTACTTTGAAAGTTTCAAGGCCGGTTCGAGGTCACGGTTTTGTGAACCTGTTGGATCGGAAGCCTGAATTTAACGTAATTTTAACAACAATCTAACGACAGGCCCCCGGATGGCAGCTAGGATGCGACCCGGCCCCCGAAATGTTTCACGCCGTGGTGACACGCGCGACGGGGAGCGGAGCCGGATGCTCCGTTGTCGTCAGGACCGCTTCTTCGGCTTCGAAGGAACGTCCTGCAGGCAAGCCAAGGCGTCGCGTAGCCCTTTGTGCGTGGCGGCTGAAACTGCGTGGGGTCCATTCCGGTTGTCGAGCGCTGGGGAGCGCGTGGGAGTGGGAGACGCAGTCTTGATGGTCACCCTGGTGGCCTTCAGCCCGATGGAACGGGCCGCGTCGAGCAACTGGGCTTCGGCAAGCCGCAACTTGGCATGCCAGACCGGGGACTCGACGAGAAAAACGAGGTGTTCCCCGTCCACATTGGCCAGCCGGCAACGGCTGCGCAGAGGTGGCGGCAACTGGGGGCGCAACTGACGGTCCAGCGCGTCGAGCCACAAGGCACGCCGCAGCGGGTTCCCGCTTTTGTCCGCCATCACCGCATCCAGCGCCGGCTTCGGCACTGACGCGGGGCGAACGCTGGATTTCGGCTCAGACATGAAAACTCACTGATGGCATTCAAAAAGATCGTAATCAAAACGCGTGAAGGACAGGCCAAGTCGTCGCCGATCGCGCGTTTGCGGTTCTATTTCGAGGACCGCCCCCGCGCCCTGCTGGGCAGCGTGCTCGGGGTAGGCTGCATTATCGGCCTTGCCGGCGGCATTGGCGCCAGCGCGCTGAATGATTCCCGCCTGCAGGCCAAGGTCGAGCGCCAGGATGCGGAGCTGGCCAAGGTCAAGCGCGATGCGCAGACCCAGGTCAACGCGCTGGCGGCCCGCCTCGGCGAGCTGCAGGCCCAGGCCACCCGCCTCAACGCCCTTGGCGAACGGCTGACCCAGATGGGCAAGCTGGAAGACGGCGAGTTCGACTTCAACGAGACCCCCGGTCTCGGTGACGGCGACGCCGGCGGCCCGACCAGCGACATCCCGGTCAAGGACGTCAACGCCGACTTACAGGTGCTGGAGCAGCGCTTCGCTGCTTCAGGCCGCCAGTTGTCGGTGATGGAATCGCTGATGTTCGACCACCAGCTGCAGCAGAACGCCGTGCCGTCGCGCATGCCGATCCGCAACAGCTACGTGACCTCCGGTTTCGGCACCCGTGCCGACCCGTTCGGCCGCGGTGCCGCCACCCACAAGGGCATGGACTTCCACGCCAAGGTCGGTGACCCGGTGATGGCCGTCGCCGAAGGCGTGGTCAGCTTCGCCGGCGTGAAGGGCGGCTACGGCAACGTGGTCGATGTTGACCACGGTAACGGCTACGTCACCCGCTACGCCCACAATTCGCGCCTGGTGGTGAAGGCCGGTGACCTGGTCCGTGCCGGCCAGGAAGTGGCCAAGGCCGGTTCCACCGGGCGTTCGACCGGTGCCCACGTGCACTTCGAAGTGTGGGAAAACGGCAACGTGGTCAACCCGCGCAAGTTCCTCGGCGACGGCGGCAACACGCCGGTCGGCCGCGTCAGCCGCGGCTGATGCCCGGGTCGGATCCCTTCCGCGCCGCGGGAGGGTTCTGACCCGATGCGGGTGATCTGGTAGTGCCGGCCGCTGGCCGGCAATTCCTTTGAGGGGTCCGAACGAGGTTGCCGGCCAGCGGCCGGCACTACCCCACGGGGTTGAAACCCCTTGCGGCCGTCCCAAGCTACAATGGGTGTTGCCATCGACAGGGCGCCAGGCGCCCTGTTTCGTTTGCGGCGGACGGATCCCAAGGGGGAGGCCGGGCGTCGTGTCCATCCAACCCGGTTCCTTCAATGATCAACAGCCTGCTTACCCGCGTATTTGGCAGTCGTAACGAACGACAGCTGCGCCAGCTCAACCGCATCGTCGCCAAGATCAATGCGCTGGAGCCGGAGATCGAGAAGCTTTCCGACGAGCAGCTTCAGGCCAAGACGCCGGAGTTCAAGCAGCGCATCGCCGACGGTGAAGCCCTGGACAAGGTGCTGCCGGAAGCGTTCGCGGTCTGCCGCGAAGCCGGTCGCCGCGTGCTGGGCATGCGCCACTACGACGTGCAGCTGATCGGTGGCATGGTGCTTCACCTGGGCAAGATCGCAGAAATGCGCACCGGTGAAGGCAAGACCCTGGTGGCGACCCTGCCGGTGTACCTCAACGCGCTGGAAGGCAAGGGCGTGCATGTGGTCACCGTGAACGACTACCTGGCCCGCCGCGACGCCGCGCAGATGGGCAAGCTGTACAACTGGCTGGGCCTGAGCGTGGGCGTGGTGTACCCGGGCATGCCGCACAGCGACAAGCGCGAAGCCTACGCCTCGGACATCACCTACGGCACCAACAACGAATTCGGCTTCGACTACCTGCGCGACAACATGGCGCTGTCCAAGGCCGACCGCTACCAGCGCGGCCTGCACTACGCCATCGTCGACGAAGTCGACTCCATCCTGATCGACGAAGCGCGTACCCCGCTGATCATCTCCGGCCCGGCCGACGACTCCCCGGAGCTGTACATCCGCGTCAACCGTGTCGTACCGAACCTGGTCAAGCAGGAAGCGGAAGACGGCGAAGGCGACTTCTGGGTCGACGAGAAGGGCAAGCAGGTGCACCTGTCCGAAGCGGGCATGGAGCACGCCGAGCAGCTGCTGGTCGAGGCCGGCATCCTCGACGGCGAGACCGAAGGCCTGTACGCGCCGCAGAACCTGACCGTGGTCCACCACCTCAACGCCGCACTGCGCGCGCACGCGATCTACCAGCGTGACGTGGACTACATCGTGCGCGATGGCGAAGTGGTCATCGTCGATGAGTTCACCGGCCGCACCCTGTCCGGCCGCCGCTGGTCCGATGGCCTGCACCAGGCGGTGGAAGCGAAGGAAGGCGTGCCGGTCCAGCGCGAGAACCAGACGCTGGCGAGCATCACCTTCCAGAACCTGTTCCGCATGTACAAGAAGCTGTCCGGCATGACCGGTACGGCCGATACCGAAGCCTTCGAGTTCCAGAGCATCTATGGCCTGGAAGTGGTGGTGATCCCGACCAACCGCCCGACCATCCGCAAGGACAGCCCGGACCAGGTGTTCCTGAACCGCAAGGGCAAGTTCAATGCGGTGCTGGCCGACATCGAGGAGTGCGCCAAACGCGGCCAGCCGGTGCTGGTGGGTACCACCTCGATCGAAACCTCGGAAATGCTGTCCGAGCACCTGCGCAAGGCCGGCGTGAAGCACGAAGTGCTCAACGCCAAGCAGCATGACCGCGAAGCGACCATCGTCGCCAATGCCGGCCGTCCGGCGGCCGTGACCATCGCCACCAACATGGCCGGCCGCGGTACCGACATCGTGCTGGGCGGTTCGCTGGAAGCGGAGATCCACGAGCTGGGCGAGGGCGCGACCGATGAGCAGAAGGCTGCGGTCAAGGCCGAATGGCAGAAGCGCCACGAGGCGGTGAAGGCTGCGGGCGGCCTGCACATCGTCGGTACCGAGCGCCATGAATCGCGTCGTATCGATAACCAGCTGCGTGGCCGTTCCGGCCGCCAGGGTGACCCGGGTTCGTCCCGCTTCTACCTGTCGCTGGAAGACAACCTGATGCGCATCTTCGCCTCCGACTGGGTGCAGAAGGCCATGCGCATGATGGGCATGAAGGAAGACGACGTCATCGAGGACCGCCTGGTCAGCCGCCAGATCGAGAAGGCGCAGCGCAAGGTCGAGGCCCACAACTTCGATATCCGCAAGAACCTGCTGGACTTCGACGACGTCAACAACGACCAGCGCAAGGTGATCTACGCCCAGCGTGACGAACTGCTGGACGCCGAGTCGGTCAAGGACAACGTCGACGGTATCCGCGACGACGTGATCTTCGACGTGGTGGCCCGCTTCGTGCCGCCGAACTCGATCGACGAGCAGTGGGACCTGCGTGGCCTGGAAGCGACCCTGGAGTCGGACTTCGGCCTGCAGATGTCGCTGACCGACCTGGTCAAGGAACACGAGGAACTGGACGCCGAGGCGATTGCCGCCAAGGTGCAGGAACGCGTCAACCAGCACTTCGCCGAGAAGGAAGCCGGCGTGGGCGAAGAGACCATGCGCGCGCTGGAGAAGCACGTGATGCTGACCGTGCTGGACCAGAGCTGGAAGGAGCACCTGGCCCGCATGGATTACCTGCGCCAGGGCATCTACCTGCGTGGTTACGCGCAGAAGCAGCCGAAGCAGGAATACAAGAAGGAAGCCTTCGAGCTGTTCTCGGACATGCTGGAGAACGTCAAGCGCGAAGTGGTGACCCTGCTGTCGCGCGTGCGCATCCGCAGCGACGAGGAAGTGCAGGCGCTGGAAGCCGCCGAGCGCCAGCAGGCCGAAGCACGCCTGAGCCAGTCGCAGTTCCAGCACCAGGACGTGGGCGGCTACAGCGCCGACGAGGAAGCCGCGCAGGTGCAGGCTGCCCAGCAGGGCGTGGCGCAGATGCAGCGCGACGAGCCGAAGATCGGCCGCAACGATCCATGCCCGTGCGGCAGTGGCAAGAAGTACAAGCACTGCCACGGCCAGCTGAGCTGATCCCGACGAGCCCCGCGAAAGCGGGGCTTTTCGTTTGTGGCGGGGCAACCGCACCGGATCCGTGATTGCGCCGGTCGCCCTGTTCTGGGCATGCTTCCCCCATGGCTTCCCCCACCCGATCGATCCACGTTGTAGCGGCCGTCATCACCGATGCCCGTGGCCGCGTGCTGCTCAACCGCCGTACCGAGAACCGCGACATGGCCGGCCTGTGGGAATTCCCCGGCGGCAAGCGCGAATCCGGCGAGACCTCCGAACAGGCGCTGGTGCGCGAGCTGCGCGAGGAGCTGGGCATCGAGGCCGATGTCGGCGACTGGCTGATGGACGTGCCGCAGCGCTATCCGGACAAGCACCTGACCCTGGAGGTGCGCCACGTGCGCAGCTGGAAGGGCACCCCACGCGGACGTGAGGGGCAGGCGATCACCTGGGTGGCGCCGGACAAGCTGGGCCGCTATTCGATGCCACCGGCCGACCTGCCGGTGGTGGCCGCCCTGCGCCAGCCCGACAGCTACCTGATCACCCCGGCGCCGGCCGATGACGCCGACGGCGTGCAGCATTGGCATGAGCAGCTTCAGCGTGTGGTGGCGGCGGGCCAGCAGCGCATCCAGCTGCGGTTGCCGATGGCGCATCCGCAGCGCCAGGCGATGGTCGAACAGGTCGTGCGCGCGCATCGTCGCAGCGGGGTGCAGTGGTTGCTCAACCGCGATATCGAGCTGGCACGCGCATTGGGCGTGGGGGTGCACCTGGGCAGCGAACAGCTGCTGGAGCTGTCGCAGCGTCCACTGCCCGAAGGCCAGCTGGTGGCCGCGTCCTGCCATGACCTGCAGCAGCTGCAGGCCGCACAGCGGCTGGGCTGCGACTTCGCCGTGCTGGGTCCGGTGCAGGCCACGGCCAGCCATCCCGATGCCGTGCCGCTGGGCTGGGATGCCTTCGCCGAGCTGCGTGCGCAGGTGTCACTACCGATCTACGCGCTGGGTGGCATGGGCAGTGGCCATGTCTCCGAGGCGCGCCGCCATGGCGGGCAGGGCATCGCCGCCATCCGCGGGCTGTGGCCGGCGTGATGCAAACAGGGTCGGATCCCCGCAACGCGGGGCTCTGACCCCATCGCTGGGATCGGGGGTCAGAGCCCTTTCCGCAGGAAAGGGATCCGACCCCTGGCGATCACAGTGTGATCCAGAAGCACCCGTATTGCCGTCGCAACCCCAGCACCGTCGAAGCGCGCGACGCGCTGCCGGGCAGGGTCTGCTCCAGGCGCAGGCCGACCGGATGGCGCACGGCCGGGGGCTCAGGGTCGGATCCCTGCGCCGCAGGGCTCTGACCCTCATCCTGAGATTGCGGCAGCGCCTGCGAGGGATACACCGGCACCACGTCGACCAGCGGCCGCCGCGCCAACGATTCCAGCTGGCCGAGGATGCGCTGCGCGCCCGCATCGGAAACGGCGCCCCACAGGTACAGCGAGGACAGCCGGTTCACGTCGTTGCTGAGGATGCCGGTACGCAGTGCATCCACCAGTTCGCTCAGCCGCCGTGGGCAGCGTGCCCCGAGGGTGTCGCGCTGCAGGGTATTGCCGGCGGGCGCAGGCGATGGCAGCCGCGACTGCGCACCCAGGCTGTCGCAGGGACGGTCGGTATACACGCTTTGGCCCTGGGCATCGGTGCAGCGGTTCAGGCGCGTAGCCTGCGCGTGGACATCGCTCGATAGCACGCACAGCGGCAGCAGCAACAGCAGGAAAGAAAGCCGGATCATCCTCGCAGGGTAGCGCCGATCACGCTTGCGCGCCGTGCTTTCAGCCCTGCAGCAGCTTCAGTACCGAGGTGGTCGGCTTGGCCAGGTTCAAGGTGTAGAAGTGCAGGCCGGGAGCGCCGCCCTCGATCAGGCGCTGGCACAGCTTGGCCACCACTTCAGTGCCGAATGCACGCACCGACTCCGCATCATCGCCATAGGCCTGCATCTTGCGGCTGATCCAGCGCGGGATCTCCGCACCGCACTGTTCGGAGAAGCGGCGCAGCTGGCTGAAGTTGGCGATCGGCATGATGCCGGGCGTGATCGGCACCTGCACACCCAGCCGCCGCACTTCGTCGACGAAATGGAAGTACGCGTCCGGGTTGAAGAAGTACTGGGTGATCGCCGCATCGGCACCGGCGTCGATCTTGGCCTTGAAGTGCTTCAGGTCGGCCAGTGCGTCGGAAGCCTGCGGGTGCGTTTCGGGGTACGCGCCCACTTCGATATGGAACGCATCCCCGTGCTCGGCGCGGATGAAGTCGATCAGTTCGGCGGCATAGCGCATGTCACCGGGGAAGCCCATGCCCGATGGCAGATCGCCGCGCAGCGCGACCAGGCGGCGGCAGCCGATGGCGCGGTACAGCTTGAGCAGCTCGCGGATTTCCTGACGGGTGCCACCGACGCAGGACAGGTGCGGTGCGGCATCGAAGCCATGGTGCTGGTTGAGGTGGCGCACGGTCTCGGAGGTGTAGCTCAGGGTCGAGCCACCGGCACCGAAGGTGCACGACACGTACTCGGGGCCGTAGTCCTTCAACCTGGCCGCGGCGCGGTCCAGCTGGCTGCGCTGTTCGTCGGTCTTGGGCGGATAGAACTCGAAGCTGATGGCGGTCATGGCACGGGCGGCAGCGGCGGGTGCGGATCAGTATATCGCTTCATCAAGATGGATGTTGTCAATTTGTGCGGGTGCGCACCGTCCGTCGCCTGCGACCGTTCGCCCCGGCGATCGGCCGCTGCTCCGAAATCGCAACCCGGGTGCCGTGGCCGGCGGCACGCTGTTCCCATCCCGGCAACACCCACCCGACGAAGGAGCAGACGATGAAGATCTTCCTGGCACTCTGGTATGCAATGAAGGCCCTGGCCCGGCTGGCGATGATCGGCATGGCGATGGCCGTGCTCGGTTCCGGCTCGGCGCACGCCGCCAGCGCCAGCGCCCCGGCGGCGGGCAAGGTGCAGGTCGAGGTGGTCGGCAAGGGCCGCCCGCTGCTGATGATCCCCGGTCTCAACAGCAGTGCTGAGGTCTGGCGCGAGACCTGCCTGGCCCTGAAGGATGTGCAGTGCCATCTGGTGCAGCTGCCGGGCTTTGTCGGCGCCGCAGCCGCTGATCCGCGCCCGGCCGAGTTCCTGCCGGCGATGCGCGGGCAACTGCTGGCCTACCTGCATGACCAGCACCTGGGGCCGGTGGTGGTGGTTGGCCACAGCCTCGGTGGCCTGCTGGGCCTGCAGATGGCGCAGGCCGAGCCGAAGGCGGTCAGCGCGCTGGTGGTGGTTGACGCCCTGCCATTCCTGCCGGCCGCGCGTGACCCGAAGGCCACCGCTGACAGCGTGCGGCCGATGGCCGACCAGCTGCGCAAGGGCATGCTGGCCGCCGACGCCGCGCAATGGCAGGCGCAGTTGAAGGCGGGCCTGCCGGGGATGACCCGCGATCCGCAGCGCCAGGCCGAACTGGGCCGCTGGGGCGAAGACAGCGACCGCCAGACCACGGCCGATGCCATGCATGCGGTGATGACCACCGATCTGCGTGACAGCATCGCTTCGATCTCCGCACCGACGCTGGTGCTGGGCAGCTGGGCCGGCTACCAGCCGATGGGTGGCACCGAGGACGGCACCCGGGCGGTATTCCAGTCGCAGTACGCGAAACTGCGGGGCGTGCAGATCGCGATGAGCGCGCAGGGTTTCCACTTCCTGATGTGGGATGATCCGCGCTGGTTGCAGGAACAGGTGCAGCGTTTCCTCGCCGCGCATCCCTGACCGTTGTCCGCCCTCCTGCCATCGCCGAGAGCCCGCATGGACGCCACCACGTCATCCCGCCGCTTCTGGACGCTCAACGCACTGGCATGGGCTGGCTATGCGATGTACGGGCTGTGGGTCGGCACGCGGATCGGCGGCGGTGCGGTGTTCAGTGGCATCGTGTTGATCACCGTCAGCGTGGCGGTCTCACTCTGGTTGTGCAGCGGCGCACTGCGTTCGATTGCACTGCGCCAGCGCTGGTGGGATGCGAGCCTGGCCAGCCTGGTACTGAAGCTGGCCGCCGGTGTGGTGCTCGGGGCCAGCGTCGCTCAGGCGGTAACGGCGGCGCTGCTGCTGCCGGCACTGGCGCTGGGCTGGGTGCAACTGCCTGGCGGCCATGCGGATTACCAGTGGTCTTCGCTGCTGGTGTACTGGATGAACACCGCGTTGTTCCTGCTGATGTGGACCGGCTTGTGGGCGGGCCTGCACGGCCTGCGGCGGGCACGCCACAGTGAGCTGGCCCGCCTGCGCGCCGAGGCCGAACGCAGCGCCCTGGAGCGCGATGCGCTGCGTGCGCGGCTCAACCCGCACTTCATGTTCAATGCGCTGAACAACCTGCGTGCGCTGATCCTGGAAGACCCGGAACGGGCCCGCGACATGGTCACCCGCTTGTCGCGCACGCTGCGCCAGGCGCTGGCGCACAACCGCAGCGAGCAGGTCACGCTGGCCGAGGAACTGGCGGTGGTCGACGACTACCTGGCCATCGAGGCGGTCCATTTTGAACAGCGCCTGCAGGTGCGGCAGCAGATCGATGCCGATGCCATGCAGGCGCAGCTGCCGGCGATGGCGTTGCAGCTGCTGGTGGAGAACGCGATCAAGCACGGCATCGCCAGCCGCCCGGGCGGCGGCGAGGTGCAGATCCATGCCACGCTGGACAATGACGTGCTGCGCCTGCAGGTGGACAATCCGCTGGCCAGCGTCAGCGAGCCCACCCACGGACATGGCGTCGGCCTGGCCTACCTGCGTGCGCAGCTCGGTACGCAAGGTCGTTTCACCCTGCAGCCGGTCGGCGACCGCATGCAGGCCCTGCTGGAGATTCCGCAATGAATGGCGTGCTGCGCGTGTTGATCGTTGATGATGCGCGGCTGGCGCGGCAGGAGCTGCGCACGCTGTTGTCGGCGCTGCCGTGGGTGCAGTGCGTGGGCGAGGCCGACGATGTGCCGGCCGCGCGCGAGGCGATCGCCACGCTGGCCCCGGACCTGGTGCTGCTGGATGTGCAGATGCCCTCCGGCAGCGGCTTCGACGTGCTGGACGGCCTGGAGGTGGTGCCGGCCGTGGTCTTCGTTACTGCTTACGACACCTACGCGGTGCGTGCGTTCCAGGCCAATGCGCTGGATTATCTGGTGAAGCCGGTGGAGGCGCCGCGCTTGCTGGAGGCGCTGGAGCGGGCGCGCCAGCGCGAAGTGGTGGCGGCCGAAACGCCGGAGTCGCGCGGCACGCTGGGTGCGCAGGACCAGGTGTTCGTGCGCGAGGGCGAACGCTGCTGGTTCGTGGCGGTCTCCGAGATCCGCCGGCTGGTGGTGGATGGCAACTACACGCGGCTGTGGTTCCGCGACCAGAACGCCCTGCTGACCCGCAGCCTGAGCGCGCTGGAAGCACGCCTGCCGCCGGATCTGTTCTTCCGGGCCAACCGCAATACGCTGGTCAACCTGCGCCGCATCCGTGGCGTGACGCCCAGCATCGCTGATGGTTATGACCTGGCGCTGGATGACGGCAGCGAGGTGGAGGTGTCGCGCCGGCAGGCGCGTGAACTGCGTGAACGGATGGCGTTGTAGCTGCCGCTACAGCTGGGCACTGACGGGGCTGGTGAGGAAGCCCCACAACAATCGCGCCATCACGGCGGGCGAACGTGCCTGCTTGCGCGCATAGGCCAGCAGCGCATCCAGCTGCGGGCGGTCGTAAAGATGGCCGGCAAGCAGCACCGCGTGCACGCGGCGGGTACTGGCGGTTTCGTGCAGCGGATTGCCATCGAGCAGCACCAGATCGGCCACCTTGCCGACCTCGACGCTGCCATGCGATGCCTGCAGGTCCAGATGGCGCGCGGCCTGCAGCGTGGCTGCGCGCAGCACGTCGGCCTGGCTCAAGCCGGCCTGCCGCAGCCACTGCAGTTCATCGTGGTAGCGGAAGCCGCCCAGCCCGGTATCGGTGCCGACCAGCACGGTGACGCCGGCACGATGCGCGGCGCCGGTCAGCGCCAGCCCGTGCTCGAAGTAGGCCTTCAGTGCGTCTTCGCCGCGCAGGCCGGGGTAGCGCGCCACGGTGGCCTGCAGGTCATCACGCCACGCCCAGCGTGAAAGCGGATCGAGATAGGCCAGGCGCGGATCGTTGATGAAGGCGGGGTCGCGCGCACGCGCATCCTCTTCGCGGGTGACATGGGTGGGTACGAACGCGGCACCGCTGGCCTGCATCACACCGAACGCCTCGTTGCAGAGCGCGGGCTGGTAGCCGCCGACCATGCGTTCGGCCAGCGCGGTTGGATCCTCGCTGTCGAGCGTGCCACCGCGCCACGCCGCCGCGTTGTCGAAGCAGTGGCGTACGAACAGATGGGCATGCTCGAAGCTGCGCTGGCCTGCCTGCAGTGCGCCCTCCAGCGGCACCGCTTTGGGCAGGTGGCCGACCAGCGGGCGACGCAGCTGCTGCGCCTCGGTGGCCAGCCGCTGGTAGGTATCCGCACGCAGCCGGTTGTAGACCTTCAACGCGTCGACGCCGCGCGCGCTGTACGTGCGTGCACGCTCGGCGGCGGCCTCCGGCGCAAGAGACGGATCTTCAAAGTAGAAGCTTGCGACCTGCACGAAGCGCGGCGCAACCTGCTGCCCGGCCATGGCCTGTGCGGTCCAGCGGCGTTTGTCGGCCACGCAGGCGATCAACGGATCGGTAGCCTGCGGGCAGTCCATCATGTCGCGGGTGCCGGTGATGCCGTTGGCCAGCATCAGCGGGAACTGCAGCTGCGGCGACAACTGCAGTGCATGGGTATGCATGTCCCAGAAACCGGGCAGCAGCCACCGGCCACCGGCATCGAACACCGGCAGCGTGGCGTCCCGTGGAGCTTCACCGATGGCGGCGATCGTGCCGTTGCGCACTGTCACTGTGGTGGGTTCACTGACCTGGCCCCGCGCGACGTCCACCACCCGCGCATTGACGATCACGCGGCTGTTGCCCGGCTCGGGCAACGGCGGTGCCGACAGCGGCCAGAGCAGGGCGGCGGTGAACAGCACTGGCGGCGCCAGCAGGAGAATGGCCAGTACGATCGGCCATCGCCGACGGCGGGCGGAACGGGGCAACGCGCGTGCTGCATCCATGAGCCGGCGATCCTTGCGATGGGTCGCCCGCAGGGTGGGGCAAGATGGACGCGGACGCCAGTGACCATCGGCATCCCGCACGCCGTACCGCCGGGGCGGTTACCCTGTGCAGCGGATTCCCAGATTGCGCCGCGCCATGTCCATCGTCCTCACCGATTTCGCCCGTCCCCGCCTGTTCCCGCGTGTGCCGCGCGGCAACACCATCCAGGACTGCACTGCCGAGCAGTTCGAGGCACACCTCAATGCGCACGCGCCGCTGAAGGTGCTCGACGGCTACGCCCCGTTCTGCAAGTTGTTCGTCTACGAGAACTGGACCAGCACGCGCTGCCTGACGGTGCCGGTCACCGAGGCCAACCGCCACCAGCTGCGCAGCGGCTACGAAGCGCGCAACCGCGAGGAACTGCCGGTACTGGTGCGTTGGTTCGAGGGCGTGGAGTCGCCGCGCGCGAACTATCTGGTGGTGATCCTGTACAGCGCCGGGCAGCTGGCGAAGGAGGGTTCACCGATCGAGGCTGACTGGGGCATCGTCGGCTGTATCTACACCGCCGAACCCGAAGAGGTACCGATGGCGCCGATCACGATGATGCGCAATGCACTGGGCGTGGAGGAGGGCGGTTCCGGTGTGCCGCTGGATCGGGATGCCTACCAGCGCTCGGTGGCGTTCTGGGAGAACAACGCCAACTGGCGGCCGTGAGCCGGCCCGGGTCGGATCCCCGCAGCGCGGGGCTCTGACCCGATCGTTTGAACCAGGCCCCGGGCGCCCACTATGCTCGGACCAGGCCAACCCAGCAGGGACGGGGCATGGATATCTGGGCAAGGATGATTCCGGTGTTGCTGGTTGGCATGTTGCCTTGCGCCACGGCGCTGGCGGCCAAGCCCGCTGCTGACATCGCGTGCGCGCCATTGGCGGCCCTGCCTGGGCTGCGCGATGCCGGGCTGACCGCGCTGTCGATGCAGTCCAGCGACGGTCGTTGCATGGTTGAGGTGACGGCGGCCAACGGCAAGGCGTTGCTTCGGCAGCAGCAGATGCTGGAGGCGCTCACGCAACACGCCTGCGCGGCGCCCGCGGAGGTGACCATCGACGACACGCGGTTATCCCTGCAATTGCGCCTGCCGAAGCACTGCGCGGCGCGCAGCAGCCGGGATCTGTTCACGGGCGACGGTGTTTCGTGGGCACCGGCGCGCGGCGTGTCGCCGCGCTATCCACCGGAGGCCATGCAACAGGGACTTTCCGGGCGCAGCCTGCTCAAGGCATTGATTGACGCACAGGGGACGATTGCAGCCGTGATCGTGGAGACGTCCAGTGGCCACGCGTTGCTGGATGAGGCGGCGGTGGAAGAACTGCGCCGCTGGCCTTTCATCCGCACCGATGCGGCGGGCTCGGCACCGGAGCTGACCATCGTGCGTGTACCCATGCGGTACGAGTGGGTGGAGTGACCGCCATCCACGCGTCGCGGCGGACACGTCAGACGGCTATCCACTCCCACCATGGGTAGTGGTACTCGCGGTCGATGGCCTGCCAATGCTGGCCGCACTGGGTGCAGGCAACGGTGTGGCAGTCGCCCCAGCTGCCCTCGGCCTCTTCCACCGCGAGCAGCTGCATCTGTCCTTGTTCGATCAGGCGACGGGGATCGAAGAACGGGTAGCCGGGATTGAGCGCGCACAGGCAACCCTCGCGTGCACGCCAGTAACGCAGCCGACGCAGGGCGGCCTTCAGATGCGCCTGGTTGCTGATCAGCATGCCGCCGAGCGCGACGCCCTGACAGCGCTGTTCGATCAGGTCCGCGTGCGCGGCCAATGCATCCAGCGAGGGCGCGCTGAACAGCCGTGCGACCGTGCGTGCAGCATCGGTGATGCGCGCTGCGTCGTGCGACAGCAGGTCCTGCAGCAGCACATCGGCCTGTGCATCGTCGAGCCGGGGTATCGGCGCTGCAGACCAGGGCCAGCGCATCAGCGGGCCTTGCCGATGGCAGCGTAGTGGCCGGCAGTCAGCCTCAGCAGGTCGGCCGGCGCCAGTTCCACTTCCAGGCCGCGGCGACCGGCGCTGACATGCAGGTTGGGCAATGCCTGCGCGCTGGCGTCCAGGAACGTGCGCAGGCGCTTCTTCTGCCCCAGTGGGCTGATGCCGCCGACCAGGTAACCCGTCGCGCGCTGTGCAGCGTCAGCAGCGGCCATCTCGCACTTCTTGCAGCCGGCCGCTTCGGCCAGGGCCTTCAGGTCCAGCTGGCCGGCCACCGGCACGATCGCTACCAGCAGTTCGTGGGTCTCGGTGCTGGCCAGCAGGGTCTTGAACACCTGGGCCGGGTCGAGGCCGAGCTTGTCGACGGCTTCGCCGCCATAGGATTCGGCGTGAGCATCGTGCACGTAGCTGCGCACGGTATGGGCGATCTTCTCGCGCTTGAGCAGGTTGATGGCCGGAGTCATGGGGGCATCGTAGCGCGGCACGGCGGCGTTGCCTTGACCGAGGCTATTGCGGGTGGATGCGCGGTGCATGGCCACGCGCAAACGCAGAACGGGCGCCCGAAGGCGCCCGTTCCGTGTGTCGCATGCACCGGTAGTGCCGGCCGCTGGCCGGCACCCCGCAGGCATCAGTAGCGGTAGTGGTCCGGCTTGAACGGGCCTTCCACCGGCACGCCGATGTAGTCGGCCTGTTCCTGGCTCAGGGTGGTCAGCTTCACGCCGATCTTTTCCAGGTGCAGGCGGGCCACTTCTTCGTCCAGCTTCTTCGGCAGCAGGTAGACCTTCTTCTCGTAGCTGTCCTTGTTCGCCCACAGGTCGATCTGTGCCAGGGTCTGGTTGGCGAAGCTGTTGGACATCACGAAGCTCGGGTGGCCGGTGGCGCAGCCCAGGTTCACCAGGCGGCCTTCGGCCAGCAGGAAGATCGCATTGCCGTTCGGGAAGATGTACTTGTCCACCTGCGGCTTGATGTTGACGTGCTTGATGCCGGCGAACGACACCAGCGCGTCGACCTGGATCTCGTTGTCGAAGTGGCCGATGTTGCAGACGATGGCCTGGTCCTTCATCGCGCTCAGGTGCTCGATGCGGATGATGTCCTTGTTGCCGGTGGTGGTGACGTACAGGTCCGCACGGCCCAGGGTCGATTCGATGGTGTTGACTTCATAGCCTTCCATCGCCGCCTGCAGGGCGCAGATCGGGTCGATCTCGGTGACGATCACGCGCGCGCCGTAGGCACGCAGCGAGGCGGCGCAGCCCTTGCCGACGTCGCCGTAGCCGCAGACCACGGCCACCTTGCCGGCCAGCATCACGTCCATCGCGCGCTTCAGGCCATCGGCCAGCGACTCGCGGCAGCCGTACAGGTTGTCGAACTTGCTCTTTGTGACCGAGTCGTTGACGTTGATCGCCGGGATCAGCAGGGTGCCGGCCTGGGCCAGCTGGTACAGGCGGTGCACGCCGGTGGTGGTCTCTTCGGAGACGCCCTTCCAGTCCTTGACCACGCGGCCCCAGTAACCCGGGCGCTCCTTGGCGACGCGCTTGAGCAGGTTCTTGATGACCTGTTCTTCGTGCGAGGCAGAGGCGGTGTTGACCCAGTCGCTGCCGTTTTCCAGCTCGTAGCCCTTGTGGATCAGCAGGGTCACGTCACCGCCGTCGTCGACCACCAGCTCCGGGCCGGTCAGGGTGCCGTCGGCCAGGGTGAAGGTCAGCGCGTCCAGGGTGCAGTCCCAGTACTCTTCCAGGGTCTCGCCCTTCCAGGCGAACACCGGGGTGCCGGTGGCGGCGATGGCGGCAGCGGCGTGGTCCTGGGTCGAGAAGATGTTGCACGAGGCCCAGCGCACGTCGGCGCCGATGTCCTTCAGGGTCTCGATCAGCACGGCGGTCTGGATGGTCATGTGCAGCGAGCCGGTCACGCGCACGCCCTTCAGCGGCAGCTCGGCCTGGTACTTGCGGCGGATCGACATCAGGCCCGGCATTTCGTGCTCGGCGATGTCCAGTTCCTTGCGGCCCCAGTCGGCCAGCGTGATGTCGCGGATCTTGTAATCACCTTCGGTGGAGAAGGTCTTGGCAACAGCGTTCATTCGTGTGCTCCGGTTGTGGGCGAGCGGGTGCTCGCATCTAGCCGGGCGCCGTTGTTACAAAGCCACCTTACCGAGCCTGGCCGGGCCTCATGGGATCCGGTCGCAGCGCCCCTCGGCAGGGGAGAACCCCCATTATATCGCGGCCCCGGCATGACATCCGGATGACCCAACCATCGGCAGATGGGGCGGCGTGCACGGCCTGTTAAGGTCGGTGTTTTCACGCATCACACAGGTGGAACGATGAGCATGCACGCGCGCCGCACACGGCGCTGGACCGGCCTGGTCCTGTCGATGGGACTGCTGGCGGTGGCCCCGCTGGCCTGGGCTGCGGCCCCGCAGCCCGCCCAGGTACAGGCCCAGGGCGTCAATGGCTACGAACTGCCTTCGGCGGCGCTGCAGGCGGTGGTGGACGCGCCGCGCGCGCCCTTGCTGTACCTGTCGCCGCGCCGCGATGTCGCCGCGATGATGCAGATGCCGTCGCTGCCGTCGATCCAGGTGGTGGCGCAGCCGGAACTGAAGCTGGCCGGACTGCGCATCAACCCGCGCACCTTCTCCGACAGCCGCTTCAGCTTCGGCGAGAAGCTGTGGCTGATGAACGTGGCCGACGGCAAGGAACGGCAGATCAGCGGCCTGCCGGCCAAGCTGTCGATCGCCAGCGTGATGTGGTCGCCGGACCAGAAGTGGCTTGCCTTCAACCAGGTCGACGCCGCCAGCGGCGCCAATGAACTGTGGCTGGTGGATGTGGCCGGCGGCAGCGCCCGTCGTCTGGTCGCCGGCCTGAACACGGTGATCGGCAGTGGCTACCAGTGGCTGCCGGACAGCCGCGGCCTGGTGGTGTTCACGCGCCCGGCCAACCTTGGTGCGGCCCCGGCCGCCGATGGCATTCCGACCGGCCCGGCCGTGCAGCAGACCAGCCAGGGCGGCGGCGTGGTGTCGATCCGTACCTACCAGGACCTGCTGAAGAACGAGGCCGACGCGCGCCAGTTCGATTACTACGCCACCACCCAGCCGATGGAAGTCAGCCTGGATGGCAACACCCGCGCGATCGGCGCGGCCGGCATCTTCATGGGCTTCTCGGTGTCGCCGGATGGCCGCTTCGTGCTGCGCCAGCCGGTGCAGCGGCCGTATTCCTACGTGGTGCCGGTGAGCAGTTTCCCGCGCCGTATCGAAGTGATCGACCGGGCCAGCGGCAAGCTGGTGCACACCGTGGCTGTGCGTCCGCTGGTGGAAGGTCTGCCGACCGGCAACGACGCTGAAGTGACCGGCGTGCGCGATATCAGCTGGCGTGGTGATGCCGACGCCACGCTGGTCTGGGCCGAAGCCCAGGACGGCGGCGACCCGAACAGGGACGCCAAGGTGCGCGATGCGGTGCTGATGCAGGCTGCGCCGTTCGACAAGCCGCCGGTGACGTTGGCCCAGCTCGGCAGCCGTCTGGTGGGCATCAACTGGGGCCGTGGCGACCTGGCCCTGCTGACCGAGTCGTGGTGGAAGACGCGTAAGACCAAGACCTGGCTGATTGCCCCGGACAATGCCAGCGCCGAGCCGCGCCTGCTATGGGATCGAGACGGGCAGGACCGCTATTCCGATCCGGGCCGGCCGCTGTTGTCCAGCGACGACCGCGGGCGCTCGCTGCTGCAGACCAGCGCCGATGGCAGCAGCCTGTATCTGGCCGGTGCCGGTGCATCGCCGGAAGGCGATCGTCCGTTCGTGGACCGCTTCGATGTCGCCACGGGCAAGGCCACCCGCCTGTTCCACTCGCAGGTACCGAGCTATGCGCTGCCGGTGGCGTTGCTGGACGATCAGGCCAGCTCGCTGCTGCTGAGCCGCGAGAGCCCCGACGAGCCGGCCAACTTCTACGTGCAGTCGCTGGCCGATGCCGGTGCTGCGCCGCGTGCGCTGACCCACTTCGCGCATCCGCTGCCGCAGTTGAAGGGCGTGCAGAAGGAGCAGATCCGCTACAAGCGCAAGGATGGCGTCGACCTGACCGCGACCCTGCTGCTGCCGCCGGGCTACGATCCGAAGCGCGACGGCCCGCGGCCGCTGCTGATGTGGGCCTACCCGGGCGAGTTCAAGAGCGCGGCTGCGGCCAGCCAGGTGACCGATTCGCCGTACCGCTTCAATGCGGTCAGCTACTGGGGCCCGCAGGCGTTCCTGGCCAAGGGGTATGTGGTGTTGGCCAGCCCGTCGATGCCGATCATCGGCGAGGGCGACAAGGAACCGAACGACACCTACATCGAACAGCTGGTGGCCAACGCGCAGGCCGCCGTGGATGAAGTGGTGCGCCGTGGCGTGACCGATCGCGATCACATCGCCATTGGTGGCCATTCCTACGGTGCGTTCATGACCGCCAACCTGCTGGCGCACACGCGCCTGTTCAAGGCCGGCATCGCCCGCAGCGGCGCCTACAACCGCACGCTCACCCCGTTCGGCTTCCAGGCCGAGGAGCGCAACTACTGGCAGGCGCAGGACGTCTACCAGAAGATGGCGCCGTTCAACTACGCCGACAGGATCAAGGACCCGATCCTCTTCATCCACGGCGTGGACGACAACAACTCCGGCACCTTCCCGATCCAGAGCGAGCGCATGTTCGCCGCAGTGAAGGGCCTGGGTGGCACCGCGCGGCTGGTGATGCTGCCGAACGAATCGCACGCCTACCGCGCACGCGAATCGATCATGACCATGCTGGCCGAAAGCGAGCGCTGGCTGGAGCAGACCATCGGCCCGGCCGAGCAGGGCAAGGCGAAGAAGAAGCGCTGACGTGACCCGGTAGTGCCGGCCGTTGGCCGGCAACCTCATGGACCCACGCGACCTGAGGTTGCCGGCCAGCGGCCGGCACTACCAGATGAAACCATTTTTGCATCGCAGCACGATGCCCGTTCTGGTTTAGGCTTGGGGTCTGGATCCGTTGACCGAGGCCTGTGCGTCGCCGATGAACGAGTACCGCAGCAGCATCGAGTTTGCTTCCCCCGATCTTCCGCTTCGCGATGACGTGCGCCGGCTCGGCGCGCTGGTCGGCGACCTGCTGGTTGAACAGGTCTCTGCCGCCTTCCTCGACGATGTCGAAGACGTGCGCACCCGCGCCATCGCCCGCCGCGAGAACCAGGCGCCGCTGTCGGAGCTGGCCGATGGCCTGGCCGGGCGCACGCCGCAGCAGGCCGAGACCATGGTGCGGGCCTTCAGCACCTACTTCCAGGTGGTCAACATCGCCGAGCGCGTGCATCGCATCCGCCGCCGCCGTGACTACCAGCGCGCCGGTACCGCAGGGGCGCAGCCCGATGGCCTGCAGGATGCACTGCAGCACCTGAAGGCGCAGGGCGTGGGCCTGGACGAGCTGGCGCAGTGGCTGCCCCGCATCGACATCGAACCGGTGTTCACCGCACATCCGACCGAAGCAGTGCGCCGCGCGCTGCTGGAGAAGGAGCAGCTGATGGTGGCCAGCCTGGTCGACAATCTCGACGGCCAGCGAACGCCGGGTGAAGCCGCCGCCGATGCCGCGCGCTTCCGCATGGCGCTCACCGCGTCGTGGCAGACCACCGATTCCTCACCGGTGCGGCCCACCGTCGATGACGAGCGCGAGCACGTCGGCTTCTATCTGGTGCAGGTGTTGTACCGGGTG
Source organism: Stenotrophomonas sp. MH181796 (assembly GCF_009659995.1). Taxonomy (NCBI): domain Bacteria; kingdom Pseudomonadati; phylum Pseudomonadota; class Gammaproteobacteria; order Lysobacterales; family Lysobacteraceae; genus Stenotrophomonas; species Stenotrophomonas sp. MH181796. The sequence continues at coordinate 314,742 of NZ_RAHU01000006.1, forward strand.
ATACCGGTGCTGTACGAATCGCTGCAGCAGGCGCTGCGCGATACCTACGGCGAAGAGCTGCCGCTGCCACGCCTGCTGCGCTTCGGCACCTGGGTGGGCGGCGACATGGACGGTAACCCGAACGTGGACGCGCATACCATCCGCAATACGCTGGATGCGCAGCGGCAGGCGGTGCTCGGGCGCTACCAGAAGGAACTGCTGCAGCTGGCCAGCCTGCTCAGCCAATCCACCGAGCGGGTGGGCGTAAGCGATGCGCTGCAGGCGCGCGTGGCGCAGTACTACCAGTTGCTGCCGCAGGTGCAGTCGCGCCCGCGCCATGCCGACATGCCCTACCGCCTGCTCAACGACCGCATGCGTGCACGCCTGCAGGCCACGCTGGATGACGGCGAAGGCGCTTACGCCGGCCCCGATGAACTGATCGACGACCTGCAGCTGATCCTCGACAGCCTGCGCGCCAACCGCGGGGAGCATGCCGGTGGCTTTGCCGTACAGCGCCTGCTGTGGCGGGTGAAGACCTTCGGCTTCCACCTGGCGCGGTTGGACGTGCGCCAGGAATCGAGCGTGCATGCGCGCGCGCTGGCCACCGTGCTGGGCGGCGACGCAGCGTGGGACAGTCTCGATGCCGTGGGGCGTGCGCGTCTGCTGGCGCCGCATGCCAGTGGTGACGCGCCGTTGCCGAAGGGCGACGACGAAGGCAACCAGCGTCTGGATGCGGTATTTGTGGCGTTGGCCGATGCGCGTGCGCGCCATGGTGGCGATGCGCTGGGCAGCTACATCATCTCGATGGCACACGACCGCAGTGACGTGCTGGCCGTGCTGGCGCTTGCACGCCGTGGCGGCCTGGTGGAAGAGGGCGGTTCGGTGCCGCTGGATATTGCGCCATTGTTCGAAACCGTGGACGACCTCAAGCGTGGCACCGCCACCCTGCGTGACCTGCTGGCCGACCCGATCTATCGCGCGCACCTGCACGCACGCGACGACGTGCAGATGGTGATGCTCGGCTATTCGGACAGCAGCAAGGACGGTGGCATCGCCGCTTCGCGTTGGGGCCTGCAGCGTGCGCAGGTGGAACTGCTGGAGGTGGCGGCCGAGGCCGGCATCCGGCTGACCTTCTTCCATGGCCGTGGTGGTTCGATCAGCCGTGGTGGCGGCAAGACCACGCACGCGGTGGATGCTTCGCCACGCGGCAGCATTGATGGCCGCCTGCGGGTGACCGAGCAGGGCGAAGTGATCCATCGCAAATACGGCATCCGTGCGCTGGCGCTGCGCTCGCTGGAACAGGCCACCGGCGCGGTACTGCGCGCCAGCCTGCGCCCGCGGGCTGCCGAACCCCGCGAGGATGAGTGGCGACCGGTGATGGATGTGGTCGCTGGCTCCAGCAGCGAGGTCTACCGCGCCTTCGTCGGCCAGGCAGGCTTCATGGACTACTTCCGCACCGCCACGCCGATCGATGTGATCGAGCGGATGACGTTGGGCTCGCGTCCGTCGCGCCGGCTCGGCCAGGACGCAGCACTGGGCAACCTGCGCGCGATTCCGTGGGTATTCGCCTGGAGCCAGGCACGCGCGGTGATTCCCGGCTGGTATGGCGTGGGCAGTGGCCTGCAGGCGGCGATTGATGCCGGCCACGAACAGACCCTGCGCGACATGGCGCGAGACTGGCCGTTTTTCCGTACGTTCCTGGACGACATCGCCATGGTGCTGTCCAAGGGCGATATCACCATTGCCGAGCAGTTCTCGAAGCTGTCCGGCGAGCTGCACGGGCGCTTCTTCCCACAGGTGCAGCGCGAACTGGAACTCACCCGGCACTGGCTGCTGGCGCTGATGGACCAGCGGACGCTGCTGGACCACGATGCGCGGCTTGCGCTGTCGATCCGCCTGCGCAATCCCTACGTCGATCCGATCAGCGTGCTGCAGGTGGATCTGCTGCAGCGCTGGCGGACCAGCGGGCGCGAGGATGAGGACCTGCTGCGCGCGCTGGTGGCCTGCGTGAACGGTGTTTCGCAGGGCGTGCAGAACACCGGGTGAAATGCATCCGCCGGGCGTTGCCCGGCGAATTCGAAATGGTAGTGCCGGCCGCTGGCCGGCAACCTCATGGTGTCTGGCAACACGCACGAGGTTGCCGGCCAGCGGCCGGCACTACCACGATGTCGGATGCACGGCTGCCTCCGGCACCTTCCGGTATCCTCCCGCCCCATGAAGCATTCCTGGCGTATCAGCAAATACTGGCAGCGGACGCCTGAGGGGTACCTATGGTCACCGCCCGAGGAGTGGACTGACTTCAGCGATGTCGGCAAGCGCGTGAGCATCGAGGATTACCTCGTTGTCGAGGATGCCTATCTGGACGTGATAAGGCGTTTCTGCGTCGGCATCGGTGTCGAGTTCCTTCGCATCCAGTCGCTTTCTTCGCACGGCCCGTGTCAGTACCACGAGGGCCAGCAACTCGGCCTGCACGAGATTGAGCGGGTGGCGCGCGGCGTGCTGCGCAACGCCTTCTGGTGCAAGCTGGTCTGTCAGAACGCCGAAGTGCACTTCGGCTACGACTACTACATGTATGCGGTGTCGTCGGTGGACGCCTCGGCCGCATTGGCAGACGCCAACCCGTTATTGAACATCGAGCGGTTCCGCTCTCCCTATCTGCCCAAACGGGAAGGGTAGTGCCGGCCGCTGGCCGGCAAAGCCCTCATTCTTCCGGCGATGGCGGGTTCGACGCCAGCAGTTCCAGATGGCGCTGTTCCATTTCCTGGCGCAGCTGGCGGCGGATCTGTGCGGCGGCCTGGCGGCGCTTCTCGTCGGAGGTGGCCGGCTGCAACGGCGGCACCGGCGTCGGCCGGCCTTCCTCATCCACGGCCACCATGGTGAAGAAGCAGCTGTTGGCGTGGCGCACGCTGCGCTTGAGGATGTCCTCGGCCACCACCTTGATGCCGATCTCCATCGACGAGGTGCCGGTATGGTTCACCGAGGCCAGGAAGGTGACCAGCTCGCCCACCGCGATCGGCTGGCGGAACATCACCTGGTCCACCGACAGGGTGACCACGTAGCTGCCGGCGTAACGGCTGGCGCAGGCGTAGGCGACCTGGTCGAGCAGGCGCAGGATGGCGCCACCGTGGACCTTGCCGGAGAAATTGGCCATCTCCGGCGACATCAGCACGGTCATGGACAGCTGGTGGGTTTTCAGTTCGGTCGACATGCGGCGATTGTATCGGCAACCGGTAGTGCCGGCCGCTGGCCGGCAACCACGCGACTGTTTCCGGAGGCCATGAAAAAGCCGGCCAGCGGCCGGCTCTACCAGAAAAGAGAAGGGCCGCTTGCGCGGCCCTTCGTGTTTCTTACTTCAGCTTCGCATCGGCGCGCAGGGCGGCGGCGCGGTCGGTCTTCTCCCAGGAGAAGGCCGTGGCGTTGACGGTCTCGCCTTCGCCGTTGAGGTAGCTGAACTCCTTCGGCTTGCGGCCGAAGTGGCCGTAGGCCGCAGTCTGCTGGTACATCGGGTGCACCAGGTCCAGCATCTTGATGATGCCGTACGGGCGCAGGTCGAAGTGCTTGCGGATCAGCTTCTCGATCTTGTCGTCGCTGATCTTGCCGGTGCCGAAGGTGGTGACCGAGATCGAGGTCGGCTCAGCCACGCCGATGGCGTAGGAGACCTGCACTTCGCAACGGTCGGCCAGGCCGGCGGCAACCACGTTCTTGGCGACGTAACGGGCCGCGTAGGCCGCCGAACGATCGACCTTGGACGGGTCCTTGCCGGAGAAGGCGCCACCACCGTGACGGGCCCAGCCGCCGTAGGTGTCGACGATGATCTTGCGGCCGGTCAGGCCGCAGTCGCCCACCGGGCCACCGATCTCGAACTTGCCGGTCGGGTTGATGTGGAACTTGGTGCCCTTGTGCAGCCACTTGGCCGGCAGCACCGGCTTGATGATCTCTTCGCGGACGGCCTCGATGAGGTCCTTCTGCTTGATGCCCGGGGCGTGCTGGGTCGACAGGACCACGGCGTCGATGGCCGAGACCACGCCGTTTTCATAGCGCAGGGTGACCTGGCTCTTGGCGTCCGGGCGCAGCCACGACAGCGGCGAGTTCTTCTTCTTGCGGATCTTGGCCTGCTGCTCGACCAGGCGGTGCGACAGGTGGATCGCGGCCGGCATGTAGCTGTCGGTCTCGTTGGTGGCATAGCCGAACATCAGGCCCTGGTCGCCAGCGCCCATTTCTTCCGGCTTCTTGCGATCCACGCCCTGGGCGATGTGCGGCGACTGCTTGCCGATCAGGTTCAGCACGCCGCAGGTGGCGCCGTCGAAGCCGACGTCGGAGCTGTCGTAGCCGATGTCCGTGATGACCTTGCGGGTCAGCGCTTCCAGGTCGATCCAGGCGCTGGTGGTGATCTCACCGGCCACGATGGCAACACCGGTCTTGACCATGGTCTCGCAGGCCACGCGGGCGCGCTGGTCCTGGGTCAGGATCGCGTCCAGCACCGCATCGGAGATCTGGTCGGCAACCTTGTCCGGATGGCCTTCGGAGACCGACTCGGAGGTGAAGAGATAGCTGGACATCAGGCGTAATATCCCTTGATTCGGATGGAAAGATGGGCGCGAATGATACACGGGGTGCGCCGCCTGTGCATTGTGAACCTGTACCGGTTGCCGGTGGTTAAGCCCGCGTAGCCCCGGCAGGGGCCGTCCGGCCGGGATTGGGGCCCAGCCTCGAGGCCCAGTGTTCCACCAGCGTGACAACACGCCGGGCTGCTACCGGCCCCGACTGCGCGGGCGACCCTGCCCGCGCCTGGACCGGGCAGCCGTCATCGTTCTGCCCAAAAACCGCCATCTGGCTGCCGCCTGCCGGGCGCAGGCTGTCGGCCAATCCGGCCGCCGGGCATGAGTGGATCTGCCATGCAGGAACTTGAACAGCGTCTCCAGCAACGCTTCCCCGATTGGTTCCATGGCCGTCGTGGCCAACTGGCGCGGCCGTTGCTGCGCAGCGTCGGCCGCTGGTCGCGCCTGGACCAGATCGAAGCCTTCCTGCAGCGCAGCTCAGGCCTGCGTGGTTTCGGCTTCGTCGCCGCCGGCCTGGAGTTCATCGACGGCCAGTACCAGGTGGATCCGGCCGCGCTGGCGAAGATCCCGGCCACCGGCCGCCTGCTGATCGTCGCCAACCACCCTTCCGGGGCACTGGACGCCCTCGCACTGCTGGACGCGGTCGGCCGCATCCGCCGTGACGTGCGGATCGTGGCCAACGACCTGCTGGGGGCGATCGCGCCACTGCAGGACCTGCTGCTGCCGGTACGCATCCTCGGTGGCAAGGCCCAGCGTGGCAGCCTGCATGCCGTCGAAGAGGCGCTGGCCGCCGAGCAGTGCGTGATCGTGTTCCCGGCCGGCGAGGTCTCGCGGCTGTCGCTGCGCGGCATCCGTGATGGCCGCTGGCAGCGCGGTTTCGTCCGCTTTGCCCGTGCCGCTGGCGCGCCGGTGCTGCCGGTGCGTGTGGAGGCGCGCAACTCGGCGCTGTTCTACGGCGCCTCGACCCTGTTCAAGCCGGCGGGCACCGCGCTGCTGGCGCGCGAGATGTTCACCCGTCGTGGCCGTCCGCTGCGGCTGAGCATCGGCGAGCCGATGCAGCTGGGCAGGGGCGGCGACCCGGGCGCACAGCTGCTGGCGGTGCGCCGCGCGCTGTATGCGCTGGGCCGTAATGGGGCGGCGGGCGATGCCGCTGCTGTTGCAGGCCCCGAGCCGCTGGCGTCCCCGGTGCCACCTTCGCAGGTCGCCGCCGGCATCGCTGCCGCCACCCAGCTGGGCCAGACCGCCGACGGCAAGCAGATCCTGCTGGCGACCTGCAGCGCTGATTCACCGCTGCTGCTGGAGCTGGGGCGCCTGCGCGAGCTGACCTTCCGCCAGGTGGGCGAGGGCACCGGGCGCAGCCGCGACCTGGACGATTACGATCCGCAGTACGAGCACATCGTGATCTGGGACGCCGCCGCGCAGCGCATCGCCGGTGCCTACCGGATCATGCGCGGTGCGCAGGCGTTGGCCCGGCACGGCCTGTCCGGGCTCTACAGCGCGTCGCTGTTCCGCTATTCCGACGACGCCATCACCCACATCGCCGAAGGCCTGGAACTGGGCCGCAGCTTCGTGGTACCCGACTACTGGGGCAGCCGCAGCCTGGATTACCTGTGGCAGGGCATCGGCGCCTACCTGCAGTGCCGGCCGGGCATCCGCTACCTGTTCGGCGCGGTGTCGATCAGCGCAGCGCTGCCACGCGATGCACGCGAGCAGCTGGTGGCGTACTACCAGCGCTACTACAGCGGTACCGCCGGCCTGGTCGAATCGAACCGCCCCTTCCAGTACTTCGCCGCGCCGCCGAGTTTCGGCGAGCTGGATGCAGGTGCCGCGTTCGATGTGCTCAAGGCCAACCTGGCCGCACTGGGTACCGGTGTGCCGACGCTGTACCGCCAGTACACCGATCTGTGCGAACCCGGCGGCGCGCGCTTCCTCGCCTTCGGTGTCGACCCGGATTTCAGCGATTCGATCGACGGCCTGATCGAGGTGGACCTGTGCGCGATCCGGCCGAACAAGCGCAAACGCTACCTGCGCGACGCGGGGACGCCGGCATGAGCACGCTGGCGAACCTGTCGCCGCACCGGCGCGCAGTGTTCGTCTCCGACGTGCACCTGGGTTCACGTCATTGCCATGCCACCGAGCTGGCGCGGTTCCTCTCGCAGCTGCGCTGCGAACGGTTGTACCTGGTGGGCGACATCATCGACCTGTGGTGGATGGCGCATCGCCGCGCCAACTGGCGCCAGTCGCACAGCGAAGTCATCCAGGCCCTGCACGCGCTGCGCCGTGCGGGGACCGAGATCGTCTACATCCCCGGCAACCACGACGCCTCGCTGCGCCACGTGTGCGGGCTGATGCTGCCGGCGATGCAGGTGCGCCGTCGCGCCATCCATGTGACCGCCGATGGCCGTCGCTTGCTGGTCGCGCACGGCGACGACTACGACGGCGTGACCCACTTCGGTGGCCTGCAGGAAAAGTTCGGCGACTGGCTGTACTACCGCATCCTGACCGGCAACCAGGCGCTGAACGCGGTGCGGCGGCGGCTGGGCATGCGCTACTGGTCGCTGTCGGAATTCCTGAAGAAGCGCAGTGGTGCGGCCGAACGCTACATCGAGCGCTTCGTGCAGGCCGGGCTGGACGATGTGCGCCGGCGCGGCCTGGATGGCATCGTCTGCGGCCACATCCACCGCGCCGCGCTGATCGAGCGCGATGGCCTGGTCTACGCCAACGACGGCGACTGGGTGGAGAGCCTGACCGCACTGGCCGAAGACCATGATGGCGCGCTGCGCCTGCTCGATCACAACGGCCAGACCCTGGTGGAACTGCCGGGCGCGCGCATCAAGCAAGCGGCTTGACCCACTCTTGTAGAGTCGAGCCATGCTCGACTGATCTTCTCAGACTGCCCCGCGTACAGCAGTCGAGCATGGCTCGACTCTACAAAAGAGCGCGAGCGGCTGTGCCATCAAGACGGCACGCCCGCAAGCCGCTAGCATCGGCCCATGGATTCCCTGACCCAGATCGTGCTCGGCGGCGCCGTCGCTGCTGCCATCGCTCCGCCCGGCCACCGCCGCGCGGCCCTGCTGGCCGGTGCCGCGCTCGGTACCCTGCCGGACCTCGACGCCCTGTGGCTCGGCTTCACTGCCGCCGATCCGGTGGCGAACATGATCGAGCACCGCAGCTTCAGCCATTCGCTGCTGGTGCTGCCCTGGGTGGCGGCGCTGATCTGGTGGTTGTTCAAGCGCTTCGGCAACGGGCGGGTCGCACAGTCACCGGTGCGCTGGTTCTGGGCGATCCTGCTGGCGTTGGTCACTCATCCCGTGCTCGATGCGTTCACCGTGTATGGCACGCAGCTGTGGTGGCCGTTGCGGCCACACCCGACCATGGGTTCCAGCGTCTTCATCATCGATCCGGCCTACACCGTGTGGCTGCTGCTGGGCTGCGTGCTGGCCTGGTTTGGCCGCGCCCGGCCTTGGGCGGGCAAGGTGCTGGGCGTGGCCCTGCTGCTCAGCAGTGGCTACCTGGGCTGGGGCCTGATCGCCAAGGCCCAGGTCGACCGTGCCGCACAGCAGAGCCTGGCCGCGATGGGCCTGGGCAATGCGCCGCGCTTTTCGGTACCGATGCCGTTCAATACCCTGCTGTGGCGGGTGGTGGCGATGACGCCGAACGGCTACGTAGTGGGCGACCGTTCGCTGGTGGCCGACCACGGGCCGATGCGGTTCGAAGGCCATGCGTCCAACGTGCAGGCGTTGCGTGAAGCAGGGAGCGTCCCGGCGGTGCAGCAGCTGACGTGGTTCAACCGTGGCTTCATGCGTGCACAGGTGGTTGACGGCCGGCTGGTGCTGAGCGACCTGCGCATGGGCCTGGAACCGGATTACACGTTCAACTTCGCGGTGGCCGAGCAGGCTGATGGGCAGTGGCGGGCGATCACGCCCGAGCAGGTGCGGGTGGATTACAGCAGCCCGGCCGCACGCGCCGACGTCGGACGCCGGTTGGCCGCGATGTGGCAGCGGATCTGGCAGGAGCCGGCAGCACAGCCGGGTGCGGTCGACCACAGCGCCGTGCATTGATCCGTAGATCCACGCCATGCGTGGATGGCGGGGTGCATCGGCGAAGGCAGCCACGCATGGCGTGGCTCCACCGAATCAATACACCGTGGCGCGGCCCTGCACGAACGAGTAGAAGAACACCGCGTTCGGGTCGTTCTGCACCAGGCGGAACTCGCGACGCATGCCTTCCACGGTTTCCTCGTCCACCGATCCGGCCTGCAACAGTTGGTCGGCGGCCGACAGCAGCAGCTGTTCCCAGAACGCGATCATCGTCTTGCGACGTGCCGGCTCGCGGTTGTCCAGGTGGATGGTCTTGATCTCGGTGTGCACGTCGCGGAAGCCGCCGGCCAGCAGCAGGTTGCCCAGCTTGGCGCCGACGAACGGATCTCCCCCGTGGTCGTACTGGAAGTCGTTGAAGGCCATCCAGTAGCGCCAGATATGCGGCGAATACGGGTCGAGCAGGAACGAGGCATTCATCACCTCGGTGATGTAGACCGGCGAACCCGGGGCCAGCACGCGGCGCACTTCGCTCAGTACGCGTGCTGGTGACGGCACGTGCTCCAGCACCCAGCACAGGAACGCCGCGTCGAAGCTGCGTGCCTCGAACGGCAGCTCGCCGGCGTCGGCCTGCTGCAGGGTGTAGCGGTCGCTGCACCACGGTGTGCGCGCCAGGTTCTCGCGCGCGGTGGCCAGCTGTGTTTCGCTCAGGTCCACGCCGGTCACGTGCAGATCGGGGAAGCGGCGCAGCAGGATTTCGGTCTGCGCGCCGACGCCGCTGCCGACTTCCAGCAGGCGACGCGCGCCGCTGTAGTCGATCTGGCCGAAGATGCTCGATTCCAGCAGCCGTGCCTGGGTCATCAGGCGCTGCTGCTCGGTGCCGGAAAAGCCGTGCAGGTAGGTCGGGGAGGAGATCGGCGGGGTCATGGGGCGGGCTCTTGTAGCGTCGAGCTTGCTCGACGGCTCCGGGAAATCAGTCGAGCAAGCTCGACTCTACGGTTTGAGGAATCGAGCAAGCTCGACTCGACGGCGTGGCAATACGCTCAGGCAGCAGATGACAACGCCGGTTCCCCGGCGATCAGACGGTCGAAGTACTCGGTGGTCAGCGCGATCTGGCTCTGCGGGTCTTCGGCGCGGTTGACCACTGCGCGGAAGGCGGCATTCTCCGGTCGATCCTTGGCGTACCAGCCCAGGTGCTTGCGCGCGATGCGCACGCCCTGCGGCTCGCCATAAAACGCATGCAGTGCATGCAGGTGGCCGAGCAGGATGTCGCGCACTTCCGCCAGCGATGGCGGCGGCAGTTCCTCGCCGGTGGCCAGGTAGTGCGCCACCTCGCGGAAGATCCATGGCCGGCCCTGTGCCGAGCGGCCGATCATCACTGCGTCCACGCCGGTTTCCTTCAGGACGAACGCCGCCTTCTGCGGCGAATCGATGTCACCGTTGGCGATCACCGGAATGCGCAGTGCGGCCTTGATCTCGCCGATCGTGGCGTACTCCGCCTGGCCGGTGTAGTGCTGGTCGCGGGTGCGGCCGTGCACAGCCAGTGCGGCGATGCCGCTGCCCTCGGCGATGCGGGCGATCAGAGGGCCGTTGCGGTGGTCGCAGTCCCAACCGGTACGGATCTTCAGGGTGACCGGCACGTCCACCGCGTTGACCACCGCTTCGAGGATGCGCGCCACCAGCTGTTCGTCGCGCATCAGTGCCGAACCGGCCCAGGCGTTGCACACCTTCTTGGCCGGGCAGCCCATGTTGATGTCGATGATCTGCGCGCCGTGGTCCACGTTGTAGCGGGCGGCTTCGGCCAACTGCTGCGGCTCGGTGCCGGCGATCTGCACGCTGATCGGTGCCGGCTCGCCGTCATGGTCCATGCGATGGATCGACTTGCGCGTGGTCCAGAAGCGCGGGTCGCTGATGGTCATTTCCGAGGCGGCCAGTCCCGCGCCCAGCCGTTTGCACAGCAGGCGGAAAGGCTTGTCGGTAACGCCGGCCATGGGCGCCAGCACGACGTTGGGGGCAATGGTGTACGGGCCGATCTGCATGCGCCCATTGTAGGGCGCGGGCAGCGGTACGGCCGTGTCGGGGGCGTTCCGGTTCAGGCCGATCCGCACCCAGCTCATGCCGTACCGGCATCAACAGATGCTTGACGGTTGCTTCCGCCGCCCCCAAGGGCGGGCGATGGTGGGCGGCTAGCCCAGGCTCTGCCAGGCCTGGCGGGTCCCCACGGCGAAGGCCAGCCCCAGGCCCAGGCAGACCAGCGAACTGACCGCCCAGAAGCGCGTGCCGTTGTACCCCGGTCGGAACAGCGCCAGGCCGAAGCCCATCATGGCGCGCAGCAACAGCAGCGCGGCAATGCCTGGCAGGACCAGGCGGCTGGCCGGCAACGGCGCATGCCAGCCGGCAGCAGCCAGCGCGTACAGCGCCCAGGCAACCAGCAGGGCGGTGATGCCGGCGGTCATCAGCGGCGGCCACCAGTGGCCGGCCTGGGCCAACCGGACCATGCGCGGGCCGGCGCCGAAACGCTCGTACCAGGGCGCGCCGAAGGCGATGCAGCCAATGTGCAGCAGGGCCGCGATGGCACTGCCGGCGGCCGCGATCAGCAGCCAGGGGAATCCGTCCATGTCCTGCCCACGCAGAGAAGCTGCGCGGATGGTGGGCGAGGACCGGGATGCGGGCAATGCGACAAGCGGTCGCAGCCGGGATCAGCGCGGCGGATCGATCCGCAGTCCTGAACCGAGACGGTCCAACGCCACATCCACGCGTGGCAGCCGTTGCCGGCCCTGTGGCCACAACAGGCGCAGGGGCAGGCCGCGGCAGTCCAGCGCCGGCAGGATCGACACAAGGCTGCCGCGCGCCAGCGCATCATCGACCAGCCAAGAGGCCAGCTGGGCGATGCCAAAGCCGGCCTCGACCGCCGCGACCTGCGCTTCGGCACTGCCGACCACCAGCCGCGCGCGGGCCTGCAGCGGCGTGCTACGCCGTCCAGCATCCGCCACCTGCCACGGTCCGATGCTGCCGTCGGCACGGCCGAACAGTACGCCGTCATGGTCGGTCAGTTCGGCCGCGGACGTCGGCAGGCCATGCTGCTGCAGATAGGCCGGGGACGCGCAGAAGCGCAGGCATTCGTAGCCGAGCAGGCGGCTGCCCAGGGTGGCCGGCAGCGGCTCCGGTCCACCGATGCGCACGGCCAGGTCGATGCCGTCCTCGGTCAGGTCGATGAAGCGGTCGCTGAAGGTCACCTGTGGCCGCAGCTGCGGAAACGTGTCGGCCAGCTGCAGCAGCAACGGCCAGACTTTCAGGCGCCCGAAGGTGGCCGGGGCATCCACGCGCAGCCGGCCCACGGGAGCGTCTGCGTGCGACACCAGTACCGACTCGGCATCGGCCAGCTCACCCAGCACGCGCACGCAGGTGCGGTAGAAGCCCTCACCGGCTTCGGTCAGGCGAAGGCGGCGGGTGCTGCGTTCAAACAACCGCGCTCCCAGTCGCGCCTCCAGCCGAGCAATGGTCTTGCCCACTGCCGAGCTGGTCAGGTGCAGGCGCTCGGCGGCCGCAGTGAAGCTGCCGGCATCGGCGGTGGCGACGAAGGCCTCGATGCCGCGCAGGCGCTCGGTGGGAAGCATGAGGGAAATCCAGTCCGGAATCGATGGAAAACATAGCAGTAATCGGAACCTGGGGAGGAAATAGGCTGGCGGCCCCTGTTCTGATGCCCGCTCATGTCCTCCCTCGATTCCGCCGTGGCCACTGTCCACGCAAATGCTCGCGCACGTCTTTCGGTCGTCCTGCTGGCGGTGTCCGCCTTCGTCATCGTCACCACCGAATTCCTGATCGTTGGCCTGTTGCCGGCACTGGCACGCGACCTTGGTATTGGCATTGCGCGCGCCGGACAACTGGTCACCCTGTTCGCGTTCACCGTGATGCTGGCCGGGCCACCCTTGACCGCGCTGCTGTCACACGTCAGCCGGCGCCGCCTGTTCGTGGTCATCCTGCTGTTGTTCGCGGCGTCCAACGCGCTGGCCGCGATGGCCACGCAGCCATGGCTGCTGGCGCTGGCGCGGGTGCTGCCGGCACTGGCGCTGCCGGTGTTCTGGGGCACGGCCAGTGAGACTGCTGCGCAGCTGGCCCCTGCAGGGCAGGGCGGTCGTGCGGTCGCGCGGGTCTACCTGGGCATCACCGCCGCAATGCTGTTCGGTATCCCACTGGGTACGTTGGCCGCCGACGCCCTCGGTTGGCGCGGCAGCTTCTGGCTGTTGGCGGCCCTGTCGCTGTTGATGGCCGGCGCATTGGCGACATGGATGCCGGACACCGAGGCCGGAGCGCGTCGCGCGCTGGGCGAACAGGCACGTATGCTGCGGCAGCCGCCGTTGCTGGGCCATGTGCTGCTGTCGGTGCTGGTATTCACCGCGATGTTTGCGGCCTACACCTATCTGGCCGATGTACTGGAGCGGCTGATGCAGGTACCGGCGGCACAGGTGGGCTGGTGGCTGATGGGCTTCGGGGCCGTCGGGCTGATCGGCAATGCACTGGGCGGGCGCTGGGTCGATCGTGCGCCGCTGGGCGCAACGCTGGTGTTCTGCGCGGTGCTGGCGCTGGGCATTCTGGCCAGTGTCGGGCTGGCCGGCCACGGCACGTTCGTGCTCATCGCGCTGGCTTCGTGGGGCGTGGCGCATACCGCGTTGTTCCCGTTGTGCCAGGTGCGGGTGATGCGTGCGGCGCCACAGGCGCAGGCGCTGGCGGGAACCTTGAATGTGTCTGCGGCCAACGCCGGAATCGGCCTGGGCGCGCTGCTCGGCGGCGGTGCGATCGAACGCTGGGGCCTGGACACGCTGGGCGTGGTGGCTGCTGCCGTGGCGTTGCTGGCGATTGCAGCGGGGCTGCTGTTGCGGCGCTGGCAGTAGATCCGCGCCGCGCGCGGACCGCCCATGAAAAAGCCCGGGCATCTGCATGCCCGGGCTCGCTCATCCACGCATGGCGTGGATCTACTTCACTTCCACGTCGGCCGGGGTGAAGCGCGGCATTGCCGCAGCGGCGCCTTCCTTCTCGGTCGAACGACCGGCGAACTGGTTGGCGAAGCGTACGTGGCGGGCGAACGGGGCGTCGGCCACCTGCGCCAGCGACGCGGCCAGCGCACCGTTGAAGGCGTCACCGGCACCGGTGGTGTCGATGGCCTGTACCTGCTCGGCACCCACGCGGTAGTACGGCTGGGTATCGCCGCGCAGGTTCTCATCGGCATGCGACACGAACACGCCCACCGAACCCAGGGTCACCACCACGGTGCCGTTGCCGACCAGCTTGCGGCACAGCGCGTGCAGGCTGGCACCATCCAGCGCGGCGACGTCATTGGCATCCACGCGCTCACCGACATGGCGGCCGAGCAGGGCTGCGAACTCGGTTTCGTTCGGGGTGATCACATCGGCCAGCTTGAGCAGGCCGATGGTCGAAGGGGCGTCGGCCGGTGCGGTGTTGAGCACGGTGGTGACACCGGCCTCGCGGGCCGCGGCCAGCGCCGCTTCAATGGTCTGCACCGGCGATTCCAGCTGCACCAGCACCACCTTGGCGCCGGTCAGCAGGCCCTGCTGCTGTTGCAGGAAGTCCGTGCTGAGCGCGGCGTTGGCACCCGGGCCGATCACGATGGTGTTGCGGCCACGGGCATCGACGTAGATGCCGGCGGTGCCGGTCGGCTCGCTGGTGGCCTCGGCGATCAGCGCGAAACCATCCTGCGCGGCCAGCTCGCGGGCGGTGCTGCCACCGGCGTCATCGCCCAGCGCACACACGAAGTGGGTGTCGGCGCCTGCGCGGCACGCTGCCACGGCCTGGTTGAAGCCCTTGCCACCGGGGCCGGTGCTGTAGCGGCCGGCAATGGTCGCACCCGGTGCCGGCAGCGACTCGCACCGCCACACGTGATCGACATTGAAGGAACCGACGACAACGACACTGCTGCTCATAGGGAATCTTTTCTCAACCAAGGGTTCAACTGAAGTGCGTCAGCACGCCGGCGATGGTCGCCGTCATGAAGGTGGCAATGGTACCGCCCAACACCGCGCGCAGGCCGAACTTGGCCAGATCGTGGCGACGTTCCGGGGCCAGGCCGCCGATGCCGCCGATCTGGATCGCGATCGAGCTGAAGTTGGCGAAGCCGCACAACGCGTAGGTGGCGATCAGGCGACCTTCCTCGGACAGGCTCACGCCCGCGATCTGGCCGTTCACGATCTGCGACAGCTCGGTGTAGGCCACGAACTCGTTGATCACGACCTTCTGGCCGATCAGCGAACCGACGGTGGTGGCATCGGCCCACGGCGTACCGATCACCCAGGCGATCGGGGCCAGCACGTAGCCGAAGATGGTCGACAGGTTGGTCGGCTTGCCGATGGCAGCGGCCAGGCCGGTCACATCGCCGATCCAGGTCAGCGGGGCATTCAGCAGCGCGATCAGGGCGATGAAGGCCAGCAGCATCGCACCGATGTTCAGCGCCAGCTTCAGGCCGTCACCGGCGCCGGCGGCGGCCGCGTCGATGATGTTGCTGGAGGTCTTCTCGACTTCCATCTTCACCGTGCCGCGGGTAAGCGGGGTGCCGGTTTCCGGGATCAGCAGCTTGGCCACGACCAGGGTGGCCGGGGCTGCCATGATGCTGGCCGCCAGCAGGTGCTTGGCGTAGAACGCCTGCTGCGCCGGGTCGCCACCGCCGAGCATGCCCACGTAGGCCGCCAGCACGCCGCCGGCGATGTGGGCCATGCCGCCGATCATCATGGTCAGCAGCTCGGACTGGGTCATCTTGGCGATGTACGGGCGCACGGTCAGCGGCGCCTCGGTCTGGCCGATGAAGACGCTGGCGCAGACGCTGGTGGTTTCAGCACCGGACACGCGCATCACCTTGGTGATCGACCAGGCCATCACGCGCACGATGCCCTGCATGACGTTGAGGTGGTACATCACCCCCATCAGCGCAGAGAAGAAGATGATGGTCGGCAACACCTGGAAGGCGAAGATGAAGCCGTAGTTCTTGGTGTCCATCAACGAGCCGAAGATGAAGCCCGAGCCCTCGTTGACGTAGCTGAGGATCTTGACGAAGCCCTTGCCCAGTGCGTCGAACACGTCGCGTCCGCCCGGGACCAGGATCACCAGCGCCGCGAAGGCGATCTGCAGGGTGATACCGGTGGCAACCAGCTTCCAGTCAACCGCGCGCTTGTTATTGGAAAACAACCAGGTGATGCCGATCAGCACCGCCAACCCGAACAGGCCGAAGCCGATCCTGCCCAAACCTTCGACCATGTGAGTGACTCCCCTGGGGCGTCGCGAAAAACGGGAAGCCTAGTGCAGGGCAGGGGCCGGGGCAAGAAAAAGCAGCGTGCGCGCGGCCATCGGTACCGATCAGGCCAGCAACGGCAAGGGCTTGCGCGCGGCGGGGGCAGGTAGAATGGGGTTCGATCCCGGCCCGGATGCGGGCCCGCAGCAGGAGATTTGCATGCAATACCGTCGCCTGGGCTCCACCGGCCTGCCGATTTCCGCCCTGTCCTTCGGCGCCTGGGTGACCTTCGGTGACCAGATCCCGCGCGACGAGGCCCGCAACCTGGTGGCCGCCGCCTGGGATCATGGCGTCAACTTCTTCGACAACGCCGAGGGCTATGCCAATGGCCGCGCCGAACAGGTGATGGGGGACGTGATCACCGACCTGCGCTTGCCGCGCGACGGTTTCTGCGTGTCCAGCAAGGTGTTCTTCGGCAGTGCCAAGGACCCTCGGCCCACCCAGCGCGGGCTGTCGCGCAAGCACGTGACTGATGCCTGCCATGCCGCGCTCAAGCGTCTGCGGGTGGACTACCTGGACCTTTATTATTGCCACCGCCCGGATCCGGACGCGCCGATCGCCGAGACCGTGCATGCCATGGACACCCTGGTGCGGCAGGGCAAGATCCTCTACTGGGGCACCTCGGAGTGGTCGGCGGCGCAGATCCAGCAGGCGCTGGACATCGCCGAGGCGCGCAACCTGCAGGGCCCGTCGATGGAGCAGCCGCAGTACAACCTGCTGCACCGCGAACGGGTGGAGGTGGAGTACGCACCGCTGTATGCCGGCGCTGGCCTGGGCACCACCATCTTCTCGCCGCTCGCCTCGGGCCTGCTCACTGGCAAGTACGACCAGGGCATCCCGGTTGATGCCCGGCTGGGTCGCGAAGGCATGGAGTGGCTGCACGCGCTGGTGCTGGGTGACGACACCGAGGCCCGCCTGGGCCAGGTGCGGCGCTTCAGCGAGGTGGCACGCGCGCTGGGTCATGCCCCGGCTACCCTGGCCATCGCCTGGTGCCTGCGCAATCCGAACGTCTCCAGCGTGATCCTCGGCGCCAGCCGGGTCAGCCAGCTGCTGCAGAACCTGCAGGCATTGGACGTGCTGGAGCAGGTCGACGCGGCCGGCTGGGCCCAGGTCGAAGCCGTCTTCGCCTGACAGCCCTTTGTAGAGTCGAGCCGTGCTCGACTCCAGGTTGGTCGGGCCTTTGTAGAGTCGAGCCATGCTCGACTCCGCACGTAGCGCGGGCATTTCCAGACGACGGCGCGAGAGCAGTCGAGCGTGGCTCGACTCTACAAAAGCCGTGTGCCCCCATATTTCAATAGATGAAATCTATCGCATTTCAGAATTCGATCATTAATCTCATCAATCAAATTGAGAATGGTTGTTGATTGTCAACTGAGAATCATTATCATTTAACTCGTCCCTCGCACGAGTCCAGATGCTCATGAATGCTCAACCTGTACTGCTGCGCCCCGAAACGCTGACCCTCCGCGATCGCCCGGTCCGCGTCGTTCCGCCGGAAGAGGTCATCGACAGCGAAGCCCTGCTCAAGGGCCGTCGTGAAATCCTGATCCAGCACGGCGACCGCTTCTATCGCCTGCGGCACACCAGCAACGACAAGCTGATCCTGACCAAGTAATCGCGGTCTGGTCGCCCGCCTCCCTCCCTCCTGCCGGCAGCGCCGACAGGGTGGGCGACCCGCCCGCTCCCGCTCTCTCCCCCTCGGTCTACCGCGTGCACCTTCCAGGTGTGCCGGTAACCGGGGGTTCCCCTGCCTGACCGAATGAACCCGATGACCCGCCATACCGCCCTGTGTCTTGCTGTCTGGATGGCCTTGCCGCTGTCCGCCCACGCTGCTGCCGCCGCTGCGCCCGACGCGCGCGAATTCGACCGGGTGCAGGTCACCGCCACCCGCACCGAGCGGGCGGTGAGCGACGTGGCGGCCACCGTGGACGTCATCGACCGCGAGCAGATGGACCGGCACCTGGTGCAGGACATCAAGGATCTGGTGCGCTACGAACCGGGCCTGTCGGTCACTCGCAGCGCGACCCGCTTCGGCCTGGATGGTTTCCGCATCCGTGGCCTGGACGGCAACCGTGTGCGCATCCAGACCGATGGCATCGTCATGCCGACCCGGTTCGACATCGGTTCGTTCGCCAGTTCCAACCGCAATTTCACCGACCTCGATACGCTCAAGCGCGTGGAGATCGTGCGTGGTCCGGCCAGTTCGCTGTACGGCTCCGATGCACTCGGTGGCGTGGTCGCGTTCGTGACCAAGGACCCGGCCGACTACCTCAAGGATGGCAAGAACAGCTACTTCGGCCTGAAGTTCGGCTACGACGGTGAGTGGAAGGGCCTGCTCGGCGGTGCCACCGCCGCCTTTGGTGGCGACCACTGGAGCGGCCTGGTCAACGTCAACCACCACCAGGGCCAGGAAACGGACAACAAGGGCACGGTGCGCAGCGACAACGACACCCGCACTGCGTCCAATCCGCAGGATCGTGATGGCCGCAGCCTGCTCAGCAAGCTGGTCTATGCACCGAGCGAAGACCAGCGCTTCCGCCTGACCGTGGAAGGCAACGAAGACACCACCGATACCAATGTGTTGTCGGCGATTGCCAGCGTTGCACCGCGCCCCGGCGCGATGGCTGCGGCCACTGGCATGAAGTCCCACGACACGCAGAAGCGCACCCGCGTGTCCTTTGCCCACGAAATGGATGCGCTGGACCAGCCGTTCGCCGACAGCCTGCACTGGCAGGTGTATGCGCAGAACAGCGAAACCCGGCAGCAGACCGACGAGACCCGCACCGACGGCAGCCGCCGTCACCGCGTGTTCTCCTTCGACCAGCATGCCTATGGCCTGCAGGCGCAGTTCAACAAGGCCTTCAGCACCGGTGCGGTCGAACACGCGCTGACCTACGGCTTCGAGGGCACGCGCACCGAGATCCGCCAGAAGCGCGACGGCTACCAGGTCAGCAAGGCCGGCGTGGTCAGCAACACGGTGGTACCGGACACCTTCCCGGTGCGTGACTTCCCGATCAGCAAGACCACCGAGTTGGGCCTGTACGCGCAGGATGAAATGCGCCTGGCCGACGGCAAGCTGTCGCTGGTGCCGGGCGTGCGCGTGGACCGTTACGAGCTGAAGCCGGAGGTGGACAGCATCTTCGCCGAAGACAATCCGACTACCGCCGTAGCGCAGCTGAAGAAGACCAGCGTGTCGCCGAAGCTGGGCATGGTCTGGCGCTTCACCGACCAGTGGTCGCTGTTCGCCGGCTATGCGCGTGGCTTCCGTTCGCCGCCGTACAACGACGTCAACATCGGCCTGACCAACGTGGCCATCGGCTACACCGCCATCGCCAACCCGGACCTGAAGCCGGAAACCAGCGACGGCTACGAACTGGGCCTGCGCTTCATCGCGCCGGCGGCGTACGTCAGCGTCAGCGGCTACTACAACGACTACAAGGACTTCATCCAGTCCAACGTCGATACCGGCCGCAACGCACAGGGCTTGACCGTGTTCCAGTCGCAGAACATCGCCGACGCGCGCATCTATGGTGCGGAAATGAAGGCCGGCATCGAATTCGGTGAACTCAGCCCGGCGCTGAAGGGCTGGGCGCTGCGCAGTGCGTTGGCATGGTCGCGTGGTGACAACCGGACCGATGACGAACCGCTGGCCTCGGTCGATCCGCTGCGTGGCACGCTGGGCCTGATGTACGACACCGATAGCTGGGGCGTCGAACTGGCCGGCACCTTCGTGCAGCGCAAGAAGCGCCTGCCGCCGCCTGCCGCGCAGACCAATCCGAACGCACCGGCGCCGTTCGTCTACCAGCCGGCCGGCTACGGCGTGCTGGACCTGATGGCGCACTGGAACTTCGCACCGGGTGCCACCTTCAATGTCGGCGTGTTCAACCTGGCCGACAAGCGCTACATCGAATGGTCGTCGATCACCCCGAGCCTGATCACCAATCGCGCACTGAGCGATCGTTTCAGCAGCCCGGGCCGCACCTTCTCCGCCAGCCTTGCCGTTTCCTGGTGACCTCATGAGCCGAGCACTGTCCGCACGCAGGAATGACTCCATCGCCGCGCCGTACAGCGCGGCCTGGCCGACCCCGGCACAGCTGGCCACGCTCGGCACCGTGTTGTGCCTGTACCACGCCGACGGCAATGAGCTGGGCGGCTGGCGCCAGGCCGTACGCGTGCATGCCTGCCAGGGCGTGGACAGTGAAGGCCTGCGCGAGAGCCTGTGCTTCCTCGATGGCCGTGGCCGCTGCGTGTGGCGCCTGTACCTGCTGCCGGACAGCGACTTCCTGGCCTGGGACCGGCTGGTGGCTGCACTGCCGCCGGGGCCGGAACACGACAGCGATGGCAGTGTCGGCGAACGCCTGTGGCGGCGCCTGGCCGGCCATCTCGGTGGCCAGCGCTGGCGCCTGTGCGCGCTGCGCCTGCATGCCGCCGACGATGGCCGCACGCTGGCCGCCAGTCTGTCGACCCTGTCCTCGCTGGGCGCAGCCACCGCGCGCCGCATCGCACGGCTGGAAGGTGCCGAAGGCGAGCTGGCAATCGACGATTGCTGCTGTGCCGATGCCGCGCGGCGTCCGGCGCCGCGGATTCCCGGCGACCTGCCGCTGATCCGCCTGTGATCCACTCCTGATGGAACGCCTGTCGGCCACGGACGGCCTCTCAACGCATCTGCAACCCCGAAGGAAGACCCCGATGAAGTTCCAGACAGCCAGCGCCCTGCTTGTGCTCGCCGCCAGCGGCGTGGCCAGCGCGCAGCCCTCCGATATCGCCCGTGACCACGACAGCATCCTTGCCATGCAGGGTGAGTACACCGTGGACTTCGCCTTCGACGAGACCGTGCTGCTGAAGCCGGGTTACGAGCGCGCACCGGCGATGCGCAGCGGCGGCAGCGAAGTGGTCATCGTGGTCGAGGACACGCCGAAGCGCATCGTGCTGCAGCACCTGCTGCTGGACGAGAAGAGCGGCCACATCACCAAGCACTGGCGCCAGGACTGGGTGTACGAAGCACCGAACCGTTTCGAGTTCAGTGCCGACCAGACCTGGAAGGTGCGCAGCATTCCGGCGGCGGTGAACCAGGGCGCCTGGACCCAGTGCGTATACGAAGTGAGCGACGCACCGCGCTATTGCGGCACCGGCACCTGGACCTACACCAACAACGTGCCGAGCTGGACCAGCGACCTGAGCTGGCGTCCGCTGCCGCGCCGCGAGTACACCAAGCGCAGTGACTACAACGCGCTGGCCGTGATCAACCGCCACACGCTGACCCCGAACGGCTGGACCCACGAGCAGTTCAACACCAAGGTGCAGCGCAACGCCGATGGCAGCCAGGTGGAGATCGCCCGCGAGTTCGGCTTCAACGACTACGTGAAGACCACCGAGGTCGACTTCACCCCGGCGCGGAACTACTGGAAGGCCACCGCCGGTTACTGGGCAAAGGTGCGCCAGCGCTGGGATGGCTTCCTCGGCCAGGCCCCGGGCGTGCACCTGAAGACCAAGATCGACGGCATGGCGATGATCATCCCGATGTTCACCCAGGCCGAAGAGATCCAGGCCGGCAAGAAGGTGAAGGACAAGCAGATCGACGACGTGTTCGCCAAGTACGTGGAAAAGGCCCAGTAAGTCGAGCCCTGCTCGACTCATGGCGCGGATCCTCTGGTCAGGTGCCGCGCCGCGTATCCGCTCCTGGTAGGTGCCGAGCTTGCTCGGCACGCTCTTCGCCGGCGATTGCACACCGCATCCACGCATGGCGTGGATCTACCGTGCCGCATATCCGCTCCTGGTAGGTGCCGAGCTTGCTCGGCACGCTCTCCATCGGTGATCGCACGCTGCATCCACGCCATGCGTGGATGCGATGCACTCAGGACGCCGGCCCACTCAAGGTGGTCAGGTCCAGACCAGCGTCCTGGAACGCACGCAGGGTGGCCTGCAGGCTGGCCTCGTCATCGCGGGTGCGGACGCCGAGGATGGCTTCGTGGCAACGCACTCGATCCGTGCTGCAGGCGCTACGGTCCGGCAGCAGCAGCGCGGTCTGTGCGACGAGGATCGCCATGTGCGCCACTTCCTTTCTCGGCTTCGGTTGGCCCCGGTAGAACCGGTCGAACTCAGCACGCAGGTCGGCCACCACGCCGGCATCGCTGCGCGTGCGTGACACGCTGGCCGGAACCAGATAGGTCGGGTGGCCCTCGTGGAAGGCTTGCGCTTCATCGGCCAGCACCGTTTCCAGCACGAAGGCCTGCACCGCGTCAGGAACATGGCCATCTGCCGCGCGGGCGCCTGCGGGTAGCACCGCGGCGAACAGTGGGGAACTGGCCAGAAGGATGCGCAGACAGAGGCCGTATTTCATCTTCATTCCTTGAACATCGGGAGCGCGGGAGCAACGTTCCGCGCTTCCGGACGATCCGATCGGGTGGCGCGCGCAGCATAGCGCCCCACCCGAGCGTGTCACGATCGCGTCAGGCTTCGCGCAGGGCCAGTGCCGGTGGCGTATGCAGGATCGCGCGCGTACCCCACCAGCCTGCCAGAAGGCTCAAGCCGATGCCGACCACGCCGCCGATCAGCAGGCCCGGCCACGGCGGCAGCAACGGCAGCTCGAACACCTTCTGCGAGACCGCCACACCGATCGCAGCGGCCGCGCCCACCGCCAGCAACGCCGCCAGCGTGCCCAGCGCACCGAATTCCACCAGCACCGCGCCACGCAGCTGGCGCCGGGTCGCGCCCAGCGTGCGCAGCACCGCGCTGTCGTAGCGCCGTTCGCCCGCCGTGGCCTGCAGCGCGGCCAGCAGCACCAGCATGCCGGCCAGCAGGCTGAACACCATCACCAGCTGCACCGCCTGCGCCACCCGTTCCATCACATCGCGCACCTGCGAGATCACTGCGTCCACGTCCAGCAGCGACAGGTTCGGCTGCGCGCGTACCAGCTCGCCCAATCCGGCGGCCTTGCCGGCCGGCAGATGGAATGCCGACAGCAGGTTGTGCGGCGTATCGCCCACCGCGTTCGGGTTCAGCAGCACGAAGAAGTTCGGACGGAAGGTGTTCCAGTCCGCCTTGCGCACGCTGGTGACAGTGAACTCGCGTTCCTGCTCGCCCACCGCAATGGTGATGCGGTCGCCGGGATACACGCCGTAGCGCTTGGCCCAGCCGATCTCCACCGAGGCTTCGGCGGCGGTGCTGTCTGCCTTCCAGAACGTACCGTTGACCAGCGTGTTGGCTGGCGGGAAGCTGCTGCGCCAGCTGAAGTTCAACGGCCGGTTCTCGTCATCGTCGTCGCGTTGGGCCTCGCTGGACGCCGGCTGCCCGTTCTGTTCCGGCGAGCGGTCCACGCGCAGCGGCGGCTTGCCGTTGATCGCGATCAGGCGGCCAGTGGCCATCGGTTCGATGCTGGCGTCGTTGGCGCCCAACCCGCGCAGCGTGGCCAGCACGCTGTCGCGCTGTTCGGGCTGGATGTTGATCAGGAAGTAGTTCGGCGTGTCCGCGGGCAGTCGCTCGCGCCACTGCTGCAGCAGGCCGGGGCCGGTCACCGCCAGCAGCAACAGCGCGCACAGCGACAGCGACAGCCCGACCAGCTGCATCACCGCCAGCATCCGGCGCCGGGTCAGCGCGGCCAGGCCCAGCCGCCAGTGGCCATGCAGGCGGTGCTGCAGGCCGCGCAGCAGCTGCAGCAGCACGAAGCCGACCACGCCGGCCGCCACCGCCAGCGCGGCCAACCCGCCCAGCACCCACAGCGCCAGCTTGAGATCACCGGTGACCTGCACCGCCAGCAGCAGGCTGGCCGCCAACGCCGCCACATAGGCCAGCAGCGAGGCCGGCGGCAGGGCGGCGAAGGAGCGGTTGAGCACCCGCATCGGCGGCACCCCGCGCAGGCGCAGCAGCGGTGGCAGGCCGAAGCCGAACAGCAGCAACAGCCCGATGCCGGCACCGGTCAGCGCAGGCATTGCCTCGGGCAGCGGCAGGCGCTGCGGCACCAGGCTGCCCAGCACCTGCACCAGGCCCTCCTGCGCCGCCATGCCCAGGCCGATGCCGACTGCGCAGGCCGGCACCGCCAGCATCAGCAGCTGCAGTGCCAGACCGGACAGGATGTCGCGCTGGCGCGCGCCCAGGCAGCGCAGGATCGCCACCTGGTCGATGCGGCGCAGCGCGAAGCGGTTGGCCGCCAGCGCCGTGGCCACGCCGGCCAGCAGGACTGCCAGCAGCGCGCTGAGGCCGAGGAAGCGTCCGGCCAGGTCGAATGCCTGGCGCACGCCGCGCTGGGTGTCGTCCACGCTCAACAGGCGCAGGCCCTTTACCTGTGGCAACAGCCATTGCCGCAGCGCGGCGATCTGGTCGGCCGCTCCGGCGAACATCAGCCGGTAGTTGATGCGGCTGCCGGGGCCGAGCAGTCCGGTGCCTTCCACGTCGGCGCGGTTGACCAGCAGGGTCGGGGAGAGCGTGAGCAGGTCGCCACCGGTGTCGGGCTCGGCCTCGATGATGCCGGCGATGCGCAGCGTACCGGCGCCGAATTCGAGCGCATCGCCGGCCTTCAGGCCCAGCCCCTGCAGCAGTCGCGGGTCGGCATAGGCCTGGCCCTTGGGGGGCATGCCGGCGTCGGTGATCAGGGCGCCGCCGGGCGTGGCCCGCACCCGCAGCGTGCCGCGCAGCGGATAGCCCGCCTGCACCGCCTTGATGCTGGCCATCTGGCTGGCCTCGCCATGGAACAGCACGCTGCCGAAGCTGGCGATGCGGGTATAGGCCAGTCCGCGCCGCTGCGCTTCTTCGGCGAACGCCTGCGGCGGGTCATCGCGCCCGGCGATGCCGAGATCACCACCGAGCATTTCCGCCGCGCTGCCGGTCAGCGCCAGGTTGACCCGGTTCACCAGCGTGCCGACCGCGGTCATCACCGCCACGCCCAGCACCAGCGCGGCGAATACGGTCAGCAGGTCACCGGCCAGCGCTTCGCGGCGCAGCGCGCGCCACGCGTGCCGCAGCAGGTTCATGCCTGCGCCCCACGCTCGACCGGCAGCAGGCGGCCGTCGTCGATGCGGTGGATGTACTGGCAGCGCTGGGCCAGTCGCAGATCGTGGGTGACCAGTACCAGTGTGGTGCCGCTGCCGGCGTTGAGCTCGAACAGCAGGTCGCTGATGTGCTGGCCGGTGGCGTGGTCCAGCGAGCCGGTCGGTTCGTCGGCGAACAGGATGCGCGGGCGGGTGACGAAGGCACGTGCCAACGCCACGCGCTGCTGCTCGCCGCCGGACAGCTGGCGCGGATAGTGGCGGGCGCGATGGGCCAGGCCGACCTGGGCCAGCACTTCATCGACCCGCGCCCGGTCTTCGCGCCCGGCCAGCTCCAGCGGCAAGGCGACGTTCTCGGCGGCGGTCAGCGCCGGCAGCAGGTGGAAGCTCTGGAACACGAAGCCGACCTCGCGTGCGCGCAACTGCGCGCGCGCTTCCTCATCCAGCGCTGACAGGTCCTGGCCGGCCAGCGCGATGCGGCCGCGGCTGGGCAGGTCCAGCCCGGCCAGCAGGCCGAGCAGGGTGGTCTTGCCGGAACCGGAGGCGCCGACGATGGCCGCGCTGGTCCCTTCATGGACGGTCAGGGTGATGTTGTCCAGTATGTGGACTTCACCCTCCGGGCCCTGCACGGATTTGCCGACCTGGTCGACGGCGATGGCAACGGACGCGCTGCGGGGGGACAGGCTGTCGATGAGGAGACTCCAATGCGCAAGACGGGATGGAGCCGGCGAGCCGGCGCGATGATGGTGCTGCTGCTAGGGTTCCTGCTGCTGCCCGGGCTGGCCTGTGCCAAAGGTCCGGCGGGCACCGTGCTGGTACTCGGCGACAGCCTCAGTGCTGCCCACAATATCCCCGCCGACGCCGGCTGGGTCAGCCTGCTGCAGCAGCGGGTCAGGCAGCAGTCGAAAACCCCGGCGCGCATCGTCAATGCCAGCATGAGCGGGGAGACCACCGCCGGCGCGCTGACCCGCCTGCCAGGCCTGCTGGCCAAGGAAAAACCGACCGTGGTGGTGATTGCCCTTGGCGGCAACGACGCACTGCGCGGGCTGACCCCGGCGCAGGTGCAGGGCAACCTGGAAAAGATGGTGCAGGCCAGCCAGAAGGCGGGCGCCAAGGTGCTGCTGCTGGGCATCGATGTGCCGCCCAACTACGGGCCGGCCTATCGCCAGCGCCTGGCGGCGGCCTACAAGGCGCTGGCCACGCAGTACAAGGTGCCGCTGCTGCCCTTCCTGCTGGAGGGTGTGGCCCTGCAACCGGGCATGATGCAGGCCGACGGGCTTCATCCGACCGCGCAGGCGCAGCCGAAGGTGCTGGACAACGTCTGGCCGCTGCTGCGTCCGCTGCTCTGAACGATTTACTTCCCTCTTGACGGAACTTCACATCGCGTCCACCGTCGATCCGGCATGTTTCACAAAGCTGAAGTTAGAGGGAATCACATGCGTCAGACGAAGGAGACCTCCGGCTTGGTGCTGGTGGTCGAAGACAACCGCAACATCTCCGAGATGATCGGGGAATACCTGGAAGGTCGCGGCTTCGAAGTCGACTATGCACAGGACGGCCTGGATGGCTACCGCCTTGCGGCGGAAAACAGCTATGACGTCGTGGTGCTCGACCTGATGTTGCCGCGCCTGGATGGCATCGAAGTGTGCCGTCGCCTGCGCAACGATGCGCGCAAGTCCACCCCGGTGCTGATGCTCACGGCACGCGATACGCTGGACGACAAGCTCACCGGCCTCGGTTTCGGCGCCGATGACTACCTGACCAAGCCGTTCGCGATCCAGGAACTGGAAGCCCGCCTGCGCGCGCTGATCCGCCGCGAGCGTCGCCAGGTCGGTTCGGAAGTGCTCAAGGTCGCCGACCTGGTGCTCGATCCGGTCAGCATGCGCGCCACCCGTGCCGGTACCGAGCTGCAGCTGTCGCCGATCGGCCTGCGCCTGCTGACCATCCTGATGCGCGAATCGCCGCGCGTGGTCACCCGCCAGGAGATCGAACGCGAGATCTGGGGCAATGGCCTGCCGGATTCGGACACCCTGCGCAGCCATCTGTACAACCTGCGCAAGATCATCGACAAGCCGTTCGACCGTCCGCTGCTGCACACCGTGCAGAGTGCCGGCTACCGCATTGCCGACATCGCCCAGCCGATGGCCTGAGCAGGGCCCGCGCCGGTGCAGCAGCAGGCCCGGCCGGGATCCGGCCACGCACGAGGGCAGGGGATGACCGGATGGCGTTGCCACCGGTCATTTCCCATGCATCCGCACGGCGCGGCGCGCTGCCTATAATCGCAGCGCTCTGACCGGGACCCCGCAATGCCGCACGGCCTGCCGCGCAAGATCCGTATCGCTTTCATCCTGCAGGCAGTGCTGGCCAGCCTGGGTATCCTGCTGGGTGCCTGGCTGGTGTCGCTGGTGATCAAGCACAGCCTGGTCGGTGCCGCCCTGCGCGAGGAAGCGACGTACTTCTGGACGCTGCACGAGGCCTCGCCGGTGCAGCCGCCACCCAACACCCAGAACATCCGCGGCTACCTGCTGGAAAGCGGGCAGTCGGCCCTGTCGTTGCCTGCCAACCTGCGCAACCTGGAGCCAGGCTTCCACGAACTGCCCAAGGACGATCAGCTGGTGCTGGTGGATGTGCGCCCGGCCGGCCGGCTGTACCTGGTGTTCCTGCGTTCGCGCGCGGAGATGCTGGCGTTCTGGTTCGGCATCGTGCCGGTGCTGCTGACCCTGCTGGCGGTATACGGCGCCAGTTGGGTGACCTACCGTGCCTCCAAGCGCCTGGTGTCACCGGTGAACTGGCTGGCGCGGCGCGTCTCGCGCTGGGACCCGGGCCACCCGGAGGCGGCCGACCTGGAGCCGAACAAGCTTCCGGCGGACATGCAGGGCGAGACCCGGCAACTGGCGGCCGCGCTGCATTCGCTGGCCAACCGGGTCAGCGCGCATGTGGCACGCGAGCGCAACTTCACCCGCGATGCCAGCCACGAGCTGCGCACGCCGCTGACCGTCATCCGCGTCGCCAGCGACATGGCCCTGGGCGATGAAACCCTGCAGCCGCGCCTGCGCCGCAGCCTGCAGCGCATCCAGCGTGCCGGCCGTGACATGGAAGCGGTGATCGATGCGTTCCTGATCCTGGCCCGCGAGGCCGACGTCGAGCCGCAGATCGAGCTGTTCGACGTCAACGACATCGTCCGCTATGAAGTGGACAACGCCAACGAGCTGCTGGGCACGCGCCCGGTATCGGTGCACCTGCACAGCGACGGCCCGGTGCAGCTGCATGCCCCACCGCGGGTGCTGCAGGTGGTGGTCAGCAACCTGGTGCGCAACGCCTGCAGCTACACCGATGAAGGGCGTATCGACGTGCACGTGCTCAATGACCGGGTGGTGGTGCGCGATACCGGTATCGGCATGTCCGCCGAGGCGCTGTCGCGCGCCTTCGAGCCGTTCTACCGCGCCGAACCGAGCCGTCCGCAGGGCACTGGCCTGGGCCTGTCGATCGTGCGCCGGCTGTGCGACCGCTTCGGCTGGAAGGTCAGCCTGGCCAGCGAGCCGGGCGAGGGCACCGAAGCCACGGTGATCTTCCGGTAGAGGGCTTTGGCCGGGCTGCGCCCGGCACCCGCCGAGGCAACATCAACATCAAAAGCGGGCATTCCGAGGAGTGGCGGGGCGGTGTGGGTGTGCAGGACACGCCGTAAACCCATCCATGGGGGCTCGATGGCGCCATCCATGGCGCCAACGGTCCTGCACACCCACACCGCCCCGCCTTCGACAGTTTCCCGCGATCCGCAGTGGATCCACGCCATGCGTGGATGAATTCAGTAGATCCACGCCATGCGTGGATAGTGTTGCGGTAGCGCCGGGCCATGCCCGACGCACGCCTGCGTCAATCGCACTTCACCTTCGGCGCCAGCGCCCTGGTCCAGATCGCGTAGCCGGCCGGGGTCATGTGCAGCATGTCCTCGCGGAACAGCGTCGCGTCCGGCTGTCCATCGGCGCCGAGCATCGGCGTGTAGACGTCGGTGAAGCCGGTATTGGGCAGCTTGGCCAGCGCGGCCTTGATCAGCGTGTTGGCCTCGTTGATCGCCGGCAGCAGGTGCGCGCGCGACGGGCTTGGCTTGATCGACAGGTACTCCACCTTCGTCTTCGGCAGGTCGCGATGCACGCGCTGCACGAAGGCAACCACATCGTCGCGCACCTGCACGGCGCTGCGGCCGCTGTTGAGGTCGTTGTCGCCGGCGTAGAAGAACACCTTGCATGGCGCATACGGCACCACGATGCGGTCGGCGTACCAGGTGCTGTCGCGGACTTCCGAGCCGCCGAAGCCGCGGTTGAACACCGGCTGGCCGGGGAAGTCGGTGGCCAGGCTCTCCCAGAAGCGGATCGAGGAGCTGCCGATGAACTCGATGCCACCACGCGGCGGCGGGTTGGCCTGGTCGGCGCTGGCGAAGTGGGCCATGTCGCCGGCCCAGGCCACGTTGGAGACCTGCTCGGGCACGCGCGGCGGCTTGGCCGGGCTCAGCGCCTGGGCCAGGGGGGCGGCGGTCAGCAGGCCCAGCATCAGCAGGCAGGTACGGCGACGGGACATCAGGCGCTCCAGCAGGGAAGGGGAAAGCCATCATAGAAGCTGGGGCGGGCCGGGGCTTGCCCCTGGCAGTCCATTCACCGGGCCGGTGCCGGGATGCGGCTGGCGGCCTTGTGGCAAAATGGCGGCCATCTGCCTATCCCTGTGCACCCATGATTCCCTGCCGTGCGTCTGAGCGGTCGCTGCGCCGCGCCCCTGTTGCTGGATGTTCCACCCGTGGCTGATCAGTTCGGCCATCTGCCCCGTGGCCCGCGCCGCATCTTCCAGGCCGCGCGCTGGTCCTGGCAGGGCCTGCGCGCCGCCTGGCTGCATGAGTCCTCGTTCCGGCTGGAGGTCTACCTGCTGATCCTGTTGACCCCGGTCGCGATCTGGCTGGGCCAGACCCCGGTCGAACGCGCGCTGCTGATCGGCTCGATGCTGCTGGTGCTGGCGATGGAACTGGCCAACTCGGCCATCGAGGCGGTGATCGAACGTTACGGCAGCGAGATCCACGAGCTGGCCGGCCGCGCCAAGGACATGGGTTCGGCGGCAGTGTTCGTGCTGATGATGAACGTGCTTCTGTGCTGGGCGCTGGTCGTGGTCCCGCATGCAATGGCCGGCAATTACGGCTGATCCCCATTCCCCCACTGCCCTGAAGAGTTTCCATGTCCTTTGAGTTCCTCGCCGACCCCAATGCCTGGGTGACCCTGTTCACCCTGAGCGCACTGGAAATCGTGCTCGGCATCGACAATCTGGTGTTCATTTCCATCGCGGTCAGCAAGCTGCCGGAAGAGCGTCGCCCGTTCGCGCGCAAGCTCGGCATCGCCGTGGCCTGCATCACCCGCATCGCCCTGCTGGTGTCGCTGGCCTATCTGGCGCACATGTCCGCCAACCTGTTCACCGTGGCTGGTATGGGCATCTCCATCCGCGACCTGGTGCTGATCGTCGGTGGCCTGTTCCTGATCATCAAGGGCTGCATGGAGATCAAGGAACTGATCAGCGGTGGCGAGGATGAAGACCCCAGCACCACCAAGGCCTCGGCCGTGTTCGGCTATGTGATCGCACAGATCGCGGTGATCGACATCGTGTTCTCGCTCGACTCGGTGATCACCGCCGTCGGCATCGCCGACCACATTCCGGTGATGGTCGCCGCCATCCTGCTGTCGGTACTGGTGATGCTGCTGGCCGCCAACCCGCTGGGCCGTTTCATCGATGCCAACCCGACCGTGAAAATGCTGGCCCTGGCCTTCATCCTGATGATCGGCGCGGTGCTGATCCTGGACGGCCTGGACGTGCACGTGCCCAAGCCCTACATCTACGCCGCGATGGGCTTCTCGGTGCTGGTGGAGTGGCTGAACCTGCTGATGCGCCGCCGCGCCCGCGAACACAACGTGCCGGGCGCCGGCAACTGGTAAGCGGATCACACGCAAGCGTTTCACCCAGAACCCCCGGCCCGGCCGGGGGTTCTGCGTTGCGGGGCCCTATAGAGCCGAGCCCATGCTCGGCTGTTTCCTGCCGGTCAGCCGAGCATGGACTCGGTTCCACAGGGTGAGCAGGGGTTCGGCCGCCACTTGTGAACCCTGGTCAACAGTGTTTCCCCGCTGCAGGGCTTAATCCGGCGCGACGATGCGCGCAGGCTACGCGCTCTTTTCCAGAACCTGCCCCACGCAGGATGACCCCATGAACTCCAGAGCCGCTCTGTTGGCCCTCGCCGTCGGCGCTTTCGCCATTGGCACCACTGAATTCGCCCCGATGGGCCTGCTGCCGGTCATCGCCGACGGCGTCGGCGTGGGCATTCCCACCGCCGGCATGCTGATCACCGCCTACGCCGTGGGCGTGATGCTGGGCGCACCGGTGATGACCCTGCTGATGGGGCGCTTCGGCAAACGCACTGCGCTGATGCTGCTGATGTCGATCTTCGTGGTCGGCAACCTGTTGTCCGCACTGGCGCCGAACTACGGCCTGCTGCTGTTGTCACGCCTGGTCACCAGCCTCAACCACGGTGCCTTCTTCGGCATCGGTGCGGTGGTCGCCGCCAGCCTGGTGCCGAAGGAAAAGCAGGCTGCCGCCGTGGCCACCATGTTCATGGGCCTGACCATCGCCAACATTGGTGGCGTGCCGCTGGCGACCTGGGTCGGCCAGCAGCTGGGCTGGCGCCTGTCCTTCGCCGGCACGGCGGTGCTGGGCCTGGTGGCGATCACTGCACTGGGCCTGGCGCTGCCGGCATCCGCGCCCGATGCGCGCCCGGACGTGCGCCGCGAACTGAAGGCGATCCTGCAGCCGCAGGTGCTGTTGGCGATGGCCACCACCGTGCTCGGTGCCGGTGCGATGTTCACCCTCTACACCTACGTGGCGCCGGTGCTGACCGAGCTGACCGGCGCGTCCAACGCCTTCATTGCGATGTCGCTGGCGCTGATCGGCATCGGCTTCACCTTCGGCAACGGCATCGGCGGGCGCATGGCCGACTGGTCGCTGGATGGCGCCACCCGCATCCTGCTGGCGGTCCTGGCCGTGCTGATGTTCGTACTGCCGCTGGCCTTCATGCACCACGCCACTGCGGCGCTGGGGGTGCTGCTGTTCGGTGCCGCGACTTTTGCGATCGTGCCGCCGTTGCAGATCCGGGTGATGCAGGCGGCCAGCGAGGCGCCGGGCCTGGCGTCGTCGATCAACGTCGGTGCGTTCAACCTGGGCAATGCCGTGGGTGCGGCGCTGGGCGGTGCGGTGATCAGTTCGGGCCTGGGCTACGCCGCGATTCCGGTGGCCGGTGGCCTGCTGGCGGCCTCGGGGTTGCTGCTGGCGTGGCTGGGGCGTCCTCGCACTGCGGTGGCTGAAGCCTGCTGAGAGGGGAGGGTTTCCGGCAGGGCTTGCAGCCCTGCACCCGCTAAAGGCCAAGGCAACCGCCGAAGCAACAGCAACCGCAACAGCCGGCGCTGGTTTTCTGAGGGTTGGGCGGGGCGGTGTGGGTTGGCAGGACACGCCGTGAACCCATCCATGGGGGCTCGATGGCGCCATCCATGGCGCCAACGGTCCTGCCAACCCACACCGCCCCACCTCCGACAGATTGCCGCGATCGGTCGGAACGGCGTTCCGCTCTGGTAGGTGTCGACCTTGGTCGACACGAATGCCTGAAGAACCGGCTTTTGCTTTTGATTTTTTCTTTTGATCTTCCCGCGGTGCGCAGGAAATTGTCCGTGGCCGGGAGGGTGGGTTGGCTGGGGGACGCCGTGAATACGTCCATGTAGGCTCGGTCGCGCCATCCATGGCGCTCACGCCCCCAGCCAACCCACCCTCCCGGCCAACCCAAGAGAACCAGCAAACAACCCACCGCGGAGGGGGCGGCGCCCGATGGCCGGTCTTTCACCCGAACCATGGCATGCTCGGCGCCAAGCCCACCCGGAACCTCCGCCATGCGCCTGTTCACCCGCGTCCTGCCCCTGATGCTGTTGGCCTCCCTGCTCTCCGGCTGCGGCTACAACGCCATCCAGCAGAAGGATGAAGCGGTCAAGGCCAGCTGGTCGGAGGTCATCAACCAGTACAAGCGCCGCGCCGACCTCGTGCCCAACCTGGTGCAGACCGTGAAGGGCTTCGCCAGCCAGGAAGAGCGCGTGCTGACCGAAGTCACCAACGCCCGTTCGCGCGTCGGCCAGATCAACGTCAACGCCGACGACGAAGCCTCGCTCAAGCAGTTCCAGCAGGCCCAAGGCGAACTTGGCAGCGCGCTGTCGCGGCTGCTGGTGGTCACCGAGAACTATCCGGAACTGAAGTCCAACCAGAACTTCCGCGACCTGCAGGCGCAGCTGGAAGGTACCGAGAACCGGGTCACCGTCGCCCGCGGCCGCTATATCCAGCAGGTGCAGGACTACAACACCTACATCCGCTCGTTCCCGCAGGTGATCACCGCCAAGATCTTCGGCTACAAGACCAAGCCGAACTTCACCGTGGACAACGAAGCGCAGATCTCCAACGCGCCGGCGGTCGATTTCGGCAACGCGCCGCAGCAGCAGCCGGCACCGCAGCCGGGGACCTGATCGATGCGCCTGGCCTCTGCGCTGCTGGCCCTGCTGCTGTGGCTGCCGCTGGCCTCGCATGCGCAGCAGCTGGCGCCGGTTCCTGCGCTGGATTCGCCGGTGGTCGATACCACCGGCACGCTGGACGCCACGCAGAAGCAGGCGCTGGTGCAGCAGGCGATCGAACTGCAGCAGCGCAAGGGAAGCCAGCTGCAGGTGCTGGTGGTGCCGACCACCCAGCCGGAGGACATCGCGCAGTACACCACGCGGGTCTTCGACCAGTGGCAGATCGGCCGCAAGGGCGTGGATGACGGGGTGCTGCTGGTGGTGGCCAAGGACGACCGGCGCGTGCGCATCGAGCCGGGCTACGGTCTGGAAGGCGCCATTCCCGATGCCATCGCCAACCGGGTCATCCAGGAATACCTGGTGCCGCGCTTCCGCAGCGGCGACTACGCCGGTGGCATCACCGACGCCACCGCGGTGCTGGTCAAGCTGATCGACGGCGAAACGCTGCCGGCACCGGTCAGCGGCCATCGCGGGCGTGAGCCCAGCGGTGGTGGCGATACCTGGTTCCTGGCGCTGTTCATCGGTGTGTTCGCCGGCAGCATCCTGCGCGGCGTGTTCTCGCGCGTGCCGCGACCGCTGCGAGGCCTTCTCGGCGGCGCCGGTGCAGCGCTGGCGGCGTTCCTGTTCACGTCCACGCTGCTGGCCAGTGGCCTGGCAGGCGTCGTAGGGCTGATCGTGGCCATGCTCTCCGGCCATCCGGGCCGCTTTGCCGGTGGCGGCGGCTGGGGCGGTGGCAGCTGGGGCGGCGGAGGCGGCTTCGGCGGGGGCGGTGGATTTGGTGGTGGTGGCTGGGGTGGCGGTGGTGGCCGCTCCGGTGGTGGCGGTGCTTCGGGGGGCTGGTGATGATCCAACGTCTATGTCGGCACGTGTTTTCGCCGTCGGTACGGCGCGCGTTCCCGCCCGCCACATTGCAGGCGATCACCGAGGCCATCGCCGCCGGTGAGCAGCGTCATGGCGGGCAGGTGGTGTTCGCGGTGGAAGCGGACCTGCCGCTGGCCGCGCTGTGGCACAGGGTCACCCCGCGCCAAGCCGCCGAGCATGCCTTCGCCCGCCTGCGCACCTGGGATACCACCCACAACAACGGTGTACTGATCTACCTGCTGCTGGCCGACCACGCGATCGAGATCGTCGCCGACCGGGGCCTGCACGGCCGGGTCAGCCCGGCGCAGTGGCAGCGTGTCTGCACCCACCTGCGCGAGGGGCTGCGCGGGCCGAACCCGGTCGAGGCGCTGCGTGGGGCCATCGAAGAGGTCTCGACCCTGGTGGAAGGGCACTTTCCGGCCTCGATGCGGTCAGACGATGACGGCCTGCCCAACACGCCCCAGCTCCTTGGTTGAGCCGGGGCCGCACTGGCCCGAGAATAGGCGTTCAACCGCAAGGCACCTTCCATGATCTATTTCCACGACATCGACCCCATCGCCCTCTCGCTGGGGCCGATCAAGGTGCATTGGTACGGCATCATGTACCTGCTCGGCTTTACTGCGGCCTGGCTGCTGGGCCGCAAGCGCATCGCCGACGGGCGCCTGCCGGGGGTCGATGCCAACGGCTTCTCCGACCTGCTGTTCTACGCCATGCTCGGCGTGGTGCTGGGCGGGCGCATTGGCTACATGCTGTTCTACGCGCTGGGCGATTTCCTGCACAACCCGCTGCTGCTGTTCAAGGTGTGGGATGGCGGCATGAGTTTCCATGGCGGCCTGCTGGGCGTCGTGGTTGCGTGCTGGTGGTGGTCGCGCCGCAACCGTCTGCACCTGTTCGACACTGTTGATTTCATCGCCCCACTGGTGCCGATCGGCCTGGCTTTGGGTCGGGTTGGCAATTTCATCGGTGCCGAGTTGTGGGGCAAGTACACCGACGGTACCTGGGGCGTGGTGTTCCCGTCCGGCCTGCCGGCCCCGCTGAACCAGCTCGACCACGCGACCCTGCAGGCGCAGTTTGCAACCGGTGCGCTGAACCAGTACGCGCGCCACCCTTCGCAGTTGTATGAAGCGGCGCTGGAAGGCCTGGTGATGTTCACCGTGCTGTGGTGGGTCTCGGCCAAGCCGCGTCACCGCTATGTGGTGTCGGGCCTGTTCGCACTGATGTACGGGATCTTCCGTTTCGGCCTCGAGTTCGTGCGCATGCCCGACAACGGCGTCTACATCGCCTTCGGCTGGCTGACCAAGGGCCAGATCCTCAGCCTGCCGCTGATCGCCTTCGGCCTGGTGCTGCTGGTGATGTCGCGCCGTGCGCCGGTACTGCAGCCGCAGCTGTCGGTGGCTGCCGAGGGCAAGGCATGAAGCCCTACCTGGACCTGCTCTCGCACGTGCTGGAACACGGTGCGGAGAAGAGCGATCGCACCGGTACCGGCACCCGCAGCGTGTTCGGCTGGCAGATGCGCTTCGACCTCAACGAAGGCTTCCCGCTGGTCACCACCAAGAAGCTGCACCTGCGCTCGATCATCCACGAGCTGCTGTGGTTCCTGAAGGGCGACACCAACATCGGCTACCTGAAGGACAACCAGGTGCGGATCTGGGACGAGTGGGCCGACGAGAATGGCGACCTCGGCCCGGTCTACGGCAAGCAGTGGCGCAGCTGGGCCACCGCCGACGGCCGCGAGATCGACCAGATGCAGTGGCTGGTGGACGAGATCAAGCGCAACCCCGACTCGCGCCGGCTGGTGGTCAGCGCCTGGAACGTGGGCGAGCTCTCGCAGATGGCGCTGATGCCGTGCCACAACCTGTTCCAGTTCTACGTGGTGGATGGCAAGCTCAGCTGCCAGCTCTACCAGCGCAGCGGCGACATCTTCCTCGGCGTGCCGTTCAACATTGCCAGCTACGCGTTGCTGACCCACATGGTGGCGCAGGCCACCGGCCTGGGCGTGGGTGACTTCGTGCACACGCTTGGCGATGCGCACCTGTATTCGAACCACTTCGAGCAGGCCCGCGAGCAGCTGTCGCGTGAACCGCGCGCGCTGCCGACGCTGTGGTTGAACCCGGAGGTGACCGACCTGTTCGGCTTCCAGTTCGACGACATCCGCATCGACGGCTACGATCCGCATCCGGCGATCAAGGCGCCGGTGGCGGTATGAGCGCGCGCATGCTGTCCCGGTGCCTGTTGGCGCTGTGCGCTGCGCTGCCTCTGGGCATGGCCCAGGCCGCAGCGGCGGATACACTGTCGCTGGCCAGGCAGGTCAATGAGCAGATCGTGCACAAGCACATGCGCGAGGAAGTGCAGGCGTTCGCCGGGGCATTCAACGGCAGCACGATGCTGCCCCAGGATGTTCCGGAAGGCTGCCGGGCGCAGATGCGTGAGGCGGTAACCGGCATGTACACGGCGATGACCGAGCACCTGAAGGCGGGCGTCGAGAACCCGGCGTATCAGCGTGAGCTTGAACAGGGTCTGGCCACCGTCTATTCCAACGACCAGCTGAAAGCGTTCCTGGCGCGCGGCGCCAGCGACGATATCGCTGCGCTGTCGGCAGAGATCCTGTCGGGACCGGGCCTGAAGGAGATCGAAGAGGCGCAGAAGCAGAAGATCCTCGCTGGCCTGGATGAGCAGACCACGTCCAGCCCTGCGCTGGCTGCGGCGTTGCAGGCCGCCAGTGCCGCAAACGCTGCCTGCGAACGCCTGCAGATCGACGCCAGCTGAGGAGGTGGTAGCAATGAAGCTGTCGATGATCGTGGCGCTGGACCGCAACCGTGGCATCGGCCAGGGCAATGCCATGCCCTGGCACCTGCCGGATGATTTCAAGCATTTCAAGGCGCTCACCCTGGGCAAGCCGATCCTGATGGGGCGCAAGACCGCCGAGTCGATCGGCCGCGTGCTGCCGGGGCGGACCAATCTGGTGCTGACCCGCAGCGGCCAGGTGCCATTCGAGGGCATGCGTGCGGTGGCGTCGCTGGACGAAGCGAAGTTGATTGCCGAAGGCGAGGGCGCCAGCGAGCTGTGCATCATCGGCGGCGGCGAGATCTTCCACCAGCTGCTCGACCAGGCCAGTGACCTGTACCTGACCTGGGTCGACGCCGAAGTGCCCGCCGATACGCATTTCCCCGAAGTGGATGCGCAGGACTGGCAGGAAGTGAGCAGCGAGCCGCATCCGGCCGACGAACGCCACGCCTACGCGTTCCGCTTCGTGCACTACGTGCGCCGCTGATCGCAATGCACCTGTAGAGCCGAGCCATGCTCGGCTGCTTTCCGCGGACACATCCCATAGCCGAGCATGGTTCGGCTCTACAGGATTGCCTACGGCATCCGGTAATGGCCGATGATCGCGTGCTGGAACAGCAAGTTCTCTTCGCGGGTGCCGCGCGCGATGTTGTGCAGGATCAACGGGGTGCCGTCGGCCCGGCGGCGGTCGGACACGATGCCGACATGCAGCAGGCCGTTGCCGTTGAGCTTCCAGGCAACGATGTCGCCCGCCGCGTAGTCGGCAGCGGAAGCGGTGATTGGCTGCTGCCAGCCCTGCCGCTCGAACCAGCGCATCAGGTTCGGTACGCGCCG
The DNA here is from genome assembly GCF_009659995.1 of Stenotrophomonas sp. MH181796. Classification (NCBI taxonomy): domain Bacteria; kingdom Pseudomonadati; phylum Pseudomonadota; class Gammaproteobacteria; order Lysobacterales; family Lysobacteraceae; genus Stenotrophomonas; species Stenotrophomonas sp. MH181796. The sequence continues at coordinate 352,698 of NZ_RAHU01000006.1, forward strand.
ATGATCGATGTTGCGGTCCGGCCGTGACAGGCCCCAGATCGCCGGATAGGCACTGAAGTTGCCGCGCATGTCCTCGTGCACGCGCGCCTGCAGGTCCAGTCCCAGTTCGCGCAGGGCGCGCACCACCACGTCGGTGCACACGCCGCGATCCAGTGGCACGTCGCCGCCGGGATAGGCCAGCACCTGGTAAGCAGGATCGTAGCGGGTGGTGACGCCGATCTGCGCGCGCGCTGCTGCCACCAGTGGCGGCGAAGGCGCCTGTGGTGGCGTCGGTGTGCGTTCAGCGCTGTCCGCAGCCGTGGGAGCAGTCGGCGAGCCGGGTTGGCAGCCGCTGGCCAGGGCCAGCGTCAGCAGCAGCACCGTCCATGGTGCCCAGCCGTGCCGCGTCATGCCTGCGGCGGGGTGCTGTTGTTGTTGGGACCGCCGGAGCCACCACCACCACCGCCACCACGGCGACGACGACGGCGCGGGCCGCGGTTGCCCGGGTTGGCGGCCGGAGCATTGCCGCCGCCCTGTTCCTTGCCCTGCGCCGGTGCAGCCGGGCGCTCGTGCGCCGGGCGCGCTGGCGGGCGGGCGTTGGGCACGGGTGCCGGTACATCGCGGCCTGGCACCTGCACCACGCGCAGTTCATCGGTATCGAGCTGGATCGCGGTCAGCTTGCCGCCCCAGACCGCGCCGGTGTCGATGGCGTGCACGCCCTGGGTGATGGTCAGGCCCAGCGCCGACCAGTGGCCGCAGACGACCTTGAGGTCACGCTCGACCCGGCCCGGCACTTCGAACCAGGGATACAGCCCCTGTTCCTGCGTGCCCGGCGTGCCCTTGTCCTCGATGCCGATACGCCCGCGCGGGGTGCAGTAGCGCATGCGGGTGAGCACGTTGATGATCGCGCGCGAGCGGTCGTAGCCGGACAGGTTCGGTGCCCAGCTCGGCTTGTCGCCGTACATGTTGCGGAACAGCTTGCGGTAGCCGGCGCCGTGCAGCTGCACCTCGACTTCGGCGGCATGCTTCTCGGCCATCTGCGTGGTCCACTTCGGCGCCAGGCCGGCATGCACCATCATCCAGCCCAGCTCACGGTCCACGTGCACCAGCTTCTGCAGGCGGAGCCAGTCCAGCAGTTCGTCGCGGTCCTCGGCCTGCACGATGCGCAGCAGGTCCGGGTTGACCTTGCGCTGTTCCTCTTCAGTGCGTGCACCCACGGCCAGCAGCGAAAGATCGTGGTTGCCCAGCACCACCACGCTGTGCTCGCGCAGCGAGTGCACCAGCCGCAGCGTTTCCAGTGACTGGCCACCGCGGTTGACCAGATCGCCGCAGAACCACAGGGTGTCCTGCGCCGGGTCGAAGCGGATCTTCTCCAGCAGTCGCTGGGTGACGTCATAGCAGCCCTGCAGGTCGCCGATCGCCCACACACTCATCGTTCGGCCTCCGTGTCAGTGCAGGGTACGCGGGATGGCCAGCACGAAAGGTGCGACCGGCGCGGCAAATTCGGTGCCGTCGTCGGCGACCATGTCGTAGTGGCCCTGCATGGTCCCGTGATCGGTCCCCAGCATGACACCGGACGTGTAATGGAAGTCTTCACCGGGACGCAGGCGCGGCTGCTCGCCGATCACCCCGTCACCATCGACATGCTCGACGCGGCCGTTGGCATCGGTGATGCGCCAGTGGCGTGCGACCAGGCGCGCGGCAACACGCCCCTGGTTGTGGATGCGGATCGTGTAGGCGAACGCATAGCGCCCGTCTTCCGGCGCGGATTGATCGTCGAGGAAGCGCGGAGCGACTTCGACGGAGATGGCATAAACGTCAGCGTCTTCCATACCGGCAGTGTAATCAGGAGGCATTGGCCAAAGCGATGAATTCGGCCACGTCCAGCTGTTCGGCGCGGGCATCGGGACGCACGCCGGCGGCAACGAACTGTTCGGCGGACACCACGTTGTTCAGGGCGTTGCGCAGGGTCTTGCGGCGCTGCCCGAAGGCGGCCTTGACCACCTCGGCGAAACGCTTGTGGTCGTGGATGTTGATCGTGGCCGGGTCACGCGGCACCAGCCGCACCACGGCCGAATCGACCTTCGGCGGCGGCCGGAACGCGCCCGGCGGCACCACGAACAGCGAGGTCACCTGGCAGTAGGCCTGCAGCATCACGCTGAGCCGGCCGTACACCTTGCTGCCGGGGCCGGCGGCCATGCGGTCGACCACTTCCTTCTGCAGCATGAAGTGCATGTCGCGGATCACCGCCGCATGTTCCAGTGCATGGAACAGGATCGGCGAGGAGATGTTGTAGGGCAGGTTGCCGACCAGGCGGATCGGCTGGCCGGCAGCCAGCTCGGTGAAGTCCACGCGCAGCACGTCGCGGTGGACGATGGTCAGCTCGCCCAGCGGCTCGGCGGCGGCGGTCAGCGGCGCGATCAGGTCGCGGTCGAACTCGATCACCGTCAGTTTCGGATGCACGCGCAGCAGCGGCAGGGTGATCGCGCCCTGGCCGGGGCCGATCTCGACCAGGCGGTCACCGTCTTTCGGGTTGACCGCCATCACGATCTTGTCGATGTAGTGGCGGTCGGCCAGGAAATGCTGGCCAAGCTGCTTCTTGGCCGGGGCGGTGAACACCGGGCCGGAGGGGGAATGCGGGGAATTCATGCGCTCAGTGTACGTTGCCGCGCAAGCTGCGCACACAACGTCGTTGCCGCCTGCAGGCTGGAAGGATCGGCAATGCCGCGGCCGGCAAGGTCCAGCGCGGTGCCATGGTCCACCGCCACGCGCGGGTAGGGCAGGCCCAGGGTCAGGTTCACCGCCTGCTCGAAGCCCGAATACTTCAGCACCGGCAGGCCCTGGTCGTGGTACATCGCCAGCACGGTGTCGAAGCCTGCCAGCTTGGCCGGCAGGAAGGCGGTATCGGCCGGCAGCGGCCCGATCAGGTCCATGCCCTCCGCGCGCAGGCGCTGCAGCAGCGGGATGACCAGGTCCAGTTCCTCGCGGCCCAGATGACCGTCTTCACCGGCATGCGGGTTCAGGCCGAGCACGGCGATGCGTGGCGCGGGCAGGCCGAATTCGCGGCGCAGCGCGGCGTGCACGGTGCGCAGGGTGTGTTCCAGGCCGGGCGCGGTGATCGCGTCGGCCACCTCGCGCAGTGGCAGGTGGGTGGTGGCCAGGGCCACGCGCACGATGTGGTTGGCCAGCATCATCACCACCTTCACCCCGGCCTGGTCGGCCAGCAGTTCGGTGGTGCCGCTGTAGGCGATGCCGCCTTCGTTGATGACCGCCTTGTGCACCGGGCCGGTGACTACGCCGTGCAGTTCGCCGGACAGGCAGGCCTGGCCGGCACCGAGCAGGGCGCCGATGACGGCGCCGGCATTGGCCGGATTGGCCTGGCCGAAGTGGCTGGGCACGGTATTGGCCACCACGCGCACACGCAGATCGCCGGGGACGCGTGCTTCGGCGTCCTCGGGCAACAGCTGCAGGGGCAGGTTCAGCGCGGCCGCGGCCGCGCGCAGGGTATCCGGGTCGGCGAAGGCCAGCAGCCGGCAATCTTCACGCGGCTGCTGGACGAGGCGGACACACAGCTCCGGGCCGATCCCGGCGGGCTCGCCCGGTACCAGAGCGAGCTCGGGGCGCATCGGTCAGGACTGCGGCGGCGTGGCGGTGTTTTCCGCGCGGTCGCCGCTGCGGAAGCTGACGTAGGCTTCGCCACGCAGTTCCTGCAGGAAGCGGTTGTACTCGTCTTCCAGCTTGCGGCGGCCGATGGTCTCGCGGACCTGGGCACGCTGGTTGTCAGTGGTCACGTCGGTCTGGCGGGTGCCCACGCGCTGCACGATGTGCCAGCCGGCATCGGTGCGGAACGGCTGGCTGACGCCGCCGTCCTGGATGCCGGACACCTGCTGGCCGAACGCCGGACCGAACGCGTCGGCCGGGAACCAGCCCAGATCGCCACCCTGGCCTCGGCTGTTGTTGTCCTCGGAGGACTCCTTGGCCACGGTCTCGAAGTCTGCGCCGCCGGCAATGCGGGCGCGCAGCGTGTCGATCTTGGCCTTGGCGGCGGCGTCGGTCTGGTGGTCATCCACACGCACCAGGATATGGCGGCCGTGGTACTCGGTGATGGTGTTGCCACTGGCTGCAGCGCTGGCATCACGCACGTCCACCAGCTTCAGCAGCTGGAAGCCGCTGGGGCCGCGGATCGGGCCGACCACTTCGCCGGGCTTCATCTTTTCCATCAGCTGTGCGAAGGCCTGGGGGATTTCATCCAGGCTGCGCCAGCCGAGGTCGCCGCCTTCCAGCGCGTTGGGGCTGTCCGAATAGCGCACGGCGGCGGCATTGAAGTCCAGCTCGCCCTTGTCCAGCAGGCCCTTCACGCCGTCGGCCTTCTTCTGGCCGGTGGCGATCTGGTCGGCGTTGGCACCGTCGGGCAGGGCGATCAGGATGTGCGCCAGGTGGTACTGGTTACCGACCGTGGCCTGCTGCTTCAGCGCGGCATCGACTTCGCCCTCGCTGACGCTGATGCGGCTCTGCGCGAAGCTCTGGCGCAGGCGCTGCACGGTGATTTCGTCGCGCACCGATGCGCGGAAATCATTGAAGTCGATACCGTCATGGGCCAGGCGCTGGCGCAGGGCATCCAGGGTCGAACCGTTCTGCTGGGCGATGGCATTCATCGCCTGGTTCAGCTCCTGGTCGCCGATGCGGATGCCGCTGCCCTGGGCACGGGCGACCTGCAGCTTGACCAGCACCAGGCGCTCGAGCACCTGGCGGCTGAGCACGTCTTCCGGCGGCAGCTGGTTTTCACGGCCGACGTACTGCGCCTTGATGTTGGCGATCGCACGCTGGAGCTCGCTCTGCAGGATCACGTCCTCATCGACGACGGCGGCGATGCGGTCAAGCGGCTGCGCCTCCTGGGCAAGCACCTGCAGGGGGGCGGACACGCTGGACACCGCCAGCAGCGAGGCGAGTAGAACGGGGAAGCGCTTGGTCATGGGATCAGATTCGGATCGTAGTCATCCCGGGTCGCCCCGGTGTTGCTGGGCGGCACGAGATAGAGGTCGTCGCGGTTGTAGCCGAGGATAGCACGGCGCAAGGTGCGGTCCGTGTCCTGGCCGATGGAGCTCAGGCCCTTGAGGACGAACTCCAGCTGGATGGAGTTGTTCATCTCGCCTTCGCGGTTGCGCACGTAGCGGCGGGCCACTGCACGCACGGCCAGGCAGCAGCTGTCCCACTGCACGCCGGCGATGATCTCCAGCGGTTCCTTGTCCTGCAGCGAGTAGTAATACCGGCCCACCAGGCTCCAGCGCGCATTCAGCGGGTACAGGAACGACAGGTCGGCCTGCTCCAGCAGGGTCCGGTCATGCTTGTTGGCGGTTGCCGGGGCGCCGGCATTGATGCGGTAGCGGTAGCTGAGGTTGATCACGCCATCGTTGGGCATCAGATAACGGGCGCGGACGCTGGCCAGATCCTCGCGCTTGTACTTCGGGTCCCACTGGTAGGTGGCGCCCAGGGTCCAGCGGTCGTTGATCATGTAGTTGCCGTCGGCGATCCATGCCGACTTGCCCTTCTCCACCGGCGCGCCGCCCGGCGTGGTGCTCACCCGCGATTCGTCGAAGTACTGGATCTGGCCGATCGAGGCCGAGAAGCGCTCCTTGCCGGTGGTCTGGTCGATGAAGCGGGTACTCAGTGCCAGGGTCAGCTGGTTGGCATCGTTCTGGCGGTCGGCGCCGGTGTAGCGCGAATCGCGGAACAGCTGGCCCCAGCTGAAGGTGAAGTCACGGGTATCGAAGATCGGCAGCTCATCCTGGTTGCGGTAGGGCGTGCGCAGGTAGAACAGGCGCGGTTCCAGCGTCTGCAGGAAGGACTTGCCGCGGATGCTGGTCTCGCGGTCGAAGAACAGGCCGGCGTCGATGCTGCCGATCGGCAGGCTGCGGCTGGGCGACGTGTTGCCGCGCAGCTGTTCCGGCGTGGCCGTGGTCGGGTCGATGCCCTGCGAGCGCAGGATCTGGGCCTGGATGCCGTCCACCCCGTCGACCAGGCCGCGATCCAGCTGGTAGGCCGTATAGCGGTAGGCCAGGGTCGGGGTGATGTACCAGGCCGCGCCGCTGATCGGGAACGACACGTAGGGCTTCAGGTCCAGGCGCGAGCCACCGCTGACATTCAGGCCCTTCGTCTTCCGATCACCGTTGCGCGTGTACTGCAGATCCTCACCGGCGTCGGTGCCGTACTTGAAGTTGATGTCGTCGTGGGTGAAGCGCACGGCCTCGGCGTAGATGCCAGTTTCCAGCCACGGCAGGACCGGCTTGTCCCAGTTGAAGTACAGGCGCGGCTGGCGGTTGTAGGGCAGCGCGCTCTCGTTGAGCGTGTAGTCGGTCAGCTGCCAGCGGTCGGCCATGATCCCGGCCGTCCAGTTCTTGCCGGTACCGTACAGGCCGATGGTGCTCTGCAGGTTGGACGCGGTCACACCGACCAGGCGGTTGGCGAAGTCCTCGACATAACGCTCGTCGCTGACCCAGGCCAGGTTGGCGCGGGCCTGCCAGTGGTCGTCCACGTTGTGGTAACCGGAAAACATCACGCGGCCGCGGTCGCGGTCGCGCAGGCGGTCGTTGGGCATGAACGATGTCAGCACCTCGCCACGGCCGCCGTTGTAGAGGTAGCGGAACTCGTTGTCGAGCAGCAGGCCGCGCCGGCTCATGTAGCGCGGGGTCAGCGTATCGTCGTAGTTCGGCGCCAGATTGAAGTAGATCGGCTGCGCGTAGTCGACGCCGTTGCGGCCGGACATGCCCAGCTGCGGGAACAGCAGGCCGGTCTTGCGGCGATCATCGATCGGGAACTTGAAGTACGGCGCCCACAGCACCGGCACCTTGCCGATGCGCAGCACGGCGTTGCGGGCCGTACCGAAGCCTTCGTCGTTGTCCACTTCGATCTGCGGCGCCGACAGCTTCCACACCGGCTGCGACGGGTCGCAGGTGGTGTAGGTGGAGCGGTGCATCTGGCCGACCGCGCCCTGCAGGTCGACCGATTCGGCATCGCCGTTGCCCCGGCGCGACACCAGCTGGTACTTGATGTCGGAGATCTTGTGGGTGTCGCTTTCCTGGTTGCCCTCGGCGCGCTTGGCGATCATCCGGATCGACCCGTCCTGGTAGCGGACGTTGCCGTCGGCGATGTAGTTGCCGGTCTCGGTATCGAAGCTGAGCTTGTCGGTGCCGACGAACTGGTCGCCGCGGCGCAGTGCCACGTTGCCCTCGTACTGCGGCACCGTGGTGGTGCCCAGCAGCTGGTCACCCTCGATGTCGGTCGGCTGGTTCTCGCGCGCGGCGGCGGCGCTGGCCTTGTCCTGGCCGGGAACCGGGGGGGGGGCGTCGGTGAACGCGGGAATGACGTCGGTGGCCGGGCACAGGCCCCAGTTGAGCGGCTTTTCATCGGCCATCGCCGGCAGGCTGATGGCGATGCTCAGAGGCAGGGGAAGCAGGCGGAGGGCTCGGCGCACGCGGTTCGGATTCGGGCGAAAACGGACGGTAGCTTGCCCCATCCCTTGCATAGGGGCAATGAAGGGCGCCGCAGGGGGCCGGTTCGGGTTCATCCGGCGGCGGCGCTGGAAGCCGATGACATCAGGGCCTGGACGTGGGCCACGCTGCACTCGGCGAGGGCCTGCAGGTCGTAGCCGCCCTCCAGCATCGACACCACCCGGCCGGCCGCGTGACGACGCGCCAGCGCGTGCAGTTCACGGGTGATCCAGGCGAAATCGTCGGTCTCCAGCATCAGGTCGGCCTGCGGGTCGCGCAGGTGGGCGTCGAAGCCGGCCGAGATCAGCAGCAGCTGCGGACGGAAGTCGTCGATGGCCGGCAGCATCTCGTCGGCCCAGACATTGCGGAAGCGGAACCCCCCACTGCCCGGCGGCAGCAGGATGTTCATCAGGTTGCCGGCACCGCGGTCGCGGCGCAGGCCGGAATTGGGAAACAGCCCGGCCTGGTGGGTGCTGTAGTACGAGACCCGGGCGTCGTGCTGGAAGATGTCCTGGGTGCCGTTGCCGTGGTGGACATCGAAATCGACCACCGCGATCCGCTCCAGGCCATGGCGGTCGCGGGCATAGGCGGCGGCGATGGCGATGTTGTTGAGCAGGCAGAAGCCCATCGCCGTGCTGCTGGTGGCGTGGTGGCCCGGCGGGCGTACCGCGCAGAAGGCCAGCGGGTCGTCGCCCAGCATCACCGCATCGACCGCGGCCACGCCGGCGCCGGCGGCATGCACAGCGGCGCTGGCCGAGCCGGGTGAGGTCCAGGTGTCCATGTCCAGCTGGCGCAGCGGTGCGGTCTGCGGTTGCAGCACGAAGTCGAGCAGGGCGCTGTCGTGGACCCGGGTCAGTTCACCGAACTTGGCCGGTGGTGCTTCGCGCCACTCCAGCTGGCCGGGGAACGCGGCGTGCAGCGCGTCCAGCACATGCTGCAGGCGTTGCGGGCACTCGGGATGGCCCGGACCGGGGTCATGCAGCAGGCAGGACGGGTGGGTATAGACCAGCATCGTGTCGACTCAGCGCTGGCGCTGCTGTGGCTGCCACAGCGCTTCGCCATGGCCATCGGCGCGGGCCAGTACGCGGGCCAGTACGAACAGCAGGTCCGACAGCCGGTTGAGGTACTGCAGCGCCTCGCTGCGCACGGCCTCGTGGCGGGCCAGGGTGACCGTCTCGCGCTCGGCGCGGCGGACGATGGTGCGCGCCAGGTGGCAGCGCGCGGCGGCTTCGCCACCGGCCGGCAGGATGAACTCCTTCAGCATCGGCAGGTCGGCATTGTAGTGGTCCAGCTGCTGCTCCAGCGCCGAGATATCGGCAGCGTGGATCGCGGCATGGCCGGGAATGCAAAGCTCGGCGCCCAGGTCGAACAACTGGTGCTGCAGATGCACCACCAGCGCGCGCACGTCCTCGGGCAGTGGTGCTGCCAGCAGCAGGCCGAGCGCGGCATTGGCCTCGTCGACGGTGCCGTATGAGGCGACACGGGCGTCATCCTTGGCCACGCGCTGGCCGTCGCCAAGGCCGGTACTGCCGTCGTCGCCGGTGCGGGTGTAGATGCGCGAGAGGCGATGACCCATGGCGCGGCTCAGTGACGGATGTCGCGGCGGGCCTGCTGGAGCTTCAACACCTGCTCCACGGCCAGCTGCAGCGCGGCAGCCAGCGCCACATAGATCGCCGTGGTGCGCAGGTAGGGCCCGAACCACTGTGCGTAGTTCTGTGCCCAACCGGCCAGCGTCGGTTCGGCCACGTTACGGCTGGTCCAGTAGAAGCCGCCCTGCGCCAGCAGGTGACAGACCGCCACCGAGGCGACCAGCAGCAGCGCGCCCTTGGCCAGTACCGGCCAGCGCGCACTCTGGTAGTTGCGGCCCAGCAGCATGCCGCCGGCCCACAGCGAGAAATAGGCCGGCAGCAGCAGCCAGTAGCCCGGGGAGACGCAGTAGTGCTGCCAGAAATCCAGGCCGCTGCTGCGGATCACGATCCAGTCCACCAGCACCGCGAACACCATCAGCAACGGGAACGCCCAGCGGGTCCAGCGCGCCAGGTAGAAGCCACCGATGAAGAACACGGCCCAGGAGGCATCGGGGATCGCCGCGAAGTGATTGACCCGGGTCGCCGCCAGCAGCAGTACGAGTACGGACAGGACGAAGGCGCGGTTGGCGGTGTCGGACATGGTGGGGGCCCGGAGCGGATTCAGGTTTCATTCTAGCCCGCCGCGCAGGTTGGCGCAGGTCGGGGGGCGTTGGGTGTTCGGGCGGGGCGAGCGCGTATCATGAACACCATGAGTGAACGACATGACGTGCTGATCGTCGGTGGCGGCCTGGTCGGTGCCAGCCTGGCCATCGCCCTGGACCGGCTGGGCCGCGATGTGGGCCTGCTCGAAGCCAGCCCGGCCGGCGAGCTGCCGGCGGTGTTCGACCAGCGCAACCTCAGTTTCGCGGCGGCCACCGTCAACGCGCTGACCGCGCTGGGGGTCATGCAGAAGCTGGCGATGGCGCCGGGCCCGATCCGTCGCATCCACGTCAGCCGCGCCGGCGATTTCGGCCGCGTGCAGCTGGAGGCTTCCGACTACGACCGGCCCTGGTTCGGCCAGGTGGTGGTGGCGCGTGACTTCGGCCAGGCGCTGGAAGCGCGCCTGCAGGAACTGCCACGGCTGCGCCGTTACCGGCCGATGCGGTTCCTGGGGCTGGGCGAGGTGATCGATGGCTACCGCCAGGTGCGGGTGGCCGACGAGGCCGGCGAGCGCGTGCTGCTGGCACGGCTGGTGGTCGGTGCCGATGGCACCACCAGCGGCGTGCGTGGCGCGCTGGGCATCGAGGTCGACCGTCATGATTTCCAGCAGACCCTGTTCGTGGCCCGCGTGCGCAGCCAGCGTGCGCCGGACGGCACCGCCTGGGAGCGCTTCACCGATACCGGCCCAACCGCCCTGCTGCCGCGTGGTGACCGCCACTTCGGCACTGTGCACGGTGTTGCGCGCGACCAGGCCGATGCGGTGATGGCGCTGGATGATGCGGCCTGGCTGCAGCGGCTGCAGGATGCGATCGGCTGGCGTGCCGGCCGCCTGCTCGAATCTGGCCCGCGCAGCGCTTACCCGCTCATCCAGGTGCTGGCGCGCGCGCTGGCCGGTGAGCGCACGGTGCTGCTTGGCAATGCCGCGCAGACCATCCATCCATTGGGTGCGCAGGGCTTCAACCTGGGCCTGCGCGATGCGCTGACCCTGGCCGAACTGCTGGAGGATGCGCATGAGGATGCCGGCAGCGACGCGCTGCTGCAGGCCTATGTCGCGCGCCGCGAGGACGACCGCCGGCAGACGGTGGCGTTCTCGGGTGGCCTGGCACGCCTGACCAGCAATCCGGCACCGCTGATGCGGCCGCTGCGCAGCCTCGGCCTGGTGGCTGCACAACGTGCCTCGGTGCAGTCGATGCTGGTCGGTGGTGCGATGGGCTTCCGTGGTGAAGTGCCGCGCCTGTGCCGCGGAGAAGCCGCATGAGCCGGCGCACGCGCCTGGACGTGGCCATCGTCGGTGGTGGCGTGGTCGGTGCCGCCTGTGCGCTGGCGCTGGCCGATGCCGGTCTGTCGGTTGCGCTGGTGGAGGGCCGCGAACCCGCGCCATGGCAGGCCGCACAGCCGGACCTGCGGGTGTTCGCCTTCGCCGCCGACAACGTGCAGCTGTTGAACCGCCTGGGTGTGTGGCCGGCCATCGCGCAGGCCCGCGCGTGGCCCTACCGGCGCATGCAGGTGTGGGATGCGGCGGGTGGCGAGGATCTGTTGTTCGACGCCGACCGCTTCGGTCGGCGCGAGCTGGGCTACATCGTCGAGAACGGCCTGCTGCAGGATCGCCTCTGGTCGGCGCTGCCGGCGGCGGGCGTGCAGCTGCACTGCCCGGCACGGGTGGAAGCGCTGGAGCAGGACGAGGACGGCGTGCGCCTGCGGTTGGATGACGGGCGCCGCCTGGAAGCGGCGCTGGCCGTGGCCGCCGACGGCGCCGAGTCGACCCTGCGCCAGCTGGCCGGAATCGAGGTCGAGCGGCATGACTACCACCAGCGTGGCGTGGTGGCCTACGTGGACAGCGAGCTGCCGAACCAGGCCACCGCCTGGCAGCGCTTCCTGCCGACCGGACCGCTGGCGTTGCTGCCGGTGGCCGAGCGCCGCAGTTCGATCGTCTGGACCCTGCCCGAAGACGAAGCTGCTCGCGTGCTGGCCTTGGACGAAGACGCCTTCAACCGCGAGCTGACACGGGCCTTTGCTGCGCGCCTGGGCGAACTGCGGCTGGCATCACCGCGTGCGGCCTTCCCGCTGCGTCGGCAACTGGCCCGTCACTACGTGGCTGGCCGCGTGCTGGCGCTGGGTGATGCTGCGCATGTGGTGCATCCGCTGGCCGGGCAGGGCGTGAACCTGGGCCTGCGCGATGTCGCCGCCCTGCAGCAGTGGCTGGCGCCGTCGGCCGAGCGCCGCGGCCAGCCGCGGCTGTCGCCACAGCGCCTGCAGCGCTGGGCGCGCGAACGGCGCAGCGACAATCAGATCGCCGCCTACAGTTTCGATGCGATCAATCGGCTGTTCTCCAACGACGAGATGCACCTGACCCTGGCCCGCGGCCGCGCGCTGGGCTGTGTCGGCAAATGGCCGCCGCTGGTGCAGGCGTTCTGGAAGCGCGCCGCCGGGGTCTGACCGGAATACCGGCCGCTCTGGCAGGTGCCAACGCCGCTCTGGTAGGTGCCAACCTTGGTTGGCACAAGGCTGGAAATACCCTCGCCTTATCCGGGCCCAGGATGCCTGATGGATGTGCCAACCAAGGTTGGCACCTACCAGAAGCGGGCTCCGTTACCGCCGTTGATCCACGCCATGCGTGGATGACGATCGCGCCGGTGGATCAATCAACCAGCCATCCAGCCAGGTCGGCACGGTCCAGCTTGCCGCGGTGCCTGCGATCCAGTGAATTGAACTCGTCGGCCAGCGCCGGGTTGGCCTGTGCTTCCTGGCGGCTGATGAAGCCATCGCCGTTCACGTCGAGGTCGCTGAAGCGGATGCGGTACTGGCCGATCACGCTGCTCGGTTCCAGCGAGCGAACGGTGACCTGTGCTTCGCCGGCCGGCTGCGGAATCTCGACGCTGCCGGTGACCAGACCGGCGCCCAGCGGTTGCTGGCGGATGGCGCCGCCGGTCGGGCCCAGCGGCTGGCTCTGCGCCGGCGTGGACGGGCCGTGTTGGGCCATGGCCGGTACCGAGGCCAGCAGGGCGGCCAACAGCAGGGCGGAACGCGGAATGTTCATGACAGGCTCCTTGCCAGAGGGTACCGGGAGCGTACTCCCGGCAACCTGTGCCGCCGATGACGGATCAGCGCAGCGGCGAGGCCAGCACGGTGATCTCTTCACGGTCGTGATAGAGCTGCTTGGCACGCACCACCAGCGGCTTGCCGGCCTGGTCCTGGAACAGGTCCAGGCACAGCCGGGTCTCGTCCCAGCGCTTCTTCATCGGCAGCTTCAGATTGAAGATCGCGTGCCTGCACCAGCCTTCGCGGAACCAGGTGGCCATGCGTTCGGCCACGCGGCGCGGCTGCTCGACCATGTCGCAGACCATCCAGTCCAGCGGCTGTTCCGGGTGCCAGTGGAAGCCATCGGCGCGCAGGTGCTCGACCAGGCCGGTGTCCAGCACATGCTGGCGCAACGGGCCGTTGTCGATGCTCAGTACGTGCATGTGCTGGCGGGTCAGCACCCAGGTCCAGCCGCCCGGTGCGGCACCCAGGTCGGCCGCGCGCATGCCGGGCTTGGCCAGCGCTTCGCGTTCTTCCGGCGTCAGCAGGGTCAGCAGTGCTTCGTCCAGCTTCAGCGCCGAACGCGAAGGCGCTTCGGGCAGCAGCTTCAATCGCGGAATGCCCAGTGCCCAGGGTGCGCTGTCGGCCGGGTCGGCCACGCAGACGAAGGCATGGGTGCCGTCGACGAACACCACGTGCAGGCGCGGCAGGCGGTCGTTCGGCTTGTCGGTGAGCTTGCCGGCCTTGCGCAGCGCCGGGCGCAGCGCGTTGCCGAAGGCACGGGCCAGCCCGGACAGCGGCTTGCCGGCGTCCGAATCGGGATGTTCCACCCACAGGTCGCCGAAGCGCGGCGCATCGGCCAGCACCTCCAGCATCGGGGTGATGCGGTCGGCCGGGTCCAGCTGCGGCAGCTCGGCCAGCACCACCAGCTTCTGCCGCGCGAAGATCAGCTCGCGCCAGCGCAGGCGCGGCGCCAGGGCGGCGGCTTCGTCGCACATGAACAGCACGTAGCCATCATTGCGCTGGGTGCGCGCGTAGCCGGCGAAACCGGCTTCACCGGCGCGGAACTGCAGTTCGCCGGCCAGCTCGGGCTCGAAGCCCTGCCGGCACAGGCACAGCAGGCCGATGCCGGTCTCAGTAACGGGCGCCATCGCTTTCCCCATAGGCGCGCAGCACGCTGCGTGCGGCGTCGCGGTTCAGGCCCTGCACCACTTCGATGCCGCGCTTGTTGAGCTCGCCCACCCAGTCAGCCGGCAGCGGGCCTTCGTCGAACGGGGTCAGTTCCTCGACGTCGGCCGAGTTGGCGCCGATCAGCAGGCGGTCGATGCCGGCCCACACCGTGGCGCCGTAGCACTGGCAGCACGGCTGCGAACTGGTGGCCAGGGTGACCGGCGACAGCACCGCGTTCAGGCGCGGGGTCTGCAGGCGCTGCTGGGCCAGCATGTAGGCCATGTTCTCGGCGTGTGCCAGCGAGGTCGCGTGCGGCATCACCCGGTTCACGCCGGCAGCGATCACCTTGTCATCCGGGCCGAACACCACCGCACCGAACGGGCCGCCACTGGCGTGCTCGACGTTCAGCCGCGACAGCTCGATCGCCAGCGCGACCTTGGCCTCATCGCCCGGATATCGACGATCCAGGTCGATCTGGTCGTGGATCCAGGCGGGAAGGGTCAGGTGGACTTGCGCGTACAGCATCGCGGGGGTGCCTCGTGTGGGATGGAAGAAAGTGCGGTTGCTTGGGAAACCGGCGCGCAGTGTAGCCGCACCGGCCTGTACCGGGTGTGGCGAGGGGTCAGCCCGGCGAGCCGGTGCGGATCACCACGTACTGCTTGCGGAATTCCAGCCCAGCCTGCGGCCAGCTGGCCGCGTAGGCGCGCAGCAGGGGCAGGGCGGCGGCGAAGTCGTGGCCGTTGACCCGGCAATCGGCCTCGCACAGGCCGTCGGCATCGCGCGAGGCGAACAGGCGGATGGCGAGGAACTGGCGGGCTTTCAGCAGCTCGTCGAAGGCCTCCATGCTGCGCGTGAACAGGCAGCAGGGGCAGGAGCCGTGGTCGTCCTCGCTGCAGGTGGAGGCATCCACCTCCTGTGCGCGATAGTGCGCCAACGGCCCCAGCACCACGGTGCGCTGCAGTTCTTCGCCTTCGTCGGCGCCCGGATAGGTCAGGCCCAACATCGGCAGGCCCTGCGCGTCTGCGGCGCCGACGGCGGTCTGCAGCGTCGCCAGGTCCACCCGCACCCAGGCCTGGAAGCCGGACAGCAGCGACGCCTGTTCGTCGGCACCGTTGGCGTGCTGGTACTCGAACAGGCCATCGGCGAACAACACCGGATGCTGGGCCTCGATGACGGTGGAGGTCTGCCACCCGCCGTTGTCGCGCGCGTGCGCGGCCATCGCGTGCGGGGTCAGGCGCAGGCCGCTGTCCAGCAGCAGCGCGCCGCCGTCGGCGCGGCTGGCGATGCCGGCGTCCTGCAGGACCTGCTGCAGCAGCGGGAGGAGAGCGGCGAAGGTCGTGGTCATGTCAGGCCTGTGGATGGATGGGGTGGAGCATCCAGGCAAGGCCTGGGGATCTAGTGGTCGAGCGCGTCGAGTTCGGCGCGATATCGCTGCGCGTCGGGCTGCTGTTGCGGATCGTTGCCGTGGTCGCGCAGCCAGGTTTCCAGCTCGCGGCGATAGTCCGCGCGGAAATCGGCATTGCCCGGGCTGAAATGCAGCTTGCGTGCCGCCACCTCCACCCGCTCGCGCGCGCTGGCACGGGCCTGGGCGATGCCGTGCGGTGATTCGTTGGTGAGGATGACGAAGTTGCGCGGGAAGCCCGGCGTGTACTTCACCACGAATGGCTGGTTCTGCGCCGGGATGCGGATGGCGTTTTCCAGCGGCCACAGCGAAGCGGTATTGGTGTGGAACACCACCTCCACATCGCGCCCTTCGGCAGTGCGCAGTACCGCTTCGTAGCGCCAGATGTACTGCTCGTTGAGCGTGGAGTTGGTTTGCTCGGCCTTGACGATCACCGCTTCACCACGCTCGCCCACCACGTTGAGGAAGGCGGCGTTGAGGAAGTGGCCGAGGAAGATGTTGAGCATCGCCAGCGGGAACACCACGATGGCGTAGCCCGGAAAGCGCCGCCACCACGAGACCAGCCCGGCCAGCACCATCGCTGCAAAGAACGTCAGCAGCGGATGCTGCGAGATGAACCAGAGCAGGGCGGACAGGGCGGTGATCATCGTCGGATTCGTGCGGGCGCCTTCCCGGCGCCCGTGCAGGTCCTCAGGCCGACCAGGTGTCGCGCAGGGTCACGCTGCGGTTGAACACCGGCTTGGCCTCGGTGTGGTCGCGGCGGTCGGCGACGAAGTAGCCGGTGCGCTCGAACTGGAACGACTGCTCCGGCGCAGCGCTGGCCGCGGCCGGCTCGACATAGCCGGTGACGGTGCGGCGCGATTCCGGGTTGAGGTAATCACGGTAGGTCTTGCCTTCCGATTCGTCGTCCGGGTTCGGCACCGAGAACAGGCGGTCGTACAGGCGGATCTCGGCCGGCACGCCATGCACGGCGCTGACCCAGTGGATGGTGCCCTTGACCTTGCGGTTGGCGCCTTCCATGCCCGGACGCGATTCCGGATCCAGCCAGCCACGCAGTTCGGTGATGGTGCCGTCGGCATCCTTGATTACTTCGTCGCAGCGGATGATGCCGGCGCCGCGCAGGCGCACTTCGCCACCCGGCACCAGGCGCTTCCAACCCTTCGGCGGCACTTCGGCGAAGTCCTCGCGGTCGATCCACACTTCGCGTGCGAACGGCACTTCGCGGCTGCCGAAGCTCTCGTCCTTCGGGTGGTTGCTGAAGGTGAGCTGCTCTTCATGGCCTTCCGGCAGGTTGGTCAGCACCAGCTTGACCGGGTCGACCACCGCCATGCGGCGCGGCGCTGCACTGTCCAGGTCTTCGCGCAGCGCGCCTTCCAGCACGCTGAAGTCGATCAGCGAATTCTGCTTGCTGATGCCCACGCGCTCGGCGAACAGGCGCATCGCGGCCGGGGTGTAGCCACGGCGACGCAGGCCCTGCAGGGTCGGCATGCGCGGGTCTTCCCAGCCGTCCACCAGCTGCTCGGTAACCAGCGCCATCAGCTTGCGCTTGCTCATCACCGTGTAGTTGATGTTCAGGCGCGAGAACTCGATCTGGCGCGGCTTGGCGGCTTCGCGCGGCAGGCCGGCGTCGACCAGCGGCTGGGTCAGCGTGTCGTCATGGGCGAAATCGACGTTGTCCACGCACCAGTCGTACAGCGGGCGGTGGTCTTCGAATTCCAGCGTGCACAGCGAGTGGGTGATGCCCTCGATCGAGTCGCCCAGCGCGTGCGCGAAGTCGTACATCGGATAGATCGGCCACGCGTTGCCGGTGTTCTGGTGCTCGACGTGCTTGATGCGGTACAGCGCCGGATCACGCAGGTTGATGTTGCCGCTGGCCATGTCGATCTTCGCGCGCAGGGTGCGCGCGCCATCCGGGAATTCACCGGCGCGCATGCGGCGGAACAGGTCGAGGTTTTCCTCGACGCTGCGGTCGCGCCACGGCGACGGGCGGCCCGGCTCGGTCAGGGTGCCGCGGTAGGCGCGCACTTCCTCGGCCGACAGGTCGCAGACATAGGCCTTGCCCTGTTCGATCAGCTTCTCGGCGGCCAGGTAATAGGTCTGGAAGTAGTCCGAGGCGTGGCGCAGCTCGTTCCAGCTGAAGCCCAGCCAGCGCACGTCGTCCTGGATCGCGGCCACGTATTCCGGGTCTTCCTTGGCCGGGTTGGTGTCATCGAAGCGCAGGTTGCACACGCCGCTGAACTCGCCGGCGATGCCGAAGTTCAGGCAGATCGACTTGGCATGGCCGATGTGCAGGTAGCCGTTCGGTTCCGGCGGGAAACGGGTCTTGATCGCCTGGTGCTTTCCGCTGGCCAGGTCCTCGCGCACGATCTGGCGGATGAAATCGCGCTTTTCGTGGCTGTCGGCGGGGGTCTCGGGGCTGGCGGGGGTGTGCTCGGACATGAGTCGGCGAAAAGAAAGGCAGAAAGACCAACAGTCTAGCGCGTACCGGGCAGGGCTGCCCGGTGGGGCGTGGGGATGCCGGCCAGCGGCCGGCACTACCAGGCCCTCTTCCCGGTAGCGCCGGCCGCTGGCCGGCGGAATGGTCATGCGCCGTCACCACCACCACTCAGCCCCCCGGCGTATGCTGGAACTCTCTCCCACGGAGCTGCCGCATGCACATCGTGTACAAGGCCGACAACCTGTTCGACGCCCACCTGGTCAAGCACGCGCTGGAGGATGCTGGCATCCCGGCCTTCGTGTTCGGCGAGTCGTTGCTGGGCGGCATGGGCGAGCTGCCGCTGTTTGGCGTGCTGCGGGTCGGGATCCCCGACGCGGCGCGGCCACAGGCCGAGGACATCGTGGCGGCGCTGGACTTGGGCCACGCGCCGGACGCCCCCATTTCCGATGCAGACGACATAGCCGGCCTTCCGGCGTAGGAGCGCATCATGTTGGGAATTGGCCAGGGCATCCTCGGCATCGGCGCCTTCAAGCAACGCCTGCCGCGCCCGGAAGAAGCACTGCCGGGGCGTGACCAACCGCTGCCGCTGCACAGCAACCAGCACTTCGTGAACAGCCATCCGCTGAAGGACCGTTTCGCCGGCCTGCAGCAGATCCGCTTCGCGCTGGGCTGCTTCTGGGGCGCCGAGCGCAAGTTCTGGACCGAACCGGGCGTGTACAGCACCTCGGTCGGCTATGCCGGCGGCATCACCCCGAACCCGACCTATGAAGAGGTCTGCTCGGGGCTGACCGGCCACACCGAAGTGGTGCAGGTGGTGTTCGACCCGGCGGTGGTGAGCCTGGAGCGGCTGCTGCAGCTGTTCTGGGAAAGCCACGACCCGACCCAGGGCATGCGCCAGGGCAACGACACCGGCACCCAGTACCGTTCGGCGATCCACGCTACCGACGAGGCGCAGTACGCTGCCGCGCTGGCCAGCCGCGAGGCCTACCAGGCGCAGCTGGCCGCAGCCGGCTACGGGCCGATCACCACCGAGATCGTGTACCCGGCACCGGCGTACTACTACGCTGAGGACTATCACCAGCAGTACCTGGCGAAGAATCCGAACGGCTACTGCGGCATCGGCGGCACCGGCGTGAGCTGCCCGATCGGGTTGGATGTGGAGGCGCCGCGCTGACGCGCGGTGGTCCGCCTGCGGCGGGCAACGTCAACATCAACATCCAATGCGGCTCTGGGTTGCTGATGATTTGGCGGGACGGGGGCGGCTGGCAGGACACGCCGTAAACCCGTCCCTGGGGGCTCGATGGCGCCATCCATGGCGCCAACGGTCCTGCCAGCCGCCCCCGTCCCACCTTCGACAGTTTCCCGGTGACGGTGGGCAAGAGCATGGGTTACTGACGAACTGAAAGAAAAGAAAAAGGACGCGGCCTTCGCCGCGTCCTTTTTCTTTTTTGCTTCTGCTTCCTGTAGAGCCGAGCCATGCTCGGCTGCGAGCAAGCGAAGCGCGCGACCCGCTGTTGCTCTTCTTTCTTTCTTCCGTGGCGGCCGGCCACAGAAAACTGTCAGAGGGCGGGCGGGTTGGGTTCGCGGGGGTGTCCGCGGCATGGATGCCGCGGCCAAGCCCCCATGGATGGGTTCACGGCGTCCCCCGCGAACCCAACCCGCCCGACCCAGCGCGGCTTTTGCTCCACGCAGTTCGCGACCAAGCCCCCGCCACGAGGGGCTCAGCCGTTGGCCGGAATCCTCACAGTTCCGAACGAATGCGCTCGCGCAGCGCCTGTAGATCCTTGGCAAATGCATCGATGCCGGTCGCCAGCTTCTCGGTCGCCATCGGATCGGCCGCCAGGTCAGCTGCGAACTTCGCGGCATCGATCGGGGCCACCGTCGCGCCATCCGCCGCACCGGCCACCAGCTTGCGCGGCAGCTCGCCGTGGTCGGCGTCCAGCTTCTCCAGCAGGTCCGGCGAAATCGTCAGGCGGTCGCAGCCGGCCAGCGCTTCGATCTGCGCGGTCGAACGGAACGAGGCGCCCATCACCACGGTCGGCGAACCGCGGCGCTTGAATTCGGCATACACGCCACGCACGAACTTCACGCCCGGGTCTTCATCGATGTTGGCCGGGGTCTGGCCGTTGGCCACGTACCAGTCCAGGATGCGGCCGACGAACGGCGAGATCAGGAACGCGCCGGCTTCGCTGCAGGCCAGCGCCTGGGTCGGGTTGAAGATCAGGGTCAGGTTGCAGTCGATGCCCTCGGCCTGCAGGATGCGCGCGGCTTCCACGCCTTCCCAGGTCGCGGCGATCTTGATCAGGATCTTCTCGCGCGGCACGCCGGCATCGGCGTACATCTGGATGAACTGGCGGGCCTTGGCTACGGTGGCAGCGGTGTCGTGGGCCTGGTCGGCATCCACTTCGGTGGACACGCGGCCCGGCACCAGCGTGCTCAGCAGCGCGCCGACGCCGATGGTCAGGCGGTCGGCCACGGCGTGCACCACCGCTTCGCGGTCGCCACTCTGCTGGCGGCCCCAGGCCAGTTCGCGTTCGATCAGCTCGGCGTAGACCGGCAGGTCCAGCGCCTTCTTCACCAGGGTCGGGTTGGTGGTGCAGTCCACCGGCTGCAGGCGCTTGATCGCCTCGTAGTCACCGGTATCGGCAACGACCACGGACAGTTCGCGCAGCTGGGACAGTTTGGACGGGGTACTCATTACGGCTCCTGGTGCAGGGGGATCGAATCGCGCGCGGTGCGCAGCGGTAATCAGGGGCGGTCGTTGTGGACCGCGGTCACGCGCAGGCGCAGCTTGCGGCCGCCGGGCGCGTTCCAGTCGATGCTCTGGCCGATCGAAAGGCCGAGCAGGGCACTGCCGACCGGGGCCAGCACGGAAACCTTGCCTTCATCGACGTTGGCTTCGCGGGGGAAGACCAGGGTCAGGACGTGCTTCTCGCCCGACACTTCATCTTCGCACTCCACGCGCGAATGCATCATGACGATGCCTTCGGGAATCTGGTCCGGTGCCAGCACGGTGGCACGGTTGAGTTCTTCAGCAAGCGCGAGCGCGGCAGGCGTCTGGCTCAGCGCAGGGGATTCGAGCATGGCGTCCAGGCGGTCCATGTCGAAGGTAGAAACGGTGATCGACGGCGGCAGGCCGCTGGCGGTGTTCATGGTGAAGCTCCTTGGTTGAAAGCCATGCAAAAGGCGGCACCTGCTGGCGCCGCCTGTCTGTATTGTGGGGACAAATGCGGCCGGAATCGACTCCTGCCGATTCCAGGCCGGTGTTGCGGGGGTTCAGCCGTTCAGCGCGGGGCCGGGCAGGGCGGGTGCATCGCTGGCGGCATTGAGCGCCTCCAGCGTGAACAGCGCCTGCGGCAGGCGCTTGAACTGGTCGGCCAGCTCCATCAGGAAGTCGTTCATGGCCGAGCTGCGCCGCCAGATCATGGCGATGCGGCGGCTGGGACGACCTTCGCCGGTGAAATCGAGCAGGCGGATGTTGTTCGAGCGCGGCACCGGCGGCTGCACCGACAGGCTCGGCAGCAGGGTGATGCCGACGTCGGCGGCGACCATCTGCCGCAGCGTTTCCAGGCTGGTGGCGCGGAACTCGGACTTCTCGTTGGCACCGAACAGGCGGCAGACTTCAAGCGCCTGGTCGCGCAGGCAATGGCCATCTTCCAGCAGCAGCAGCTTCTGCGTGGCCAGTTCCTGCACGTCCAGGTGTTCGCGACGGGCCAACGGGTGGCGCCCGGACACGGCCAGCAGGAACGGTTCCTCGAACAGGAACTCGGCATGCAGCTGGTCGTCGATCACCGGCAGGGCCAGCAGTGCAGCGTCTAGCTTGCCTTCGCGCAGGCGATCCAGCAGCACATCGCTCTTTTCCTCGACCAGCAGCAGTTCCAGCTCCGGGAAGCGATCGCGGATGCGTGGAATCACATGCGGCAGCAGGTACGGGCCGAGGGTCGGGAAGATCCCCAGGCGCACCGTACCGGCTTCCGGATCGCGGCTGCGTCGCGCCGCTTCCTTCAGCTGTTCCACTTCGGACACGATCACCCGTGCCCGTGCTGCTGCTTCCTGGCCGGCCGGGGTCAGCATCACCTTGCGCGGTGCACGTTCCACCAGCGGCAGGCCCAGCTCTTCTTCCAGCTTGCGGATCTGCGTGGACAGCGTCGGCTGGCTGACGAAGCAGGAGGCGGCAGCCCGGCCGAAATGCTTGTGGTCGGCCAGGGCTACCAGGTACTTCAGATCACGTAGGTTCATCCTTACACCCCAGGGGTAACGGACCGGCTGACGGCATGGTTACCCGACAGGCAGACAATGTTCCCGGTGATCTGGGAACGGTGGATCAGGCAGCTTCAGCAACGGCACCGCTGCTGCTGCTCACCGACGAGCGGATCAGGTGGTCGAACGCGCTCAGTGCGGCGGTCGAACCGGCGCCCATGGCGATGATGATCTGCTTGTAGGGTACCGTCGTGCAATCGCCAGCAGCGAACACGCCTGGCAGGTTGGTCTGGCCGCGGTCGTCGATGACCACCTCGCCACGCGGCGACAGCGCCACCACATCCTTCAGCCACTCGGTGTTGGGCAGCAGGCCGATCTGCACGAAGATGCCTTCCAGCTCGACGCGGTGGGCATCACCGCCGACGCGGTCCTTGTAGACCAGGCCGGTGACACGGCTGCCGTCGCCCAGCACTTCGGTGGTCTGTGCGCTGGTCAGCACGGTGACGTTGGCCAGGCTGCGCAGCTTCTTCTGCAGCACTTCATCGGCGCGCAGGCTGGAATCGAACTCCAGCAGGGTTACATGCGACACGATGCCGGCCAGGTCGATGGCCGCTTCCACGCCGGAGTTGCCGCCGCCGATCACCGCCACGCGCTTGCCCTTGAACAGCGGGCCATCGCAGTGCGGGCAGTAGGCCACGCCCTTGTTGCGGTACTGGTCTTCGCCCGGCACGTTCATCTGCCGCCAGCGCGCGCCGGTGGACAGGATCACCGAGCGCGACTTCAGCACCGCGCCGTTCTCCAGCTGCACCTGCACCAGGCCGTCGTCGCCGGCCGGCACCAGCGCACTGGCGCGCTGCAGGTTCATGATGTCCACCTCGTACTCGCGCACGTGCTGTTCCAGCGCCGTGGCCAGCTTCGGGCCTTCGGTCTCCTTCACCGAAATGAAGTTCTCGATCGCCATGGTGTCCAGCACCTGGCCACCGAAACGCTCGGCGGCGATGCCGGTGCGGATGCCCTTGCGTGCAGCATAGATCGCCGCTGCCGCACCGGCCGGGCCACCGCCCACCACCAGCACGTCGAAGGCGTCCTTGGCCGCGATCTTCTCGGCATCGCGCTTGCTGGCATTGGTGTCCAGCTTGGCCACGATCTGCTCGAGGGTCATGCGGCCCTGGTCAAACACTTCACCGTTGAGGTACACGGTCGGCACCGACATGATCTCGCGCTGCTCGACTTCGTCCTGGAACAGGGCACCGTCGATGGCCACGTGCTGGATGCGCGGGTTGAGTACCGCGGCCAGGTTCAGCGCCTGCACCACGTCCGGGCAGTTCTGGCAGGACAGCGAGAAGTAGGTTTCGAACTTGTATTCACCTTCCAGGTTCTGCACCTGCTCGATCAGCTCGGCGGTGGCCTTGGACGGGTGGCCGCCGACCTGCAGCAGCGCCAGCACCAGCGAGGTGAACTCGTGGCCCATCGGCAGGCCGGCGAAGGTCAGGCGGATGTCCTGGCCCGGGGTGCCCAGGTCGAAGGACGGCACGCGGCCCTGGCCATCGCGCAGCACCTGCAGCGAGATCTTGTCCGACAGGCTTTCCAGGGTCTGCAGCAGTTCCAGCATTTCCTGCGACTTGGCGCCGTCGTCGGCGTGCGCGGTGATCTGGATCGGGCGGGTCACGCGCTCCAGATAGGTCTTCAGCTGCGACTGCAGGTTGGCGTCCAACATCGGGTCATCTCCTGGCTTCAGGCAAACAGGGGGCGTGGCACCGCTGTAGAAGGTAGCGGACCAGCAGGGGGTAGGGGTGAACCCAAGACAGCGACCGTGGAAGGGGCTGGCTGGCCAAGGCGGGCGAGCGTTGGCTGTCTTGGGTTCACCCCCACGCCGGCGGGGGGACCGGCACGGGGATGAAGGGCGCGCCGTGGCGTGGGGCCACGGCAGGCCGGTACTGCCTTAGATCTTGCCGACCAGGTCCAGCGACGGGGTCAGGGTCTTCTCGCCTTCCTTCCACTTGGCCGGGCAGACCTGGTTCGGGTTGGCGGCGGTGAACTGGGCAGCCTTCAGCTTGCGCAGGGTCTCGGCGACGTCACGGGCGATCTCGTTGGAGTGGATCTCCAGGGTCTTGATCACGCCTTCCGGGTTGATGATGAAGGTGCCGCGCAGGGCCAGGCCTTCTTCTTCAATGTGCACGCCGAAGGCGCGGGTCAGCTGGTGGGTCGGGTCGCCGACCAGCGGGAACTGGGCCTTGCCGACGGCCGGCGAGGTTTCGTGCCACACCTTGTGCGAGAAGTGGGTGTCGGTGGTGACGATGTAGACCTCGGCGCCGGCCTTCTTGAACTCGGCGTAGTGGTCAGCGGCGTCTTCGATCTCGGTCGGGCAGTTGAAGGTGAAGGCGGCCGGCATGAAGATCAGGACGGACCACTGGCCCTTCAGGCTGTTGTCGGAAACCTTGATGAACTCGCCATTGTGGTAAGCGTTGGCTTCGAACGGCTGGATCTGGGTGTTGATCAGGGACATCGTTTTTCCTCTGGTGAAGGGGAGTGGGTGAATCGACAGGACCTAGGTTACCGATTCGCTCGCGATAAGAACAATCCATTGATTGCATCTATTTGATAGATGGAGTCTATCAAAATCCCATGAGCCGGCACTGAACCTTGCCGCCCTCATCCTGCAACTGCCTGTGTGACAAGGGAAAGCTCCCGGAGGCGCAGAATGCGGCCGATAGCCCCTCCTTATGCCCTCTGGCGAAACCTGAACGGATTCCAGCTTTTGTAGAGCCGAGCCCATGCTCGGCTGCGGGTGGAGCAGCCGAGCATGGGCTCGGCTCTACAATTGCGGCATGTCTTTCCAACCCGAACCCTCCCTGCGCCAGATCGTGGCCGAGGCCAGTGCCCGCCTTGGCGGCGTCGAGGCCCGCCACGAGGCCGAACTACTGCTGCTGCACGTGCTGGACCGCCCGCGCAGCTGGCTGTTCGCGCATGCCACCGATCCGCTGGCCGCCGCCGACCAGGCCGCCTTCGAAGCGTTGCTGGCCCGCCGCGTGGCCGGCGAGCCGGTGGCCTACCTGACCGGCCGCCGCGGTTTCTGGACGCTGGACCTGGAGGTCGACCCGGCCACGCTGATCCCGCGGCCGGAAACCGAACTGCTGGTCGAGCTGGCGCTGGAGCGCCTGCCATCAGACCAGGCGCTGCAGCTGGCCGACCTCGGCACTGGCAGCGGTGCGATCGCTCTGGCGCTGGCCAGCGAACGGCCGCAGGCGCAGGTGCTGGCCACCGATGCCAGCCCGGGTGCGCTGGCCGTGGCCGCGCGCAATGCCGCCCGCCATGAACTGCGCAACGTCCGCTTCGCCGAGGGCGGGCAGGACTGGTATGCGCCGCTGCAGGGCGCGCGGTTCGACCTGATCGCCAGCAACCCGCCGTACATCGCCAGCGACGATCCGCACCTGGCACAGGGCGACCTGCGCTTCGAACCGGCCACCGCGCTGGCCTCCGGCGTGGACGGGCTGGATGACATCCGCGGCATCGTCGACGGTGGCCTGGCCCACCTGCTGCCCGGCGGTTGGCTGCTGATCGAGCACGGTTGGGACCAGGGCGTGGCGATCCGCGCGCTGTTCGACGCTGCGGGTTTTGCGGAGGTGCAGACCGCGCAGGACCTGGAGCAGCGCGACCGCATCACCCTGGGCCGGCGTCCGGCCTAGAATGGAGGTTCTCCTGCCCCGGCAGGGCATCACCCTGGAGCTGCAAGCATGCGTACGCTGTACCCCGCCATCACCCCCTACGACGTCGGCACCCTGAAGGTCGACGACCGCCACACGCTGTACTTCGAACAGTGCGGCAACCCGGATGGCAAGCCGGTGGTGATGCTGCACGGTGGCCCGGGCGGCGGCTGCAGCGACAAGATGCGCCAGTTCCACGACCCGTCCAAGTACCGCATCATCCTGTTCGACCAGCGCGGTGCCGGCCGTTCCACCCCGCACGCGGACCTGGTGGACAACACCACCTGGGACCTCGTCGCCGATATCGAGAAGCTGCGCGAGCACCTCAAGGTTGATCGCTGGCAGGTGTTCGGCGGCAGCTGGGGGTCGACCCTGGCACTGGCCTATGCCGAAACCCATCCGCAGCGCGTGACCGAACTGGTCCTGCGCGGCATCTTCATGCTGCGTCGCTGGGAGCTGGAATGGTTCTACCAGGAAGGCGCCAACCGCCTGTTCCCGGATGCGTGGGAGCATTACCTCAAGCCGATTCCTTCGGTGGAGCGTCATGACCTGATCTCGGCCTTCCACCGCCGCCTGACCAGCGACGACGAAACCACCCGCCTGGAAGCGGCCAAGGCGTGGGCGGTGTGGGAAGGCGCGACCAGCTTCCTGCACGTCGATGATGACTTCATCAACAGCCACGAAGACCCGCACTTCGCGCTGGCCTTTGCCCGCATCGAGAACCATTACTTCGTCAACGGCGGCTTCTTCGAGGTGGAAGACCAGCTGCTGCGCGACGCCCACCGCATCGCCGATATTCCGGGCGTGATCGTGCACGGCCGCTACGACGTGGTCTGCCCGCTGGCCAATGCCTGGGACCTGACCAAGGTGTGGCCGAAGGCCAAGCTGGAAATCACCCCGGCTTCGGGTCACTCGGCGTTCGAGGCCGAGAACGTGGACGCGTTGGTGCGCGCCACCGATAGCTTCGCCTGATCGTTGATTGCCCAGGGGTCGGATCCCTTTCCCGCGGAAAGGGCTCTGACCCCGAGCCGCAACCCCATCCACGCACGGCGTGGATCTACCGCAGCCCGGTAGTGCCGGCCGCTGGCCGGCAACCCGGAAACGGTTGGATCCACGCAGGCGCCGGCCAGCGGCCGGCGCTACCAATCCCCAGCCAGCAACGCGTCGGCCAGTACCTGCAGCTTTGGCGAGCATTGCCGCGAGGGCGGATAGATCAGTGACAGTGCACGGCTGCGGCCTTCAAACGGCTGCAGCACGCGCTGCAGGCGGCCATCGGCCAAGGCGTCGGCCACGGCGAAATCCATCACCTGCACGATGCCGATGCCGGCGATGGCCGCTTCCACCAGCGGATCGCCGCTGTCGAACACCATCCGCGTCGGGGGCGTGAACTCACGCAGTTGCCCGTGCTGCAGGAACTGCCAGTCCACCAGCCGGCCGCTGCGCAGGTTGCGCACCGCCAGGCAGGCATGATCCTGCAGCGCGGCCACATCGTCCGGTGCGCCACAACGGGCCAGATAGCCCGGGCTGGCCACCGTCACCCAGCGCAGCGGCCGCAAGGGCCGCGCGACGATGCGCTGGTCGGCGATGACGCCGGTGCGCAGCGCGGCATCGAAGCCTTCCTCGACCAGATCGACCAGGCGGTCGCTGAGCACCGCTTCCACCTGCAGCTGCGGATGCTGCTGCAGCAACGGCGCCAGCATCGGCACCAGCACCTTGCGCCCGAACATCGACGGCGCACTGATCTTCAACGTGCCCGAGGGCGTGCACGGGCGGTCGGCCAGTTGCCGCTCGGCATCGTCCAGGCCGGCCAGCAGCGGCGACACCTGTTCCACGAACTGGCGGCCATCCGGGGTCAGCGCCACGTTGCGGGTGTTCCGCTGCAGCAGCTTCACCCCCAGCGTGGCTTCCAGCCGCCCGATCGCGCGCGACAGGCCGGACTGGCTCAGGCCCAGTTGGCCGGCGGCCACGGTGAAACTGCGCGCTTCGGCCACCTGCACCAGCATGCGCACCGCATTGAGGTCCATCGAAGCTCCATTCATGCCGAAAATCATGACAGATATGGTCGGGGAGGGGTTTATTGATTGGCTCGCATCAATGAGACTGCGCTCCCCCACCGCGCCAGACCGCCGATGCCTCCCCTCAAATACCCGCGCTGGGCGCTGACCCTGCTGGCCACCGCCCAGCTGATCATTGCCCTGGATGCCACCATCATCTTCGTTGCCCTGCATGACATGGGCCGCGCGCTGCAGATCAACGCGCAGCAGCTGCAATGGGTGGTCAGTGCCTACACCGTGGCCTTCGGCGGCAGCCTGCTGCTGGGCGGGCGCGCCGCCGACCTGATCGGCCGCCGCCGCTTCTACCGGCTGGGCATGCTGCTGTTCGCGCTGGCCTCGCTGCTCGGTGCGCTGGCGCCGAACGCCACGCTGTTGATCATCGCGCGCGCGGCGCAGGGTATCGGTGCCGCGTTGCTGTTCCCGGCCACGCTGGCGCTGATCAACACGCTGTACGCGGAAGGCCCGGTGCGCAACCGCGCGCTGGCGATCTGGAGCATGGCCAGCGCGGTCGGCCTGGCGCTGGGCACGCTGCTCGGTGGCGTGCTGACCCAGGCGTTCGGCTGGCCGGCGGTGCTGGCGGTGATCGTGCCGCTGGCCACGGCGTGCGCGGTCGCAGCCGGTGCGTGGTTGCCGGCCGATGGTCCACGGGTGCGGGGCCGTTCATTCGATCTGGCCGGTTGCCTCACCGTCACGGCCGGCGGCAGCCTGCTGGTGACCACCCTGGTGCAAGGGCCGGAGTGGGGCTGGACGGCGCCGGCCACGCTCATCTGCCTGCTGCTTTCAGCCGTACTGTTGACGGTGTTCGTACAGATCGAAAAGCGCAGCCGTGACCCGCTGATGCAGTTTGCGCTGCTGCGCCTGCCCGGCCTGCGCGCGGCACTCGGCCTGACCTTCGCCTTCATGAGCAGCTATGGCGTGCAGTACTACTTCCTGGCGCTCTACTTCCAGGATGGCTATGGCTGGAGCCCGCTGCAGGCCGGTATGGCCTTCCTGCTGCCGACATTGGTGTGCACCTTCGGCATCCGGATTGCCGAACGCATGCTGCAGCGCCGTTCGCCACGGCAGGTGCTGGCCTGGGGCTTCGCCGCAGGTGCCGTCGGCATCGCCGCAGTGGCGCTGGCGATGCCGCATGGCGCCAGCTACTGGCCGCTGTTGCCGGGCATCGTGGTGCTCAGCGTCGGCCAGGGCATGAGCTGGACGGCGATGTGGATCGTGGCCGGGCAGGGCGTGCCGGGGCCGCAGCAAGGCGTTGCGTCCGGCATGGCGGCCACTGCCCAGCAGATCGGCGGCGCCTTGGGACTGGCGGTACTGGTGATGATCGCCAACGCTGCGCGCGGCACGCAGGCGGCAACCAGCCCGGATGCCCTGCAGGGCATGGTCAACGCACAGTACGGCGCTGCGCTGTTCGCCGCGCTCGGCGTGGTGATCGCGCTGGGCCTGCGCCCGGCGCCGGTAGACTCGGCAGCGACTCCCTGCCTGAGCACCGACGCATGATCGAACTGCTGGACCTGCAACAGACCCTGCATGCCTTCGCTGCCTGCAACGATGACGATGCGGTGTGGAATGCCTTCGGCTGGGTGATGGCGAGCGACGAGGACCTGCTGGCGGCACGGTTGTGGTTGCCGTCATCCAGTGATGAAGCGCTGGATGACGACGGCGAGCGGTCGGCCGCTTCGGCAGCGATGGGGCTGTTCCCGTATCTGGAGCCGGCCACGTTTGCCGACGTGCTGGATGTGCAGAAGCGGCAACGCCCGCTGTCGTCGCTGCAGGACTACGCGCAGGCGCTGGCCTACTACGCCGAGTACGACGCATTCCAGCAGGTCGAGGGTATCGACGAGGCCCTGGGCGAAGCGGGTGCTGAAGCACTGGCGGCGGCGCGCGAGGCAGGGGTGGGCGAAGGCATCTTCGCTTCGTTCGACCTGTGCCTGGTGGCATGCCCGGCAGACCAGCTGAAGGCCGCTGCGCAGCGCGTGGCGCGCCTGCTGGAGATGCCGGTGGGCGAGGCGCTGGCGTGCTGCCGCGCGTTGCCGCTGGTGCTGGGTGAAGCGCTGGATCGTCGCCGTGCGCAGGCGATCAAGGATCAGTTCGAAGCGATCGGTGCGACCGTGCAGGTGCACGGGTTCAAGCCGTTCCCGTGGATGGATGCGCCCGAATTGCGGTAGTGCCGGCCGCTGGCCGGCAACCCCGGGTCCGTTGAATCATTGCAGTTGCCGGCCAGCGGCCGGCACTACCAAGCCTGGGTAAATCACCCGGCGGCCAGCAGCTGCGGTTGCAGCGCGCCGAAGATCCGCGCCAGCCGCTCCGCCCATGCCTGCTGCCCGGCGGCATCGGCGATCAGGTCCTGGCGGATCTCCAGTTCCACATGCACCAGCCCGCGGCCTTCGCCATGCACCGGCACCGCGTAGTCGCTGGTGCTGCTGACCGAATACGGTTCGTTGTCGCCCACCACCAGGTCGCCTTCATCGCGCAGTGCCTGCAGCAGTGCATGCGCGAACCGCGTGTCCTGGTGGTACAGCACGCCGGCATGCCACGGCCGCTGCATGCCGTTCATCGTTGGCGTGAAGCTGTGCATCATCACCAGCAGGGTAGGGCGACCGGCATCGCGGCGTGCGTCCAGTTCCGCGTCGATGCGTGCGTGGTACGGCGCGTGGATCGCATCGATGCGCTGTTGCCGCTGCGCCGCCGACAGCCCGGCATTGCCCGGGACCACGGTGTGGTCGCTCACGTCCGGGATCAGTGTGGGCGAGGCCAGCGGGCGGTTGCAGTCGATCAGCAGCCGCGAATAGGTCTGTTCGATTGCCCAGGCATCCAGCCGTTCGGCCAGTGCGCGGGTGGTGCCGGCAATGCCGATGTCCCAGCCGATGTGGCGATCCAGTTCGACCTGCGGCAAGCCCAGGCCGGCGAGGGCACGCGGCACCTGCTGGCCGGCGTGGTCGGCCAGCAGCAGGTACGGCGACGCGCCCTGCGCCCGGTGGATCGCGTAGATTGCCGGATCATCGGCGCCAAGCAGCGCCGGCAGTGCATGCAGGTCGGCGTCAGCCACGCGGGCGCCCGTCCAGGTGGTGCTCGATCATCCACAGGCCGGCCCACAGCTTGGCATCCAGCTCGTAGCCTTCGCCCATCTTCTGCACCAGCCACGCCGCCGCCTGCGCGCGCGGAATCTCGTGCACGGTGATGTCTTCGCTGTCATCGCCGCCACCTTCGCCGATCCGGCGCAGGCCGGTGGCGCGTACGAAGGCGATCTTCTCGCTGCTGGCACCGGACGACGTCGGGCCGATCATCAGCACTTCGGCGTGATCGGCGGTCCAGCCGGTTTCTTCTTCCAGTTCGCGCACAGCCGAGACTTCGATCGACTCGCCGGCATCGATGTCGCCGACCAGGCCGGCCGGCATCTCGATGGTCGGGGCCTGCAACGGCACGCGGAACTGTTCGACGAACAGCACGTTGTCCTCGGGGGTGACGGCGATGATGATCGCCGCCAGGCCACCGGCGTGGGTGCGTTCGCTGTATTCCCAGGTGCCGCGCACCAGCATGCGCTGGTACTTGCCTTCATAGACGACGCGCGGGGCTTCGGTGTTGCGCTGGCTCATGCGGGCTCGCTGTGGGTGGGAAGAGGGTCGGCCACGCCGGCGGCATCGAACAGCCGGCGGCGGGTCATCGGGCCGAAGCGCAGGGTCTGGCACAGGCCGCCGAGCAGCTCCGGGTCGGCGGCCTGGCGCAGCAGCCCAGGCTGGCTGCCCTCCAGCGGCGCGTCCAGGGCGATGGTGGTCAGCTGGCGCCAGAGCTGGGCGTGCTCGCGCTGCTCGCGCAGGCGCACCGCCATCTGTGCGGCGCCGCGCAGGCGCAGGAACGGCACTTCGTCCAGGCGTTCGTACAGCGCATCCATGCTGCCGAAGTGGGCCAGCAGCACGGCGGCGGACTTGCTGCCGACACCGCTGACCCCCGGAATGTTGTCCACAGCATCGCCGCACAGCGCCAAGTAGTCGGCGATCTGGTGCGCGTGCACGCCGTGCCGCGCCTTTACGCCCGCCACGTCCCAGCGTTGGTTGCGCGCGTAGTCCCACTGCTCGTCGTGGTCGAGCAGCAGCTGCGACAGGTCCTTGTCGGCGGAGATGATCACCCCGCGATGGCTGCCACGGTGCACGTGCAGCGCACTGCCGATCAGGTCGTCGGCCTCGTACTCGTGGTGGGCCAGGACGGCCAGGCCGAGTGCCGCGCACAAGGCCTTGCAGTGCACGAACTGGCGCTTGAGCGCTTCCGGCGCCGGGTCACGGTTGGCCTTGTAGGCCGGATACAGGCGATGGCGGAAGCCGCTGTCCAGTGCTTCGTCGAAGGCGATGGCGATGTGCTGCGGACGCTCGCGTTCGAGCAGATCGAGCAGGAAGCGGGCGAAGCCGTGCACGGCGTTGGTCGGCCAGCCCTGCGCGTCCTGGAACTGGTCTGGCAGCGAATGCCAGGCGCGGAACACGTAGATGCTGGCATCAACCAGGTACAGCGACGGCGGCGGAGCCGGCAGGGTCATGCCGGCGGCGTCCAGTCGCGCAGCAGGGCCACCGGGTCGGGGCGCTCGCGCTCGGGCACGGCGGCCTTGGGTGTACCGATGTGGATGAAACCGGCGATCCGCTCGCCCTCGGCCAGGCCCAGATGGGCCTGCACGACTGGATCGAAGGCCATCCAGGCGGTCAGCCACTGCGCGCCGAAGCCCAGCGCCTGCGCGGCCTGCAGCAATGCGAAGCAGACGCAGCCGGCGGTCATCAGCTGTTCCTGCTCGGGCACCTTCGGGTCCGGACGCGGGCTGGCCACCACCACGATCACCAGCGGCGCATGGCTGAAACGCTGGCGGTCCTTCTCGAACACCGCCTCGCCAGCCTGCGGGTCGCGCTGGCGGCTTCGCTCGGCCAGGAAGTCGCCCAGAGTGTGACGTGCATCGCCGGCGATCTTCAGGAAGCGGAAGGGCACGCGCTTGCCGTGGTCGGGCACACGCACCGCCGAGGCCAGCATCCGCTGCAGGGTGGCCGGGTCCGGTCCAGGCTCGCCCAGTTGCCGCGAGGGCACTGAGCGGCGGGCATCCAGGGCGAGCAGGGCGGCGGGGTCGGGCATGGAGTCTGAACCGGTCATCACGGGTATTTGATTATAGTCGGGGTGGTCAAAGACGCCGTTTGTGTCGCGTCCGGACCTTGAATATCAAACTGTGATGAACGTCATGCCACTGGCGGGAAACGGACGACCGCTTCCCCTCGCCTCGCAGGCCTTGCACGGCTTACGATATCTATCTTGCCGGGCCGCCGGTCATGAGGTTTGAAGTGAGGACTGTTTCACTGTCCGCGACGGGCTGGCCGGCCTACCATCGACATACCGGTACATGGGGTGTACCGGTCGTCGCGATGTCCATGCTGTCTGTCGTACCAGAGAAGGTGGGGAGCCTTCCCGAATGATGAGCGTGCCCACACCGATGGGATCGCCGGGGCGTGACCCGGCCCAGCTCCAGCGTGCCCGGGACATGGTCCTGCCGGCGCTGTGCCAGGCGTTCGGGGCCGCACTGGCGCGCTTCGACGATGCCCTGTTCGACCGCGCCGGCAATGCTGGCTCGTCGCAGCTGCTGTTCCTGGATGCAATGCGCGAACTGCGCCGCCGCCGCGAGGACATCGCCGCCGCCTTCGCCGGCCACCTGCAGCGGGCCTGGGAGGCGCTGGCCAGCGGTGAACCGTTGTCGGCCGAAGCGACCCTGTCCGGTCCGGCCGAGGACGGCCTGAGCCTGCTGGCGGAACACGTGCTGGAATCGCGGCTGGCGGTACGCAACTTCGCCACCGTGCTGCTGCGCGACTTCAAGCCCGTGCTGGCGCGCCTCGACCGTCGCCTGGGCCGGCTGATCGGCGGCGCTGAACTGGATGCCGACCGCAATCCGATCAGCCCCGAGCATCTGGGTGTTGCCATCCATGAAGCCTTTGCCGGCTGCGAACTGGCCCCGGAAGTGCACCTGGTGCTGATCAAGCTGTGCGAGCGTGACCTGCGTGTGCCGGTGGGCCGTATTTACGAGAAGCTCGACGAACAACTGGCCGCGGCCGGGGTGATGTCGCAGATGGGGACGCCGCAGCGTCCGCTGTCGGCTGCGCCCGACCCGCGCATGGCCTCGGGCCTGGACGATCTGGTGGAGCAGCGCCAGAGCGCGGGCTTCGACAGCGAATTCGGCGATGAGGAACAGGCCGCACCGGCCTGGGCGCAGCGCTTCGCCGCGCGCTGGTCCGAGCGTCGTGGCCACATGCAGCAGCACCTGCCGGGCGAAGACGGTGGCAGCAGCGAGGCGTATGCGGGCCAGCAGGGGATGCTGCTGGAAGCACTGCATGAGCTGCTGCAGCAGACCCGTCATGTCCGCGAAGACGCCACCTCGGCCGCGCAGGTCGCGGTTGGCCAGCACCGCCCGTTGAGCCAGCGCGAGATGATGTCGGTGCTGTCGCTGCTGCAGGCCACGCCCAGCGCGACCCTGCGTGCGGCGATCGGCGAGGACGGCGAATCACTGGCGCAGCGGCTGAAGAGCGAAGTGCTGTCCAGCGCCACCCGCCTCGGCGTCGATCCGGGCCAGACCCGGCTGGACCCGCAGGACGAAGATGCGATCGATCTGGTCGGCATGCTGTTCGACGTGATGCTGGACGAACGCGAACTGGAAGGTCGCTCGCGCGAGCTGATCGGCCGCCTGGTCGTGCCCTTCGTCAAGGTCGCGATGCTCGACCGCCGCATGTTCGTGCAGAAGACCCACCCGGCCCGCAAGCTGCTCAACTCGCTGGCCGAAGCCTGCGAGGGCAATACCGGCGAAAGCCAGGCCGAGCGCATGCTGATGGCCAAGGTCGAGGAGATCATCGAACGCCTGGTGGCCGAGTTCAACGAGAACCTGGCGATCTTCCTGACCCTGGAAGAAGAGTTCCGCGAATTCCTCGTGCAGCATCGCCGCCGCGTGGAAATCGCCGAGCGTCGCGCCGCTGAAACGCAGCGCGGCCAGGAAAAGCTGGAAATGGCCCGCACCCGTGCCGGCGCCGAACTGGATCGCCGCATCGGTGACGCGACCCTGCCGCCGGCCATCGCCGAGTTCCTGCGCCAGCCGTGGCAGCACCACCTGACCCTGGCGCTGCTGCGCGAGGGCGAGGAGGGCGCGTCGGTGACCGAAGCGCTGAGCCTGGGCGACGGTCTGCTTGAGGAAGTGGCCGAGGCCCGCCGCCAGATCGTCGGCAAGCCGTGGCTGCAGGCCTGGCAGCCGGTGCTGAGCAAGGTCTTCGCCAGTGTCGGCGTGCACGGTGATGCCGCTACCGGCGCCATTGACGCCCTGCACGACACCCTGCAGGGCATTGCTGAATCGCGGCCGGAACTGCAGCGCGCGTTGCCGGAACTGCCGCAGGTCGCACTGCCGGCACCGCCAGTCGCTGAATCGCCGGCGGTGGAGTTGAGCGGGCAGATCGATGCCGATGACTTCGACAACGCCGACGCCGACCGCTTCCGCCGCATGGAAATCGGCAACTGGCTGGACTTCGTCGACAAGGACGGCAAGGTGCAGGCCGGCAAGCTGTCCTGGGTCAGCCCGATCTCCTCGCGCCTGCTGTTCGTCAACCGCCGTGGCGTACGCTTCTGCGTGGCCTCGCCCGAAGAACTGGCGGTGATGGTGCGGCTGGGCCGCCTGCGTGCCCACGTGGATGACGGTGCCTTCGACAGTGCCATGCAGGGCGTGATCGATCGGCTGGACCCGGGCAGCGCAACACTGCACTGAGCCGTGACTGCCTGCTAGGATCGGGAAAACTCACCGATCAGCGGGGACCTGCATGGCCGTGGCGTTGCTGGGGATCAAGGAGACCGCGCCGGGCGAACGGCGCGTGGCACTGACGCCGGAGACCGCGCGCAAGCTCGGTGCCTTGGGCAT
This sequence comes from Stenotrophomonas sp. MH181796, assembly GCF_009659995.1. Lineage (NCBI taxonomy): Bacteria > Pseudomonadati > Pseudomonadota > Gammaproteobacteria > Lysobacterales > Lysobacteraceae > Stenotrophomonas > Stenotrophomonas sp. MH181796. The sequence goes on from NZ_RAHU01000006.1 coordinate 388,280, forward strand.
CACCGTCTGGTATGAGGCCGGCGCCGGTCTGGCGGCGGGATTTACCGATGCTGCCTATGACGACGCCGGTGCGCGCGTTTTCGATGAAGGTCGCTGGGCCGAGATCGATATCCTGCTGTGCGTGCAGGCACCGCCGGTGGCGGTGCTGGAGCAGCTCAAGCCCGCTGCCAGCGTGATCGGCCTGCTGACCCCGGCCAGCGATCCGGCACTTGCGGCACTGGCCGCTGGCGACCGCCTGCACCTGTTCCCACTGCAGCAGCTGCCGCGCACCACGCGCGCGCAGGCGATGGACGTGCTCAGTTCGCAGGCCGGCATGGCCGGCTACAAGGCGGCGCTGATCGCGGCCGAGCGCGCGCCGCGTTTCTTCCCGATGCTGACCACCGCGGCCGGTACCGTACGTCCAGCCAAGGTTCTGGTGATCGGTGCTGGCGTGGCCGGCCTGCAGGCCATCGCCACCGCACGTCGTCTCGGCGCACAGGTGGAGGGCTTTGATGTGCGTCCGGAAACCCGTGAGCAGATCCAGTCGCTGGGCGCACGCTTCCTCGATCTCGGGGTGAGTGCGGCGGGCGAGGGCGGCTATGCGCGCGCACTGACCGATGAGGAACGTGCCGAGCAGCAGCGCCGGCTGGCCGATCACCTGCGCAGCGTGGATGTGGTGATCTGTACCGCCGCCGTGCCGGGGCGCCCGGCGCCGACCATCGTGACTGCCGCGATGGTGGACGGCATGGCCACCGGCAGCGTGATCGTGGACCTGGCGGCGGAGAGCGGCGGCAACTGCGCATTGACCCAGCCGGGGCAGTGCATCGAGCACCAGGGCGTGACCATCGACGGCCCGCTGGGCCTGGCCAGCCGCGGCGCGACCCAGGCCAGCGAGATGTATGCGCGCAACCTGCTCAACTTCGTCGCTTTGTTCGTGCGCGAGGGCCAGCTGGGTTTCGACTGGGAAGACGAGCTGCTGGCGAAGACGCGCTGGCAGGCGTGAGTGACATGGGGTCAGATCCCTTTGCCGTAGGCTAAGGGATCTGACCCCTTTCCCCGGAATCTGCCAGGGGTCGGATCCCTTTGCGTCAGCAAAGGGCTCTGACCCCGTTCCTCGCGGCGTTACCGCGGCTTCACCGGCGGCGGGTTGTCGCGCACCCAGTCCCTGCGCTGTTCCGGCGTCATCTGCGACCAGCGCTCGCGCAGGGCGTCGCGCTGTTCCGGCGGCATGTCCCGCATCTGCCCGAACAGGGCACGTGCCTGCTCGCGCTGTTCCGGGTTCATGTGCTCGAAGCGGCGCAGGCCACGGCGGGCCTTGTCGCGCTCCTCCGGGCTCATCGACTGCCAGCGCTGGCCGTGTGACAGCATGCGCTGGCGCTGGCCGGCATCGGCACTGTTCCAGCGGTCGCGCAGCGGTGCCAGCAGGGATTCGCGCTGCGCTTCGCTCAGGTGTTCCCACGCCGGCAGCGGCGCGCTCGGCGCGGCGCGGGCGGCCGGGCCGGGCGCGGTGCTCTGCGCCAGCGCCGGAACGGCCGGCAGCAGCGCCAGGGTCAACAACAGTGGCAGGGTATGCAGTCGGGACATGGTTCACTCCATCGCCAGGTCGGTATCGCCCAGCCACAGGTACAGATCGGGATTTTCGTCGTACAGCGCGCTGTTGTCTTCCACCGAGGCCAGCACCGGTGCCGGCGCCGGGCCCGTCAGGGTGCCGTGGCCGCTGAACTGCAGGCCGACCCCCAATGCCACCACCAGCGAACAGGCACTGGCCAGCCACCAGCGCCAGCGCCCGCGATGGACAGCCGTGGCGCCGTGGCGAGCCTGGCGCAGCCGGGCCAGCGTTGCCGGCGACAGCGCCTGCAGCGACTGCGCGTGCAGGCTGCGCAAGGTGTCATCGGAAGGCAGGGAGCGGTTCACGGGTGGTTCTCCAGGTAATCCTGCAGCGCTTGGCGGGCGCGTGCCAGATGGGTTTTTACCGCGCCTTCGCTGCAGCCCATGGCGCGGGCGGTGGTCGCCCCGTCCAGGTCCTGCAGCACGCGCAGGGTGAAGGCCTCGCGCTGGCGGGCGGGCAGGCGGCGCAACGCGTCCACCAGCTGCTGGTACTGCTGGCGCTGTTCATGCGCCTGCGCCGGGTCCGGGCCGGGGTCGGCCCAGTCGATCTCGCCGCCTTCAGCGTCCTGGTTGTCGCGCCAGAACGGCAGGCGGAAGCGGCGCCGGCGCTGCAGGTCGATCACCCGCCGGCGCAGGATGCTCCAGAACAGCGGCGCCCATTCGGCAGCCGGCTTGTCGGCGTAGTCCAGCATGCGCAGCAGCGCGTCCTGCACCGCATCCATGGCGTCTTCGCGCTGCCGCAGGCCGGCCTCGGCGAAGCGGAACGCACGCGGGCCGACGCTGGCCAGGAACGCCTCCAGCGACGCCGGCAGGGCATCGGTCTCGGCGCTCGGGGGGACGGGGCTGCTCACCAGCACAGGGTACGGTTCCTCGCTCGGGCTCACCATCGACAACGCGTGAGCGCCGCCGCGGTTGACGCCGGGTGCGCGCGGGTTCAGCCCGTGGTTATGATGGGGCGACGAAGACAGAGCGGGAGCGTTGCCAGTGAGTGACGGGTTCGTGGCGCTGTACATCTTCATGCTGGCGGCCATCGCCGGCCACGTGATCATTTCGCGGGTGCCGGTGATCCTGCATACCCCGCTGATGTCGGGCTCCAACTTCATCCACGGCATCGTGCTGATCGGCGCGATGGTGGTGCTGGGGCACGCGCAGACACCGCTGGAGAAAGCCCTGGGCTTCCTCGCCGTGGTGCTCGGTGCCGGCAACGCCGCCGGTGGCTACGTGGTCACCGCGCGCATGCTGGAAATGTTCAAGCCGAGCGCGCCCAAGGGTGGCAAGGACGAGCCGAAGGAGCCGCAGGCTTGAACATCAGCACCGTTGAACTGCTCGATTGGCTGGTCAAGGCCAGCTACCTCGTCGCCGCCACGCTGTTCCTGCTGGGCCTGCAGCGCATGGCCTCGCCGCTGACCGCGCGCAGTGGCATCCGCTGGGCCGGGCTGGGCATGCTGCTGGCCACGGCGGCGACCTTCTTCCTGCCCGAACTGCACAACGTGCCGCTGATCCTGGTGGCACTGCTGCTGGGCGCGGGCCTGGCCTGGTGGTCGGCGGGCAAGGTCGCCATCACCGACATGCCGCAGATGGTGGCGCTGTACAACGGCATGGGCGGCGGCTCGGCGGCGGCGATCGGCGCGGTGGAACTGCTGCGCTACGCCTTCCTCGCCAACCGTGATACCAGCCACTGGAGCGCACAGGCGCTGGCCGACCTGGCTGCGCGCCAGCCGTCGGGCACGGTGCTGCTGCTGGCGGTGGTCGGCGCGGCGATCGGTGCGGTGTCGCTGTCCGGCTCGGTGATCGCCTGGGCCAAGCTCGATGGCCGCCTGGACAAGCGCGTGACCTGGCCCGGCCAGCAGGTGATGAACCTGGTGGTGGCACTGGCGGTGGTGGTGCTGGCGATCATCGCGGCCAGCACGCTCAGCACCTGGGCGATCGTCGCCTTCTTCGTGCTGGCGCTGGCACTGGGCGTGCTGATGACGCTGCCGATCGGTGGCGCCGACATGCCGGTGGTGATCTCGCTGTACAACGCGTTCACCGGCCTGGCGGTGTCGTTCGAAGGTTACGTGCTGGGCAACGAGGCGCTGATCATCGCCGGTATGATGGTCGGCGCGGCGGGCATCCTGCTGACCCGGTTGATGGCCAAGGCGATGAACCGGCCGATCCGCAACGTGCTGTTCTCCAACTTCGGCGGCGGCGCCGGCGGCGAGGCACAGGCGATCACTGGCGCGCAGAAGCCGATCGAAGCCTCCGACGTTGCCGCGATGATGGCCTACGCCGAACGCGTGGTGATCGTGCCCGGCTATGGCATGGCGGTGGCGCAGGCCCAGCACAAGATCTGGGAGCTGGCGCAGCGGCTGGGCCAGCGCGGGGTGAAGGTGAAGTTCGCCATTCACCCGGTGGCCGGGCGCATGCCCGGGCACATGAACGTGCTGCTGGCCGAGGCTGGCGTGCCTTACGACCTGATCGCCGACATGGACGACATCAATCCGGAATTCGCCAACACCGATGTGGTGCTGGTGATCGGGGCCAACGACGTGGTCAATCCGGTGGCACGCACCGACCCGGCCAGCCCGATCTACGGCATGCCGGTGCTGGACGTGGTCAACGCGCGCAACGTGGTGGTGATCAAGCGCGGCAAGGGCACAGGCTTTGCGGGCATCGAGAATGCGCTGTTCTACGCCGACAACACCCGCATGCTGTACGGCGATGGCGCCGAAGCGGCGGCATCGCTGGTGAGCGAACTGAAGGCGCTCGACGGCGGGCATTGAGGCCCGGGGTCGGATCCCTTTCCGCAGGAAAGGGCTCTGACCCCTTTGCCGGCCAACGGCCGGCACTACCCCCATCCACGCATGGTAGCTGCACTGGCAGGTGCGGACCTTGATCCGCACGCCTCTGCCGGCCCGCGGCCGGCACTACCTGCCGGTGGGCTCAGCGCGCCAGCCAGGCGCCCACGGCCAGGCCAAGGGCCAGCCACAGCCATTCCATCGCGCCGTTGGCGAGGCTGATCAGGGTCCAGGCCAGGTGCGGGCCCATCCGCATCGTGGCGTCCCACAGGTCCAGCCCGATCGAGCCGCCCATCCAGGCGCTGGCGATGGTCCAGTTGGCCACGGCGGCCACCAGCACGGTGCCCAGCACGACCAGGGCGATGCGCAGCAGGCCCGGGCCCAGCGTGCCCATGCGCAGCATGAACACCAGTTCCAGGGCGGTCAGTACCGCCATCCAGCCGACCTGCCGGCCGGTCATCAGCGCCAGCATCATCCAGGCGAGGGGAGCAACAAGCAGACCCAGCAACAGCATGATGGGCCAGAGCCAGGTCACGGTCCTGGCACGCGCGGCATTGGAGGACATCGAAGCTCCCTGAAGATCACCCACAGGATACTGTGGTTTGCCGCAGTGCACCGGCGGCGGCAGGGCGGCTGGGCTAGAATGCTGTCTTGCGTGGCCTTGGCCACGGCCCCATATCGGTCCCCATGTATTCCCGTAGCAGCGAACCTGTCCACTTCGAACGCGATTGCGAGGCCGTGATGGTCCCGCAGGGCGACACCGTGACCCTGCCCGCCGGCAGCTATGGGTACATCACCCAGGCGCTGGGTGGCAGTTATTCGGTGTTCGTCGAGGGCAACCTGTTCCGCATCGCCGGCAAGGACGGCGACGCCATCGGCAAGGAGGCACCGGCACCGCTCGAGCTGCCGGCCGACGCCACCGATGAACAGGTGGAGCAGCTGGTGTGGCAGCAACTGCGGACCTGCTTCGATCCGGAAATTCCGGTGAACATCGTCGAACTGGGCCTGGTCTACGAGGTCGAGATCAAGCACCTGGACGAAGGCAAGCGCGAGATCGACGTGAAGATGACCCTGACCGCGCCGGGCTGCGGCATGGGCGAGATCCTGGTCGACGATGTGCGCAGCAAGCTTGAAATGATCCCGACGGTGGCCGAGGCCGACGTCGACCTGGTGTTCGACCCGCCGTGGAACCAGCACATGATGTCCGAGGCGGCCCGGCTCGAGACCGGCATGCTTTGACCCACGGCCCGCAGTGACGCGGGCCGGGCACTACCCGCAACCAGAACAGGAAATCTCCGGTGTCCCAGTCCATTCCCAGCTTCGCCGTCACCCGTTCGGACCACCCGCGCAGCGCTGAAGAGCGCGCCCAGATCCTGGAGAAGCCGGGTTTCGGCCTGCACTTCACCGACCACATGGTGGAAGTGCGCTGGGACAAGGACACCGGCTGGCACAACGCCAACGTGCGCGCCTACGGTCCGCTGCAGCTGGACCCGGCCGCGGCCGTGCTGCACTACGGCCAGGAAATCTTCGAGGGCATCAAGGCCTACCGCCATGCCGACGGTTCGATCTGGACCTTCCGCCCGGATGCCAACGGCCGTCGCCTGCAGCGTTCGGCGCAGCGCCTGGCGCTGCCGGAACTGCCGGTGGAGATCTTCGTCGAATCGCTGAAGCAGCTGATCGCCGTCGACAGCGCCTGGGTGCCGTCGGCCGATGAGTCGAGCCTGTACTTCCGTCCGTTCATGATTGGCGACGAAGCCTTCCTCGGCGTGCGTGGCGCGCACAAGGCCGGCTACTACGTCATCGCCAGCCCGGCCGGCCCGTACTTCGCCAAGGGCGTCGCCCCGGTGTCGATCTGGCTGTCGACCGAGTACGCACGTGCGGCCAAGGGCGGCACCGGCGCTGCCAAGTGCGGTGGCAACTACGCCGCGTCGCTGCTGCCGCAGCAGAAGGCGCAGGCGCAGGGCTGCTCGCAGGTGCTGTTCCTCGACCCGGTCGAGGGCAAGTACCTGGAAGAACTGGGTGGCATGAACGTGTTCCTGGTCTACAAGGACGGCACGCTGGTTACCCCGCAGCTGTCGGGCAGCATCCTCGAAGGCATCACCCGCGAGAGCATCCTGCAGCTGGCCCGCGACCGCGGCATGAAGGTCGAAGAGCGCAAGGTCAGCATCGATGAGTGGAAGCAGGGCGTGGCCTCCGGCGAGATCACCGAAGTGTTCGCCTGCGGCACCGCTGCAGTGGTCACCCCGATCGGCCAGCTGAAGGGCGAGGGTTTCTCGGTGGGCGACATCAACGCGCCGGCCGGCGAAGTGACCATGTCGCTGCGCAAGGAACTGACCGACATCCAGTACGGCCGCCTGCCGGACCGCCACAACTGGCTGGTCAAGCTGGGCTGATCGCCCGCGCCTGATTGTAGAGCCGAGCCCGCGCTCGGCTGCTCTTCCGGAAAGCCCGTCCCAGTGACGGGCTTTCTGCGTTCTGGTCAGACGGTTGGGGTCAGATCCCTTTTCCCACGGAAAAGGGATCTGACCCCGGATCAGCGGACGCCGATGTCGGCAAAGTCATCGCAGGACACGTGATGACCCAGTCAGGTGCGTGCAGGGCAGGAGAAAGTTCCTTCACCTTCACAAACCCTCGACCCGAAAAGTCTCAGAACGAACATTTCATCTTGCTGAAAAGACGCTGAAAATCTTGTGGTGTCCGGTTTTGGTCATTAGCGTCATCTGCACGGCGGATCGTTAGGGGGATCCGCTGGCTCGCCGGACTTCGAACCTCGCCAACGCAAGCCAGCCCAGGGTTCGGGCCGGTGCTTCTGCCGATTCCGGCATTCACACCACAAGAAAGGGAAATACGATGTCCCAGGTAACGCAACCGCGTGTGCGTCGAGTGTGGGTGGTCCTTGGTGCGTCCGTTCTGTCATCGCTGCTGCTGGCCACGCCTGCGCTGGCCGGTGATGTCCAGCTCAGCGGCCTGCAGTCCGCACAGACCCACCAGCGTTTCATCGTGAAGTACCGCGACGGCAGCGCGCCGGTGGCCAACACCACCGCACTGGCCTCTTCGCTGAAGAGCGCCGCCGCCGGCCTGGCCAGCAGCCAGGGCCGCGCGCTGGGCCTGCAGCAGGTCCGCAAGCTGGCCGTCGGCCCGACCCTGGTCAAGACCGATCGTCCGCTCGACCAGGCCGAATCCGAGCAGCTGATGCGCAAGCTGGCCGCCGACCCGAACGTGGAATACGTTGAAGTCGACCAGATCATGCGTGCCACGCTGACCCCGAACGACACCCGCTTCAGCGAGCAATGGGGCTTCGGCACCTCCAATGCCGGCATCAACATCCGGCCGGCCTGGGACAAGTCCACCGGCACCGGCGTGGTGGTGGCCGTGATCGATACCGGCATCACCAACCATCCCGACCTCAACGCCAACATCCTGCCGGGCTACGACTTCATCAGCGACGCCGCGATGGCGCGCGATGGCGGTGGCCGCGACAACAATCCGAACGATGAAGGCGACTGGTACGGCGACAACGAGTGCCAGCCCGGTTATCCGGGTTCCAATTCCAGCTGGCATGGCACCCACGTCGCCGGCACGGTGGCGGCGGTGACCAACAACGCCAACGGCGTCGCCGGTACCGCATTCAACGCCAAGGTCGTGCCGGTGCGCGTGCTCGGCAAGTGTGGCGGTTACACCTCCGACATTGCCGACGCGATCGTGTGGGCGTCCGGTGGCACCGTCAGCGGCGTGCCGGCCAATGCCAATCCGGCCGAGGTCATCAACCTTTCGCTGGGTGGTGGCGGCAGCTGCTCGACGACCTACCAGAATGCGATCAACGGCGCTGTCGGCCGTGGTACCACCGTGGTGGTCGCCGCTGGCAACAGCAACACCAACGTGTCCTCGTCGGTACCGGCCAACTGCCCGAACGTGATCGCAGTGGCGGCAACCACCTCGGCCGGTGCGCGCGCCAGCTTCTCCAACTACGGCGCCGGTATCGACATCTCGGCACCGGGCCAGGGCATCCTGTCCACCCTCAACACCGGCACCACCACCCCGGGCAGTGCCAGCTACGCTTCGTACAACGGCACCTCGATGGCGGCGCCGCACGTCGCCGGCGTGGTCGCGCTGATGCAGGCGGTCGCCCCGAGCCCGCTGAGCCCGGCGCAGGTTGAAAGCATCATCAAGAGCACCGCACGGCCGCTGCCGGGTGCCTGCTCGGGTGGCTGCGGCGCCGGCATCATCGACGCCAACGCCGCAGTGGCTGCAGCGATCAACGGGGGGGGCAATCCGAACCCGGGTGGCAACGTGCTGCAGAACAACGTGCCGGTGACCGGCCTCGGCGCCGCGACCGGTGCCGAGCTGAACTACACCGTTGCGGTTCCGGCCGGCAGCACCCAGCTGCGCGTGGCGATCAGTGGCGGCAGCGGTGATGCCGACCTGTACGTGCGCCAGGGCAGTGCCCCGACCGATACCGCCTACACCTGCCGCCCGTACCTGAGCGGCAACAGCGAGACCTGCACCATCAACAGTCCGGCTGCCGGCACGTGGTATGTGCGGGTGAAGGCCTACAGCACCTTCTCGGGCCTGACCCTCAACGCCCAGTACTGAGCCCAAGCCCCTCTCCATGGGCACGCCCCGGCTCCGGCCGGGGCGTTTTTGCATGGGGACGCGCGGTGATGCGAGCCGCCGCGTCGTGGTAGGTGCCGACCTTGGTCGGCACGCTGTTCCTCAGACCGATTCGAAGCGGTTCGCGGCCACGTTCTTGCGCACGTGCTGCGGGTCGAAAATCCGCCCGTTCATCGCGATGTACACGCCGCTCGGCAGCGACTGCACCGCACCGATCGCGCAGCCGATGTTGAACTCCGCATCCGAGCCGCGGAAACGCGCCGGGCTCAGCGCGCCGGTCATCACGATGGTCTTGTCCGGGATCGTCGCCAGCACCTTGCCGGTCTGCACCATCGAATCGGTGCCGTGGGTCACCAGCACGTGGCGGGTCGGCTGTGCGGCGATGGTGGCGCGGATCAGTTCGCGGTCCTCATCGTTGATGTGCAGCGAATCCTTGCGCAGGATCGGAATCACGTTGAAGCGGAACGTCACGCCCAGCTCGCGCAGGATCATGCCGATCTGGGGGTCGCCGATCTGGTAGTCCGACTTGTCGTCGAAGTAGATCTTGTCGATCGTGCCACCGGTGGTGACGACCAGGAGCTCTTCCATCATGTGCATGCGCGAAACCAGGACAGGTACAGCGGCGCGGGGCCAGGAACACAGATGATACGGCCCGGCGGCCGCAGCGTCAGCGTCGCTTGCCGAAGCGGGCGCGCAGCCCGGGGAGGCTGGCGCTGAAGATCACCAGCAGGGCCAGCGCGATCTCGATCAGCGCCAGCCAGCGTGTTTCCGGGTGGCTCCAGGCACTCATCACCCCGTGGCTGAACCAGCCCAGGGCCAGCACCGAGGCCCAGAAACCGGCCTTGCGCCAGCCCAGTCGCAGGGCAACGGCCAACGCCAGCGGCGGCGCGGTGAACACCAGCTGGGTGGCCAGCCAGTGCTTGTCATTGATGAACCAACCGGCGAACAGCGCGGCCAGCCCCATCAGGGCCAGCAGCAGGACAGTGCGCGGCGCGGCGCTCATCGGGCCAACCGCTGTGCGATGTCGGCCACCCGGCGGCCCAGTGCACGGGCCAGCACGGCCTCGTCGTCGGTCGGCTGCGGGTCGTCGGCGGCGCCGGCCACATGGCTGGCGCCATACGGCGTGCCGCCACTGGTGGTGTGGCTCAGCGCCGGTTCGGTGAACGGGATGCCGACGATCACGCAGCCGTGGTGCAGCAGCGGCACCTGCATCGACAGCAGGGTCGATTCCTGGCCGCCATGCATCGAGGCGGTGGAGGTGAACACGCCAGCCGGTTTGCCGGACAGGGTGCCGTTGACCCATTCGGCGCCGAGCCCGTCCAGGAAATGCTTGACCGGCGCGGCCATGTTGCCGAAGCGGGTGGGGCTGCCAAGCAGCAGGCCCTGGCATTCCACCAGGTCCTGCACGCTCACGTAGGGGGCGCCATCGTCGGGGACCGGGGGGTGTGCGGTCTGGGTCACGGCGGCCACCGGCGGCACCGTGCGCAGGCGCGCGCTCATGCCCGGCACTTCGCCGATGCCCCGCGCGATCTGGCGCGCCAGCCGTGCCACCGAACCGCCCCGGCTGTAGTACAGCACCAGAATCTCGCCCATCGTGCCCGCTTCTCCTCGTCGTGTGGTCGCCAGTATGGCTATCCTGCCAGCATTCCGCATCGGGTACCCTTCCACCGATGGAACCTTTGGATACGCTCAACCTGTGGATGGAGCGCGCGCGGGATCGCGCACGGGCCATCAGTTTCGGCCGCTTCCTGTGGCATCGCTTCCTCGACGACCGCCTGTTCCAGGCGGCGGCGGCGCTGGCCTACACCACCGTGTTCGCGCTGGTGCCGCTGGCGATCGTGGTGTTCGGCGTGCTCTCGGCCTTCCCCGTCTTCGACCGCTGGAGCGACCAGCTCAGCGATTACGTCTTCTCCAACTTCGTGCCCAATGCGGCGCGCGCGGCCGAAGGCTACCTGCGGCAGTTCTCGGCCAGTGCCGGCCAGCTCACCGCGGCCGGCTTCATTGCACTGGTGGTCTCGTTGCTGATCACCCTCAACAGCGTTGAAGAGACCTTCAACCAGATCTGGCGGGTCGGCTCGACCCGGCCCAAGCTGACCCGCTTCCTGGTCTACTGGACCGTGCTGACACTGGGAGCGATGCTCGCCGCCGCCTCACTGGCGGTGTCGGCGCGGGTGTTCGCGATGCCGCTGTTCGGCACCCAGGAGGGCCGCTGGCTGGCCGAGCTTGCGCTGCGGGTGACGCCGATCCTGATCGAGTTCGTCTGCATCACGCTGATGTTCCGGGTGGTGCCGCATCACACGGTGAAATGGCGGCACGCAGTGCCCGGCGCGATCCTGGCCGCGGTGATCCTGGAGCTGGTGAAGTGGGGCATCGGCGCCTATCTGGGCAGCTTCCAGTCCTACCAGAAGCTCTATGGCACGGTGGCTTTCGTGCCGATCCTGCTGCTGTGGATCTACCTGTGCTGGGTAGCGGTGCTGCTGGGCGCGTCGCTGTCCTCGTCGATGGCCGCCTTCCGCTACCAGCCGGTGGAACTGCGCCTGCCGCAGGGCTACGAGTTCTACGGCCTGCTACGACTGCTCGGTCGCTTCCACCATGCACGTGCCAAGGGCAGAGGCCTGGCCGAGGATGAAATCCTGCGGCTGGAGCCGATGCTGACTGACTCCCTGCTGCATGACCTGACCTGCAACCTGCAGGAGATTGGCCTGCTGCGCCGTGACGAGCGCGGAGAGTGGCTGCTGTCGCGCGACCTGGACCAGGTCAGCCTGGCTGATCTGTACGAATGCACCCAACTGCGCATTCCGGTGGCCGAACAGCACCTGCCGTACCGCGACGACAGCCTGGGCCGCGCCGCACTGGCGGCGCTGGACGATCTGCGACTGCCCCTGCGTGAACGCCTGAAGCGCAAGGTCAGCGATATCTACACCGATTCCGGAGACATGCCATGACCCGCAAGACCCCGTTGCTGCTGCTTCCGCTGGCCCTGCTGCTGGCGCTGTCGGCCTGCAAGCCGGCGCAGGAGCCGACCCCGGCCAGCAGTCAGCCGCCGGTACAGGCACCGACGCCGACCGCTCCGGCGCCGGTCGAGGAAACCCCGGCCGAGCGCACCACCGCTGAGTTCCCGACACTGAAGATGAAAGCAGTGGATGGCAGCGACTACGACCTGGCCGCGCACCGCGGCAAGTGGGTGATCGTGAATTTCTGGGCGACCTGGTGCGCACCGTGCCGCAAGGAGATGCCGGAGCTGTCGGCGCTGCATGCGATGCGCAGCAACATCGAAGTGGTCGGCCTGGCCTATGAAGACATCGAGGTGCCGGAGATGCAGTCGTTCCTGACCAAGCACCCGGTGACCTATCCGATCGTGATCGTGGACCCGTTCGATCCGCCGGCGGACTTCGCCACGCCGCGAGGCCTGCCGTTGACGCATCTGCTGGATCCGCAGGGCAAGCTGGCCCACACCTTCCTCGGCCCGGTGACCGCCGCCGACATCGAAAAGCAGATCGCTGCGGCCAAGTAGTGGGTTGGTCGGCAGGGCCTGCGGCCCTGCACCCGCGGTAGTGCCGGCCGCTGGCCGGCAACCCCAGCAACAGCAAAAGCAACAGCCCAAGCGGGGTTTCCTGTGGGTAGGCGGGGTGGGGCCGGTTGCGGGGGCCGCTGCAAGTCCCCCTCCGGGGCCCGGCCCAGCCGCAGGCGGCTGTGCGTTCGGGCGCTTGCGAAGCAGTGCTTCGCAAGCAAAGCGCCCTCACCCATGTAAGCTCGGTCGCCGCATCCATGCGGCTCACGCCCCCGCCACCGGACCCACCCTGCCTTCGACAGTTCTCCGCGATCTGTCGGAATGCATGGCCTGCTCTTGGTGGGTGTCGACCTTGGTCGACACGTAGATCCACGCCATGCGTGGATGCTCTTCGTTCAATTGTCGAAATAATCGATTTCAATGGAGATTCATCCACGCATGGCGTGGATCTACCTCCGTCACCGGAAATCCGTCGGGGATGGGGCGGTGTGGGTTGGCAGGACCGTTGGCGCCATGGATGGCGCCATCGAGCCCCCATGGATGGGTTTACGGCGTGTCCTGCCAACCCACACCACCCCAGCCAACAAGCAAAACTCCCAGAGCCGGCTGTTGTCGTTGCCTCTGCAGGTGCAGGGCCGCAGGCCCTGCCGACCCACCCTAATCCTCGACCGGGAAGTCCTCGATCGGCTTCAGCACATCGTAGTGCTCGCGATGCAGCTTGCCCTTCAGCTTCGGCAGCTCCGGCAGCGGTGCATCCACCCGCGTGTCCGGCAACCGGTCCAGCAGGTTGCGCACCAGCGTCAGCCGACCCAACCGCTGGTCGTTGAAATCCACCAGCGTCCACGGTGCCGCCTCGCGATGCGTCGCGCGCAGCATCGCCTCGCGGGCCTCGGTGTAGGCGCTGTACTTGCTGCGGGATTTCAGGTCCACCGGGGAGAGCTTCCAGCCCTTCAGCGGATCGAGATGGCGCTCGGCGAAGCGCTTCTCCTGCTGCTCCTGGTCCACGCACAGCCAGTACTTGAACAGCAGGATGCCGTCGTCGACCAGCAGCTGTTCGAACACCGGTGCCTGGCGCAGGAACTGCTGGTACTCGGTCTCGCTGCAGTAGCCCATCACCCGCTCGACGCCGGCGCGGTTGTACCAGCTGCGGTCCATCAGCACGATCTCGCCGGCAGCGGGAAGATGCGAGGCATAGCGTTGGAAGTACCACTGCGTGGCTTCGCGGTCGGTCGGCTTGGGCAGCGCCACCACCCGGCACTGGCGCGGGTTGAGGTGCTGGCTGATGGCCTGGATCGCGCCGCCTTTGCCTGCGGTATCACGGCCTTCGAACAGCACCAGCAGGCGCTGCCCGCTGTGCTGCACCCAGCGCGCCATCGCGGTCAGTTCCAGCTGCAGCGGCAGCAGCAGTTCGTCGTAGTCCTTGCGCTTGAGCTTGGCCATCATCACACCACGCGGGGAGGAAGCCCGAGCGTAACGCAGGGATCGCTCAGGTGTTGTCGACGCCCTTCCAGCCCTGTTCGCCAGCCAGCCGTTGCAGCAACGCCGACAGGTCGCGGGCGAAGCCGGCCATGTCGAACAGCCCACTGTGGTCGCGTGCCTGGGCCACTTCGGCGCGCAGCGTGGCCAGCGCCGCCGGGTCATTGCCCAGCGTACTGGCGGTGGCGATGAATGCCGCATCGTCGGCGACATTCATCCGTACCAGCCCCAGATGGTGGTTGAGGCTGCCGGCCACGCGCGCGGCGAAGGTGTCGCCGGGGCAGGTCAGCACCGGGCAGCCGGCCCACAGCGCGTCGGAGGCGGTGGTGTGTGCGTTGTACGGATGCGTGTCGAGGAACAGGTCGGCCAGCGGATAGCGGGCCAGGTACTGCGGATGTGGCAGCTTGGCCATGAACACCAGGCGTGCCGGATCCAGGCCAGCGGCCTGTGCGGCGCTGCGCAGGCGGGCGTCGGCCTGGCCGGGGCCGGACAGCAGCCACAGCACGCTGCCGGGCACGGCCTGCAGCACCGCGAAGGCGCGGCCCATGCTGCGCGGGTTGAGCTTGTAGCTGTTGTTGAAGCAGCAGAACACCACGCCCTGTTCGGGCAGCCCGCACTCCGCGCGGGACGGTGCCGGCTCCAGCATGCGGGTGTTGTCCGAGGGCTGGAACGCACATGGCAGGCGCAGTACGCGCTCGCTGTAGTGGGGTTCCAGTGATGGCGGCAGAACGAAGCTGTCGCCGATCACTGCATCCAGCCACGGGGCGCCGGACGTGCCGGGATACGCCAGCCAGTTCAGCTGCAGCGGGGCAGGGCGCATCGCCAGCACTTCCGGCGTACCGCCGCCGCCCCAGCCGCGCAGGTCGAACAGCAGGTCGATGCCCTGTGCGCGGATGCGTGCAGCAGTGTCTGCATGGCGCAGCGCGGCCACATCATGCAGCTGCGTGGCCACCTGCAGGCGCTGGCGGATGCGGCTGCCGTCATCCTGGTTCAGCGCGAACAGATGCAGCTGCAATGCCGGGTCATGACGCAGCTGCTCGAACAGGGCCACGGTCAGCAGCCCGGTGGGATGGGCGCCGAAACCATTGGAAAGGAAGCCGATCCGCAGCGGGCCCTGGGAACGCACCTTCACTGGCGGCAACGGCCGCACTGAAGCGGCAACGGCGGATGCACGGGCGCGTGCGCAGGCCAACTGCTCGGCTGCGCTGGCATCTTCGCTGAGGAACGCGAACGGTTCGACCACGCCCTGCCCAGAGGCAAGTGCACCACGTACCTGTGCCGCCAGCGCGTCCACGTCCTGCCAGTCGCACAGGCGACGCTGCCAGGCCAGGCGCTGGGCGGCGATATAGGGCTCGCCCGGCATCAGCGCATGTGCGCGGCGATAAGCCGCTGCTGCGCCTTCGGCATCATCGGCATCTTCCAGCGCATGGCCCAGCCACAGCGCAATGCCCGGGTGCTGTGGGGCCAAGGCCGAGGCCTGGTCGAGCAGCTTCGCCGCATCGGCATGCGCGCCGGCCATCCAGGCCACGCGACCCAACCGTGCCAGCGCTTCAGGGTGGTTCGGGCGCAGCTGCAGCGCACGGCGCGCGGCCTGCTCGCCGGCGGCGATGTCGCCGGCTTCCAGCTCCAGGTCGGCCAGCATCACCAAGGCGACGAAATCGCCGGGCTGGCGTGCGATCGCTTGTTGCAGTTGCTGCCGCTGCTGCCAGGCCGACATGCGACTCAGCCCGCCGACAACTGGGCCAGGGCGTCGACCTGGTGCTCGTGGCTGAGCCGCTGCAGCAGCGGGTCGAGGTCGCCGGCCAGCACGTTGGGCAGGTCGTACAGGGTCAGGCCTTCCACGCGGTGGTCGGTGATCCGGCCCTGCGGGAAGTTGTAGGTGCGGATGCGCTGGCTGCGGTCGCCACTGCCCACCTGCAGGCGCCGCGATTCGGCCTGCGCCGCGTCCTGGCGCTGGCGCTCGGCATCGAGCAGCTGCGCTTTCAGGCGCTTCATCGCCTTGTCGCGGTTGGCGTGCTGGCTGCGCTCGGTCTGGCACTCCACCACCACGCCGGTCGGCACATGGGTGATGCGGATCGCCGATTCGGTCTTGTTGACGTGCTGGCCACCGGCGCCGGATGAGCGGAACGTATCCACCTTCAGGTCGGCCGGGTTGATGACGATGTCATCGACCTCATCGGCCTCGGGAATGATCGCCACGGTGGCTGCCGAGGTATGGATGCGGCCCTGCGATTCGGTGGCCGGCACGCGCTGCACGCGATGCGTACCCGATTCGAACTTCAGGCGCGAGAACGCGCCACGCCCGACCACGCGCGCCACCACTTCCTTGTAGCCGCCATGCTCGCCCGGGCTGTCCGATTCGATCTCGACCTTCCAGCCCTGGCGCTCGGCGTAGCGGGCGTACATGCGGAACAGGTCGCCGGCAAAGATCGCGGCCTCGTCGCCGCCGGTACCCGCGCGCACTTCCAGGAACAGGTTGCCTTCGTCACGCGGGTCGCGTGGCACCAGCAGCAGCGCCAGCTCCTGCTCCAGTTCCTGCAGGCGCGCCTGTGCAGCAGCGATTTCCTCATCGGCCAGCTCGCGCAGGTCGGGGTCGGCGCGCATGCCTTCGGCGGCGGCCAGATCGGCCTTGGCACGGGCTTCATCGGCCAGGGCGATGGCGATCGGTTCAAGTTGGGCGAATTCGCGCGAAAGGTCGCGGAAACGGGTGTTGTCGGCGACCACATCGGGTTCGGCGAGCAGGCGTTCCAGTTCTTCGCGGCGCTCGGCCAGCGCTTCCAGCTTACGGCGCAGGGTCGGCGTCATCGGGTCTCACGGGTGGGTGGCGGTAACCCGGCGTGGCCGGGAACAGGCGCTCGGCGGCGCGGGTCAGGTCAGCATCGCCACTCAGCGCGGCCGCGCGCAGCGCAGCAGTGGGCGGGTGCAGGAGTCGATTGGTCAGGCCGTGGGCCAGCAGTTCCAGCACTTCGTCGGCCGGCTTGCCGTTGGCCAGCTGCTGTCGCGCGCGCTCCAGCAGTTCGGTGCGGGTGGCTTCGCCGAACGCGCGCAGCTGTCGCAGCGGCGCCTGGTGGGCACTGGCCTGCTGGGTCTCGACGAAGCGCGACACCTGAAGGTCGATGATCGCTTCGGCCTCGGCGGCCGCTTCGCGGCGACCACGGCGGTTGTCTTCCACCGCGCGCTCGAGATCGTCCACGGTGTAGAGGAAGGCGTCGTTGAGCGTGCCGACCTCGGCCTCGATGTCGCGTGGCACGGCCAGGTCGAACAGCAGCATCGGCTTGTGCCGGCGCGCGCGCAGGGCCTTGGCCACCATCTCGCGGTGGATCACCGGTTCGCGCGCGGCGGTGGCCGAGAACACTACGTCGGCCTCGCCCAGGTGGCGGTCCAGTTCGGTCAGCGGCAGCGCCACGCCGCCGTGGCGGCTGGCCAGCTCCTGGGCGTGGGCGAGGGTGCGGTTGGCGATCAGCAGCCGGCGCACCTTGCCTTCACTCAGGTGACGTGCAGCCAGCTCGATGGTCTCGCCGGCACCGACCAGCAGCACGGTGGAATCGTCCAGGCGCGCGAACGCGTTCTGCGCCAGGCGCACCGCAGCCGAGGCTACCGACACCGGGTTGGCGCCGACCTGGGTATCGGTGCGCGCACGCTTGGCCACCGAGAAGGTCTGCTGGAACAACCGGTCCAGGCGCTGGCCGAGCAGGCCATGGTCACGCGCGGTCGACCAGGCATCCTTCACCTGGCCGAGGATCTGCGGTTCACCCAGCACCATCGAGTCCAGCCCGGTGGCGACCCGGAACAGGTGGCGCACGGCCTCGGCATCGGCATGCTGGTACAGGTAGCCCTGCAGGTCGCCGGCCTGGCTGCGCAGCCATTGGTCCAGCGCCTGCGCCGATTCGGCCACGGCGTACAGTTCGGTGCGGTTGCAGGTGGACAGCAGCACCGCCTCGGCGATCTGCGGGGTATCGCGCAGCGAACCGAGCGCGCGCGGCAACGCCTCACCGGCGAAGGCCGCGCGTTCGCGCAGCTCCACCGGTGCGGTCTGGTGATTCAGTCCGAGCACCCACAGGGTCATTGTTCAGTTGCTTGCGATAAGCTGCTGGCCATTGGACGACATTTTAAGGCCCCGATGCCGACGATGCCCGCATTGATTCGCATCCCCAGTGTTCTGCTGCTGTCCCTGGCCTGCAGCCAGGCCCTGGCAGCGGTGCCGGCCAAGGCCCCCGTGCGGGCCGCGGCCACTGAGGAACTGGCGCTGGAACCGGTGATGGCCGGTGAATTCGCCCTGCAGGCCGGCAAGCTGGCCGAGGCTGCGCGCTGGTACCTGCAGGCGGCCCAGCAGACCGACGGCGACGCCGGCCTGGCCGAGCGCGCGACCCGCATTTCCATGCTGGCCAACGATGACGCCAGCGCGGCCAAGGGCCTGGCCCTGTGGCAGCAGCGCGCCCCACGCTCGCTGACCATGCGCAGTGCGGCCGGTGCGCTGGCCATGCGCCAGGGCGATGTGAAGGCGGCCCGCACCGAACTGCAGGCGCTGCTGGCCGACCCCGACGAGCGTGGCTGGAAGTTCGCGCTTGCCGCGCTGATCGGCGGTGGCCGTGATCCGGCGGTGCCGGCGCAGGTGCTGGGCGAGCTGGTCGACGCCAACGCCATTCCGCCGAAGATCGAGGCCTGGCAGGAGTTCGGTCGCCTGGCCCTGCGCATGGACAAGCCTGAGCTGGCGCGGCGCATGATCGATGAAGTGGTCAAACGCTTCCCCGAAGAACCGCGCGTGGCGCTGCTGCGTGCCAGCCAGCTGCAGCAGGCGGGCGAGACCGACAAGGCATTGTCGCTGCTGCACGACGTGGAGCCGAAGACCCGCCAGGATCCGGAACTGCGCAATGCCGTGGCCATCGCCTATGACAGCCTCGGCCAGCCCGCCGCCGCCGAGCGCGTGCTGGCGTTCGGCCCGCAGGACGTGCAGACCTGGGGCATGCGCGCCTCGCTGCTCGCCAAGCAGGGCGACAAGGCCGCGCTGTCCAACCTCTACAACGAACTGTCGCGGCAGGCGGCCAAGCCGGATCCGGCGCAGCGCCTGCTGCTGGGCAAGATCGCCGAGTACCTGAAGCGTTATCCCGAGGCGGTGCA
Source organism: Stenotrophomonas sp. MH181796 (assembly GCF_009659995.1). NCBI lineage: Bacteria > Pseudomonadati > Pseudomonadota > Gammaproteobacteria > Lysobacterales > Lysobacteraceae > Stenotrophomonas > Stenotrophomonas sp. MH181796. The sequence goes on from NZ_RAHU01000006.1 coordinate 407,360, forward strand.
GTGGTATCACAGCGTGCCCGGTGGCGATGAACTGAGCGAGGCGCGCCTGCGCGCGGCCAATGCCCAGGCCCTGGCCGGGCGCCTGCCGCTGGCGCTGGATGAAGTGCACGCGATCCAGTCCGATGCGGTGGTCGACGACGATGTGCGCCGCGACGCCTACCTGCTGGAAGCCGAACTGCGCCAGCGCGCCGACGACAGTGCCGGTGAACTGGATGCGCTGGCCCGCGGGCTGGCCGCTTACCCGGATGACAACGGCCTGCTGTACGCCCGTGCGCTCACCTGGGAGCGCCGCGACGACATCCCGCGCGCCGAGGCCGATCTGCGCAAGATCCTGGTGACCGATCCGGAGAACGTGCCGGCTTTGAACGCGCTGGGTTACACCCTGGCCGATCGCACCGGCCGCCTGCAGGAAGCACTGGAGCTGATCGACCGCGCCCGCGTGGCCGAGCCGGACAACGCCGCCATCGTCGACAGCTATGGCTGGGTGCTGTATCGCCTGGGCCGCAAGGAAGAGGCGCTGGTGCAGCTGCGTCGTGCCTGGACCCTGGCCAAGGACCCGGAGATCGCCGCCCATGTCGGCGAAGTGCTGTGGGTGCTGGGCAAGCACGATGAGGCCCGCCATTTCTTCGAAGAGGCGGCCAAGCTCGACCCCGAAAACCGCGCGCTGCTGCGCGCCCGTGAGAAATTCAATCCATGAGTGTTTCCCTGATCCGGCCGCTGCTGTTGGCGGCCGCGACCCTGGCGGTCACCGCCTGCACCAGCGTCGGCACGCAGAAGACCCCGGCGCCGGCCGTGGTCGAGATCGTGTCCGCCGAAGCCGCGCAGGCCGAGGCCGCGCGGGTGGCCGCGCTGCAGGCACAGCCGGACTGGGCTTTCCAGGGCCGGGTCGCGGTCAGCAAGGGCAAGGATGGCGGCAGTGGCCGCATCGACTGGAAGCAGGACGGCCGCCGCTACGTGGTCGAATTGAGCGCGCCGGTGACCCGGCAGAGCTGGAAGCTGACCGGCGATACCCATTCCGAAGCTGGCCGCCTGGAAGGGCTGGCCGGCGGTCCGCGTGACGGCGAGGATGCCCAGCAGCTGCTGTTGGAGGCGACCGGCTGGGACATCCCGGTCAACCAGCTGCCGGAGTGGATCCGTGGCCTGGTGGCCGGCGACGCCGCCGGTCCGGAGAAGGTCGAGCGCGACGGTGAAGGCCGGCCGCGCCGCATGCAGCAGATGGGATGGCAGGTGCAGTACCTGGACTGGTACCCGGCTGAGGCCGGGCGCCCGGCCGTGCCGCGCCGGATCGAGGCCAGCAATGGCGACGCCAAGGTGCGCCTGCTGGTGGACCAGTGGGGGCAGGGCACGCCATGAGTGCCGGGTTCGACGACGCGGGTTGGTCCTGGTGGCCGGCCCCGGCCAAGCTGAACCTGTTCCTGCACATCACCGGCCGCCGCGCCGACGGTTACCACGAGCTGCAGACCGTGTTCCGCCTGCTGGACTGGGGGGACCGCATCGGCCTGCGCCTGCGTGAAGACGGCCAGGTGCGCCGTGAGGGCGAGGGGCTGGCTGGCGTGGCCGAGGCAGATGACCTGGCGGTCCGCGCTGCGCGATTGCTCAAAGAAGTGGCGAATGTCGCGCAAGGTGCGGACATCATCGTTGAAAAGCATGTATCTGCCGGTGGTGGCTTCGGCGGCGGTTCGTCCGATGCAGCCACCGTGCTGGTGGTGCTGAACCGACTCTGGCAGGCGGGCCTGGACGAAGACGCGCTGGCCGCGCTGGGCCTGCGCCTGGGCGCTGACGTGCCGGTGTTCGTGCGTGGCCGCAATGCCTGGGCCGAAGGGGTGGGCGAGCGACTGCGGCCGATCACGCTGGCCCCGGCCTGGTATGTGGTGGTTGAACCGGGCGTTCATGTTCCCACGCCGGTCCTGTTTGCAGACCCGGATTTGACGCGCGACAGCCCAGTGGCGAAAATAGAGGACTTCGCTTCCGGGACCCTGGTCGGGAACGCGTTCGAACCGGTGCTGCGCCGCCGTGAGCCTGCCGTCGAGGCCGCGCTTGCTGCGTTGAGCGACATCGGCACGGCGCGGCTGACCGGTTCGGGAAGTGGTTGTTTCGTCGAGTTCGCATCGCAGGCTGCTGCAGAGCAGGGACGGTCGAAGTTGCCGAAGGAGTTGCGGGCAAGGGTGGCAGCGGGCGTTGCGCGTTCGCCACTGCTGGATGCACTCGAGCAACACTGATTTATCAATGCAGGGGCGTCGCCAAGAGGCCCAAGGCACCAGGTTTTGATCCTGGCATTCGTAGGTTCGAATCCTACCGCCCCTGCCAATAGCGGCTGTGTCCGCGCCTTCCAGCGCATCACCTGCGCGGGACGTGGAAACAACCGCGGTGTTGTCAGCAGCAAGGGTCCATCGGGTCCTTGCCGACTCCGGATCCCCGCCACTCGTCCCCGCCCGAGACAATCATGATGCAAGAGTCCCCGAACCTGCTGGTCTTTTCCGGCAACGCCAACAAACGTCTGGCGCAGAACATCTGCAAGGAACTGGGGGTTCGCCCGGGCAAGGCGCTGGTCTCGCACTTCTCCGATGGTGAAGTGCAGGTGGAAATCGAAGAGAACGTCCGCAAGCAGGACGTATTCGTGATCCAGCCGACCTGCGCGCCGAGCGCGGAAAACCTGATGGAACTGCTGGTGCTGATCGACGCGCTCAAGCGCGCATCGGTGGCCAGCGTGACCGCCGTGGTGCCGTACTTCGGCTACTCGCGCCAGGATCGCCGCATGCGTTCCTCGCGCGTGCCGATCACCGCCAAGCTGGCGGCGAAGATGTTCAGCACCGCTGGCGCTGATCGCGTGCTGACCGTCGACCTGCACGCCGACCAGATCCAGGGCTTCTTCGATATTCCGGTGGACAACGTGTATGCGTCCCCGCTGCTGCTGGCCGACATCTGGCGCGCCTACGGCACCGAGAACCTGATCGTCGTCTCGCCGGACGTGGGCGGCGTGGTCCGCGCCCGTGCGGTCGCCAAGCGCCTGGATGACGCCGATCTGGCGATCATCGACAAGCGCCGCCCGCGCGCCAACGTCTCCACCGTGATGAACATCATCGGTGACGTCGAAGGCAAGACCTGCGTGATGGTCGACGACATCGTCGATACCGCCGGCACCCTGTGCGCCGCTGCCGCTGCCCTGAAGGCGCGCGGTGCGCTCAAGGTCGCCGCCTACTGCACCCACGCGGTGCTGTCGGGCCCGGCGGTGGACAACATCACCAATTCCCAGCTCGACGAGCTGGTGGTGACCGATACCATCCCGCTGAAGGACGCAGCGCGGGTGTGCAGCAAGATCCGCCAGCTGAGCGTGGCGGAAATGCTGGCCGAAACGATGCGCCGCATCGCCTTCGGCGAGTCGGTCAGCTCGCTGTACGTCGACTGAGTTTTTCGTCCCTGCCGGCAACGGCGGGGACATACCCCGGGTGCTTCTGGTCGCGGAAGCATCTTCAACCGCCACGCCGCAAGGCGCGGCAACAACCTGAGTAGTCGAAAATGTCGAAGACCCATGAAATCAAGGTCACCAAGCGTGAACTGCAGCGTAAGGGTGCGAGCCGCCGCCTGCGTCACGCTGGTGTGATCCCGGCCATCGTGTACGGCGGCAACGCCGAGCCGGTCGCCATCAGCCTGGACCACAACGAAATCTGGCTGGCCCAGCAGAACGAGTGGTTCTATGCCTCGATCCTGGACCTGAACCTGGACGGCCAGGTGCAGAAGGTCCTGCTGCGTGACATGCAGCGCCACCCGTACAAGCAGCTGATCATGCACCTGGACTTCCAGCGCGTGAACGAGAACGAAGCCCTGACCGCTTCGGTCCCCCTGCACTTCATCAACGAAGACACCTCGCCGGCTGGCAAGGCTGCCGACGTCGTGGTCACCCACGAACTGAAGGAAGTGACCATCACCTGCCTGCCGAAGGACCTGCCGGAGTCGATCGAAGTCGACCTGGGCGAGCTGAAGGCCGGTGACGTGGTGTACCTGTCCAACATCAAGCTGCCGAAGGGCGTGGAAATCCCGGCCCTGGCGCTGGGCAAGGACCACGACGACGCCATCGTCACCGCCAAGGCCGGCAAGGCCGACGCGGCTGACGAAGAAGCGGCTGCCGCCGAGTAATACCGCTACGGTGCCTGCCTCCGGGCAGGCACCGTATTGGAAGGAACCATGGCAGGACTGCGACTGATCGTCGGTCTGGGCAACCCCGGATCGGAACACGTCCGGACCCGGCACAATGCCGGGTTTCATTTCGTTGAGGCCCTGGCGGAAAAAGCCGGTGCGCGATGGAATGTGGACAGCAAGCTGTTCGGTGAGACCGCCAAGGTCGAGATCGCCGGGCAGACGGTGTGGCTGCTCAAGCCCGCCACCTTCATGAACCTCAGCGGCAAGTCGGTCACCGCCGCACAGCGGTTCTGGAAGATCGAGCCGGAAGAAACCCTGCTGGCCCACGACGAACTGGACCTGGCGCCCGGCGTGGCGCGGCTGAAGTTCGACGGTGGCCACGGTGGCCAGAACGGCCTGCGCGACACCATCCGCCTGCTCGGCCACGGCAAGTTCCATCGCCTGCGCGTGGGCATCGGCCATCCTGGCCACAAGGACCGCGTGGTGGGTTGGGTGCTGGGACGCCCTTCCAAGGACGATGAAGTACTGATTTCTCGCGCCATCGACGATGCCATTGATGTGATGCCGCTGGCAGTGCAGGGCGATTTCAGCGAAGCGATGAAGCGGCTGCACACCCCGAAATAAGCGGTAGGTACCGACCGCTGGTCGGCAACGGGCATCAACCGGCCCGGTAGTTGCCAACCTTGGTTGGCAGATGTTGAACGCCGAGATGGATTGGCCAAGCAGCGCGCGCGCTGTTTCACCAATCACTTTCACCCCAGAGAGCTGTCACCCATGGGTATCAAATGCGGCATCGTCGGCCTGCCCAACGTCGGCAAGTCGACCCTGTTCAATGCGCTGACCAAGGCGGGTATCGCCGCGGCGAACTTCCCGTTCTGCACCATCGAACCGAACGTCGGCATCGTGCCGGTGCCGGATCCGCGCCTGAACGAGCTGGCAGCGATCATCAACCCGCAGAAGGTCATCCCGACCGCGGTCGAATTCGTCGACATTGCCGGCCTGGTTGCCGGTGCCGCCAGCGGTGAAGGCCTGGGCAACAAGTTCCTGGCGCACATCCGTGAAGTCGATGCGATCACCCACGTGGTGCGCTGCTTCGAGAACGCCGACGTCATCCACGTCAACAACAAGGTCGACCCGATCTCGGACATCGAAACCATCGATACCGAGCTGGCGCTGGCCGACCTGGACAGCGTCGAGAAGGCGCTGAACCGCGCCGAGCGTGCGGCCAAGGGCGGTGACAAGGACGCCGCGGCGCGCAAGCCGGTGCTGGCCAAGCTGCAGGCGGCGCTGTCCGACGGCAAGTCCGGCCGTTCGGTGGGCCTGGACGAGGAAGAGAAGGCGCTGGTGCGCGATCTGTTCCTGCTGACCCTGAAGCCGGTGATGTACATCGCCAACGTGCTGGAAGACGGTTTCGACAACAACCCGCACCTGGAAGCCGTGCGTGCGCATGCTGCCGCCGAAGGCGCGCAGGTGGTGCCGGTGTCGGCCGCGATCGAAGAAGAGCTGTCCCAGCTCGATGACGAAGACCGCGATACCTTCCTGGCCGATCTGGGCCTGAGCGAGCCGGGCCTGAACCGCGTGATCAACGCGGCCTACAGCCTGCTCGGCCTGCAGACCTACTTCACCGCCGGCGTGAAGGAAGTCCGTGCGTGGACCGTGCGCAAGGGCGCCACCGCCCCGCAGGCCGCCGCGGTCATCCACACCGACTTCGAGAAGGGCTTCATCCGCGCTGAAACCATCGCGTATGACGACTTCATCAAGTACAAGGGCGAAGCCGGCGCCAAGGAAGCCGGTCGCCTGCGCCTGGAAGGCAAGGAATACCGGGTGCAGGAAGGCGACATCCTGCACTTCCGCTTCAACGTCTGATCCAGCAGCAGCGGATCGACCCCGGACGCCCCGCCTTGTGCGGGGCGTTCGCGTTTCTGGTGATGGACAAAAAAGCACCAGGCTGCGAAACGCTTGCGGTGCGACGTTTGCCGGCACTTGTCCACAGCAAACTCCCATCACTTTCCACGCCGGATGTGGAAAACCGTGGGGTCGGATCCCTTTCCACGGGAAAGGGCTCCGACCCCGATCAGTGCAGTCGGACCGTGGACAGAATTTCACCACGCTTCGAAACGCCTGCGTGGCAACACTCCCACCCACTTGTCCACATCAAATCCCAACCACTCTCCACGACGGGTGTGGAAAACCTCTAACGGGCATGGACAAAAAACAGCCACGCCCTGAAACGCTTGCCACGTGCGGTTCGCAGGCACTTGTCCACATCAAACCCCCATCGCTTTCCACGCCGCGTGTGGAAAAAAGAACCCGGCACTCCCTTGCCGGGTTCTTCCCGCATCACCAGTTGTACGAAAGACCCAGCTGGGCACCGACATCGCGGAAGCCCATGCCACCGCTCTGCCGGCTCAGTTCACCCCAGCCGCGCCAGCCGCCGGACAGATCCACCTGCACGCCGGCCTTGGCTTCGTAGATGTCGCGCGGCAGCTGCCGCTGCAGCCGCTCGCCGTCCATTGCCAGGCCTGCGCCATTGCCACCGGACCACCAGTTCACCGCTACGTACGGGTGCACCTGGCCCTGCGCCGGGCTCAGCCCACGGCTGTAAAGGCGCAGGCCGAGGCGGGTACTGGTCTCGCCACCACCACGGTCCTCGACCACCGTGCCGTTGGCTTCGACCACGCGGTCGCTGTCATAGCGGCTGTGCACCACCTGCAGCTGGGGTTCCAGATAGACGCCGCGCTGCGCGCTGCGCTGAAGTGGCAGCACATAGCCAGCCTCGGCCGACGCACTCCAGCTGCGGGCGTCATAGCGCTCCTTCTGCAGGCCTTCGCCCTGCACGCTGTTGCGGAAGCGGCCGTATTGCAGCCAGCCATCCACATAGGCGCCGCCCTCCATGCGCGCATCCTGCAGCCAGGTGGCATAGGCACCCACGCTGGTGCCGGTGACCACGCCACGCGCGGTGTAGCCGGTCACCTGCGAGCGGCTGTCATTGCGCGCGCGGCCATGGCCGAGCATCGCACCTGCCTGCAGTTCGCCCGTGCCCCCCACCTCGAAGCGGCGTCCGCCGCCGACCAGCACGCTGCTGGTCTGGCCATCGACCTGGACCTGGCGGTTGCGGTCGTGGCTGTCGGGCTGCGCACTGCGAAGGTGCATCCAGGCCACGCCGTCACTGCTGGCACCGGCCTGGGTGGCGGGATCACCGGCGCGGTCGTGCAGGCTGTGCCGGAACATGCCCAGCGCGGAACTGCGGTTGGCCAGGTAGGCCGCCGGTTCCGGGCGTTCCACCTGCGGGCGCGGCGGATCGATTGGCGGCTCCGGCGGCAACGGCGGATCGATCGGCGGTTCCGGCGGAGCCGGTGGGTCGACCGGAGGCTCTGGCGGCTGTGGCGGGTCGACCGGGGGTTCCGGCGGATCGACCGGCGGCACGTATTCCGAGCGCAGGTACCAGTTGCCATCGTCCGGGGTCGACACGCCGCCCTTGAACAGGAAGTAGTCGTAGGCGCCGGCGACCGCGCGGCCCTGCAGGCTGAACTGTGCATCCGACTGGCCAGCCACGGTGATCAGGCGGATGCCCTCCTGGGTCAGCGCACCGGCGCCGCCGGCATTGCGCACGCTCACGCTGGCGGTGCCGCTGCTGTTGCCGTTGATCACCAGCTGGTCGCCCGCCGATGTGTCGTCGCCCAGCGCGCGGTTGAAGATCCACTGGCCCCCGTTGCCCACGTAGTCGCCGCTGACAGTGACGGTCTTGAAGCCGCCCGCCGCCGGCGCATCGAAGGCGATGGTGCCGGCGTGTTCGAGCGCGCCGACGCTGGAACTGTCACGCACGTTCCACTGGCTGCTGCCATCCAGCGCCAGCTGTGCGACCTGGTAGCCGGAATCGTCGCGCAGCGCACCGCTGAACTGCGTACCGTTGCGCAGCACCATGTGTACGTCAGCCGTTGCGCTGTCCACCACCACGTCGCCGCGCAGCGTACTGGCGTCGGCGCTGAAGTCGATGCGGCTGGTCGCCACGCTGCTGCCATCGGTGAACACGGTGTCGCTGACCCGCAGCAAACGGCCGCTGCCGTCGCCTGCGGTCACGTCGCTGCCATTGACGGTCAATGCGTGGTTGCTGCCCTGCAGCCAGAACGCGGCGCCACTGGCGGTCTCGATGTGGCTGTCATTGAAGGTGGCACGGTTCCAGTACGGGCCGAACGCGGTCAGGTAGGAGCGGTAGGCGCCGCTGTTGCTGCCGGTCATGCGGATGTCCAGGCGATCGGCCTGGGTCAGCCGCGCCGTGTTCATGTGCACGATGCCGAACACGTTCTCGCCGTCGCTGCGGATCGCAACGTTGTCGAGCAGCGCGGTGGCGGTGGAGCCGCCGATGAACACGCCGCCGCCGCCGTTGCCGCGCACGTCGATCACGCTGCCGTTCGCTTCGATGCGGCTGGCGGTGCTGCCGGTGGAACCGGTCACGCGCACGCCGTAGGTCGCATCACCGTGCGTGGTGATCCGGCCACCCTGCACGGTGGCGACGCCACCGGCGATCTCTACGCCGTAGCCGTAGGTGTCGGTCCAGGTATCGATGGTGCTGTTGGTCAGCTGCAGGCGCGACTCGTCGCTGGCCAGCCAGAATCCGGAATAGCCATCGCGTACATCGAACGCGGCGTCGCGGGCGGTCAGCTGGCCCCAGTTGTTGATGTTCACGCCATAGCCGCCGACGGTGTAGAAGCGGCCGCCGTTGATCACCGCGCTGGAATAGGTCTTGCTTGCACTGCTGCCGAGCAGGCGCATGCTGCCACCCACCGAGTGCGCTTCCACGTTCTCCAGCAGCACGCTGCCGCCGCTGCCGATGTCGAACCAGCCGCCGTCCATGTAGGTGTCGTACAGCTCGGCGCGGCTGCCCGCGCCATCGACCGCGATGCCGGCGAGGATGCCGCCGGGGGCGAGGGTGATCCGGCTGTTGCGGATGGTCAGCAGGCCGGCACTCTCGGCGCGCAGGCGCGCGCCGCTGTCGGCACTCATCTGCAGGTTGTCCAGATGCACTTCACTGCCCTTGCCGGAGGCGCCGACCAGAGTGCCGACGCCGCCGGTCATCGCAATGCGGCCACCGGTGTAGCGGATCACGCCTCCGTTGTAGGCCTGCACGCTGGCATAGCCGCTGCCGTTGCGGATGGTATCGATGTCGACATCGCGTGCGTCGATCACGCTGCCGGCACCATTGGCATACAACGCATAGAAGCCCGTGCCGGTTGCTGGTGCGATCGACAGTGTTGCGCCGCGCAGCTGTACCTGGCCGCCATTGGCGGCGGTCACAGCGCTGCCATTGCCGGTCACATTGATCCGGCTGCCGTCGATCAGTGCGTTGCTGCCGGTACCGGTGACGGTGAGTGCGAAACTGCCCGCGCTGTGATTGAGGACATCATCTGCGCCAAGCTGCAGGCTGTCACCGTCACTGACCTGCAGCGGGCCGGTGAGCTCTGTCGCATATGCAGGCAACGCCGCCCACAATGCGGTGGCCAGCAGGCTGGGGATGAGGGGCACGCGCGTGGCGCGCGCGCACCCGGACGCACGGCGCTGCCGTGTGGGGGAGGCATTCATGCTGATGGACTTCCTGTGGCAGGGCGCAGCGAGGCTGCGTGGACTGACGCGGCGACGCCGCGTCGCTGCGGAAGCCACATGTGACGGCGCCGGGAGGCGCCATCAGGCTTCCGTCCCCCAGGGTGATGCAGCGACAACCGGCAGGCGCACCATGGCGGGATGTGTCCAGCCTAGAAATCGGCGCTGTCCGATGGAATCAGGCGTTTCCTAAAGCCATTGCAGGCCCCCGTGCAGAGCCTGCGGGGTTCAGCCGGGAGTGGGCCTCAGGCGAACAGCGAGACCTGCAGGCAGTACTCGATCAGTGCCTGGTCGCTGTCCACGCCGAGCTTGCGCATCGCGCTGATCTTCTGCGTGCTGACCGTCTTGGCACTGCGCTGCAGCTGGCGCGCGATGTCGCGCACGCTCATGCCGCCGGTGAACAGCCGGATCACTTCCAGTTCGCGTGGCGACAGGCGTGCACGTACTCCATCGGCATCAGCGGGTTCGCTGGCGGCCACCGGGAGCAGTCCCGGGGGCCGGTAGATGCGGTCGGCCAGCACGACGCGCAGGGCCTGCACCAGGCTGCCCAGTCCATGGCTCTTGAGCACCACGCCGCCCGCGCCCGCTGCATACATCGCGGCCACCAGCGAGGGGTTGGAGACCATCGTCAGCACCAGCAGGCGCGTGTCCGGGTAGCTGCGGCGCAGGAACGAGATCAGCTTGATGCCATCACCGAGCTGGTCGCTACCGGGCATGCTGTAGTCGGTGATCACCGCCTGTGGCCGGGTCTGCGTCATCAGTTCGATCAGTCTGGCCGGGTCGGCGGCTTCGCCAACGATTTCCAGATCCAGTTCGCCGGCCAGCACATCGCGGATGCCGGCAAGCACGATCGGGTGGTCGTCGGCGATGAGGATCCGTGTGGTCATGGCAGGGTCGAGTCGTCAGGGAGGGAAGGGGGCGGGGCATCGGGCAGAAGATCCAACAGCCGCAGCAGCCTGCGCTGGAAACCGTTCAACGGTCCGGCCAGCTCGGCCAGCCCGTCGCCGCGTGCGATGCATTGCTCGATCTGCAGGCCACTGTCCACCAGCGCAGGCGCGCCAACGATGACCAGTGCGCCGCGGATGCGGTGCAGCACCTGTGCTACGTCTCCGGCGTCGGCTGCCGCGATGGTCTCACGCAGGCGGTCCAGATCGGCATGCATGGTCTGTACGAACAGTGCCCGCATCTTCGCGGGTACCTGCAGCGGAGGGTCGTGGTCGGTCGCTGTACTGGGTGCCGGGGCGTCCGCAGGTGGCGACGCTGCTGCGTCCCCGCTGCTGATCCGGCTCAGCAGGCGTTGCAGTGCTTCAAGCGTGATCGGCTTGACCAGCACACCCTGCATGCCGGCCTCCCTGCAGCGCTGTCGTTCGGCGGGATCGGCATTGGCAGTGGCGCCGTGGATCGGCACATCGGCCCCGCGCGCCCGAAGTGCGCGGGACAGCCCGTAGCCATCCAGCCCGGGCATGTTCAGATCGGTCAGCACCAGCCCGAACACACCCTGCTGCCAGTAGCCCAATGCTTCATTGCCATTGCTGGCGACCACGGCACGGCAACCCAGCTGTTCCAGCTGGTCGCGCAGGATCGCCTGGTTGATCGGATTGTCCTCGGCCACCAGGACCTGCAGGCCAAAGCGGCGCGTTGCCGGCAGTCGACCTTCGGCGCTGGCCGCCAACGGCTGGCCGCTGGCAGTCGCCAGTGCGGCCACAATGGCATCGAGGCGATGCAGGCCCACTTGCCAGCTGCCGTTGATCAGCTGCGCGCGCGCGCCTCCATCACGGCAGGCGAGCACGCGCGCACCGCCATTCCATGCCGGTGGTTCACCGTCCAGTACCAGGTCGAGCAGTACCGTCGCCGGTGGCAGGTGTAGCGTGATGTCCTCCCGGTAGACGCTGGCGGTCGCACCACGTTGCTGCAGTCGTTCGCACAGGGATTGCACCAGTTCACGCGCACTACCCCGGACCTGCACCTGCAGGTTTGCGGGCAGCCTTGGCTGGGGCGACTGCAGAGGGTCTGGCAGCGCCGGTGGCAGCGGCAGTTCAATACTGAAGCTGCTGCCCAGGCCACTCTCGCTCACCACGCGTAATTGACCTTCCATCAGTGCCGCGAGGTGGGCGCAGATGGCCAGTCCCAGCCCGGTTCCACGCATCGCATCGGTGCCTGGGTTGGCTTGGAAGAACGGTTCGAACAGATGGGACTGGTGCTCGCTGGCGATACCGATGCCGGTATCGGTCACCTGCCATTGCAACCAGCAGCGTTCCTCCTCCCAGCGTGCCGAGACGCGCACGACCACGCGGCCACTGTCGGTGAACTTCAGTGCATTGCTGATCAGGTTGTTGAGTATCTGGCGGATCCGAGCTGCATCGCCGCACACCGAAGTCGGCACGTCCGCATCGATGCAGGCATAGAACTGCAATCCCTTGTTCGCGGCCGCAGCGGCGTAGGAATCCAGCGCGTCTTCGCTCAGGCGCACTGGATCGAATGGGCTGGGCTCAAGGCTCAGTTGGCCGGCCTCGGCCTTGCTCACGTCAAGAATGTCGCTGATCAGTTGCATCAGCGTCGAGGACGAGCGCTGGATCGTGGCCAGGTAATCCTGCTGCTTCGCATCCAGTGGTGTCAGGCCCAGCAGTTCAAGCGTGCCGAGCACGCCGTACAGCGGGGTGCGGATCTCGTGGCTCATCGTCGCCAGGAACTGGCTCTTGGCCCGGTTGGCCTGGTCGGCGGCGCGCCGCGCCTGCTGCAGCACCTGTTCGGCTTCGTGCTGGCTGCTGAGATCGATGAACAGGCACAGTACTGCCGGCTCGCCGCGATAGCGTGCCGGTGTTGCCTTCACCAGCAGATGGCGGCCATCCGGTGTGGCGTAGGCCAGACCATCGCCGAGCGTGGTGCCTCCTGCGGCGAGCACGCTGCGCCGCCATGGACCGTACCAGCCTCCCGCATGGTGATCTTCGCCCAGCCAGTTGCGGGCCAGGGCGTTGTCCAGCAAGACAGTCCCATCGGTGCGTCGCAGCAGGCACAGCCCGATCGGCGCGTTGTCCAGGATGGTGCGGCTGAAGGCTTCACTTTCCAGCAGGCGTGCATGGTTGCTGCGCAGTGGCTCGATGACCGAACGTCGATACGCACGCAGCACCAGCGTGCCACCCAGTGCCAGCAGCAGCGCAACCACCGTTGCCCCCAGCAATGGACCCTGTGGATGCTGCAGGACCTGCTGCCAGCTGACGTGGTAGACCGCCAGCCACCCTCGATCACTGCGCATGAGGAATTTCAGGCCGGCGATGCCGGCCTGCCAGGAGGTTCCCGCATTGCTGGCGTCGGTGGCATCGCCGAGCAGCGGTCGGCCATCGGGAGTGAACAACGACAGTTGCTGGAACACCGGCACACCCAGAACCTGCCGGTAGTCATCGACCCGCGCCGGATCGAGCAGGCAGGCCAGCGCCGCCAGTGAGCTGTCGCTGCTCTCGCCCCACAGGCGTGCATCCTGTGGGGCATGGGCGATGGCCAGCAGGCGGGTCTGTCCATCGCGCCACGGCACTGCGACCCAGGCGATACTGCCGCGCTGCAGGGCGGGCTGGCTGCGCATTGCCCGGTGGATTGCCGCGATCGCCGGGCGCAGGTGGTGCGGACTGTTCTGGCTCGCATCCGCACCGGACATCTGTACGGGTGCCAGCAGGCCGCGCGTGCCCTGTCCATCGACCAGCAGGCAGTGTGGTGGGGGATAGTGCGAAGCCGACCAGAACGTTCCGTAGAAGCGCAGGAAACGATCACCCAGCTCGGTCGGCGGTCGGGACGCCGCGCCGTCGCCCTCGTTGCCGATCAGCACGAAATTGGCGAACAAGGGTCCGCGCTGCAGTTCAACGCTGGCATCCGGCACCGGCTGGCCGCGCGCACCGACATCATGCAGCCGCCATTGGCGAAGGAACCTTTCCTGTTCGAGCAGGGTTCCATCCAGTCGGCGGAAGTGGTATTCGATCTTGCTGCGCTCTTCGTTCAACAGCTGGGTGCCGGTGGACAACAGCAATCCGGCCTGCAGGGTGGCCAGCACCACCACGCCGATCAGCAGTGCGTGGACGCGCAGGGAGCGGCGAGCGAGTCGTCGTACGGGAGCGGCCTCGGCCGGCATGGCAGGTCTCGGAGCAAGGGGCGGTCAGTGGCACTGTATGGCGCCCGGCGGGCGCCCGGTTCTGCTGCACAGACAGGATCGTCAATGCCACTTGATGGATCCGTGAAGCCGATGTGCAGCCGGCTTCAACGCAGGATGACCGGATGGACGTCGTCCATGCGCGGTGCCTCCTCGTCCAGCAGGCGAGTGAACTCATCTGACGGCAGCGCTTGCGAGATCAGGAATCCCTGCACCTGGCTGCAGCCGAGCCGGCGCAGTGCCGCCAGGTCGGCATCGCTTTCCACGCCTTCGGCCACGATGGTCAGGCCCAACTGGTTGGCCAGCGCGATGATGGTCGACAGCGTCAGATGCAGGGCCGGATCACGGGCACAACCGCTGACCAGTGCGCGATCGATCTTGACCTCGGTGAACGGCGTGTTGACCAGGTTGTGGACCGAACTCAGGCCCTGCCCGAAGTCGTCCTGTGCCAGGCCGAAGCCTTTCATGCGCAGGCGGCACGCCCCGGCATAGAAATCACTGACATGGCGTGTGGTGCTGTTCTCCATCAGCTCGAAACACAGTTCGCCAGGTGTGCCGCCCAGTGCCAGGGTCATCGCAAGCAGTTCATCGGGCAGGTCGGACTGCTCCAGCAGGTGCGGCGGCAGGTTGATGGAAACCGGTACCCGGAAGCCCTGCTTGCGCCAGCGGGCCTGCGCTTTGATGCTGGCCTTGAGCATCATCCGCAACAGTTCGCCCTCCAGCCCGTGGCGGCATATCGCTGGCAGGAAGCTGCCGGCGGCCAGCGTTCCCTGCAGCGGATGGCGCCAGCGCACCAGTGCTTCAGCCGCAACGACGCGCCCGGACTGCAGTGACTTCTTCGGCTGGAACCAGGCCGTGAGGCTGCCGTCGGCCATCGCCTGACGCAATTGCTGGACGTCGGGTTCGGCGAGTAGCGTACTGCGTGCCGGAGCGGCGTCCGCCGACGGACGTGACTGTGCCAGTGCTTCAAACAGAGCGTCGACGTCGGCGGCGGCAACCGGCTTGGACAGCAGGCCGATCACCTCCAGCCCGAGCGATTCGGCCATCAGGCGTGCCGAGGTCATCATGCGCCGGGACGCCGCGCTGACAACGGCAAGGCGTGGTGGGCGCGGTTGGGCGGCCAGCGCCTGGATGAACTGGATGCCGTCCTGTCCCGGCATCAGCAGGTCGCTCACCACCAGATCGTAGGCTTGGCAGGCGCAGAGTGCGATCGCCGCTTCCACGTCCTCGCAGGCATCGACCTGCACCCCGTCGCGGCTGCCGAACAGATTGGCGAGGTAGCCTCGCTGGAAGGGCTGGTCTTCCAGGATCAGGATGCGCTGGGTCATGCGGGATCTCCTTCAGGATCAGGATGCGCTGGGTCATGCGGGATCTCCTTGGCGCAGGACGGTGATCGCCTTGCGCAGGCGGGCGATGTCGATGGGCTTGCTCAGGTAGCCCTGCATGCCACTGGCCAGGCAGCGCTCGCGTTCTTCGGCCGTGGCATTTGCGGTGGCGCCGATCACCGGCACCCGGTTGCCGTCATCGCGCAGCTGTCGGGCCAATGCATGGCCATCCATACGCGGCATGTTGATGTCGGTCACCACCAGATCGAAGGCCTGCTCGCGGCACCGCTGCAGCGCGTCCATGCCGTCCTGGGCCAGTTCCACCTCGCAGCCGAGGGTGCGCAGCTGCTCGGCCAGGATCACCCGGTTGATTGGATTGTCTTCCACCGCCAGCACGCGCAGGTCCAACGGCATGTGCGGTGCCGCACTCCTGGTTTCCGGCAGTGCTGCCCGCTGTTGCTGGAGGCTGGCCAGAGCATTGCCGATCGCGGTCATGCCATGCAGGGTCACCACCAGGCTGCCATCGGCCGACACCATCGGCAGGTCACCGCCGTCGATGGAGGCCACGACCCGTGGGCCCGTCCATGCCAGTGGTGTGCTGGCTTCGCCGTCCATCAGGATCGCACCGTCATGGTCAAGCAGGGACGGATCACCCAGCAGGGGCTGGGCGTTGGCACCCCAGCGCTGCAGCCAGCCGCAGGCGCTGTCGACCAGTTCGCGGTCGCGGCCACGCACAAGGATCGGAGGTTCCGGCTGCAGCCGCGGACCATCGTCGGCCGCCGCCAGCACCGGCAGCGGCAGGCGAACGCTGAAGCTGCTGCCCAGCCCCGGTTCGCTGACCACCTGCAGTTCGCCGCTCATCAGGCGCACCAGCCGGTCGCTGATGGAAAGGCCGAGCCCGGTGCCCTGTGCACTGGCGGCGCCGCGGACCTGGCGGAACGGCTCGAACAGCCGCGCCTGTTCCTCGGCGGCGATACCTATGCCGGTGTCGGTGACCTGCCACGCCAGCACACTGGACTCACCTTCGCGCTGTACCTGGCGCACCCGCAGCACCACGCGGCCATGCTCGGTGAACTTGATCGCGTTGCTGAGCAGGTTGCCAAGGACCTGGCGGATGCGGTCGGCATCTCCCAGGACGCGCGTCGGCAGGCACGGGTCGGTGCAGACCAGGATCTGCAGGCCCTTGCAGGTGGCTGCTGCGGCAAAGCTGCGCAACACGCTTTCGGTCAGTTCGCGCGGCGAGAATGCGCTCGGCTCCAGGCTCAGCTGGCCCGACTCGATCTTGGAGACATCCAGCACATCGCTGATCAGCTGCAGCAGCACCGATGACGAACTCTCGATGGTACGCAGGTACTGCGACTGCCGCGCATCCAGCGTGGTATGGCCCAGCAGTTCCAGCGTGCCCAGCACGCCGTACAGTGGGGTGCGGATTTCATGGCTCATGGTGGCCAGGAACGCGCTCTTGGCCTGGTTGGCCGCATCGGCGGCCTGGCGTGCCGATGACAACGCTGCCTGCGCCTGGCGGTGCCGGGAAATGTCATGGAAGACGCACAGCAGCACGTCATCGCCCTGGTAGCGGCAAGCGGCGTGCAGCACCTGCAGCTGGCGACCATCGCGGGTGGTGAACTCCAGTCCACGTCCGCGCTCGCCAGCATGCCCGCGCCAGGGCGCCTGCCAGTCGCTGTGTTCACCTTCTTCGCCCAGCCAGTCGCGCAGCAGCTGGTTGGAGAGCAGCAACTGGCGGTCGCTGCGGCGCAGGACGCAGATGCCGACCGGCGCCATGTCGATCACCGTCGAGCTGAAATCCAGGTTCTCCAGCAGGCGACGGTGCTGCTGCAGTGCCGGCTGGATCAGCTGGCGGTCGACACGATGCCGCAGCAGGCGCAGTGCGAAGCCGGCCAGCAGCAGCAACAGCGTGCAGATCAGAAGAGGCACTGCCAGATCACCCAGCAGCAGCTGCGGCGGCAGGTGGTAGACCAGCCGCCAGCCGTCATTGCCGACACTCTTCACCAGCGCCACGCCGCGCGGCAGACCGCTGCTCCACAAGGTGCCGAAGCTGTCGTCCTGGCGTTCCCGAAGTGTCTTCCAGCCAGCGCTGTCCAGCCGGGGGGCCTGGCTCGACAGCGCAGGCTGTCCGCCACGATCGAGCAACGCATAGCCGCCGATGCCCTGGCCATCGATCATGCTTGCCGCTGCTGCACCATCGAGCAGCAGCAACAGCCACCGCGTCGGGTGGGGTCCGGCCTGCACCGGCCGGGCCAGTGCAACGCCGCTGTCCCCTGGGCGCAGCCAGTACACCGGGGCGTCGCCCTCAAGGCTGCCGCTGCGCGCCTGCAGCGCACGCAGCGAAGGCAGGTGCGCCAGGTCGACGTCGACCTCGCCGCCGGCCAGCCAATGCGCGCCCTCTGCATCGACCAGCATCAGGTACGTCTGCAGCGCCTGCAGCGTGTGTTCGGCGCGCGTCGACAGCAGCAGTCGCTGACCGGGCTGGCCGCCAGCACCATCCAGCGGCACCTGGCGCATGCCTTCGCTGTCTGCCGCAGGTGCATCCAGGTTACCGGTCAGCACCGAATCACCCAGGTACCGCAGCAGCGCTTCGCGCTGGTCGAAATAGATCTGTGCCTTGTAGGCCGCTGCATTCATCTCGCGGCGATGGGTCGAGATGTCCTCGGTGAACGCTGCGAGCAGGTAGAAGCCGGCCGCGGCGGCCAGGCAGATGAAAACACTCACGGTCAGGCAGCGCAGCAGCACCGACGCGGTGGTCGATGGCACGGCCTGCTGCAGCGAAGGGCGAGGGAAGCGGAACATGCAACGATGCTAGGGAGCGGTGCGGACGGCGCGGAATCAGCCGTTTCCTAAAATCTCCCGCGGGCCAGCCGCGCTGTCGCATGTGCGCGGGAACCGTTCAGGCGGCGGAAAAGAAGAACCCCCGCCGAAGCGGGGGTCTCCTGTATCGACGTTGGGCGGGAGCTTACAGCGCGCTGCCACCGAACTTGTGGGTGTACTGCAGGTTGATGGTGCGGCCGACGCTGTCGAACCAGGACACGTCGTAGTACGGATACGCGGTGTAGGTGGCGTCCTTCGGCGGCATCTTGTTGAACACGTTGACCACCGACAGCGACAGGCGCGAATGGTCGTCGAAGCGGTACTGCAGCGACGCGTTGTAGCGGTAGGTCGCCTTGATGTACGGGCTGTCGCCGCTGTCCCACTTGAACGACTGGTCGTAGTTGTCCGAGGTCGGCAGCTTGCCCAGCCGCGATCCGTAGACGGTGGCCGACCACGCGTCCTTCTCCCAGGTCACGCTCAGGCTGGTCTTGGTGCGCGGAATATCGAAGCCGCTGTTGACCGCGAACTGGTCCAGGGTCGGATCACCCGGGTAGCGCTGGAAGTCGTGCTTCTTCACCCAGGTATGGGTGCCGTTGAGGATGAAGTCGCCGATGCCGGTCTGCAGGCGGTAGCGCAGGCCGACGTCGATGCCCGAGGTGGACTCGCGGGCGACGTTGATCGGTGCCACGCGCACGCCGTACAGGCGGCCGTCGCTGGTACGGGTGATGCGGTCGAGCGCGTCCACGCAGGTCGGCGAATTGATGTCGGCACTGCCGAGGCGGCAGTTTGCTTCGTTGGCCAGGATCGTGCGCACGTCCATGTCCTGCACCTGCTTGCGCATGTCGATGTCGAACCAGTCCACCGACAGGTCCAGACCGATCGCCGGCGACCAGACCAGGCCGGCACTCCACGAGGTGCTGGTTTCCGGGTCGAGCTGGCGGTTGCCGGTGCGGCTGCGGATCAGGTTGCGCTCGTAGTCGGAACAGTCGCTGGCACCGTCGGCGCGGCAGCTGTACAGGTCTTCGGCGGTGGTCTCGTCGTTGCCCGGGCCGGCGAACACGTAGTGCAGGTCCGGTGCGCGGAACGCGGTGCCATACGAGCCACGCACCAGCAGGGTGTCGATCGGGCGCCATTCCAGGCCGCCACTCCAGGTCGCCTTGCCGATGGTGTGGCCGGAATAGCGGTACTGGTCATAGCGGCCGGCCACGCTCAGGTTGACCGTCTCATGCAGCGGCATGCGCAGCTCGGCGGCGGTGGCCCAGCGGTTGCGCGACCCCTGGCCGTCCGAGTCCTTCCAGCTGTAGTAGTAGTACTGGGTGGCCAGCGGATCGGGGTTCAGCGCATAGGCCTGCTGGCCCACTTCCACGGTCGCGGCGAACCCGGCATCACCGCCCGGCAGGCCGAACAGCGCGGAATTGGTCAGGGTGAACGCGGCCGTCTCGGTGCGCGACTTCGGCGTATAGGTGGTACGCGCGGCGATCGAATCGTACTCGGCGCGGGTCAGCGGCCGGTACAGGCGCGACGGGTCGGCGTTGTAGATCGGGAAGCCGTCGTCGTCCACGCCCAGCTGCGGGCCCAGGAACAGATCATTGGCCTTGGCGGCGATGATCTGCGCCCAGCTGATCCGCGACTGGTACTGCGAGTGGCTCAGTGCCGCTTCGTAGTCCCAGTTGCCGGCCAGCTTGCCCTTGAAGCCGGTGGTCACGCTGAAGGTCTTCTGCGTGCTGCGCACCATCGCATTGTTCAGGCCGCCCATCTCTTCGGGCGAGAACTGGCGCTGCCAGAACTCGATCTCGCCGGTGGCCTGGTTGTTGAAGTAGCCCGATTCATCACCGTTGGCATCCATCCGGCCCCACTTGGTGACGTCGCGCATCAGCGACATCGTGTGGTAGCCCAGCTGCACATCGGCGAACCACTGCTGGCCGTTGTCGAAGTCGTAGCTCAGCGACGCATAGCCATTGGCGCCACGGCGCTTGCTGAGGATGGTGCCGTAGCCGATCGAGCTGTCGCTGCCACAGTAGTAGCCGTAGCGCGGGCGGTAGGCGCGGTAGGTGCTGCCCTGGTTCTGCCCGGCCAGCGCTTCGCAGGTGGCCGCGCCCGGATCCAGGTAGTCGTCGTTGTAATCCGTGCGCAGGTACGCGCGGCGGGCGATGCGTGAGCCCTCGGTCGGGCCGTCCTGGGTCGAATCCTGGATGTCGCGCTCATACGCCCACAGCGGGGTCTGCGACTGCAGTTCAACGCTGTACACGGCGTTGAAGTTGCCGCGGCTGAAGCCACTGGCCAGGCTCATGTCGAACGACTCGCCACCGCCTTCGCTGGTGGTGCCCATGCGCATGTCGACGGTGGTGCCGTCGGCCTTCTTCTTCAGGATGAAGTTGACCACGCCGGCGATCGCGTCCGAACCGTAGATGGCCGAGGCACTGCCGGTCAGCACTTCGATGCGCTCGATCATGCCCAGCGGGATGTTGGAGACGTCGGTGAAGTTGCTGCGGCCCTTGAACGGCATCGGGAAGTCGGCGATGCGGCGGCCATTGACCAGTACCAGCGTGTGGTTCGGGCCGAGGCCGCGCAGGTCCACCTGCTGGGCACCCGGCGAGAAGTCGGCACCGCTGGACGACTGCTGGCTCTGCGTCTCACCGCCGTTCTGGGTCATCGACCGCAGCACGTCGGGCACGGTGGTGAAGCCGCTGGAGCGGATCTGCTCGGCGCTGATCACCGTGATCGGGGCGGGACCTTCCACCTGGGCGCGCGGAATGCGCGAACCGGTGACCTGCACCGCGTCCAGTTGTTGAACCGAAGAGGAAGCCGGTGCCTGGGCCGCCGCGGAAGCAGCCACGCCCATCAACGCCAGCTGGATCGACCACGCCATCGCCTTTCTACGCATGAGGAATTCTCGGAAATGAAGCCGGCCCGCAGAGGAGGGGCCCTGTCCCCCATTCAGATTTCGGGAATGGGCGCGCGCATTTAACGCCTTTTTTATGTCCTTGACTACTGGGTCTCTATCTGGCAAAGAGTGAAAGCGCTTGCAAGTCGATTTTGTTCAGGGAGATCAAGATGCGACGCCTCCATCGGACCCTGCGTGCCCCCATCGCCTGGCTGGTGCTGCTGGTGTTGGCCGTGCCGTTGGCCGCCCCTGCGCAGGACCTGCAGGGCCCGGGCTTTGCCTACTACGAAGCCGGGGATCTCGACGCACCCCGCCCCGGCCCGCGCGCGCCGGCCATGATGTTGATGGGGGGCGGCGAATGGGTGCCGGAGGCCTTCCAGTGGTGGCTGAAGCAGGCCGGTAACGGCCGCGTGCTGATCCTGCGTGCTTCCGGCAGCGACGAACTGCAGGACCGGTTGTATCGCGAAATCGGCGGTACCACCGCGGTGCAGACCCTGGTGTTCGACAGTCGCCGCGGCGCCGACGATCCGGCCGTGCTGCGCGTGGTTGCCGCAGCCGACGCCATCTTCATTGCCGGCGGCGACCAGTCGCGCTACATCCGTTTCTGGAAGGGCACCGCGCTCAACCGCGCGCTCAACGCCCATGTGCGCGCCGGCAAGCCGATTGCCGGCACCAGCGCCGGGCTGGCCATCCTCGGCGGCTACGCCTATGGCGCCATGGATGGCGGCAGCATCACCTCCGCCGGTGCGCTGGCCGACCCGATGGGCAGTGCAGTGACCATGGACAGCGGATTCCTGCAGATGCCCTATCTGCAGCGGGTGGTCACCGATACCCACTTCGACAAGCGCGACCGGCTCGGTCGCCTGATCGTGTTCGTGGCGCGTGCCGCACAGGACAGCGGCGACCCGGACATCGTCGGCATCGGCGTCGATGAAGACACCGCGCTGTGCGTGGAGCCGGATGGCCAGGCGCAGGTCTACAGCGCCGACGGCGAGGGCAAGGTCTGGGTGGTCAGCCCGGGCCGTGATGCCGATCGCCTGGTCAAAGGTGAGCCATTGCGCTTCCACGCGGTGCCGGTGACCGTGGTTGCCAGCGGCAGCCGCATGCGGTTGGACGACTTCCAGGCCGACGCGGACTATCAGGCGGTGGCCGACATCAGCGACGGCGAGATTGAAGTCGTCCGCCAATGATCGTCCTTCCCGGTAGTGCCGGCCGCTGGCCGGAAGCCGGTCTGCCCTGATGCGGCCCCTTGCCGGCCAGCGGCCGGCACTACCATGCAATCCATTCCCTCGTCCTGCTGGAGACGTATCCGATGAAACTCCGCCTGGCGCTGTCCGCGCTGCTGTCCCTGCCATTGCTGGCCCAGGCCGCTCCGGCGACCTCGCCGTTGCTGGTCATCCACGGTGGCGCCGGCGTCGAGCGCAAGGACCTGTCGCCGGCCGAAGAGAAGGCTGCGCGCGATGCGTTGCGCGCAGCGCTGCTGAATGGCCATGCCGAACTGGCGGCCGGTCGCCCGGCGCTTGCCGCGGTCACCGCGGCAATCACCGTGCTGGAGGACGATCCGACCTTCAACGCCGGCAAGGGCGCGGTGTTCACCCATGACGGCCACAACGAGCTGGATGCCGCAGTGATGGACGGGGCCACCCAGGCTGCGGGTGCGGTGGCCGGCGTGCAGCGGGTGCGCAATCCGATCCTGCTGGCACAGACCGTGATGCAGAAGTCCAGGCACGTGATGATGGTTGGGCAGGGCGCCGAAGCATTTGCGGTGGAGCAGGGCATTCCCCTGGTGGATCCGTCGTACTTCCGCACCGAGAAGCGCTGGCAGCAGCTGCAGCGCGCGCTGAAGGAAGAAGCCAGTGGCCAGGCGCATGCCGACCTGGAGACCGCAAAGCACTTCGGTACCGTGGGCGCGGTCGCCCTGGACGCACAGGGGCAGCTCGCCGCCGGCACCTCCACGGGCGGCATGACCAACAAGCGCTATGGTCGGGTGGGCGACTCCCCGATCATCGGCGCCGGAACCTGGGCCGACGCGCGCTGTGCGGTCTCGGGCACTGGCTGGGGCGAGTACTACATCCGCACCGCGGCCGCGCACGAGATCTGCGCGCGCATGCGCTACCAGGGGCAGACCCCGGCGCAGGCAGGCAGGGGCGTGATCAACGAGACGATTCCGAAGATGGGCGGCGACGGCGGTGCGATCGTGCTCGCCGCAGACGGCAAAATGGCCGCGCCGTTCAACACCCAGGGCATGTATCGAGGGTGGATTGGCGCCGACGGTGTCCCCCATGTCGCAATTTTCGCCAGCGAGACCCTGCCGGTCCCCGGTCAATAACCTTGCGTATCAATGGGTTTGCGACAACGTGTGAAAAAGATGGAAAAAAGCGTTGACAGCCCCCCGTCCCATCAGCAGAATAAGCGGCTCACCACCACACACCGCAACGCTTCGGCGGCAACGGAATGGGGTGGTAAGGAGGGATACCCAAGCGGCCAACGGGGGCAGACTGTAAATCTGCTGGCTTACGCCTTCGGTGGTTCGAATCCACCTCCCTCCACCAGTTTCACGTTGTGACATTCCCGGCGCGGGAGTAGTTCAATGGTAGAACCTCAGCCTTCCAAGCTGATGGTGCGGGTTCGATTCCCGTCTCCCGCTCCATTGGATGAACTTTGAATCTTATCGAGTTCATGTCATAATGCAAAACTCGGCTCACGTAGCTCAGTCGGTAGAGCACTTCCTTGGTAAGGAAGAGGTCGAAGGTTCGATTCCTTTCGTGAGCACCATCTTAAGCATCACCTCTCAGACGAATTCGAGATAAGCAGCCATGGCCAAGGGTAAGTTCGAGCGCACCAAGC